>NZ_CP022221.1:0-690000 GCF_004114935.1 Bradyrhizobium zhanjiangense
CAGTATTCCGAGATGATCTCGCCCACCTTTCCGATTTGATGTCGCCCGGGCGGGAGGCGTTCTGGCAGTCTGGTTTCTGGCATCGGCGGAGCCGCGTGGTCAATCTTGAATCGCGGCTCGAAGGGGTTGTTTTCTGCTGCTCCTGCTGTGGGCATGTGGGCAACGCCCTTCGCGTTGTCCAAGTGCAGCGGCATGTCCACAGCGCCACGGGCTCAGGCCTTCCGGCCGGGTTTGCGGGTTCGCCGCATGCTCTCGCCGTTGAGGTCGATCCGGTGGGCGTTATGGACCAGGCGATCGAGAACGGCGTCGGCGTAGGTGGGGTCGCCGATCAGCGCGTGCCATTGATCAACGGGGAGTTGGCTGGTGACGATGGTGGAGCGGCGGCCATAGCGGTCCTCGAGGATCTCCAGGAGGTCGTGACGGGCCGTGGCATCGAGCGGCTCGAGGCCCCAGTCGTCGAGGATGAGAAGATCGACGCGGCCGAGGGCACGCAACAGACGGGGGTGGCGGCCGTCTCCGCGCGCCAGAGCGAGATCGGTGAACAGCCGCGGGACGCGCTGATAGAGCACGGAACGGTTGTCGCGGCAGGCCTTGTTGCCGAGCGCGGAGGCGAGCCAGCTCTTGCCGACGCCGGATGGCCCGCAGATCAAAAGGTTGGCGTGGTCATCGATCCATTGGCATTCGACCAGCATCGTCAGCAGGCTGCGGTCGAGGCCACGCGGGGTGCGATAGTCGATGTCCTCGACGCAGGCCTGCTGGCGCAGCTTGGCGTATTGCAGCCGCTTCGAGAGCCGCTTGTCGCGTCGCAGTGAGGCTTCGCGTTCGAGCAGGAGCGCGAGCCATTCGGCGTGGCCGAGGCTGGCAGCCTCGCCGCCGGCTTCGATGTCGGCGAAGGCCTTGGCCATGCCGTGAAGGCCGAGTTGATGGAGTTGATCGAGGGTCGGATGCGTGAGCAAGGCATGATCTCCTAGTTGTAGTAGCGCGGCCCGCGGATGTTGGGATGGAGGATCGGCGCGTCGTCCGCGGGACGCTTGGGTGAAGGCCGCCGATCGAGATTGTTGGCGAGGATCGATTTGACCGAGCCGTAGGTGCGCGCGCCGATGTCGATCGCCCGCATGGCGGCGGCATCGAGCCGCTCGTGCCCGTAGGATCGGGCGAGCCGGATGATGCCGAGACAGGCGCGAAAGCCCTGCTCGGGGTGCGTGCGTTCATCGAGGATCAGGTCGCACAGCGCCGCGGTGGCCGGTCCGATCGAGGCGGCGTCCTTGCGGATGCGCTCGATGGTCCAGCCGGCGTGGCGCCGATGACTGGACGCCATGTGCTCCGGCACGGTCGTGTGCTTGTGGTTGCCGCTCATGCGCTGATGCGCGGCGATCCGCTCACCCTTGTGGAATATCTCCACGGTGCGGGCGGTGAAGCGGACCTCGACCTCGGCGCGGGCGAAGCGATGCGGGACGCTGTAGTAATGCGCCTCGACCTCGACGTGATAGTCGATGCTGACCCGGCAGATCCGCCACTCGGCGAACACGTAAGGGCTCTCCGGCAAGGCCTTGAGCGCCGGCCGGTCGATCTCCTCCAATAGCTTGCGGCGGGTGACACCGAGCCGCCGGATCGGTCGCTCCTCGTTGAGCCGGATCATCAACTCGGCGATCGCCGCGTTGACGTCGGCGAGGCTGTGGAAGGTGCGGTGGCGCAGCCGCCCGAGCAGCCAGCGTTCGACCATCAGGACCGCCTGCTCGACTTTGGCCTTGTCCCGCGGCCGTCGCGGCCTGGCCGGCAGAATGGCGGTGCCGTAATGTGCCGCCATGTCGGCGTAGCTGCGATTGATCCTAGGATCGTAGAGGCAGGCCTTGATCACCGCGACTTTGGTGTTGTCCGGCACCAAGAGCGCCGGCACGCCGCCGATCGCCTCGAAGGCGCCGACGTGGCCGCTGATCCAGTCGGCGAGCCCCTGCGTCCAGGTCGCCTGCGCGTAGGTGAAGCTCGATGCGCCGAGCACCGCGACGAAGATCTGCGCGGCGCGCCGCTCGCCGGTGAACCGGTCGATCACCACCGGCACGCCGTCGCCGGCATAGTCGACGAACAGCTTGTCGCCGGCCGCATGCGACTGGCGCATCGTCACCGACAGGCGGCCTTCCCAGGCGCGGTAAAGCTCGCAGAAGCAAATATGTGATCGTGAACATATCTCGCGTTATGTTGCCGCCAGATTTATGTTGTCGCTGCTGGAGCGAGCCAAGGATTGCGCCAATTTCCTCGGCTCGCTCCGCAACATAAGAGTGTGACCTTTCGACCTACAGGGCCTTCAGGAATGCCATCAACGACGGGAGAGAGGGTTGCCGAGGCGGCGGCCTCAGACTGCTGATGTCGACCCTGGCTAACGCCTCTGCTTTCATTTCCAGGTCGACTTCAGCATAGATGTGCGTGGTGTCTAATGACACGTGGCCCAGCCAAGCACGGATCGTGTTGATGTCGACGCCGGCGCGCAGCAGGTGCACCGCCGTTGTGTGCCGAACCGTATGTGGGCTTACGCGCTTCGTCGCCAACGTCGGCACCGTTTCGCCCGCCATGGCGGCATATTGCGTCACGAGACGGTGTATTCCGAAGCGCGTCAAAGGCTGGTTCGTCCGCCCGAGAAAGACCGCTTCACTTTTGTTCCGGTCGGCCACAAGACGAGTCAACGAGGTTGCGGTCGTTGACCACAATGGACAGATTCTAACCTTGTTGCCCTTACCGTGAAGTCGCACTGACGGAGACGCACCCAGTTGGAGATTGCCGACCGTCAATTTTGCTGCCTCATCGGCGCGAGCACCGCTGTTGTATAGGAAAAGCAGCAGAACATGGTCCCGCACCCCAAGACTCGTGCGTCTGTCAGGTTGATTTAGCAACGCGTCCATCTCGGCCTTTTCGAGGTATCCGATCGCGGTCTTGGCCGTCTTCTTGAACGGCACTGCCCGTATCTCGGAACACCAGGCCAGGTGGATCGGCGAACGCGTCCCGATAAAGCGCGCCAGTGAATGGATGGTCGCCAGCCGTTGGTTGCGGGTAACCTCGCTGCACCGGCGATCGCGCTCCAGGTGGTCCAGGAACTTGCGGACGACTTCCGGCGTCAGCTCTTCCACGGTCATGCGATCGATGGCGCAGCCTCCCTGCTTGCTGGCGAACGGCAGCAACAATGTCAGCGTGTCGCGGTAGCTGGCTTGGGTGTTGCGGGAAAGATTGCGCTCGGCGACCAGATGTTCCAGCAAGAACCGCCGGATCCACGGACCAAGCAGGCTCTTATCCTTCATGGTCGGCCTCCATCGCGTACAGGGCAAAGCGCTCGCTGGCCGCCTGGAGGAGATCTGGCGTCATCTGCAAATAGCGCTGGGTTGAACGGATATCGATGTGGCCAAGGTAGGTGGCGAGTTGCGGAAGCAGTCGCTGCACCTCCTGGCCGGAGCGATACCATGCAATTACCCGGTGCACCGCGGCTGTGTGGCGAATATCGTGCAGCCGTGGAGGTCGAGGCTCGCCGACAGGGCAACTGATTCCGGCGGCCCGGCGGACATGCTGAAACCAGGAGATGACCCGCACATAGTGCCACGGTCGACTGCCGCGCGTAGTGAATAATGGAGATTCTTGCCCGCGCGGCAGAGGGAGCCGGCGACGGCGCTCGACGTACTCGACCAATTCCTGGTTGAGCTTTGGTCCGATAGGCACGAGGCGCGTTTTGAAGAACTTCGTGTCACGGACGGTGATGACCTGATCAGTCAGATCCACGTCTTGCAGGACCAAACGAAGCGCCTCGCCAATGCGCATGCCGCTTCCGTACAGCAATAAGAGGAGCGTACGGTACATAGCTGGCACATGAGGGCGATGCCCAACCTCCAGGATCGAGGTCGCGTCCAACAGGCGGCGCAGTTCTTCCGTGGAATAAACATAGGGCGTTTGTTGCGGCAGCAGCTTTGGAAACGATGTCGGCAGTGGGGAGGATGCTGCGTACCCGCGACTGATGGCGAATCGATAAAGGCCGCTCAAAACCCTATATCGCAGCATCCAGGTGGCACTGAGCGATCCTTTGCCTTGGAGGAACTCGGCTACCGCCTCTGGGGTGACTTCGCCGATATCTCGATTGCCCATCGCTCGGCAGAACCTACGGAGCAGAACCTCAGCCGACTCGAAACGCGCCCCCAGTGAGCGCTGCTTGGCCAGATAGGCGTCGACAACATGGGTCAGCCTCATTGGAGGCCTCCCAGGTCGAACGCTCCGACCTCGCGAAGCGCCTGCATGTTCACCTTGGCGTAGATGCTGGTTGACGCCGCGCTGCGATGTCCCAAATGGTCCCCGATCTCCTTTATCGACAGACCTTCGGCGAGAAGCCGGGAGGCGCAGGCGTGGCGCAACGCATGGCCACCGCGGTGGGCAGCGTCGATTCCAAGTGCAACAAATCTGCGGTTGGCGACATCATAAATGCTCCCTGCCTTCAACGGTCGACGGGGCGCGTGCATGCAGAGGAACACTTCCGGGCACGATGATAGCGGCCGCACCGTGTCGATGTAGCGGGCGAGCGCCTCAGCCGCAGAGGGAACCAGGGGATAGATCTGCGGCTGCCGGCGCTTCAGGCGGAAAAGCCGTAGCGTCCTACCGGCCCAGTCAATCTGATCAAGGCGCAATGCCGCCGCTTCGCCGCTGCGCATCCCGTAGACCGCGAGCAACAGCAGGATCGCACGATCGCGGATGTCCCGGGGGTTGTCAGTCTCGGCGTCGGCCAACATGCGCTGCACGTCGAACCAATCTGGGGCATACGGCAGCGACTCCTGACGATAAAGCCGAGGCCGGCAAATCGAGGCCGCTAAGCGGTCCGTACACATTCCCCGCTTTGCCGCGTAGCGCAGAAATCCCCGCAAGGCAGAGGCTGTGTTGGCCACCGAAACGCGGGACCATCGTCCCGTCGCCTGGGCGACAAAATAGGCGTCAACGTCTTCAGGCTGAAGGTCCCTGAGTTGCCGGTTGGTTTTGTCGCACCAGCGCAGGAACCTGCCGATTATCCGGCTCCATTGCTCCACCGTCGATGGCGAGAATCCGCGCTCATTGCGCATCCATGTCACATACTGGTCGAGTTGGCTCTGGTACTGAAACACGACGGTTGGTTCACGCCACCAACCGAGAAATCGAAGCCAAGGCCGTCCGATGTCGACCACTCTTCGTGCTGCGGTGGCAGCCCCCGTCAGGCGCAGACGCTCGGTCGCGATCCGTTGGAGTGCCTCGATATCGATGCCCTGCGAAGCATCTGGACCGAGACGTGCGGCAATCCGCAACAGCTCGTTGCGCTTGATCTTGAGAGAAGCTGCGGTCGCACCGGCTTCTGCACAGTGGCGAAGGTACCGGTACCGCTCGTCGGTGAATGGCGCGTCATCACGGTGGGGTACGGTCAAGGGAATGGAATATATCGTCTGATCCATAGCGAGCCTCCATTGGACAAAAGGTTCGCTACCCAGACGTCGAATTATGTTGCGTGAACAATGCCCGCAGAGCTCAGGCTCCCCGCAATTATCGCTCCTTGCACAACATAAATCTGGCCGCAACATAACGCGAATAGCGATACCCGCCGGGTTCGCCCGCGATGTACTCCTCCCACAGGATCGCCAGCGTCACGTGCTTGCGCCGGAGTTCGCGGTGCACCGCCGCCCAATCCGGCTCCGCCTGCCGGCGATGGCCCCGCCGCGTGCCGGGCCCGGCTCCCGCGCTGGCGAACAGCCGGGCCTCCAGCTCCGTGTCGGTGATGTCGTCGGTCAACGGCCAGCTCAGCCCCGCCGCCTCGAACCGGCGGATCGTCAACCGCACCGTCGATGGGGCCGTCCCCACCCGCCGCGCAATCTCACGGGTCGACATTCCCGCCGACTTCAATCTGATCACATCGCGCACGTGGCGCATCGCAAGCCTCTCCGTCGGCATCCAGGTCCCCCTTCGCAAAGCCGAAAGGCGGGACCGTATCGGAGCCAGAAGAGGCCTCGTCACCCCGGGCGACATCATCCCGGAATGGTGGGCGAGATCATCTCGGAATGGCGGGCGAGATCAAATCGGAACGGTGGGCGAGATCATTCCGGAATGGTGGGCGACATCGAGCGGAATCAGCAACACTATCTGCTTTGCAGAATTTGGAGAGGGATCAATCGCAGTCACCACGAAACTGCGCGACCCACCCAAACTCTCCAGCAGGTACTGTAAGTTTTTACCATCTCCAACACCAACTTCTAGCCAACTCAGCGTAACACCACGAGCTAGGCGCTCATCAAGACCACCAAGTATCTCATCGCGCTCGGATCCACGTACGCATACGACGAAGGCCGCCTGATTGACGCATGCGCGCGAGCACGGCGAGTTCTACGATGGCGTTGCGTGAAGGTCAGGCGGCTTGCTGATCGGCGGACTTGCCGGCTTGGTGCAGGAGCTTCCATTCCCAGGGCAGCAGTTCGCGCAGACGCGAGGTGGGAAGATCAGCGATCCGGGCGAGGACGTCGGCGAGCCAAGCCTTGGGATCGACGTCGTTGAGGCGACAGGTCGTGATCATCGTCAGCATGATAGCTGCACGATCGGCGCCACGCTGGCTGCCAGCGAAGGTCCAGTTGCGCCTTCCCAGGGCAATGCCTCTCAATGCACGCTCAGCGCAATTGTTGGTCAAGCAGATCCTGCCATCGTCGAGGAAGCGGACGAAGTCGTCCCAGCGCTTAAGCATGTAGTTCATGGGCTTCAGGACCTCGGCGGAGCGCGAGAGGCTTTCTCGCTCGCGGAGCAGCCAGTCGTACATGTCGTCGAGCAGCGGCTTGCTCCGCTCCTGGCGCACAGCACACCGCTCGTCGGCACTACGGCCGTTGATGGCGCGCTCGATCTCGAACAACGCATCCAGACGCCTGACCGCCTCCAGCGCGATCGGGGAGACCGGTTTGCCCTTGCCCTCCCGGGCGGCTTTCTCGACGTCAGCCAGCTCGAAGAATCCCCGCCGCGCATGGGCCAGGCAAAATGCCGGCGTGATCGGCATTGCTTTCCTTTTTGGGTCGAACAACGGCTCGAAGCCGCCATAGCAATCCGCCTGCAGAATGCCGACGAAGGCGGCCAGATGCCTCTGGGGATGTTCGCCCCGTCGATTGCCCGAGGCATAATAGACCGCCGCCGGCGGCGCAGGCCCGGCGAACGGCCGGTCATCCCGCACATACGTCCAGATCCGGCCGGTCGTGCATTTGCCCTTCGCCAGGATGCGGATGGTGGTGTCGTCGCCATGAAGGCGCTCGGCCGCGAGCACATGACGCTCGATCAGCTGGAACAGCGGCATGACGGCGAAGGTTCCGTGGCCGACCTGGTCGGCCAGCGTCGACAGCGGCAGATCGATCCTCTCGGCCTTGAAGCGCACGCTCTGGCGGTTGAGCGGGATATGCATGCCGAACTTGTCGAACAAAATCGTCGCCAGCAATTGTGGGCCGATGAAGCCGCGGGGCGTCGCATGGAACGGTGCCGGCGGCTGGCTGATCTTCTCGCAATCGCGGCAGGTGAACTTCTCGCGTACCGTCTCGATGACCTTAAAGCGACGCGGAATCTCCTCCAGCGTCTTGGTCACATCCTCGCCGACCTTCGCCAGCCGCGATCCACCGCAGCAGGCGCAGGTCGTTGGAGCCTCGATGACGACGCGCTCACGTTCGATGTCGTCCGGCCACGGTTTGCGCACCGGCCGCTTGCGCGTGAAGGCGCTCACGCTCTGGGTTTTTGCCGCGGCAGCCTGCGCAGCCAGCTCATTCTCGGTCGCCGTGGTGGCGAGTTCTTCGAGCTCCAATTCCAACTGCTCGAGTAGCCGCGCCGTGCGCTCGGAGCGCTGCCCGTGCAGTTCGCGTTTGAGCTTCTCGATCCGTAGCTCAAGATGAGCGATCAGCACCTCGCTGTCCGACAGCTCCGCCGCGCGTTGGCGGCATCCGCCACTGCCACATCGCGTTCAGCCTGCAACGCCTCGTGCTCGACCAGCAGCGCAAGGTAGGCGCTCGCGAGATCCGACGGAAGATCGTTCGGCTTCGATGTCATGAAGCCATTGAATCAGATCGAGCATCAGATTCAAACCCAAAACGATTATCCGACCCGCGTCGGACGCTGGGTTTCTTGCGGATTGCGCCAATCGATCCCGGACAGCAGGTAGCTCAACTGCGCCAGCGAGATCGTTACCGCTTCACCGGCAACCGATGGCCAGATAAACTTTCCTCTCTCGAGTTTTTTTGTGAACAAGCAGGCTCCCTGACCATCGTGCCAGATCACCTTCACAAGATCGCTGCGGCGACCGCGGAAGACAAACAAATGACCGCTAAGCGGTTCTTTGTGCAGCACCTCCTGCACTTGGAGGGCCAGCGATGGAAAGCCTCTGCGCATATCCGTGTAGCCTGTAGCCAGCCACACTCGCACATTCCCTGGTACAGAAATCATCGGCGTCCAAGCACATCGAGGACCCGCGCCAACGCCTCCGGATCGACGTGCGCATCCACCCGGATGCACCGTCGGTTGCCGAGATCGATCTCTATCAATCCAGTACGCGCGGCTGCCGCCGACCGAACTCGGCCATCAACCGTAGGCAAAAGCTTCGGAGTTTCTTCAGCCGGGGCCGCTACGGCGGCGATCTGCACCGGCGTAAAAGATAGCCCAACTTGTTCCGATGTCCGTGCTTGTCGACGCCAGGTAAACACCAGGCTGGCCGCTACTCCGTTGCGCCGCGCAACCTCAGTTACCTTCGCGCCCGGCGCCAGCGTCTCCTCGACAATCCGTGCCTTGTCGTCCTGCGACCAACGCCGCCGCCGCTCGAGCCCGCCCAAAACCTCGACCCGCATCGCCTGATGACCTTAAAGCTAGACTTAAGGTCACACGCTTCGCGAATTACCACCCGTCACGCAAGACGGTCCTCGTCGGAGGCGTACGGATCCACTTCCAAATACTGACTTACATTTCGTCAATGCACCTAATGTGTCCACCGCTGTCTACCGAACCTGATCCACGATCAGTTTGGCTATCCGCGCGACTGCTGCCGCATCGGCCGCATCTACGAAGCAGGCTGGAAGGTCAAACTCCTTGATAACGGCTGATACCTGTTGATCAATCCGGGTCCGAAACTCAGGATCTTCATGTGCCGCACACTTCTCAGCGAAGGTTTCGGAAAGCTCAAGCCGCACAATCGCGTTCCAGCGTTTCGACATTGTTCGCGTCACCTCCTCATACAATGCCTTTTCGATTATCGTATTTGCATTGAGCACGCGCACGTAGGCGAGAGCGTCGATCGCGCAACGATCCAATATCGCTATGTCGACCTCGATTTCCCTCTCTCGGCGCAAATGCTCGCGAAAGATCGCAGCAACTCCCCCAGCGTCGGCACCGCTTCCGACCGCATATCCTGAGGCTCTTATCTTGTCGCCAAGTCCGTCAATCAGCGCAACCCGACGATCACCGTACCTGCCACGAAGCACCTCATACAGCGATCTACAGAAGGTCGACTTACCGACTCCCTGCGCGCCAGTAATCACAATAACAAATGGAGAAATCATCATGCAGATACACCAACATTACGCGCCACACTGTGAAACCAGCCTGATCGCACTCCCGCCTTCAGTTGCTGGGAGCAGCCAGTTCTGCGTTCGTAAAGCGCTCGAAGGTCAAATAATCAAAAATCTCAGAAAAGCTGTGCTCGAGGACAGTCACCGCTTCGAGCTTGCTTAGATCATCACCAAGGAGCTCAAGCTCTCTCGATACGTCTTCGCTCGTCCAGTGAGAAACTCGTGCTAAAAGCTCGAACTCGATTCGATCGCGGGTCTCGCCATATCTCGCGTGAAGGGCGAGAATGCCGGCATTACGAGCCATTAGAACATCCCGCGTAAGGCTATCGCCTACGTAGGCGGTTCTTTGCTTGTCAGAACCCACCACTGAGACGAGGTCGTATAAGATACGAGGGTCGGGCTTCGACAAGCCTGGCCGCAGGTGATGCATACGAACTTGTGCGGGCAGGAACTCCCTATAGTTAGCATTCGAGTCTCGGTAAGCCGGAACAGAGTGGCCTTCACGGCAAAACAGCTCATCAATAAAATTCAACAATCCAAGCTCGCACAGACGATTTACCGCATGCTGCTCCATCGATTCTGTACACACAACGATCCTCGCGCCGATTGACTTAACGGCGGCGAGGGCCTGTGTAACACCACGATATGGCGTTACGCGCCGCTTTATGGAGCTCGTTCGCTGCTCTACGCGGCGACGAATATCACTAATCTGGGGTGCCTCCGCTCCTAGCAACTCCTCAAGAAGATACTCATAATCCGAGGTGCCTTGTCGTCGATGGATTCGACGTATTTCAGCTTCAGCCCTCTCTCCCCCAAGAATGGTAGAGATCTCGTCATAAGTGATTGAAAATGGCGCGTGCCACCAGCTCAGCCAGTCAAACAGCGTGTTATCCAGGTCAACGATCAGAGTATCTACTATTGTCCGCGTCATGGCCCCAGCTCGCGAGCACTGCGGCCTCGCGAATCGAACACTACCGTTGCGCGAACTTTATTCCGACACTGCCTTTTCGTGCCAGCGAAATCTCTTCACTCAGAGGTCCAAGAGGTGCCCGCTAAATCGACATTTCGTTTTTTCTAGAGTTTGCAAAGGGTTACAGAATTTCACTTTTGTCAAGCCGCTGCCTCGTCTAAGTGAGAGACGCTCCATTTTTCCGCTGTACTCGCCCCCGGCAGCATCACCCGGAGGCGCATCCCATTGAGCGCGCGCGCACAACCGCACCCCAACCCCTCCCCAAAAATCTCGTCATCTGCCGTGACGGCACCGGCAACGAGATCGCGGAGAACATCTCCAACCTCCTGAAGCTCTAGCGCTGCCTGCGCAAGACCGCCAGGACGCAGCCCCGGCAGATGGTGTCTTGCGACCCCGGATCGGCACGATGACAACACTCGTAAACAGCGCCCCTCCCGCGTTAACCGTCCATTAACCAACGCAGCCTAGCCTGCTGCAATCGTCCAGCCATCACTAGCTCGAAATGCCTTCCCGGTTCGCTCCAGGAGAAGCGCCGATGTGCGTTGAGTTGTTGACGTATGCCGATCTCAGTGCCCGCCTCGGTATCTCCCGGGAGGCCGCGCGTTCGCTGGCGAGGCGCCGCCGGTTGGCGCGCTCGCGGTCGGAGGACGGCAAGGCGCTGGTGAGGGTTGATTTCTCCGAGCTCCGCTACACGCCCCGCCCACGACGCGGCCGCCGGGCAGATCCGATCGATGCCTCGCTGGCCAAGATCGAGGCCTTCAAGATCGAGGCATTCAAGGCGGAGGTCGCGCGGCTCGAAATGGTGGCAGCCAACACCCGGGCCGATTTCGAGCGCGAGCGCGAGCGTGCCGATCGGCTCAAAGTCGAGCTGATGCAGGCGGCCGCCGAGACGGCGGCAGCCAATGCGTGGGCGGCACGGCTGGAAGACGAAGTGGCGGTTCTGCGGAGCGGTCGCCGCGCGGGCGGCGCGATCGCAGGATACGCCGCGCGTCGATTGGGACATCTGGCCGCTGCGATCGTGCAAGCAGACCGCGCGGCTTGCAGGTAGCACTCGAAAACTTTCTCCATCCCCGGCATGCCGGAGCAATCACGAGGGAAGCATGACTGGCATCACCGATATCCACGAAATGAAGGCCCGCATCGTCGTGTTCGGGGTCGGCGGCGCCGGCGGCAATGCGGTCAACAACATGATCACGGCCGGGCTGCAAGGGGTCGAGTTCGTGGTCGCCAATACCGACGCGCAGGCGCTGGCCATGTCGAAGGCGAGGCACCTGATCCAGCTCGGCACAAAGGTGACCGCAGGCCTCGGCGCCGGCTCGCAGCCGGAATTGGGACGCGCCGCAGCCGAAGAGGCGATCGATACGATCCGCGATCAATTGACCGGTGCGCACATGGTGTTCGTGACGGCCGGCATGGGCGGCGGCACCGGCACCGGGGCCGCCCCCATCGTCGCCAGGGCCGCGCGCGAGCTCGGCATCCTCACGATCGGCGTCGTCACCAAGCCGTTCTACTTCGAGGGCCAGCGCCGCATGCGCTTTGCCGAAGCCGGCATCGAGGAGTTGCTGAAGACGGTCGACACCCTCTTGATCATCCCGAACCAGAACCTGTTCCGGGTGGCCAGCGACAAGACCACATTCGCCGACGCCTTCGCCCTTGCCGACCAGGTGCTTTATTCGGGCGTGGCCTGCATCAGCGACCTCATCGTCAAGGAAGGCCTGATCAATCTCGATTTTGCCGACGTCCTCTCGGTCATGAAGGAGAAGGGCAAGGCCATGATGGGACGGGGCGAGGCTTCCGGCGAGAAGCGCGTGCTTGCCGCCGCCGTGGCCGCGATCTCCAATCCTTTGATCGAGAATCCCTCGATCAAGCGCGCCAGTGGCCTCATCATCTCCATCACCGGCGGCAAGGATCTGATGCTGTATGAGGTCGACGAAGCCGCGACCCGCATTCGCGACGAGGCCGACCCGGACGCCAACATCATCGTCGGCGCGTCGTTTGACGACAGCCTCGAAGGCATCGTCCGCGTCTCGGTGGTGGCGACCGGTATAGATAATCTCGACCCGGCACCGCAGGCGCAACCGGTGGAAACCGCCCTGACGCAGCTCGCCGGCAGGCTGCGCAACGACGGCCGCCGCATCGCCGATCGCATCGAGCGCAGTGCACCCCTTGCGCAAGTGGAAAGCCCGCCGCTGCGTCCGCAGCCGCACCACCCCGTGGGGCCACCGGCAAGGCCTAGCCTGGAACATGCACGCCACGCGGCCGACCGGCCGCTCGATCCCTACGGCCGCACCGCTGCGCGCAATGCGCCCGACGAGGCCGTTCTCGATATCCCGGCCTTCCTGCGCCGCGCCGCCAACTGAGTGGTCGCGGGAGTCGGGGCTCGTCTCCAACCGGACATGGACCGCTGCTACGCGGCTCCCCCGCTTGCGGGAGAGGGTAACCGCATATGAGCATCAACAAGAGGTCGTCATGCCCGGACTTGTCCCGGGCATCCACGTTCTTTGTGCTGCGGGGTAAGGCGTGGATGGCCGGGACAAGCCCGGCCATGACGATGTGGAAACTTCAGCACCCCAAGCGCTCGCGTCATATGCGATTGCCCTGCGCTTGCGGAATCTGCAGACGAGCTTCTTAAGCTGCGCGGCGCGCCGATCGCTCACGCGGCCGTGCTGCGCGGGCTCTCCGCTGATTCCTTCTTGTCCGTCTCCTTGTCGCGAGACAGCCATGCTGGAAAACGAAGCAGGCGTTCGTTGCTGTCTTTCGGCAGCTCGATGGGCGGCGCTTCATTGGCCGAACTCGGCAGGTCCAGCGCGACGTGACCTGTTCGCACCGCATCCGCGCGCTGATCCAGTTCGCGCAACAGGGGATCGAGCACGCTGTCGATTTCGGTCGCCACCGACACCAGGAAGCTATTGAGCTCGCGCGCCTCGGGCACGACGACCGCAGCCGACTCGATCGCCTTGGAGAGACCATCGACGACGGGTGCAAACGCGCCGGCGGCTTGCTTGACTCGGGTTTTGATCGCTTCGATCTCGCACAAGACGCGCTCACGCTCCCGCCTTTTCTTCTCCTCCGAAAGGCGGGCTTCAATTTCGGCGATCTGGGCCGTCAGGGTCGTGGCTTCGGATGCGAGTGCATCGCGTCTTCCGCGCGCGCGATCGAGATCGCGGCTGAGATTGTCCACTAAGTCGTCCTTTCCAAACATGGCTTTGCTCCGTACGACAGCCGTTTTGGTCTGTAGGACGGCCTTGGCGCGAACCGCCAGCCTGGCAAGCGAACGAAAGGCTGGATCGGCCGAAACAGGCATCAATTTCGGTCGCGTCACATGGGCCGACATGGTGATCCCCCACTCGTCCACATTAGGCGACGGCATGGTTAACAAGTTGTTAATGTCAACAGGTGAGAGATGGGGCAAAATGCCGGCGACGCCGCCTTCGGCTCCTAGCTGCCCTCCATTTCCGCTATACTCGCCCCGGTAGCATCACCCCGAGGCGCATCCCATGGAACCCGCCCACACCACCAAGCCAGAGCCGAAGAACATCGTCATCTGCTGTGACGGCACCGGCAACGAGATCTCGGAGAACATCTCCAACCTCCTGAAGCTCTACCGCTGCCTGCGCAAGACCGACAAGACGCAGCCGCGGCAGATGGTGTTTTACGATCCCGGGGTCGGCACGGTGACGGAGCCGACGACGTGGAATCGCTGGAAGGCCAATATCAACCTGGTGCTGGGGCTCGCCACCGGCTACGGGCTCGATGACAACGTGCTGTCAGCCTATTGCTTCCTGGTCCAGCATTATACGCCCGGCGACAAGATCTATTTGTTCGGCTTCTCGCGCGGGGCCTATACGGTGCGGGTGCTGGCGGGGCTGATCCACAAGGTGGGGCTGATCTCGCCGGAGCAGGTGAACCTCGCGGGAAGCGGCCTCATCGCCTACAAGCAATATTCCGGCACCGGGCGCGGCAACGACGTCGAAGACCTCGCGGACGTCGCTGTCGACGAGCAGGGGCCGCTGCCGAAGGACCAATTCGATCTCGCCGCGCAGTTCGCGCGCATCACCTCGACGCGCTGGCCGACCATCCACTTCATCGGCGTGTGGGACACGGTGGCGAGCGTGATCGTGCCGCGCGCCGACCGGCTGTATTGGCCGAGCTTCGAGGAGCTCGCCTTCACGCTGCGCAATCCGAGCGTCAAGATCTTCCGGCAGGCGATCGCGATCGACGAGCGACGCTGCATGTTCCGCCTGAAGCAATACAGGGAGCCGCAAGAGTTCTGGAGCAATCGCTATGTGCCGGACGAGAAGAAGGTGCCGCAGGACATTCTGCAGGTGTGGTTCGCCGGCGTGCATAGCGACGTCGGCGGCGGCTATCCGGAAGCCGAGAGCGGGGAGTCGAAATATCCGCTGATCTGGATGATCGAGGAGGCCGCGAAGGCGGGGCTGAACTTCAATCCGCGCACGGTGAACCAGCTCGCCTTCGGCATCCAGCGCAAGAACTCGCCGTTCAGCTATGTCGCGCCCGCCTTCACCGGCAAGACCGGCGTGCTGCACAACTCCATGACGGCGGGCTGGCGCGTGCTGGAGTATTTGCCGAAGAGCGCGACGTACAAGGAGTGGCCGGAGCGGAAGGTGGCGCTCGGCTTCTACATTCCCGACAGCGAGCCGCGCGTCATCCCCGAAGGCGCGCATGTGCATGAGAGCGTGTTGAAGCGGATGGCGGTGGAACCGGACTATCGGCCGGTGAATCTGCCGAAGGATTACGTGACGGTGCCGATGCCGGTGGGGCCGCAGCATGCGGAGGTGACGGGGGAGATGGAGGGGGTGTGAGGGGGTGGCTTTCACCGCTCGTCATTGCGAGCGCAGCGAAGCAATCCAGACTGCCGCTGCGGAAGCAGTCTGGATTGCTTCGTCGCAAGAGCTCCTCGCAATGACGGTGGAAGAGGCAGGCGCGCCGCCCCACCCCGCTACCGCCGCTTTCTGCAGTCACGGCAGCTTTTCATTAAAATTCTTCGGCCCGGCTTAGCGGGATCGCATCAACTCTGTTCCATCATCGCCTCCGATCCCCGCGAGACAGCGGAGCTGGAGGAGACGTGCCGCACTATCCGCGCAAATATGCCCGCGTGAAGCCTTCGGGGCTGGTCTCGCGCCAGGCCAAGATCATCACCGACCCGCGCGCGCCCGTGATTCCCTGCACGCTGATCGACTATTCGCCCGGCGGGGCCTGCGTCGATCTCGGCGGACAGGTGAGCATCCCCGATCGGTTCGAGCTGCTGCACGTCAACACCAAGAAGCGCTGCCGCATCGCCTGGAAGCGCGGGACGCGGGTGGGCGTGGTGTTTTAGAGGCTGCGTGCTGACCCTCCCCTGGAGGGGGAGGGTCGATCGCGCGAAGCGCGAGCGGGGTGGGGTGATCTCTCCACTCGGGCACCGTACGTCGCGGAGGGACCGTCACCCCACCCCGTCTCATATTTCGCTGCGCTCAATATGAGCCGACCCTCCCCCTCCAGGGGAGGGTAAGCAGGCCTACTTCCGCATCCTGGCCTTCGCGCCCGCGACGATCTGCATGGCGACGCCGGCGGACCAGCCGAGCAGAGCAAGCCAGGCGAAGTTGATATGCGGATCGAGCCGGAGCACGATGACGGCGACGGAGGCGAGCGCGGTGAGCGTGGCGCAGAGCGTGCCGGCCGAGCTCAGAAATTCCGCGGCGTCGATGGCGTTGTGCGCATCGTCGAAGGGCATTTGCGGCGTATCGATGCCGAGATAGAAGCCGATGAAGCCGAGCACCATCATCACCAGCAGGAAGCCCTGCGTGGTGAGCGAGGAGATCGCAGATCCCACATAGGCGCCGACGAACAATCCGCACGCCGCCCCCGCCATCGCAAGACCCACGCGCTCGAACACATGGGCAGTTTTGCGAACACCAAAACGCATGGCCGGCCTCCGTGAGGCGTTGAGGAGACAGGTTAGGCCAGTTTTGGGGTGCGTGGAAGGCGAGGAGTTTTACGGATGCGTGAGTTTACTCCCTCTCCCCGTTCTTACGGGGAGAGGGTTGGGGTGAGGGGCCTCTCTCCCCACACGAGCGTTAGCGCCGCACCTGTACCTGAACCTCCTCCGAATGAGTGGACACCTGTAGTAGGCTCATTGAGCCCGGAGGTGTCGAATGGAACGTCAACGTCGGTCATTTACCGAAGAGTACAAGCGCCAGGCCGTTGAGCTGGTGGTGTCGAGCGGTCGCTCGATCACGTCGGTAGGCAAGGAACTCGGGCTGCGCGACTCGGTGCTGCGGCGCTGGGTGGATAAGGCCGGGCAGCAGCCGGCATCGGCGGCGTGGCGCCCCACCACGCAGGCGACGCCGATGTCGGCGGACCAGGCTTCGGAGATCGCCCGGTTGCGCCAGGAGAACGAACGGCTGCGCATGGAGCGCGACATTTTAAAAAACGGTCCAGCACCGTGGCGCGCCTGTGCGGCGTAGAAACAGCCTTGTGCTATCCTCGGCGCTGGGAGGGTAGCGGCCGCTCGATTATTGGAGGCACAATCCCCGTTAAAAAACATGGTCCATGGGTGCATGCGAACTTGAGAGTGGTGACGTCGCCTGGCGACGATCCCGATTAGGAAGATGACGATTGGCATAGCCCAGACCCTCCTGCTCATCATTGAACGGAGGATTGCCATGCTCAAGAGGACGGCCGGCGACCGCCCGGAACTGAAGCTGGTCAATGTCGGGGCCGCCGCCATCGACATTGGATCAAAGATGCACATGGCCGCGGTGGACCCCGCTTGCACCGACGTGCCGGTGCGCTCTTTCGGCACATTCACGCGAGACCTGCATGAGCTGGCGGACTGGTTCAGAGCGTGCGGCGTGACGAGTGTCGCGATGGAATCCACTGGGGTCTATTGGATCCCGGTTTACGAGATCCTGGAGCAGCGCGGGTTTGAGGTGATCTTGGTCAATGCGCGGTACGCCAAGAACGTGCCCGGGCGCAAGACCGATGTCAGCGATGCCGCGTGGTTGCGCCAGCTTCATTCCTATGGCCTGTTACGCGGCAGCTTCCGACCTGATGCCGAGATTGCAACCCTGCGCGCGTATCTGCGCCAACGGGAGCGGCTGGTGGAATATGCCGCCGTCCATATCCAGCATATGCAGAAGGCCCTGATGGAGATGAATCTGCAGCTCCATCATGTGGTCTCGGATATCACCGGCGCGACCGGCATGCGGATTATCCGAGCCATTGTTGCAGGCGAGCGGAATCCTGACGTCTTGGCAACCTATCGGGACGTGCGATGCCATTCATCCATCGCGACGATCCGTGCGGCACTGGTGGGCAACGACCGGCACGAACATGTTTTCGCGCTGACCCAGTCGCTGGAACTCTACGACGTCTACCAGGCCAAGATGCTGGACTGCGACCGCAAGCTCGAGGTCCTGATCGCGGCACTGAACAATAAAGGCGCAAAGCCGGTCGGAAAGCTATCCAAGCCACGCATCAAGACCAAACAGGTCAACGCGCCCACCTTCGATGTCAGGACCGCGCTGTACGGCGTGCTCGGCGTCGATCTGACTGAGATCCACGGGTTGGGTCCATCACTGGCATTGAAGCTTATCGGGAGTGTGGCACCGATCTGAGGGCTTGGCCGAGCGCCAAGCACTTCACCTCCTGGCTGTGCCTTGCGCCAGGCAACAAAATCTCTGGTGGCAAGGTGCTTTCTTCACGTACCCGAAGGTCTTCGAGTCGGGCAGCCGCACTGTTGCGGTTGGCAGCCACAACCGTTGGCAGAAGCGATACAGCGCTCGGCGCATTCTATCGTCGGCTAGCCTCCCGAGCGGGCAAGTCGAAAGCCGTGACGGCGACCGCCCGCAAGATTGCGGTTTTGTTCTACAACACACTCCGGCATGGCATGAGCTACAAAGATCCGGGTGCCGCCCATTATGAGCAACAATATCGCAGCCGCGTCCTCGCCAACCTACAACGCAGAGCCAAATCGCTGGGCTTCGTCTTACAGGCCATTCCGGAGGACGCCAATCCGGCTGTTTCTTAGGAAGTCGATCGCGATCTTTGCCGGAACCCGGACATGAGCTTCCGCTTCATCGAGGACCATCGCGACGCCTATCCGGTACGATTGATGTGCGCCGTGCTCGAGGTCTCGCCGGCCGGCTATTACGCCTGGCGCGATCGCCCGGCGGGTCAGCGGACCAAATCCAATGCCACGCTGCTGGCTGCGATCCGGCAGGCCCATCACGACAGCAGCGGACGCTACGGCAGTCCCGCGTCCATGCCGTGCTGCGGACGCAGGGCCGTGGCGCCAGCCGCGGCCGGATCGAGCGGATGATGCGCCGGCACGGTATCCGCGCCATCACGGCGCCGCCGCGCCGGGTGCGCACCACCGACAGCCGTCACGACCTGCCGATCGCCCCGAACCTGATCGCGCGCGACTTCACAGCGGAAGCCCCGAACCGCGTTTGGCTCGCCGATATCACCTACATCCCGACCGCGGAGGGCTGGCTGTATCTGGCGGCCGTCATGGATCTCTTCAGTCGAAAGATCGTCGGCTGGGCCATGCGGGATCACATGCAAGTCGAACTCGCATCCGCGGCGTTGACGATGGCCATCCAGCAGCAACGGCCGCAGGCCGGATTGATCCACCACTCCGATCGCGGCGTGCAGTATGCCTCACACGCCTATCGCGACGCTCTCACGGGCGCCGGCATCGCCGCATCGATGAGCCGCAAGGCCGATTGCTACGACAATGCCCCGATGGAGAGCTTCTTCCATACCCTGAAGACCGAGCTCGTTCACCATCGCGACTACCAGACCCGCGCCGAGGCCCAGCGCGATATCTTCGCCTTCATCGAGGGCTTCTACAACCGCACCCGGCTCCATTCCGCGATCGGATATATCGCCCCGATCGAGATGGAGCTAAAAGCCGCTTAAACCCGTCCACTTTTTCGGGGGAAGATCAACCCCCTCACCCGGATCGCATCTGCGATGCGATCCGACCTCTTCCCGCAAGCGGGGAGAGGTGAAGAACTCACCGCGCCCCGAACGTGGTCCTGCCGAACAGCGCCTTTTGCGTCGAGGGCTGCGAGCGCCAATATTGCGGCGGGGCTTCGACCTCGCCGCCGACGTCCGCGGCGGCGTGCCAGGCCCACCGCGGGTCGTAGAGCATGCCGCGGGCGAGCGCGACCATGTCGGCCTTGCCGCTGGCGACGATCTCTTCCGCATGCCTGGCTTCGCTGATCAGGCCGACGGCGATGGTGGGCAATCCGGTCTCGCGCTTGATGGCTTCTGCAAATTGCACCTGATAGCCGGGGCCGAGCGGAATCTTCTGCAGCGGCGAGACGCCGCCCGAGGAGGCATCGATCCAGTCGATGCCGCGTGCCTTCAGCGCTTTGGCAAAGGCGATGGTCTGCGCCAGATCCCAACCGCCCTCGACCCAGTCGGTCGACGACACCCGCATGCCGACCGGCTTGTCGGCGGGGAATGCGGCGCGCACCGCGTCGAACACCTCCAGCGGAAAGCGCATGCGGTTTTCGAGCGAGCCGCCATATTCGTCGGTACGCCTGTTCGAGATCGGCGACAGGAACTGATGCAGGAGATAGCCGTGCGCGCCATGGACCTCGATGGCATCGATGCCGAGCCGCGCGGCGCGCTTGGTGCAATCGACGAAGGCCTCGCGGATGCGCTTGAGACCGGCGGCATCGAGCGCGAGCGGGGCGGCCTCGCCCTCCTTGTGCGGCACCGCCGACGGCGCAACCGCCCGCCAGCCGCCCTGCTCGATCGGAATCAGCTGGCCGCCCTCCCAGGGCCGCGCGCTGGAGGCTTTGCGGCCGGCATGGGCAAGCTGCATCCCGATCGCGGTGGAGGAATGCTTGCGCACCGAATGGAGGATCGGCTTCAAGGCGGCTTCGCAGGCATCGCTGTAGAGCCCGAGGCAGCCCGCCGTGATGCGGCCGATCGCCTCGACATGCGTCGCCTCGATGCAGAACATCGCCGCGCCCGACAGGCTGAGATTGTTGATGTGGGTGAAGTGCCAATCAGTGGCGACGCCGTCATCGGCCGAATATTGGCACATCGGCGACACCACGACGCGGTTCTTCAACGTCAGTCCGCGCAGCTTGATCGGGGAAAATAGGGCGCTCATGCGGGAGTTCCGGGGGATGGAGGATGCTGCAGGGAGTGTAGTGAGCGGGCGGCGGATTGCTAGGCGCGTGGCGGGAATGGCGGCCCGTAGGGCCATGCATTGCGGTGCTGGCTTGGTGCGAGCCTGCCTCCCAGCGTCATTGCGAGCGCAGCGAAGCAATCCAGAATCTCTCCGCGGATGCAGACTGGATTGCTTCGCTGCGCTCGCAATGACGGGGGGAGAGACCGCCCTACTCCACCAGCGTGAATTGCAGCAACAATGTCCGCTGCAGCATCGAGAAATTGTCGTCGGAGATCAGGGTCAGCACGGTGTCGCCCTCGGCCGTGACGTGGGCGTCGATGCCTTCCATGTTGTCGATCTCGTGGCCGAGATCGGCGGAAAACAGCGTGAGGCCGTCGACCAGCGCACCCGGCGCGATTCCCTTCAAGGGGATCGCGCGGATGCGGATGTTGACGCCGGTGAACCAGGAGAATTTGCGCTCGAGGATGAGGAGATCGCCCGAGGCCAGCAGCACCGCGTCGCTGATGTCGAAGTTCTCGGAGCGCCGCACGCTGAACTGGCCCGGCGTCGGACCGCCGATCAGGAAGGCGACCAAATTGCCGTCGGCGTCGAGCCCGCGCTCGGAGAACGCGATCAGCGTGCCCGCGAGCACCTGGTTCTGGTTCTTGGGCACGACGACGAGCGCTTCGAGCCCCTTGTTGTAGGGCAACTTGCGGACCGCAGGCGGCACCGCGATCACCTCGCCGCGGGCGCGGGTGCCGCCCTTGGCGAAATCGTAACGCAGGATCTGGTTGACGCGCTCGAGCCCGACATAGACGAGGTTGCCGTCGCGCGCGAGCGACTCGCTGTCATACCAGAGGCGCTTATCCGTGATCGGCCGCCCGTCAGCGCCGAGCAGCGGCGCGGCCTCGACATCCGCGAGCCCAACCATCTCGCGGCCGGAATAGCGGATGGTGCCGGTGAACCAGCCGCCCTGATCGGAGATCGCGAGGAAGCGTTCACCTTTGTTGTCGAGAAAGCGGAGGCCGGACAGGCCGCCAAAACCGCGATAGGGCGAGGTCAGCACCAGGCCGCTGCGAAAATCCAGCGAGCCGAAGCGCGTGCGCGCGCGGTCGCGCGGCTCGAAATTGGGAATGCTGCGCGCGTTGACCTCGACGCTGACGGGCGCAGCGACGGCGTGCTCGAGCTGGAGGGCGCGCGACGGCGGCTCGGTCGCGGGCTGCAACTGCGCCTGCGCCCGCGCCAATCGCGGCATCGTCAGAATGGAAAATCCCGCCGCCGCGTGGCCGAGAAAGCTGCGGCGGGATTGATGGTTGCTCACGAATGCAATTTGCGGCGCGGCCGGCCGGGCGCTTGCGTCGGCGCGGTGTTGGTCTCGCTGAAGAGCTCGGCGAGCTTCTCGGTGATGGCGCCGCCGAGCTCCTCGGCATCCACGATCGTCACCGCGCGGCGATAATAGCGCGTCACGTCATGGCCGATGCCGATCGCGATCAGCTCGACCGGCGAGCGGGTCTCGATCTCCTCGATGATGTGGCGCAGGTGCCGCTCGAGATAATTGCCGGGATTGACCGACAGCGTGGAATCGTCGACCGGCGCGCCGTCCGAGATCATCATCAGGATCTTGCGCTGCTCGGGCCGGCCGAGCAGGCGCTTGTGCGCCCAGTCCAGCGCCTCGCCGTCGATGTTCTCCTTCAGGAGACCCTCGCGCATCATCAGCCCGAGATTCTTTCGCGCACGACGCCACGGCGCATCCGCCGACTTGTAGATGATGTGGCGGAGATCGTTGAGACGGCCGGGATTGGCCGGCTTGCCGGCGGCAAGCCAGGCCTCGCGCGATTGCCCGCCCTTCCAGGCGCGCGTGGTGAAGCCCAGAATCTCGACCTTGACGCCGCAACGCTCCAGCGTACGCGCCAGGATGTCGGCGCAGGTCGCGGCGACCGTGATCGGGCGTCCGCGCATCGAGCCGGAATTGTCGAGCAGCAGTGTCACCACGGTGTCGCGGAACGTCGCCTCCTTCTCGTGCATGAAGGACAGCGGGTGATAGGGATCGGTGACGACGCGCGACAGGCGCGCGGGATCGAGGATGCCCTCTTCGAGATCGAACTCCCAGGCGCGGTTCTGCTGCGCCATCAGCCGGCGCTGCAGCCGGTTGGCGAGGCGGGCGACGATGCCTTGCAGGTGCGCGAGCTGCTTGTCGAGATAGGCGCGCAGCCGCTCCAGCTCGTCATGGTCGCAGAGGTCTTCGGCGGCGATGACCTCGTCGAATTTCGGCGCGAAGGCATGGTATTCCGGCCCGCGCGGCTCGTTGGCCCCGCGCGAATTCGGCCGCGTCGCCTCGCCTGGCGTCTCGTCGTCGCCGAGCTCGCCGTCGTCGAAGGTATCCGAGGTCGAGGCCTGCGCGCTTTCCATCGCGCTCTCGCTCATCTCCTCCGATGTCGCCTGCGCCTGGTCGGCACTCATCTCCTGCGCGGCATCGGAATCGGGCGAGCCCTCCGCGCCGGACTGGTCGTTGTCGCCGTCCTGGTTCTCGTCGTTCTCGTCATTGTCCTCGGTGTCGGCGTTGCGCTCGTCGCCAAGCTCGAGCGCCGAGAGCAGATCGTGCACGGCATCGCCGAACCGGGTCTGGTCCTCGAGGACACCGTCGAGCCGGTCGAGCCGCCTGCCGATCTTGTCTTCGAGGATGGGCCGCCAGAGGTCGACCATCTTCTTGGCGGCCGCCGGCGGCGCCATCCCGGTCAGGCGCTCGCGCACCAGCATCGCCAGCGCGTCGGCCAACGGCGCATCGGCGCGGTCGGTGATCTCGTCGAACTTGCCGCGATGGAAGTGATCGTCGAGCATCGCGGTGAGGTTTTTCGCAACGCCGGCCATGCGGCGCGCGCCGATCGCCTCCACCCGCGCCTGCTCCACCGCCTCGAACACCCCCCGCGCCTGCGGATTGCCCGGCATCAGCTTGCGGTGAACTTTCGGATCGTGACAGGCGAGCTTGAGCGCGATGGAATCGGCGTGGCCGCGCACGATCGCCGCATCACGCCTGGTCATCTTGCGCGCAGGCTCGGGCAGCCGCGCCTTGCCGGGCGCAAGGCCCGGGCGCTCGGCCGCAAATGAGATGTCGAGCTCGGGCGATTTCGCGATCGCCTTGAGGCAGGAGGCGACCGAGCGCTTGAACGGCTCGGTCGGCGCTTCCTTGTTGCTGCGGAATTTGGAGTTGGATGATGATGTGCTCATAGCGACTTCGTAAACGAATGGCGCGTCACGCCGCCGGGATAGCCGTCAATGGCGCCGAATTCGTCGTATCCGCAGGAACGATAGAAGCCCGGCGCCTGGAAACTCATCGTGTCCACATGGGATCGGATTGCGCCGAGCCGTCTTGCCTCGTCCTCGATCGCCGCGATCAACTTCGTTCCATGACCTTGGCCGCGATGTTTCTGCTCGATCCAGAAGAACTGAATGAACAGAACCGTTGTCCAGATCTGACCGACGACCCCACCGACGATTTTGCCACGGTCCTTTAGCGAGACAGCAAGGCCCTTCAGTCTCTGCGTCCCCATGTGCTCGTGGTTGTAGCCAGCGAGCCCGGCGAGCACAGCCTTCTTGGTGGTCCCAATGGTGCGCTCGACGGAGATGGTTGGCATGGTCTAGCTCAGCGCCACGTTCACCGCCGATTCCGGCAGCTCCGCGTTGAAGCAGCGCTGGTAGAACTCGGCGACCAGCGGACGCTCGAGCTCGTCGCATTTGTTGAGGAAGGTGACGCGGAAGGCGAAGCCGATATCGCCGAAGATGTCGGAGTTCTCCGCCCAGGTGATCACCGTGCGCGGGCTCATCACCGTCGACAGATCGCCGTTGGCGAAGGCGTTGCGGGTGAGGTCAGCGAGGCGCACCATCTTGTTGACGATGTCGCGGCCCTCCTGAGTGCGATAGTGCTTGGCCTTGGCCAGCACGATCTCCACTTCCTCGTCATGGCTGAGATAGTTCAGCGTGGTGACGATCGACCAGCGGTCCATCTGGCCCTGGTTGATCTGCTGGGTGCCGTGATAGAGGCCCGAGGTGTCGCCGAGGCCGACGGTATTCGCCGTGGCGAACAGGCGGAACGCCGGATGCGGCTTGATCACCTTGTTCTGGTCCAAGAGCGTCAGGCGGCCGGAGACCTCCAGCACGCGCTGGATCACGAACATCACGTCGGGGCGGCCGGCGTCGTATTCGTCGAACACCAGCGCGACGTTGTTCTGCAGCGCCCAGGGCAAAATGCCGTCGCGGAATTCGGTGACCTGCTTGCCGTCCTTGACCACGATCGAGTCCTTGCCGACGAGGTCGATACGGCTGATATGGCTGTCTAGGTTGACGCGCACGCAGGGCCAGTTCAGGCGCGCGGCGACCTGCTCGATATGGGTGGATTTGCCGGTGCCGTGATAGCCGGTCACCATCACGCGGCGGTTCTTGGCGAAGCCGGCGAGAATGGCGAGCGTGGTGGCGCGGTCGAAGCGGTAGTCGGAATCCACTTCGGGCACATGAGGATCGACTTCGGAATAGGCCGGGACTTCGAGATCGCTGTCGATCCCGAACACCTGGCGCACCGACACTTTCATGTCGGGCTGACCGGAAACTTCCTCAACTTTGGACAGGGCGGCGGTCGTCATCAATCCTCCGAGGTCCCGGGCGGTCCCGAAACCGGTTATTCGCACGTTGGCTGCGGCTGGGTGCTGAAACTCAACCTATCAGAGACAAGTGGCCGGCAGAAGCCCGCCCACCAATCAAAGTTCCTTTGTCTTTTCATTTAGATAGGCAAGGAACGCAGTTTTTGGAGGGCTGCCTTGCGAATCACGCTCGAATCTCAGGCGGTTGACGCCTTCTGCCTGCGCGGATGGCACTGTTGCCGCATGTGCTTACCTATGTAGGGTCTGAATTCCAGTACTCCAGCCCGCTACAGAGACGACGTGACATCCTTCCTCGATCCCCTCATCGCCTTCGTCTCGGCCCATGCGTGGCTGGCCTATCTGACCCTGTTCCTGGCGGCGCTGCTCGAAGCGGTGCCGGTCGTCGGGTCGGTGATCCCCGGCTCGACCATCATCCTGGCGCTGAGCGCGCTGGTTCCGGGCGGCGAGCTGAAGCTGCCATGGGTGCTGCTGGCGGCCGCACTCGGCGCGGTGCTCGGGGACGGATCGGCCTATTGGATCGGGCACCGGCAGCAACGGGAGATCCTCAACACCTGGCCGCTGATGAACTATCCGCGGCTGGTCGCGCAGAGCGAGAGCTTCTTCCATCGCTTCGGCACCTGGGCGGTGTTCTTCGCCCGCTTCGTACCCCCGATCCGCGCCTTCGTGCCTGTTACCGCCGGCGCGCTCGGCATGGCGCCGGCGAAATTCTACGCGGTGAACATCCCGGCGATCCTGGCCTGGGCGCCGGCGCATGTGCTGCCGGGCGTGCTCGCGGTCTCAGCGCTGCATGAATATGCCGGGCTGCATCATCATGGGCATGTCGGCAAGCACATCTGGATTTTGACCGTGGTGGGCGTGGCGATCGTGGTGGGCGTTGGGCTCTGGTTCATCCGCCGAAGGCACGGCAGCGGTGTCGCGGAAGCGAAGCCGCGGGGTTGAGGACTTTCCCTCGAGTCGTCCTGGCGAAAGCCAGGACCCATTACCCCAATGCGTTGTTTGGCGAAGATTGGGCGCTCGGTACTCCAAGCGTCCGCATCGGTAGATTCCGCGGTATGGGTCCTGGCCTTCGCCAGGACGACGGCGGAGAGGGCCGCTCTCGCAACGTCCCTAACCAACACCCCCCCCCCTCCGTCCCGGCGCCGGCCCGACATACCTTGCCCGCGGCCTGATCAGCTTGCCGAACTGCAATTGCTCGCTGGCATGGGCGATCCAGCCGACGCTGCGGGCCATGGCGAACAAAGCGAGCTCGCTGCCGACGGGCAGGCGCAGGGCGTGCACGAGCACGGCGAGTGCGTAGTCGATGTTGACGAACTCGCCGGTCGCCTCCGCGATCCGCTCCGGCACCTCGCGGGTGAACTTTCGCGGTGCGCCGGCGCGCGACAAGGCATTCAGCAGCGATTGCGCGCGGGGATCGCCGCGCTTGTAGACGCCATGGCCGAAGCCGGCAAAACGCTCGCCGAGCGCGACGCGTTCGCGCACCATCGGCTCGACGTCACGATCGATCAGCGTCTTCACGAGCTGCGAGGCCAGCACGCCGGCGCCGCCATGCTTGGGACCTTTCAGCGCGGCGAGGCCGGCGATCACCGAGTCATAGAGATTGAGACCGGTCGAGGCGGCACAGCGCGCGGTGAAGGTCGAGGCGTTCAATTCATGGTCGGCGAGCAGCACCAGCGCGCGGCGGATCAGATCGGGAGCATGCTTGTTGTCGGCCGCCCACGCCTTCGCAACCTGCTGATGCAGCGGCTCGGCCGATGGCTCGGCATTGAGCATGGTCGCGACCAGCAGGCGGACGATGCGCGCGCCGACCATGGCGCGGCCATCCGGCGCGCGGGTGAAGGCGCGAGGATCGGCGCTCGCAGCCAGCGCGAGCACGGCGATAGCGCGGTCGATCGGCGCCGCCCGCCGCGCGGCCTGCCCGATCGTCCGCATCTCCTCGGAGAGAAAGGGCTGATTGTCCTGATCGAACGGATCGACGCCGGAGACGTCCCACAGCAGCGTCGCCGTGTGCTCCAGCGTGTCGCTCTCGGCGAGATCGACGCAGTTGACCCCGCGGTAGATCGCGCCCTCCTCGGTGATGGTCGAGATCTCCGTGTCCATCACCGGCAGGTCGGCGTCGAAGCTGCGCAGGCCCCTTGGCTCCGGCGACGGCACCCGGCGCTCCTTGAGCGCGCGGACGTCCTCGGCGCGGTAGCGGTTCCTGCGGGAATCCGTTGTCGGCTCGGAGCGGATCAGGCCGCGGCTGACATAGGCGTAGAGCGTGGCCGGCGAGATCGCGAGCTCGGCGGCGGCTTCCCGGGCGGAGAGGTAGAGCCCATCGGAATTTTTCATATTGATTTATGTAATCAAGATTGATCAATCTGTCGAGAGGCCCGACCTTTCCCATGCGTCAAACAGGAGATTGGGCCATGAACATCCACCTCACCAAAAGCCAGATCGGGCTGGACGGCGTTCCCGCGGCGGAGACCGTGCTGAGCCATGTCGATGGCGAGCGCGGCGAGCTGATCATCGCCGGCGAGCATGTCGGCAGCCTCGCCGCCAAATCGAGCTTCGAGGGCGTCACCGCCCGGCTCTGGAACGGCGCCAGCAAGACCAGCTTAAGCGAAGGCAATGTGCGGGCGAGCCTGGGTGCCGCGCGTGAGCGCGCCTTCGCGCGATTGCCGGATCTGTTGCCGGCGACACAAGGCATGGGCATCGTCGACGGGTTTCGCGCGGCGGTCGCGGGACTTCGCGCCGAACATGGACTGGAGCACGAGGCCACCATCGTCGGCGCGTTTCCAGTGATCGCCGGCGCGCTGGTCCGCCGCGCAAAAGGACTCGAGCCGGTCGCGCCCGATCCCAGCGTGAGCCACGCCGCCGACACGCTGCGCATGCTGCACGGGCGGGCGCCTGCAACGCGCGAGGTCACCGCGCTCGATGCCTATCTCGTCACCGTCTGCGACCATGGCATGAATGCCTCGACCTTCACGACGCGCGTGGTGGCCTCGACGCAAGCCGATCTGTTCGCCGCCGTGACCGCGGGCTATTGCGCGCTCACCGGCCCCTTGCATGGCGGCGCGCCGGAGCCGGTGCTTGAGATGCTCGATGCGATCGGCTCGCGCGAATGCATCCAGAGCTGGGTCGATGCGGCGCTGGCACGCGGCGAGCGGATGATGGGTTTTGGTCACCGCGTCTATCGCGTGCGCGACCCGCGTGCCGACGTGCTGAAGACCGCGATCGAGGCACTGGCTTCCAACGGCGCCGACCTGCCCTTTGCCGGCGAGGTCGAAGCCTATATCCGCAGCGCGCTGCGCAAGAAGAATCCGGATCGGCCGCTGGAGACCAATGTCGAGTTCTTCACCGCCATCCTGCTCGATGCACTCGCAATTCCGAGGCAGGCCTTCACGCCGATCTTCGCGGTGGCGCGTGTGGCAGGATGGACCGCGCATGCGCGCGAGCAGCAGCGCACGGGACGGCTGATCCGGCCGAGTTCGTGTTATGTGGGGGTCATGCCGAAGGAATGATGAAGTAGCCTGGATGGAGCGAAGCGAAATCCAGGAAAGTCGCTTGTGTGAGAAAGACCCGGATTACGCTGACGCTCCATCCAGGCTACGCGGCTGAGGACTAAGAGAAAGGCGACAGCGGAGCTCCCACTCCGCCGTCGTGCAGGCAAAGTCTTGATCTACGACAGGTTGAGAGGGGTCTATACGTCTCCGACGAGCACTGTGGAACGAATGCGCGGCCGGCGAATTGCCTGAGCTGGCCCCGCAGAGGAACGCGATGCTGGACTTGCTTGGACATTCGGACGAGGCCAGGATCGGCGAGATCGCGAGGCAAGCAGCGAGCAGGAGCGCTGGCGGCGCGGATTCCGAGAGGCGATTCCGGGACTTGCTCCAGGCGCTGCCCGCCGCGATCTATACGACCGACGCAGAAGGCCGCATTACCTTCTTCAATCAAGCCTGCATCGATTTTGCCGGACGGACGCCAGAGGCCGGCGCGATGTGGTGCGTGACATGGAAGCTCTATCTGCCCGACGGCACGCCGCTTCCTCACGATGAGTGCCCCATGGCAATCGCGCTCAAGCAGAACCGGCCGGTGCGCGACGTCGAGGCCGTGGCCGAACGGCCGGACGGCTCGCGGATTTGCTTCATGCCCTATCCGACGCCCCTGCGCGACGAACGCGGCCGACTGGTCGGCGCAGTGAACATGCTGGTCGACATCACGGCTCGCAAGCAGGCCGAGCAGCGGATGATGCTCCTCGCCTACGAGGTCGATCATCGTTCGAACAATCTGCTCGCGGTGACGCAGGCGATGCTGCGGCTGACGAAGGCCGAGACCGCTGCAGAATTCCAGGCCGCGTTTCAAGGCCGACTTAGTGCGCTTGCCAACGTGCAGAGGCTGTTCTCGGCGTCGCGCTGGACCGGTGCGAGTCTGAAGACCATCGTCGAAGACGAACTCCGGCCGTACGCAGGCGGAGACGGCGAACGTATCAGTATCACTGGAGACGACATCCGCCTGCCGGCGACGCTCGCCCAATCGATCGCGGTCGCCGTGCACGAGCTTGCGACCAACGCCGCCAAATACGGGTCGCTATCGACGCCTTCGGGCCGGCTGGAGATCCGCTGGGAGGCCAATGGTGCAGAACCTCTCGTGCTGCACTGGTCGGAGCGCGGCGGTCCCAGGGTCGACGAGCCGCCGACGCGCAAGGGCTTTGGCATCGGCGCGGTCGATGGCATCATCCGGACCTTGCGCGGACGGGTGACCCGGTGGTGGAAGCCGGAAGGACTGGTTTGCGAACTGTCCTTCCCGGAGGCGTAGCCTTACGCCTCCCGCACCACCGTCTTCAGATAATTATACGCCTTGATGATCTCGATCAGGCGGTCTTCGGTCGAGCGGTCGCCGCCATTGGCATCGGGGTGGTGCTGCTTCACCAGGGCCTTGTACTTGGTCTTGACGTCGGCGAGCGTGGCGTCGGGGCCGAGGCCCATGACCTGCAGCGCCTTGCGCTCGGCGTTCATTACCTTGCGCGTCTCGGCCTTGGGCTGAGCCTCGGGACCGCGGCGCCAGCTGGCGCGGCCGTTGATCTCACTGAACATGCTGAACGGATCGAACGCGCCATCGATCTCGGCTTCCGAAGCTTTCTTGCCGCCGTTGGCCCCCATCTTCCAGGTCGGGCGGTGGCCGGTCAGCGCATCCTTCTGGTAGCGCGCGACCGCATCGGCATTCATGCCCGAGAAGAAATTGTAGTTCTGGTTGTACTCGCGGACGTGCTCCAGGCAGAAGTGCCAGTACTCGCGCGAATTCTCGCGCCCCTTCGGCGCGCGGTGGCTGCCCTTGTTCTGGCAGCCGGTCCATTCGCAGGCGACCACGGTCTCGCGCGGCTTCGCTTCCGGCTGCTTGCCGCGCGGCTTGACGCGGATGGAGTCGAAGAACTTTGATGAATCGATCGGCATGGCTGACTTTGACTACGCAATGCAAAAACCTTCAAGTCTTGACATTGCAATTAGCTAGAAACCCGGTCGCAGTTACCTGGGACTCCCGGGTATTGACGGGGTGCGACCGCGCACCTTAATGGCACACACATGGCTATCAGAGACACTATCAGCAACAGGTTGCAAGAAGCTTTCAAGCCGGAAAGCCTGCAGGTCGTCGACGAGTCACATTTGCATGAGGGTCACGCCGGCCATCGGCCGAGCGGCGAGACGCACTTCCGTGTTTATATCGTGTCTGAGGCCTTCAAAGGGAAGAGCCGGGTCGATCGCCACCGCATGATAAATTCGGCGCTGGCTGCGGAACTCGCCGGCGGCGTCCACGCGCTAGCGATCCACGCGAAGGCGCCGGGGGAAAGGTGATCTCCTCTTACCCTCCCCTGATGAGGCCCCTCCAGGGGAGGGTAAGCGACATCAAAACGACGTCCCGGCCCGCCTCGGTTTTGCTTCCTCCAGCTCCGCCTCGCGCGGCACCGGTGAGATGCGGAGCGCGGTGATGCGGTTGCGTTCGCGGCGGAGGACGCGGAAACGGAAGCCGTGGAAGGTGAAGCTCTGGCCGCGGTCGGGGATCGAGCGGGCCTCGTGAATGACGAGGCCGGCCACCGTGGTCGCCTCCTCGTCGGGCAGGTGCCAGTCCATGGCGCGGTTGAGATCGCGGATCGGCACCGAGCCGTCGACCACGACCGAGCCGTCCGGCTGGGCGCGCACGCCGGCGACCACGACGTCGTGCTCGTCGGAGATGTCGCCGACGATCTCCTCCAAAATGTCTTCCAGCGTCACGAGCCCTTCAACCTCGCCGTACTCGTCGACGACGAGCGCGAAATGGGTCTTGCGGCGGCGGAACGCCTTGAGCTGCTCAGAGACCGGGCGCATCTCCGGCACGAACCAGGGCGGCAGCGCGATGGTGGAGACATCGATCCGCGAGGTGTCGCCGTCGGAGGCGCGGATCGCGCGCAGGAGATCCTTGGCGTGGAGCACGCCGATGATGTTCTCGGGCTTCTCGCGCCACAGCGGGATGCGGGTGTATTCGGTCGCCAGCACCTCGCGCACCAGCTCTTCCGGCGGCAAATCGGCATTGATCATCATCATCTCGGTGCGATGGATCATGACGTCGGAGACCTGGAGCTCGCGCAGATCGAGCAGGCCACCAAGCATGTCGCGGTCATGCTTCTCGAACTTGCCTTCGTGGTGCAACAGGTCGACCGCGCCGCGCAGGCGCTCGGTCGGCGACAGGATCGCCTGATGCTCGCCGGCGAGGCCAAACAGGCGCAGCAACAGGCGCACAATGACTTCCACGATGCGCAGCAGCGGCCCCAGCACGTACATGGTCAGCCGCATCGGGCGTGCGACCGCAAGCGCCACGCGGTCCGGCGCGTTGATGGCGATGGTCTTCGGCAGAACCTCCGCGAAGATCACGACCAGCGCCGTCATCACCCCGGTCGCATAGAGCACGCCGACATCACCGAACCAGGCCGTGAATATCGCGGTGGCGATCGCGGAGGAGCCGATATTGGCGATGTTGTTGCCGAGCAGCAGCGCGCCGATCAGGCGCTCGCGCATGTCGAGCAGCTGCGAGACGACGTCGGCGTCGTGATTGCCCTGCTTGGAGAGCCTGAGCATGCTGGAGCGCGAGGCGCCGGTCAGCGCGGTCTCGCTCGCGGCGAAGAACGCCGAGACCAGGAGGCAGAGGACAACGATGGTGAATCCGAGCCAGTCCATGCACCACTCTAGCTTCTTGTTTGGACGCGTTGTCTTGACGCGAACCGGTATCCACTTCGCGCGAAAACGCTTTGGCGCCGTTCAGCCGCGCATCACGCCTTCTGCGCAAGCTTCTCTTGCAGGAAATCGCGCACCGGGGCGGGCTCGACATCCTTGGCGATCACCGCGCGCCCGACGGCCTCCAGCAGGATGAAGGTGAGCTTGCCGCGCTTGACCTTCTTGTCCTGCGCCATCAGCGCCATCAGCGCGTCGGCATCGGCAAGCCCTTCCTGGGCAAAACCCGCGATGTCCTGCAAACGCGTCGGCAGGCCAGCCTCGACCAGATGCCGCTCGACGCGCGTCGCGTCCTGCTCGCCGATCATGCCGAGCTTGGCCGAGAACTGCACCGCCAGTGTCATGCCGATCGCGACGCCCTCGCCGTGGAACAGGCGGTCGGAGAAGCCGGTCGCCGCTTCCAGTGCGTGACCAAAGGTATGGCCGAGATTGAGCAGCGCGCGCTCGCCGGTTTCGCGCTCATCGCGCGAGACGACGCCGGCCTTGGCGCGGCACGACGTCGCGATGGCATGCTCGCGCGCCGAGCCACCCCTGAAGATGTCGGCATGGTTCTTCTCCAGCCAGCTGAAGAAGGCTTCGTCGCCGAGCACGCCATATTTGGCGACCTCGGCATAGCCGGCGCGGAATTGCCGCGGCGACAGCGTATCGAGCACGGCGGTGTCGGCGATGACCAGCACCGGCTGGTGGAAGGCGCCGAGCAGGTTCTTGCCCTGCGGCGAGTTGATGCCGGTCTTGCCGCCGACGGATGAATCGACCTGCGCCAGCAGCGAGGTCGGCACCTGCACGAAATCGACGCCGCGGCGCAGGATCGCCGCGGCAAAGCCGGCGAGATCGCCGACCACGCCGCCGCCGAGCGCGATGACGAGATCGTTGCGCTCGATTTTTGCGGCGATCAGGGCCTCGCTGACCTTTTCCAGGCCCGCATAGGTTTTGGAGATCTCGCCTTCCTCGACCACGATGCGCGACGTCGGAATGCCGGCGGCAGCAAGCGAAGCTTCGGTGGGTTCCAGCCAGTGCTTTGCAACGGTGCGATCGGTCACTACAGCGGTGCGCACGCCGGGGCGCAAGCGCGCGACGCGCTCGCCGAGCGAGGCCAGCACGCCGCGGCCGATGACGATGTCATAGGCGCGCTCGCCCAGCGCGACATCGACATTGACAGGATCGGAATGTTTCAAGGGCGCAGTCATCGTACGGCACTCGCAAGGTCAGCAGGCGGCACGCCGCAGAGATGGGCGTGCAGCGTCTCGATGCATTCCTCGACGATCTTGTCGTGCGGCACGTCGCGCGAGGCGATGGTGAGGTCGGCATGGCGATAGACCGGCTCGCGCTCGGTGAGCAGGCGCGTCACGGTTCCTTCGGGATCGGCGGTCTGGAGCAGCGGGCGATCGGCACGGCGCCGCACCCGACGCATGATGACGTCGTGGTCGGCCTTGAGCCAGATCGAGACCGCTTTCGCGGCGATGCGCGCGCGCGTCTCCTCGCGCATGAAGGCGCCGCCGCCGGTCGCGAGTACGATCGGCCCACCGTCCAGCAGCCGCGCGATCACGCGGGCCTCGCCGTCGCGGAAATGCGGCTCGCCATGGCGCTCGAAAATTTCCGGTATGGTCATGCCGGCCGCCGCCTCGATCTCGGTGTCGGCGTCGACGAAAGGCAGCTTGAGCCGCGCCGCCATGCGGCGGCCGATGGTGGATTTGCCCACCCCCATCATGCCGACCAGCACGATCGAGCGCGCCCCGAGCGCCGACAGGATGTCGGCCTCAGGCGAACCGGATAGCGGTAACGCGGCGTCGGACATGGATCTCGCTCGATCTGCCGCCAAAGGCGGCATGCTTTCGCCACCTATACGACCCCGCAGGGGGCCTCGCCAGAGGACTCTTGCCACGAAACGGCGAACATGTTGGATGATTTCATTGGTTAATTTGGCCTCCGGACCCCAGCACGATGCCCAGCCTGTTCCGCTTCCTGACGGTCGTCGCCGTGATCGCCGGCATCGTCTATGGCGTGGTCTTCGCGCTGGCGAATTTCGTCAGTCCAAAGCCGCGGGAAATGACGGTGACGATCCCGCCTGACAAGTTTCTCAAGAAATAGCAGCTAGGCTCCAGGGCATGCGCACCAAGCCCTCCGATAGCAAGCTCACCGGCCTGTTCCTCGATATGCTCGCGGCGGAACAGGGTGCCGGGCCCAATACGCTCGATGCCTACCGCCGCGACCTCACCGATTTCTCGGAATTTTTGGGCCGCGCCGGCCACAGTTTTGTGGATGCGGAGACGCAAGTCCTGCGCGACTATCTCGCCGATCTCGATGCGCGCGGCTTCAAATCCACCAGCGTGGCGCGGCGGCTGTCGGCGGTGCGGTATCTGTTCCGCTTCCTCCTCAACGAGCGCATCCGTAGCGAGGATCCCGCAGCGATCCTGTCGGGACCCAAGCGCGGCCGCGGCCTGCCAAAAGTGCTGTCGATTGCCGATGTCGACCGCATGCTCCGCCGCGCCAAGGAATTGAGCGAGGCGGCGGATGCCTCGCCGTCGAAACGGCTGCGCGCTCTGAGGCTCTATTGCCTGCTCGAGGTGCTCTACGCCACCGGCTTGCGCGTCTCCGAGCTGGTGGCACTGCCGCGCTCGGCCGCCAAGCGCGATGCGCGCATGATCGTGGTGCGCGGCAAGGGCAACAAGGAACGCCTGGTACCGCTCAACGACGCCGCGCGGCAGGCGATGGCGGATTATCTCGCGGCGACGGAAGCTGCAAAGGCTGACAAGAAGAACAGCGTGGCCGCCTCGAAATGGCTGTTTCCCTCCTTCGGCGAGAGCGGACATCTGACGCGCCAGCATTTTGCCCGCGATCTGAAGGAGCTCGCGGTCGCCTCCGGGCTTCAGGCCCGGCTGGTCTCCCCGCACGTGCTGCGCCACGCCTTTGCCAGCCACCTGCTGCATAACGGTGCCGATTTGCGCATCGTGCAGACCCTGCTCGGCCACACCGACATCTCCACGACCCAGATCTACACCCATGTGGTCGAGGAGCGGCTGAAGAGTCTGGTGCGCGACCTCCACCCGCTGGCGGAGAAGTAATTTTTGCGGGAGGTGCACTCCCTCTCCCGCTTGCGGGATTGGGGAGAGGGTGTCTCCGCAAAGGGACAATCCCCAAGAGGAGAAAGCCCTCACCCGCGCCTTCGGCGCGACCTCTCCCGCAAGCGCGAGAGGCGACGATCCGCCTTGACTTCGGCCACATCTCCGCGGAAAGAGCCGTGGCCTCACGATTGATTTGGCTGGCGTCTCACGAGCACACAAGCCAAACCATTGAAGAAGCTACACTTCTTTCCACAACCCCAACCTCGTTTCGCTCTCTCGCCCCGTCCCCTTATATTGAGTTGATGCCAGACCACATGCGCAGCTATCTCGACTTCGAAAAGCCCGTCGCCGAGCTCGACTCCAAGGTCGACGAGCTCAGGATGTTGGCGGCCTCCGGCACCGACATCGCCGAGGAGATCGGGCGGATCGAGGACAAGGCGGCGCAGGCGCTGGCCGACCTCTATCTGAACCTGACACCGTGGCAGAAGATGCTGGTGGCGCGGCACCCGCAGCGGCCGCATTTCAACGACTTCATCAAGGGCCTGATCACCGAATTCACGCCGCTGGCCGGCGACCGCAAATTCGGCGAGGACGAGGCGCTGGTCGCCGGCTTCGGCCGCTTCCGCGGCGAGCCGATCTGCGTGATGGGCCAGGAAAAGGGCGATTCCACCGAGAGCCGCATCCGGCACAATTTCGGCATGGCGCGGCCCGAAGGCTATCGCAAATGCGTGCGGCTGATGGAGATGGCCGAGCGGTTCGGCCTGCCGGTGCTGTCGCTCGCCGATTCCGCCGGCGCCTATCCCGGCATCGGCGCCGAGGAGCGGGGACAGGCCGAGGCGATCGCGCGCTCGACGGATGCCTGCCTGGCGCTGACGGTGCCGAACGTCGCCATCATCACCGGCGAGGGCATGTCGGGCGGCGCCATCGCCATCACCACCGCCAACAGAGTGTTGATGCTGGAGCACGCGATCTACAGCGTGATCTCACCGGAGGCCGCCTCCTCTATCCTCTGGCGCGACGGCACCAAGGCGCAGGAAGCCGCCAACAACATGAAGATCACCGCCCAGGACATGCTCCGCTTCGGCGTGATCGACAGCATTTTGAAGGAGCCGGTCGGCGGCGCCCACCGCGACCCCGCCGCCATGATCGCCACCACCGGCGACGCCATCGCCAAGGCCTTCGACGAGCTCCGGGGCCTCGACGGCGACGCCATCCGCAAGCAGCGGCGGCAGAAATTCCTCGATATCGGCCGGAAACTGGGCTGATTCGTCCCGATTTCGGCCCTGTAGGGTGGGCAAAGCGACTTGTCCGCCGTAGCTCGAAGAGCGAAGGCGGAAACGTGCCCACCATTCCCAGCCGCGCGACCGTCTGGGCTGATTCGGCCGGGTTCGACGACAAATACGGCTCTCTCAGCTCGTCGTCCTGGCGAAAGCCAGGACCCATACCGCGGAATCTCGCGATTGGGGACGCTGGGAGTACGAACCACGAGTCTTCGCCAAACCACTCCCTGTGGTTATGGTCCTGGCTTTCGCCAGGACGACACCGAGTTTGACGCTGGGGCAACCCCACCTTCCCGGTAACCCCGCATTAACCCTTTTTTTGCCCAAATCAGCGATCTCTGTTCCAATCCGGCCGAAAGGCCCAAGTTACGTCCCAAGTTACGTCCAAAGTCGCGTCCATTCAGTCTTCGTTGACCATGCCACTGGGCCAACGGGCTCGTGATCTCCGCTCGGGTTGCGACCACATGACCCAGAGGTTAGAATTTTAATCAATGGCTTCAGGGCATAAGCGCTGGGGCGTGGTCTGAAAAAGCCCGTCACGACGGGTCCGGATTTCCGGTCAGGCCGTGCTCCAGAAGAATTGGGGTTCGCGCTCGCTGCCCGGCACGGTGTGGGGTCCATCTTGATTTCTCGTTCGCTTGCTCGCGCGCTTTTGGCTTCGGCTGCGCTTGCCGCCAGCGTCGTGCTGGCCGGCTGCGACACCGACCAGGTTTCGCTCGCGACCAACGCCAAGGCCAACCAGCCGGTGCCGCCAAAGCTTCTCGCCGCGATGGTCGAGAAGAACATGGACCTGCAATCGCCGATCCTGGTCCGCCTGTTCAAGCAGGAGGCCGAGCTCGAGGTCTGGAAGCAGACCCGCTCAGGCCAGTTCGCGCTGCTCAAGACCTATCCGATCTGCCGCTGGTCGGGCGATCTCGGCCCCAAGGTCCGCGAAGGCGATCGCCAGGCGCCGGAAGGATTCTACTCGATCAATCCGAGCCAGATGAATCCGCAGTCGGCTTATTACCTGTCGTTCAACACGGGATATCCGAACGCGTTCGACAAGGCGCTCGGCCGCACCGGCTCGCAGCTGATGGTGCATGGCGATTGTTCGTCGCGCGGCTGTTACGCGATGACCGACGAGCAGATCGCCGAGATCTATTCGCTCGGCCGCGAATCCTTCTTCGGCGGCCAGAAGGCGTTCCAGCTCCAAGCCTATCCGTTCAAGATGACGCCGGTGAATATGGCCAAGCACCGGAACAATCCGAACATGGCCTTCTGGAAGATGATCAAGGAAGGCTATGATCATTTCGAGGTGACGCGGCAGGAGCCGAAAGTCGATTTCTGCGAGAAGAAATACGTGTTCGATGCCGCGAAGCCGGCGGACGCCAAGCGCGACCCGGTGTTCGATGCCTCGGCGAAGTGCCCGGCCTATGTGATCCCCGAGGACATCGCCAGCGCCGTGCGCGAAAAGCAGGCCAAGGACGAAGCCGAATACGCCAAGCTCGTCGCCAAGGGCACGCCGGTGGCGCGCATGAACACCGGCATCGACGGCGGCATGAACAAGATCTTCGCTGCCAAGATTCCGGAAGGCTCGACCGGCCTGTCGGAGGGCGCCGAGGGCACCACGCTGCAGATGCTGGCGATGGCGAAGGCGCCCGGCACGATTCCCGGCCACGTCAATCCGCCCAAGCCGAACCTCGATGCGGCAGCAAGCACGCCACAGGAAGAGCCGGTCACAGCTAGCAGCGCGCCCGCGACCAACACGCGCGTCGCCACGGCTGCGCCGGCCGAGAAATCGCAAGACAAATCTCAAGGCGGCGGCTTCTTCGCCAACCTCGGCCGCAAGATGGGCCTCGGCACGGCCGACACCACGGCGGCCACGCCTCCGCCGCAGGCCACGGCGTCCGTCGCGCCGGCCACCACGCCCACGACGCCGCCCACGGCAGCGTCGAGGCTGAAGGCCGCAGTGACCCGCTTCGTGCCGGGGCATGACAAATCCAAGGATGCGGCCAAGGACGCGCCGAAGCCGGCCGTAGCCGCCAAGCCAGCCGAGCCGGCCAAGCCCGACACCCGCCTCGCCGCAACGCGCCCGGCGCTGAAGCCCTCGGTATCGGATGCCGCCGGTGACAGCGGGCAGCTGGCCGGCGCCGCGCCGGTGGTGCAGTCGAACTCGTTCGACAGCCGGTTTGGGGCGGTGAAGTAACCCACCGCGACTTTCGGTCCAGTCTCCTTCGATCGACAGCGTCTCGCCGTCACCCTGAGGTGGCCGCTTCTTCAGCGGCCCTCGAAGGGCGACGGCCCGACTACCAGCTCGGCCGCGCATCCTTCGAGGCTCGCGGTGCGGTGCGCTTGCACCGCGCGGCTCGCGCCTCAGGATGACGGAACTGGCAGGGTGCAGGTTAACAAGGATTTGGAAGCCATTGCGTGCCGTCGTCTATGGCGCCAGATACCGCATCAGCTCCGGATTGCCCCTCACCTCACCCGCCTCGCCTTGCAGCGCGACCCTGCCGCGGTCGAGCACGTAGGCGTAGTCGGCGACGCGCAGCGCCAAGTCGAGGTGCTGCTCGACGATGATCACGGCGATGGTCTTTGCGAGTTCGATCAGGCGCTCGGTGATCTCCTCGATCACGCCGATCCAGACGCCTTCGGTCGGCTCGTCGAGCAGCAGCAGTTTTGGATCGCCCAGCATGGCGCGGCCGATGGCGAGCATCTTGCGCTCGCCGCCGGAGAGCGTGCCGGCGGGCTGGTCGAGGCGCTGGCCGAGTTTTGGGAAGATGGTCAGGACCCGGTCGACCGCAGAGCTATCCTTCCTCGCGAGCGAGCCGACCGCGAGATTGTCGCGCACCGACAGGCGCGCGAACACCGAATGCTCCTGCGGCACGTAGCCGATGCCGGCGCGCACGCGCTCCTGGGTGGCGCGGCGGCTGATGTCGCGGCCGTCGAAGGCGACCTCGCCCTTCCAGGCCGGCAGCTCGCCGACGATGGTCTTCATCAGCGTGGTCTTGCCAGCACCGTTGCGGCCGAGCACGGCGACGCCGCCGCGCCAGGGAATGCCGAGGCTGACGTCGAACAGCACCTGGCTGCGGCCATAGCCAGCGTCGAGATGCTTGATGTCCAAAAATTCAGGCACGGCGCAGATAAATCTCCTGGACGGATGTGTTGGCCTGGATTTCGGACACCGTGCCCGACGCCAACACCTTGCCCTGGTCGAGCACGGTGAGGCGATCGCAGATGTCGCGGATGAAATCGAGATCGTGCTCGACGATGACGAGCGAGCAATGCTGCTTGATCGGCTGGAGCAGTTCGCCGGTGACGCGGCGCTCCTCCAGGCTCATGCCGCCCGTGGGCTCGTCGAGCAGCAACAGCTTCGGCTTGCCCGCCAGCGCCATCGCGATCTCCAGCCATTGCTGCTGGCCGTGCGACAGCGCGGCGGCCGCATCGAAGGCGCGGTCGGCGAGGCGAAATTGCCTCAGCATGGTCATGACCTGGTCGTGCAGCCGCGTGCGCGTGCGCGAGAGCACGAGATCGAACAGCGAGCACTGTGCCTGCAGCGCGAGCAGGATGTTGTCGTACAGCGTCAGCGACGGCAACACGGACGTGATCTGGAACTTCAGGCTCATGCCGGCGCGGGCGCGCTCGGTTGGGGTGAACGCGGTGATGTCGGTGTTGACGAATGACACCCTGCCCTGCGTCGGCACTTCGGCGCCGGCGATGCACTTCATCAGCGTGCTCTTGCCGGAGCCGTTCGGACCGATCAGTCCGTGAAACTCGTTTTCGCCGACGGTGAGCGCCGCGCCATCGAGCGCGGTGAGCTTGCCGAAGACCTTTTTGATGCCGGCGGCCTCAAGAAGCGGCATTGCGCTTCTCCTTTGGCTTTTCACCAAAGCTGCCGACCCGCTCGCGCTCGCCGAGCACGAAACTGATCAACCCGAGCGGCCGGAATAGGATCACGAGCAGCAGCAGCAAGCCCAGGATGATCGGCCAGACGTCGCGGTAATTGTCCGACAGCCAGAAGCTGACGCCCTCGACGATGACGGTGCCGATGATGGCGCCGATCAGCGTGCCGGAGCCGCCGAACAGCACGTAGAGCACCACCTGGGTCGAGACCACGACGCCGACCATATTGGGCCAGACGAAACCTTCGTGGAAGGCATAGAGGCTGCCGGCAAGTCCTGCGATGGCGCCGCCGATGGTGAAGATGATGGCTTTGAGATGCTGGGCCTTGTAGCCGAAGAAAGCGATGCGCTGCTCGTTCTCGCGCAGGCCTGCGAGCGCCAGGCCGAATTGCGAGCGCACCAGGAAGCGGCACAGCAGGTAGACCACGACGAGGATGCCGAGCACGAGATAGTAGAACGCCGGCCCTTCCGAGAATTCGTATGAACCAAGCGACATCGGCGCGATCGAGGGGATGCCATTCTGGCCGCCGAGATAATACCAGCCGCGCGCCAGGCGATCGGCGGCGTAGGAGCCGGTCAACGTGCCCAGCGAGACGAAGATCACGCTGGAGGGGTGCCGTCCCAGCAGCAGGAAGCCGCCGAGCAGCAGCGCGAAGGTGAGACCGATCAACGTGCCCGCCGGCAGCACCAGAAAGATGTTGGTGATGTCGAGGTCGCGCGCGAGCAGCGCGACGCCGTAGCCGGCCGAGCCGAAGAACAGGGCCTGGCCGAAGCTCATGATCCCGGCGTAGCCCCAGACGAGGTCGAACGACAGTGCGAACAGCGCGAGAATGATCACGCGCGTTGCGAATACCGTGAGATAGTCCTGCAGCACCAGCGGCGCGAGCAGTGCGGCGACGAGCACGCCCCCTTCGACGATCGGCAGGACCTTTGGTCCTGCCTTGACTTGTTCCTTGGCCCGTCCCGCTGCCACGCGTTCAGCCATCGCGTCGTCCGCTTCGTCGCCGGCGATGGCCTCTCTTACCACACTCATCGGCTTCAGCATTCCGCCTCAGCATTCCTTGGGATCGACGAGCCCGCTGCTGCGGGCGACGATCTCGTAGTTTCCGCCCTTGGCGACCGCGGTGTACATCTTCATCTTGCAGTGCCGCTTGCCTGGCATCATCTCGGCAGGTCCGCCGGGACCTTCGGCGATCTTGGCGTGGTCGAGCGCGGCGGCTACCGACTCGCGGTCGATCTTGCCGGCCTCCTTGACCGCGGCTTCCCACAGCTTGAGGCCGCGATAGGTGCCGGTGGCGGCGCTGCCGGCGGCGAACAGGAAGTTGCCCGGGAAATCCTTCTCGTAGGCCGCCTGGATCTTTGCGTCGAACGGGTTCTCCTTGGTCAGCACCTTGAAATAGTCGAGGCAGCTGGCGAGGCCCTCGATCTCGGCGGCCTGGTTGATGTTGAGCGTGTTCTCGTCATAGTAGACGCAGGCGAGCCGTCCGCCGTTCTTGAGAAAGCCGGCTTCATAGAGCTGCTTGAAGAACGGTCCGACGCCCGGCGGAATGACGGTGTTGAAGACGACATCGACCTTGTTGGAGATGATGCGGTTGACGGTCGCGGAGAAGTCGATCTGGTCGAGCGGGTAATATTCCTCGAACACGACCTCGCCGCCATTCGCCTCGATCACCTTGCGGGCATAGATGTTGAGCGTGTGCGGCCAGACATAGTTGGCGCTCGGCAGCGCGAATTTCTTGCCGCCGTTCTTGATCAGCCAGGGGATGAACTCGTCGCATTGCTGCGCCGGCGTCGGGCCGGTGCAGAACAGGTAGGGCGTGCACTCCTTGCCCTCGTAAAGCTGCGGATAGATGTAGAGCGTCTTGCCTCGCGCCACGATCGGATCCTTGATCGCGTTGCGCATCGAGGAGGTGATACCGCCGAGCACCACGTCGACCTTGTCGCGCTGGATCAGTTTTCGCACGTTGCCGACCGCGACGGATTCGTTCGAGGCGGTATCCTCGATATAGAGCTCGAGCGGGCGGCCGAGCAGGCCGCCGGCGGCGTTGATCTCTTTGATCACCATCTTGGCGACGTTGGCATCGGCATTGCCGGCATAGGCGATCGGGCCGGTGAGGTCGGTGGCGATGCCGACCTTGATCGGGGCTTCGGCCGCATTGGCCCAGGGCGCCGGGATCACCCAGCTGCCGACGCCGGTTGCGACCGCACCGGACGCAAAGGCGAAGTTGGAGAGGAAGCGGCGCCGTGAGAGCTGAGTGCGATCGAACATGTGACTAAACCCCTTTTCCAGCGATGAGGCCCTGCGGGCGGAATTTGATGAAGACAATGGCGAGCACGAAGACGAGCACGTCGGCGACGACGGGCGCCATCACCCAGGGCAGCGCGGCGCTGAGCGTGCCGATGACGCCCGCGCCGGCGACCGGACCGATGAAGGAGCCGACGCCGCCGACCATGACCGCGACAAAACCCTGGATCAGGAAGCGCAGGCCGAGATCGGCAAACAGGCTGAACACCGGTACGATCAGCGCACCGGCAAGGCCGGCCAGCGCTGCGCCAAACGCAAAGGTGGCGCCGTAGATCAGCGGCGTGGAGATGCCCGACGCACGCGCCAGCGACGGATTCTCCAGCGTCGCCCTCACGCGCAGGCCAAAACTCGTGCGCGACAGCAGCAGATAGCAGCCGCCCATCACCAAGAGCGTGATGACGATGATGGTAAAACGCCAGGCCGAGATGTGCATGGCGCCGATGTCGAGCGAGCCGCCGATTGGTTCGGGCACGGTGAGATAGAAGCCGCCGATCAGGCCGCGCACGGATTCGCGGATGATGAGGCCGAGCGCATAGGTGCCGAGCATGGCGACGATGGGCGCGGCGTAGAAGCGGCGGATGATCAACGCCTCCAGCACGAAGCCGAGCGCGCCGACCACAAAGGGCGCCGCAACCATGCCGGCCCAGATCGGCAGTCCCTTGGCATAGGCGAGATAGGTGATGTAGGCCCCGAGCAGGACGAACTCGCCCTGCGCGAAGTTGAAAATGCCCATCATGCTGGCGATGATCCCGAGCCCCAGCACGATCAGGACGATGATCGCGCCGAAGCTCAGGATCTCGAACGCCGCGACGAACGCGTTAGCCATGCGCCAGAGCCTTTCCCGTTCCGATGGAATCGGAACTGGGCTCTGGATTCTTGTTTTGACGCGTTTTCTTGACGCGAACCGGTATCCACTTCGCTCGAAAACGCTCTGGCGCTCCGTTCGCCTGCATCGAAGCCTCGCTCATATCTTCTTCCAGTCGCCGATCTGCTCGAAGGCATGAGCGGCGCGATAGATCGTGGCTTCCTCGAACATGCGGCCGACCAGCATCAGGCCGACGGGCAGGCCATCGACCATGCCGCAGGGCAGCGACATCGCGGGATGATGGGTGATGTCGAACGGCGCAGTGTTGGAGATCATCTCGAGCGCGCGGGCAACGTAATCCTCGCGGCTGGAATTGGGGGCCGGCAGTGGCGTCGCCTTCATCGGCGTGGTCGGCATCAGCAGCAGATCGTAATCCCCGAACGCCTTGTCATAGGCCGCGGTCAGCCGTCGCGAGATGTTGAGCGCCTTGCCGTAGAAGCGTGGGCCGAAATTGTTGTTGATGTAGGTGCCGAGCATCATGAACAATTTCGTGGTCTCGGACAGCGAATCGGCCTGCCGGCGCCAGCCGCGATGAAAGTCCATCAGCGAGGTCGAATAGAGATCGCCGCGGCTGAGGCCGTAGCCGTCGCCGAACATCATGGTCTGGGTCAGGCCTTCGGTGCCGATCGGGGTCCAGATCGCGCCGCCCAGGAGGTGCATCGGGATCGACACCGTCTCGATGCTGGCTCCGAGATCCCTGAAGCGTTTCGCCGCCTCGCGCACGCTCTCATTTACCGCGGCCTCTGCACCCGGCTGCTCAAAGCCTTCCTTGACGATGCCGATCTTCATGCCCTTGACGCCCTGGCCGAGCGCCTTGGTGTATTCCTCGACCTTCGGCGCCTTGATGCGCGGATCGTAGCCGTCGTCGCCGGCGAGCACTTCGAGCAGCAGCGCATTGTCGGCCACCGTCGCAGTCATCGGGCCGGTATGATCGACGTAGATCTCGATCGGCATGATCCCGGTATAGGGCACGAGGCCCCAGGTCGGCTTCATTCCGTAGATGCCGCAGAACGATGACGGCATGCGGATCGAGCCGCCCTGATCGCCGCCGATCGCCATGTCGACCTCGCCGAGCGCAACCACGACGCCCGAGCCTGACGACGAGCCGCCGGCCGAGTAACCCATCTTGTGCGGATTGTGCACCGGCCCGTAGGAGCCGGTGTGGCTGCCGCCGGACAGGCAGAAATGCTCGCAATGGGTTTTACCGACGATCTCGGCACCGGCATCGAGCATGCGCGTGACGATGGTGGCGTCGAAATCGGGCACATAGCCTTCCAGCGTCGACGAGCCGTTGGTCATGGGCACGCCGGCCAGCATGATGTTGTCTTTCAGCGCGACGGTCTTGCCCTTGAGCTTGCCGCTGGCGGCGCCCTTCACGGTCGATTTGCGATACCAGGCATTGCGCGGGTTCTCTTCGGCCGAGGGCCGGTAGCCCGGCGTGCGGGGATATTTCACTGCCGGCACCTCGTCCGGCATCGTGGCCACGAGATTGTAGGCCTCGATCGAGCCCTGCATCAGGCCGCGGAACGAGGCGACGTCGTCGTCGGTCAGCGAAAGGCCGCACTGCTCGGCGACGCTGCGAAGTTGGGCTGGCGTGGGAAGGACAACTGTCACGGCGCTCTCCTCAAAGGCTTCTTGATCCCTGGCGTGGACGGAAGCCGCATGGGCACCGCGCCTGCACAGCGCGGAACCAACCGGCCTCACCTCGATATTACAGACGGAAATATTTTCCTTTTCAAGTATTATTTCGAAGATCCGCGTCGGCCAATGGACAATCTCGCTCAGACCGGCTTGATCAGCTTGAAGTCGAGACCGTCAGCCTCGGCGAGATACATCTGCATGCGGGCGTGACCGTTGCGAACGGTGACCGGGCCACGCGCGCCGCCATAAACGACGTTGCGCCCCGCCGCGAGCATGGGAGCCATGGACAGCGAACCTGCCTTGTTCGCGACGGCTTCGAGGAAACGCAGGCCTTCGTAAGTGGACTGGCCGAGCGAGCCAATCGGCGGAGCGTTCGGTCCGAACATCGTGCGATAGCGGCTCTGGAAGTCGTCGTTGGCCCGCGAGCCGATGCCGGGGAAATAGCCGGAGGCGCAGAACATGTTCTCGCTGTTGTCGGCGCCGATGCCGAGCAGCACCGTCTCGTCCATCGCGCCCGCAAGCCGCAGCGTCGTCGCGGCAAGCCCGCATTCGCCGAAGGCACGGTTAAAGGTGATGCTGTCGGTGCCGATCAGCGAGATCAGCACGACATCGGGCCTCGTGGCGCGGATGCGGGCCAGATGCGGCTCGTGATTATCCTCGCCGAGGGGGACGAACTCCTCGCCGACGACCTGCCCGCCGGTCTCCTTGATGTAGTTCTTCACGGCGCGATGCGACTGCCAGGGCCAGACATAGTCGCTGCCGATCAGGTACCAGCGCGACGCCTTCTTGACGTCAGCAAGCCAGTGGATCGAGGGCCGGCTCTGCCAGCGCGGCGTCTCGCCGATCGCCATCACGCCCGGCGTGCGCTCGCCACCCTCGTAGACCGGCGTGTAGATGTAGGGGATGCGATGACGCGTGGTGACGTCGCGCAAGCCGACACGGATCGCACTGGTGTGCAGCCCGACGATGAGATCGACCTCGTCGAATGCGATCGCATGCTCGGCGCGGTCCAACACCTCGTCAAGCGGACCGCCGGCGTCGTACATGGAAAGCTCGATTTCGCGCCCGAGGACGCCGCCCCGCTTGTTGATCTCGGCGACGGCGAGCTTGGCACTGTTGGTCGCACAGGGGCCCCAGACCCCGGGCGAGCCGGTGCAGCAGATGAAGCCGCCGACCCGCAGCTTGTTCGCGCCGCGCCGCCGGAAGAAGGCGTGATCCCTGGGCGACAAGACACCATCAGCCGCCGATGACGACGACAGATTCCTGAACAGCAAGGACGGCGGCAACGCCGGGCCGCCGTGAGCCGGGAAGTTTACCGTCGCGCGCACGCCAACTCCTGTCTGGGACCAGACCTGAAAGCACATTGAGCAGGCGGCCGCGGCTTCCGCCCTTTTGTTGGGCAATGATCCTATTTTGAAAATATTGAATATTCAACAATTGAAGTGCATATAGATGCAGCATTGATTGCAAGACATTCACTCATTTGGGTCAAGACGAAGTCTTAGCCGTGGCAAAACCGTCGAAAGAAAACTCCCCGATCACCGAACACCTCGCCTACCTGCTCGCGCAAGCCAACCGCGAAATCAACCGGCAGCTCGAACTGCGGTTGAGCAAGGAGGGCGTGCCGGTCGAGCAATGGCGCATCTTGAAAGTGCTGTCGGATGGCAACGGCCATTCGATGGGCGAGCTTGCCGATGCCGTGCTGCTCAACCATCCGACGCTGACCAAGATGATCGACCGCATGGTCTCCGACACGTTGGTCTACCGCGTGCAGGACCCCAACGACCGCCGCAAGGTGCTGATGTTCATCTCCGACCGCGGCAAGGTGCTGAGCAAGAAGCTCAACTCACTCGCGGTGGACCAGGAGGAGCACATCCTGGAGAGCTACGGCGACAAGTCGACCAGCGAATTGAAGCGGCTCTTGGAGAGCTTGATCGACAGCTCGAATTGAGCTGTCGTATCAGACGCGATCTCCCAACTCACGTCGTCCTGGACAAGCGAAGCGCAGATCCAGGACCCATTACCGACAGGGCGCAGTTTGGCGAAGACCGTGGTGACGAGCTTCGCGTAACAACTTCTCCCTGGGGCAATGGGTCCTGGCTTTCGCCAGGACGACGATGGAGTGAGTTGCGACACGACCGGCCAAACAAAAGCTGTCGTCCCGGCGAGGGCCGGGACCCATAACCACAGGATTTAGTTTGGCGGACGGTGTTGGTTTCGATGCTTCGCTCGGTACGCCGACTGCGCATCATCGATGAATCACGCGGTATGGGTCCCGGCGTTCGCCGGGACGACGATGTGGAGAAGCCGCGCGTCACAACGTAGCGTCAGCGCCCGCAGGACGATCCAGTATTCCAGAGAAAGCTGTGATTGAGCCGAGGGGCTGCGGCGGACTCGGTCGCCCGGTCAAGCCGGGCGACGACAGCGGGGAATGAGGCGTTGACGTCGCGCCTCACAAATACAGTCAAGCCCTACGCATACTTGCCGTGGCAGTGCTTGTACTTCTTGCCCGAGCCGCACGGGCAGTCCTCGTTGCGGCCGACCTTGCCCCAGCTTGCCGGGTTCTTGGGATCGCGAAGGGCGGCGTCGGTGGCCTGGGCGCCGAGCGTGACGCTGGCAAGGGCCATCTCGTCTTCGCCAGTGTTCGGGTCGAACTTGTGCGCCTCCATCGCCGGCAGGATGGGAGCCTCCTGCTCCGGCGGGACGATCTCGACCCGCATCAGCTGCGCCGTCACGGCCTCGCGCAGATGCGCGCTCATCTCCTGGAAGAGGTTGAAGGCCTCGGTCTTGTACTCCTGCAAGGGATCGCGCTGGCCGTAACCGCGCAGGCCGATGACCTGACGCAGATGGTCCAGCATGATCAGATGCTCGCGCCAGAGATGATCGAGCGTCTGCAAGAGAATGGTCTTCTCGACGTAACGCATCACGTCGGGACCCCATTGCGCGACCTTGGCCGCCATGTGCTCGTCGGCTTTGGTCTCGATGCGGGTCAGCAGCTCCTCGTCGGCGATGCCCTCTTCCTTGGCCCATTCGTCGACCGGCAGGTCGAGATCGAGCACACGCTTCAATTCATCCTTCAGCCCGGCGACGTCCCACTGCTCGGCATAGGCGTGCTCGGGCACGTGCTTGGCGACGAGATCGTCGATGAAGGCGTGGCGCATGTCGGCGATGGTCTCGGCGACGCTCTCGTCCCTCATCAACTCGACGCGCTGATCGAAGATCACCTTGCGCTGGTCGTTCTGGACGTTGTCGAACTTGAGGAGGTTCTTGCGGATGTCGAAGTTGCGCGCCTCGACCTTCTGCTGCGCCTTCTCGAGCGCCTTGTTGATCCAGGGATGGATGATGGCCTCGCCCTCTTGCAGGCCGAGACGCTGGAGCATGCTGTCGAGACGGTCCGAGCCGAAGATGCGCATCAGGTCGTCTTCGAGCGACAGGAAGAACTTTGACCGGCCGGGGTCGCCCTGACGGCCGGAACGGCCGCGCAGCTGATTGTCGATGCGGCGGGATTCATGCCGCTCGGAGCCGATGATGTAGAGGCCGCCGGGCTTATTCACGGTCTTGGCGGGCTTGCTCCCCTTCGCCGGCTCGATCTCGACGGTCTCCTCGGCCTTCAGCACGATGTCGCGGAAATGCGCGATATCGGCCTTGATCTGCTCGATCTTCTTGGCCTTCTCGGCCTCGTCCTCAATGCTGGCGGTCTCCTGCTGGATGCGCATCTCGAGCGAGCCGCCGAGCTTGATGTCGGTGCCGCGGCCGGCCATGTTGGTCGCGATCGTGATTGCGCCGGGCACACCGGCTTCAGCCACGATATAGGCTTCCTGTTCGTGGAAGCGCGCGTTCAGCACCGCGAACAGCTTCGCCGGCTTGCCGGCGCGGGCCGCTGCATAAAGCTTGTCGAGCGCGTTGTCCTTGCCGAAGTCGATCTGCTTGTAGCCGTTCTTCTTGAGGAATTCGGCGAGCACTTCCGACTTTTCGATCGAGGCCGTGCCAACCAGCACCGGCTGGAGCCGCGAATTGGCCCGCTCGATCTCGGCGAGGATCGCGCCGTATTTTTCCTGCTGGGTGCGGTAGACCTCGTCGTCCTCGTCGAGGCGCGCGATCGGCAGGTTGGTCGGGATCTCCACGACCTCGAGCTTGTAGATGTCGAACAATTCGTCCGCTTCGGTCGCGGCCGTGCCGGTCATGCCCGCAAGCTTCTCGTACATGCGGAAGTAGTTCTGGAAGGTGATCGAGGCCAGCGTCTGGTTCTCGGGCTGGACCTGGACGTGCTCCTTGGCTTCCAGCGCCTGGTGCAGGCCTTCCGAATAGCGGCGGCCCGGCATCATGCGGCCGGTGAACTCGTCGATGATGACGACCTCGTTGTCGCGGACGATGTAATCCTTGTCGCGCGTGAACAGGGTGTGAGCGCGCAGCGCCTGGTTGATGTGGTGCACGACGGAGACGTTCTCGACGTCGTAGAGCGACTCGCCCTTGAGCTGGCCGGCGTCGCGCAGCAGAGTCTCGATCTTCTCCATGCCGGCTTCGGTCAGCGTCACCGTGCGCTGCTTCTCGTCGACCTCGTAATCGGTCTTGTCGAGCTTGGGCAGGAAGCTGTCGATGGTGTTGTAGAAGTCGGAGCGGTCGTCGAGCGGACCGGAGATGATCAGCGGCGTGCGCGCTTCGTCGATCAGGATGGAGTCGACTTCGTCGACGATGGCGAAGAAGTGCGGCCGCTGGACCATGTCCTCGAGCCGATACTTCATGTTGTCGCGCAAATAGTCGAAGCCGTATTCGTTGTTGGTGCCGTAGGTGATGTCGCAGGCATAGGCCGCCTTGCGCTCGGCATCGTCGAGGCCGTGCACGATCACGCCGGTGGTCATGCCGAGGAAGCCATAGATCTGGCCCATCCAGCCGGAGTCGCGGCGGGCGAGGTAGTCGTTGACGGTGACGACGTGGACGCCCTTGCCGGCGAGCGCGTTGAGGTAGACCGCGAGCGTTGCCACCAGCGTCTTGCCTTCGCCGGTCTTCATCTCGGCGATGTCGCCCTCGTGCAGCACCATGCCGCCGATCAGCTGGACGTCGAAATGGCGTTGGCCGAGCGTGCGTTTGGCCGCCTCGCGCACCGTGGCGAAGGCCGGCACCAGGAGGTCGTCGAGGGTCTTGCCTTCGGAGATCTGCTTCCTGAACTCGGCGGTGCGGGCCTTGAGCGCCTCGTCGGAGAGTTTCGAGACTTCAGGCTCCAGCGCGTTGATCGCGTTGACGCGGGACTGATATCCCTTCACCCGCCGGTCGTTGGCGGAGCCGAAAAACTTGCGGGCGAGCGCGCCGATCATGCCTAGTTCCTGTGTTCGCGATTTAACCGCGTTGCAGCCAAGAAGTTGTCACCCGCCTGCCTATTCAACTCACCGTGACGCCGATGGCGCCTTCAGCCCGGACTGCGGGGGTCGTCCGCCATATGGGTGGGAATTGAGCAAGTCTGGGTTCAACGGCCAAAAACGCAGCAAAATAAACGCCATCGCCATGGACGCGACCGGCCAGAGATATGGCCGGCCCCTAGCCTTGTCAACGGCGGCCGCATTGCGGCTAATTCATCATTTTGACAGACTTTTCGCGTTGCCAAGCCCCCCTGATTGGGCGAGTGTCCGCCCCGCTCGAGCAGCCCCCTGCTTCAACATAAGGATTTTCCATGACCACCTCGTTCCCGGTAACCACCGGCCAGCGTTTCCGCCATGCGTCCGCTCTGGCCGGCTGCCTCGCTCTGGCGCTGTCCCTGGCGTTCGCCGGGCCGCTCCGCGCCGCCGACGATCCGGTGCTGGCGAAGGTCAATGGCGCGGAAATCAAGAAGAGCGACGTCGCCATGGCCGAGGAAGAACTCGGACCGAGCCTCGCCCAGATGGATCCGGCGACCAAGGACGAGAACGTCCTGTCGTTCCTGATCGACATGAAGATCGTCAGCAAGGCTGCCGAGGACAAGAAGGTCGCCGACAGCGAGGAGTTCAAGAAGCGTCTGGCATTCGCCCGCAACCGCCTTCTGATGGACAGCCTGCTCGCGGGCGAGGGCAAGGCCGCCACCCCCCCCGACGCCATGAAGAAGGTCTATGAGGAGGCCTCCAAGCAGATCACCGGCGAGCAGGAGGTGCGCGCCCGCCACATCCTGGTCGAGACCGAGGACGAGGCCAAGGCCGTGAAGGCCGAGCTCGACAAGGGCGCCGATTTCGCCGATCTCGCCAAGAAGAAATCCAAGGATCCGGGCTCCGCCGACGGCGGCGACCTCGGCTTCTTCACCAAGGAGCAGATGGTGCCGGAATTCTCAGCCGTCGCCTTCGCGCTCGAGCCGGGCAAGATCTCCGACCCCGTGAAGTCGCAGTTCGGCTGGCACGTCATCAAGGTCGAGGAAAAGCGCAACCGCAAGGCGCCGGACTTCGAGCAGGTCAAGGCCCAGATCGAGAACTACGTCACCCGCAAGGCCCAGGCCGAGTACGTCGCCAAGCTGCGCGCCGAGGCCAAGGTCGAGCGGCTGGACCAGCCGGCCGATGCGGCCAAGCCGTCCGACAGCAAGATGGCGCCGCCTGCCAAGAAGTAAGAATTCGCTGTCACTTCGCGGGCGCCAATAGTATCTAACGTCGCAATGGCCGGGCACATGCCCGGCCATCTGCATATCCAGACCCACCAAGGCGCCCCGCGATGTCCTTCTCCGTCTCTCCCCTCGCCCCGAAACACGTTCCCGACATGCCCGTGATCGCGGGCGTCCGTCTTGCGACCGCCGAGGCCGGCATCCGCTACAAGAACCGCACCGACGTGCTGCTGGCGGTGATGGACCAGGGCACGGCCGTGGCCGGCGTCTTCACCAAGTCGAAATGCCCCTCCGCGCCGGTCGAATGGTGCCGCGCCAAACTGAAGAGCGGCAAGGCCCGTGCCCTCGTCGTCAATTCCGGCAACGCCAATGCCTTCACCGGCAAGACCGGCCGCGCATCGACGGCACTGACCGCGAAGATCGCCGCCAAGGCCGTCGGGTGCAGCGAGAGCGAGATCTTCCTCGCCTCGACCGGCGTGATCGGCGAGCCGCTGGACGCGACCAAATTCGATGGCGTGCTGGGCCGCCTCGCCGAGACCGCCGAGCCCGGCGATTATCTCGCCGCGGCCAAGGCAATCATGACCACCGACACCTTCCCGAAGGTCGCGACCGCGACCGTCAAGCTTGGCAAGGCCAAGGTCACTATCAACGGCATGGCCAAGGGCGCCGGCATGATCGCGCCCGACATGGCGACCATGCTGTCCTTCATCTTCACCGACGCGCCGATCGCGCCCGCCGCGCTGCAAGCCCTGCTCAAGAGCGGCGTCGAGGACACCTTTAACGCGGTGACGATCGACGGCGACACCTCGACCTCTGACACGCTGCTCGCCTTCGCAACGGGCGCCGCCGTCGCGCATGGTGCGCCAAAGATCAGCCGCGCCAGCGACCCGCGCCTGAAGGCCTTCGTCAAGGCATTCAACCAGGTGCTCGCCAATTTGTCCGAGCAGGTGGCCCGCGACGGCGAAGGCGCGCGCAAGCTGGTCGAGATCACCGTCGAGGGCGCTAAGACCAAGGCCTCGGCGCGCAAGATCGCGATGTCGATCGCCAACTCGCCGCTGGTCAAGACCGCGATCGCCGGCGAGGACGCCAATTGGGGCCGCGTCGTGATGGCGGTCGGCAAGGCAGGCGAGCCGGCCGATCGCGACAAGCTCTCGATCTCCTTCAACGGTATCCGCGTCGCCAAGAGCGGCGCGCGCGATCCGTCCTATGACGAAGCGCAGGTCTCGGAGGCGATGAAGGCGCCGGAGATCGCGATCAAGGTCTCGCTGGGCCTCGGCAAGGGCCGCGACCGCGTCATGACCTGCGACCTCACCAAGGAATATGTCGCGATCAACGGGGATTACAGGTCGTAAGGCAGCATGGCCGATCTCAAGCTCACATTGGTGGTGGCCTGCGCGCTGGTCGACGCCGACAAGCGTGTCCTGATCGCGCAACGCCCCGAGGGCAAGGCGCTGGCCGGCCTCTGGGAATTCCCGGGCGGCAAGCTCGAGCTGGGCGAGCGGCCCGAGCAGAGTCTGATCCGCGAGCTCCACGAGGAGCTCGGCATCACGGTCGCCGAGCCGTGCCTGGCCCCGCTGACCTTTGCGAGCTACGGTTACGAGACCTTTCACCTGTTGATGCCGCTCTACATCTGCCGGCGCTGGGAGGGGCAGGTCACGGCGCGCGAAGGCCAAAACCTTGCCTGGGTCCGCGCCAACAAGCTGCGCGATTACCCGATGCCGCCCGCGGACATCCCGCTGATCCCGCATTTGATTGATTTGTTGATGTGACAATGCCGTGCCCCGGACGCAGCGCAGCGCTTCTTCGGCGGTGCCGCTGCAGAGCCGGGGCCCATGCTTGCCGCGGAGCTGGGTCCCGGCTCTGCAGCGCATCACCTGGGTGCTGCTGTGTCCGGGACACGCTAGAGCATCCGCCGAGCTGAATGAATCGAAAGGGATTCCCAAATCAGCTGTGAGGTGATTCAAACTGCCTGCCGGGGCTGGAGGCCGGCGGGCATGTCGAAGGCTCTTTCGCTGGATCTTCGAGTTAGGGTTCTGGCCGCGGTGAAGGCGGGGGCATCGCACCGCGAGGCAGGTGAACGGTTTGGGGTGAGCGCGGCAAGCGTGAGCCGGTGGGGAATGCGCGAGCGCCAGCAGGGTGATGCACGCCCGAAGGCGCTCGGTGGAGACCGCAGGTCCGGCCGCATCGAGGCGCACAAGGAGACGATCCTTGCGATGCTGAAGGCGACGCCGGATGTCTCGATCGAGGAGCTGCGCCGGAGCCTGGCCCAAAAGGGGCTGGTGTTCGGCGAAGGCACACTCCGTCGCTTCCTGATGCGGCACGGCATCACGCGCAAAAAAAGACCGCACACGCCAGCGAGCAGGACCGGCCGGACGTCGTAAAGCGGCGCCAGGATTGGCTCGAGGGCCAGCCTGCGCTTGATCCCAAGCGCCTCGTCTTCATCGATGAGACCTGGGCTTCGACCAATATGGCCCGCCGCTACGGCCGCTGTCCGCGTGGAGAGCGGCTGAAGGTCGGGATCCCCCACGGCCATTGGAAGACCACGACCTTCGTGGCCGGAATCACCTCCAGCGGCATCATCGCCCCCTGGGTCCTCGACGGACCGATCAATCGCGACGCCTTCGAAGTCTATGTCGAGAAGGTTCTCATCCCCGACCTTCCGCCAGGCGCCATCGTCGTCATGGACAACCTGTCCAGCCACAAGGGACCAAGGATCCGCCAGATGATCGAAGCTGCGGGTGCAAGCCTGCTCTACCTGCCTCCCTACAGCCCCGACTTCAATCCGATCGAGAATGCCTTCGCCAAGCTCAAGGCACTCTTGCGTCAGGCCGCAGAACGAACCGTCGACGGCCTCTGGAGCGCGATTGGTCGCATCATTGATCGCTTCATGGAATGCCGCAACTACTTCATCGCCGCAGGATACGCTGCAACATGATCGGCGGATGCTCTAGTCTCGCCGAGCCTTCTTCACCGCCTCGGCCAGACTCGCCTTGGCTGAGCCGGGCTTGAGCGGCTGCTGCTGGCTCGCATGCGGGGCCCAGCCGGAGAGCCAGATGATATCGAACGTCGCACGGATGCGGCCGTCGGCATCGGCGAAGCGTTCGGCATAGATCTCGGCCATCCGCAGCAGCGTCGCGCGACGGCTCGGCACGCGCCGCCGTTCGATCAGCACATTGGCAGCACCCATGCGGCGGAGATCCTGCATCAGCGCAAACGCATTGGCATAGCGCACCACGACACGGTCGACGTCGGTGACCGGCAGCGCAAAGCCCGCCCGCTGCAACAGCGCGCCGATATCGCGCAAGTCCGCGAACGGCGCGACCCGCGGCGACACGCCGCCTTCACATTCGGCTTCGGCGGCCGCAAACGCCTGACGCAGCTCGGTCAGGCTGTCGCCGCCGATCATGGCGGCGAGCAGCAACCCGTCCGGCTTCAAGGCGCGGCGCACCTGCGCGAGCACACCCGGCAAGTCGTTGACGAATTGCAGCGCCAGCGCGGAGACGATCAGGTCGAGGCTTTCGGGTGCAAAGGGAAGCTTCTCCGAACCCGCGGCATCGAGCGCGATGTGCTCGATGGCAGGTAGCCTCGTGCGCAGTCCCACGAGCCCTTCGCCGGGCGTCCAAAGATCGGCCGGTGCCTGGAATTCCCGCATCACCGCGGCCAGCCGGTCGGACATGTCCTCGGCGACACGATCGAGCAGGAAGGCGACCGGACCTTGCGCCCGCGCGCGACCCTGCCGCGCGTGCAACAAAGCGCGATCGAACAAAGCGGGAGGGGATTGCGGAGCTTGAGCCATGCCGCTGGTTACGCCGATCACGACCGCTATTGCAATGTCCTCTCTCGGGTCCCGGCTCTGCAGCGCACCGCCGAAGAGGCGCCGCGCTGCGTCCGGGGCACGAGAGCGTGGCTTGAGCGGATAAGCACGGAACGCTAGCCTTCCCAGCATGGAAGTCGAAGCCGCCCCCGCCCGATCCTTCGCCGCCCCTCTGCGTGCTGCGTGGACGGCTGGCCGCCAAGTGCTGTCGCGGGCGGCACGGCTTGCCCTCGATATCGCACTGCCGACGCAGTGTGTGTCCTGCCATGAGCCGGTTGACGGCGAGGGCGTTTGCGCTTCCTGCTGGGCGCGGCTGTCGTTCATTGAACGACCTTATTGCCCGCGGCTCGGCATTCCCTTCGTGTATGACCCCGGTCCCGACATGCTGTCGATGGAGGCGATCGCGAGCCCGCCGGCCTACCAGCGCGCGCGAGCCGCGGTGCGTTATGACGACGTCGCGCGCACGCTGGTGCATGCGCTGAAATACCAGGACCGCACCGACTTGGCGCCCGCCATGGGCCGCTGGATGGCGCGCGCCGGCGGCGAGCTGCTCTCTGGCGCAGACATGCTGATCCCCGTTCCCCTGCATTGGCGGCGGGCCTGGCGGCGCCGCTACAACCAGTCCGGGGCGCTGGCGCGGATCATCGCGCGGCAGAGCGGCGTCGAGGTCCGGGGCGAGGTGTTGCGGCGGGTGCGTGCCACCGAGCAACAGATCGGCCTGTCGCGGGCCCAGCGCGCCACCAATGTACAGGGCGCGTTCCAGGTATCCCCCGACCGTCAGGCCGAGATTCAGGGCCGCCACATCGTCCTGGTCGACGATGTCTTGACATCGGGCGCCACGTTGGACGCCTGCGCGCGGGCCCTGCTGCGCGCCAAGGCCGCCCAGGTCGACGTGCTGGTCTTTGCCCGGGTTGTGGAGACCCGGTAAAGTCCCATATAATTCAACGAATTCATGACATGAGAGCGCCAAACGAGATGACTGCTGCCATCGAGATCTACACGAGGCCGGGCTGCGGCTATTGTTCCGCCGCCAAGTCGCTGTTGAGCCGCAAGAAGGCGACCTTCACCGAGTTCGACATTGCCAAGAACCCGTCCTGGCGCCAGGACATGTACGGCCGCGCCGGCGAAGGCTCGACGTTTCCGCAGATCTGGATCGGTGGAACCCATGTCGGAGGCTGCGACGAACTCTACGCGCTCGACCGCGAAGGCAAGCTCGACGGCATGCTCGACAGTATCAAGGCCGTCTCATGAGCGAGGATCGGACCTTCACCGCCGCCATGGTGCAGATGCGCACCGGCCTAATGCCCGGCCCGAGCCTTGAGCAGGCTACCAAGCTGATCCGGCAGGCGGCGGCGGACGGCGCCGACTACGTGCAGACGCCCGAAGTCAGCAACATGATGCAGCTGAACCGCAAGGCGTTGTTCGAGCATCTTCAGAGCGAAGAGGACGACACCTCTCTGAAGGCATATCGGGCCCTCGCAGCGGAACTCGGAATCCACATCCATGTCGGCTCGCTCGCGCTCCGATTCTCGCCTGAGAAGGCGGTCAACCGCTCCTTCCTGATCGGGCCCGAGGGCAACGTGCTCGCGAGCTACGACAAGATCCACATGTTCGACATCGAGCTGCCGGACGGCGAGAGCTATCGCGAATCCGCCAATTACCAGCCGGGCGAGACCGCCGTGATCTCCGACCTGCCCTGGGGCCGCGTCGGTCTGACGATTTGCTATGACGTCCGTTTCCCCGCGCTCTACCGCGCGCTGGCCGAGAGCGGCGCGTCCTTCATCACCGTACCCTCGGCCTTCACCCGCAAGACCGGGGAAGCGCATTGGCACGTGCTGCTGCGTTCGCGCGCGATCGAGACCGGCTGCTTCATCTTCGCCGCGGCGCAGGCTGGCCTGCACGAGAACAAGCGCGAGACCTACGGCCACTCCCTGATCATCGACCCCTGGGGCGAGATCCTCGCCGAGGGCGGCGTCGAGCCCGGCGTCATCATGGCCAAGGTCGACCCAGCCAAGGTCGAGACGGCTCGCCGGGCGATTCCCTCGCTCCAGCACGGCCGCCGCTTCGGTGTCGCCGACGCCAAGGCCGGGCCGGACCATCTGCATCTCGTACGGGGATCGGCATGATCCGCTACGCACTGCACTGCGACCGGAACCACGCTTTCGAAAGCTGGTTTCAGAGTTCGTCCGCGTACGATTCACAGGTGAAGCGCAAGCTCGTGACCTGCCCGATCTGCGGCTCGGCCAAGGTCGACAAGGCGATCATGGCCCCGCGCATCGTCGGCAAGAAGGGGCGCGGCCGCGCTACGCCGCCAGCGGAGGCCACGGCGAGCGCCACGCCTGCGCCCGAGGCTGCGCCGTCAGGACCAACCTCGCTGCTGATGGCGCAGGAGAAAGAGCTGCGCACGAAGCTGAAGGAGCTGCGCGATCACATCGTCAAGAACGCCGACAATGTCGGCGAGCGCTTTGCCAACGAAGCCCGCGCCATGCACTACGGCGACAAGGAGCACCGTCCGATCTATGGCGAGGCCTCGCCTGACGAAGCCAAGTCGCTGATCGACGAAGGCATCGAGGTGTCACCGTTGCCGGTGCTGCCGGAAGACCGGAACTAAACCCTTACCAGCACAGCCACGCCAACCACGATCAACGCGATGCCTGCAAGCTCGCGCGGCGCGATCGGCTGCTTGAACGAGAAATAAGCCACGGCTTGCGCGAACAGCACCTCGATCAAAGCGAGCGTGCGGACATTGGCGGCCGCCGTGAGCGCGAACGCCAGGAACCAGAACTGCGAGGCGAAGGCGCCCGTGAAGCCCGCGAGCATCGACGGCCGCCACATTCCAAGGATGCCCCGCAACACGTCTGGCGCGCGCCAGAGCAGATAGATCGTCAGCACCAGCGTCTGCACGAACAGGCCGAGCACCAGTGTGAACGACGAGGCCGTCACGAACGACACGCCCGGCACCGTGATGATGGCGCCGCGAAAGCCGACCGCGGAGAGCGCGAAGGCCGCCGCGGCGACGAGCCCCGTGATGGTCGGCTTCAATTCCGCAAAGCTTTTCTCGCCGCCGGGCCGGAGCGCCGTGATGACGACGCCGACGGTCGCGATCACGATCGCCAGCACCTTCAGCCAGGTCAGGTGATCGCCGAGAAAGACGAAGCCGAAGATCGCGGTCTGGATCGCTTCGGTCTTGAGGTAGGCCGTCGTCACCACGAAGGAGCGGTCGTTCATGGCGAGCAGCATCAGCCCGGTGGCAACGATCTGGCTGAGTGCGCCGAGTAAGAGCCACGGCCAGAACACGATCGGCGGCATGCCGACATGATCGCCGGTGGCGACCAGCACCACCGCGAGAAACAGCAGCGAGAACGGGAAGCCGAACAGGAAGCGGATGTTGGTCGCGCCCCACGTCCCCAGCGGCTTCGTCAGCGACCGCTGCATCGCATTGCGCGCGACTTGCCCGAGCGCGGCAATGATGGTGAAGGGAATCCAGAGGCTGGCGATGGTGAACATGGGGGTGGGATGGGGAGCAGGGAAGATTGCGGCAACGTGCCGCTAGCGGCGAAGCAGGTCAATCACGCGCAAGTCATGGGAGCGATGCTTTCGCCACACGCTCCGCCGTCGTCCCGGCCTAGTGCGCAATTGCGCACTAGGCCGGGACGACACCGTTTTTGTGTTCGCAGCGCACCCTACTCAACCCCTCACACCATCCCTTCCGCCACGACCATATAGTTCACGTCCATGTCGGAGGAGAGGGTCCATTTGTCAGCGAATGGGCTGTAGACGACGCCGGTCTGCTCGGTGATGACGAGGCGGTTGTCGAGCAGGTATTTTGTGAGCTCATCGGGAGTGACGAACTTGTTCCACTCGTGGGTGCCGCGCGGCAGCCAGCGCAGGACGTATTCGGCGCCGACGATGGCGAGTGCGAAGCTCTTCCAATTCCGATTCAGTGTCGAGACCACCATCAGACCGTTCGGCTTCAGCATCGCCGCACAGCGCTTCAGGAAGACGCCGACGTCGGTGACGTGCTCAATCACTTCCATCGCCAGCACGATGTCGAAGCGCTCGCGCGGATCGATCTCTTCCACGATGGTGCAGCGGTAGTCGATCGCGAGATGGCTCTTGTCGGCATGCAGTTTCGCGGCGGCGATGTTGCTGGCCGAAGGATCGATGCCGATGACCTGCGCCCCCAAGCGCGACAGCGGCTCGCAGAGCAGGCCGGCGCCGCAGCCGATGTCGAGCACGCGCAGGCCGCCGAGGCAGCTGAGGCTGCGCACATTGCGTTCGAACTTGCGGCAGGCGGCGTCACGGATATAGCCAAGCCGCAGCGGATTGATCCGGTGCAGCGGCGCCATCTTGCCCCTGGGGTCCCACCACTCCGCCGAGAGTTTTGAGAATTTCGCGATCTCCGCGGCGTCGACGGTCGAACCCGGCTGGGCGGTGGCGGTTGCGGAAGTATTTTGCTGCATGCTCATGGTTACGCGCGGTCCTACCGCGTGGTGATCGAACTACGGAAGGCGAGCGGCGAGGCGATGGTCTTGATCGTCTCGATTCCCTCGCCAACGCCGCGAATCGTCACATCACCATAATTGAGAATCCGTCCAAGAATGGTCTGGTCGACGTCGACGCTCTCGACCTTGTCCAGCGCCATCTCGAAGGTGCGGCGCTTGATGAACCCGGTCTTGTGCACGACCCGGAGGTTGGTGACGTCGGTTTCGGTGGTGAAGCGATGGAACCAGCCCTTGATGGTCCAGTACAGGGCCGCCAGAGCCACGAGACCCGCGGCTGTAAGGCAAAGCAAAACGAGCCCGTCGGCCGTGACCTGCCGCGACAGGATCAGCAGGGCTAACGTTACGATCCAGGCCACGATGGCCGGAAAATAAAAGATCCAGTGCGCATTGGTCGAATACAGCACCCGCTCGCCCGGTTGCAGGATCTCGTCGATATAACGCGCCATGGCCTCGGTTAACCCACTACCTCCGCACCCTGCCCCCGCAGGAACCCGCTTGCCCCCGGCCCCGCCGCTCTGTATACGCGCGGTCGGTATCCGCGAGGCACCCGTCCGGTGCGGTCACCATACTGATCCTTATGAGGGAATGCACGCGTCGTCATGAGCCGCCTCGTGATGAAATTCGGCGGCACGTCCGTCGCCAACATCGAACGTATCCGCAACGTCGCGCGCCATGTGAAGCGTGAGGTCGACGCCGGCCATGAAGTGGCCGTGGTCGTCTCGGCGATGTCCGGCAAGACCAACGAGCTGGTGGCCTGGTGCACCGAGGCCTCGCCCATGCATGATGCGCGCGAGTACGACGCCGTCGTCGCCTCCGGCGAACAGGTGACGTCCGGCCTGCTTGCCATCGTGCTGCAGGGCATGGGCATCCAGGCCCGCTCCTGGCAGGGCTGGCAGATCCCGATCAAGACCAGCGACGCTCATGCCTCGGCCCGGATCGAGGACATCGACGGCAGCGAGATCATCAAGCGCTTTAGGGAACGCAAGGAGGTCGCGGTCATCGCCGGCTTCCAGGGTATCAACCCAGATACGGATCGCATCACCACGCTCGGCCGTGGCGGCTCCGACACCTCGGCCGTGGCGATCGCCGCCGCCGTCAAGGCGGACCGCTGCGATATCTACACCGATGTCGACGGGGTCTACACCACCGATCCGCGAATCGTGCCGAAGGCCAAGAGGCTTGATAAGATCGCGTTCGAAGACATGCTGGAACTGGCCTCCCAGGGCGCCAAAGTGCTCCAGGTCCGCTCGGTGGAACTCGGCATGGTCCACAACATGCCGATCTTCGTCCGCTCGAGCTTCGACAAGCCCGAGGATATCGACCCGCATGCCAACCAGCCGCCCGGCACGCTGATCTGCAGCGAGGAGGAGATCATGGAAAGCCACGTCGTCACCGGTATCGCCTTCTCCAAGGACGAGGCCCAGATTTCGGTGCGCCAGGTCGAGGACAAGCCGGGCGTGGCGGCCTCGATCTTCGGCCCGCTGGCGGATGCCAACATCAACGTCGACATGATCGTGCAGAACGTCTCGGAGGACGGCAAGACCACCGACCTCACTTTCACGGTGCCGGCCGCCGACTACACCCGCGCCAAGGACACGATTACCGCCGCCAAGGCCAAGATCGGCTATGCCCGGCTCGATACCGCCACCGACGTCGCCAAGATTTCGGTGATCGGCAGTGGCATGCGCAGCCATGCCGGCGTCGCCGCCCAGGCGTTCTCGGCCCTCGCCGGACGGAATATCAACATCCGGGCCATTACAACCTCCGAGATCAAATTCTCGGTTTTGATCGACACCGCCTATACCGAGCTTGCAGTGCGCACCCTGCACACGCTCTACGGCCTCGATCAGACTTAGGCGAATTTTCTGTTAGCGGTCGCAGCAAACGCGAAGGTGTCCACACATTCGCGTTTGGCAGGCGTTTTGCTTGGCAAAACAAGCCCCAATTCGCTATAGGCGGACAGGGTGGGCTGCCAGATACTGTGCCCCAGTTGAGGCGATGCCGATTCGGCTCTGGCAACCACCAGGGCCGGCGCCGGACGAACAAGCTTGTTGTTTTTCTGGATTTCCGGGCGAGCCGCCGACGGCCCTTCGGGGCCCGGCAGACGGAGGAGATTGACGGTACATGCGGAGCGCGTCGGGAGGTCCCCGCGTCTTGTTGAGACGGCTCCGCGAAACCATGGCGGAGCAGGTCTCAGCCCAGGAGCGGCTGGACAAGATCGTGGTGCTGATTGCCGCCAACATGGTGGCCGAGGTGTGCTCGGTCTATGTGCTGCGCATCGACAATACGCTGGAGCTCTACGCCACCGAGGGTCTCAACCGCGAGGCGGTGCACCACACCGTGCTTAGCGCCCATGAGGGCCTGGTCGGCCTCGTCGCCAGCGAGGCGACGCCGCTCAACTTAAGCGATGCGCAGAACCACCCGGCCTTCTCGTTCCGCCCCGAGACCGGCGAAGAAATCTACCACTCCTTCCTCGGCGTGCCGATCCTGCGGGCCGGCAACACGCTCGGCGTGCTGGTGGTGCAGAACCGCGCCAAGCGCAACTATGTCGAGGAGGAGCTCGAGGCGCTCCAGACCACCGCCATGGTGCTGGCAGAGCTGATTGCCTCCGGCGAACTGTCCGCGCTCGCCCAGCCGGGCCAGGAGCCTGCCGCGCGCCATTCTGCGCAGAAGGTCGGCGCCATCCTGTCGGAAGGCATCGCGCTCGGCCATGTCGTGCTGCACGAGCCGCGCGTGGTGATCAAGGACTACATCGCCGAGGATCTGCCGAAGGAAATCAAGCGGCTCGACACCGCGCTCGCCAAGCTGCGCGCCGATCTCGACCGCATGCTGGAGCGCGGCGACGTCGCCGACGGCGGCGAGCACCGCGACGTGCTGGAAGCCTACCGCATGTTCGCCAACGACCAGGGCTGGTCGCACAAGCTGCACGAGGCGGTCGCCACCGGCCTCACCGCGGAAGCCGCCGTCGAGCGCGTGCAGTCCGACACCCGCGCGCGCATGCTGCGCTCGACCGATCCGTATCTGCGCGACCGCCTGCACGACCTGGAGGATCTCGGCTACCGCCTGATGCGACAGCTGGTCGGCCAGGACCACGCGCCTTCACGCGAGCAATTGCCCGACAACGCCATCGTCATCGCCCGTGCGATGGGCCCGGCGGCGCTGCTCGACTACGACCGCAAGCGCCTGCGCGGCATCGTGCTGGAGGAAGGCACCGCCAATTCCCACGTCTCGATCGTGGCGCGGGCGCTCGGAATCCCTGCGGTCGGCGAGGTTCCGAACGCCCCTGGCATCGCCGATCCCGGCGACGCCATCATCGTCGACGGCACGTCGGGCTCGATCTATGTGCGCCCCTCGCAGGAGATCGAGGCCGCCTTCGCCGAGCGCGTGCGCTTCCGCGCCCGCCGCCAGGCGCAGTATCTGGCGCTGCGCGATCGGCCTTGCGTTACCAAGGACGGCCAGAAGGTCGAACTGATGATCAACGCTGGGTTGGCCATCGACCTGCCGCATATCGACGACACCGGCAGTGCCGGCATCGGCCTGTTCCGCACCGAATTGCAATTCATGGTCGGCCAGAGCCTGCCGCGCACCAGCGACCAGCTCGCGCTCTATCGCACCGTGCTGGATGCGGCCGGCAGCAAGCCCGTCACCTTCCGCACCCTCGACATCGGCGGCGACAAGGCGCTGCCCTACATGGAAGCGGTGATCGAGGAGAATCCCGCGCTCGGCTGGCGCGCGATCCGGCTCGGGCTCGATCGTCCCGGCCTGTTGCGCGGCCAAATCCGCGCGCTGTTGCGTGCCGGCGGCGGCCGCGCGTTGCGCATCATGTTCCCGATGATCTCGGAGGTCGCCGAATTCGATGCGGCGAAGGCGCTGGTCGAGCGCGAGCTCACATATTTGCGCCAGCACGGCCACACGCTGCCTGAAAGAATCGACATCGGCACCATGGTCGAGGTGCCGGCCCTGCTCTATCAGCTCGACGAGCTGCTGAAGAAGGTCGACTTCATCTCGGTCGGCTCCAACGATCTGTTCCAGTTCCTGTTCGCGGTCGACCGCGGCAACGCAAAAGTCTCCGAGCGCTTCGACACGATGTCGGCGCCGATCCTGCGCGCGCTGCGCGACATCGCACGCAAGTCCCATGCGGCGAAGAAGTCGCTGTCGCTCTGCGGCGAAATGGCCTCCAAGCCGATCGGCGCGCTGGCGCTGATCGCACTGGGCTATCGTTCGCTGTCGCTCTCGGCCACCGCCCTCGGCCCGGTCAAGGCGATGGTGCTCGACCTCGACGCCAAAAAGGCCGAGGCGATGCTTGGCCCGTTGCTGGACGCGCCTGCGGGCAGCGTCGCGATCCGGCAGAAGCTGACGGAATTTGCCGAGGCCGAAGGCCTGGCGTTGTAGCGGGCCTGCGCCGCTTCCGCTCCCCTCGCCTCCGTCCGCCCATTTGAGACTGTACCGATGTCGTCACTCCCCGAAGCCAAACTGGACGTTCTGCTCGCGCATCACGCCTCGCTCGAGGCCGAATCGCTGGGCCAGCTCGCCTCCGACCGTTATGTGCAGATCACGCGCGAGCTCGCCGAGATCACGCCGCTGATCGAGGCGGTGAAGACCTATCGTTCCGCGGTCAAGGAGCTCGCCGATACCGAAGCCCTGATCGCCGATCCCGCGACCGATGCCGAGATGCGCGGCATGGCGGAAGCAGAGCGCGACGACCTGACGGCCAGGATCGAGGAGCTGGTCCAGAAGATCCGCGTCGCGCTGCTGCCCAAGGACGCCATGGACGACCGCAACGTGATGCTGGAAATCCGCGCCGGCACCGGCGGCGACGAGGCTTCGCTGTTTGCCGGCGATCTGTTCCGGATGTACGAGCGCTTCGCCAGCCTTCAGGGCTGGAAGGTCGAGGTGATCTCGGCCAGCGAAGGCACCGTCGGCGGTTACAAGGAGATCATCGCCGAGGTGCAGGGCCGCGGCGCGTTCTCCAAGCTGAAGTTCGAATCCGGCGTGCACCGGGTGCAGCGCGTGCCCGATACGGAGACGCAGGGGCGCATCCACACCTCCGCGGCGACGGTCGCGGTGCTGCCGGAGGTCGAGGATGTCGACGTCGACATCAAGAACGAGGATCTGCGCATCGAGACCATGCGCGCGCAGGGCGCCGGCGGCCAGCACGTCAACAAGACCGAATCGGCGATCCGCATCACCCACATCCCGACCGGGATCGTGGTGATGATGCAGGACAGCCGCTCGCAGCACAAGAACCGCGCCTCCGCCATGAACATTCTGCGCTCGCGCATCTATGACGCCGAGCGCCAGCGCGTCGACGCCGCGCGCTCGGCCGAGCGCAAGGAGAAGGTCGGCTCCGGCGACCGCAGCGAGCGCATCCGCACCTATAACTTCCCGCAGGGGCGCGTGACCGACCATCGCATCAATCTGACGCTCTACAAGCTGCCGCAGGTGATCGCGGGGGAAGCACTCGGCGAGCTGATCGACGCGCTGACCACAGAGCACCAGGCCGCGCAGCTCGCCGCGCAGGGCGCGGCGGCCTAACGCGTGAGCAATCCCTTCACCGGACAATCGATCGAGAGCGCGCGGCGCACGCTGGCCACGCAATTGAGATCGGCCCAGCTCGACGAAGCTGAGCTCGATGCCCGCATCCTGCTCGGCGCGGCGCTCGGCCTCGACCTCACTGGCCTGATCGCGCAGGCCGCCCGCCCCCTCACGGAAGCCGAGGCGTCGCGGCTCGCACAGCATTTACAGCGTCGCATCGCCGGCGAGCCGGTGGCGCGCATTCTCGGCACACGCGAATTCTGGGGGCTGCCATTTCGCCTGTCCGAAGCGACCCTGGTCCCGCGTCCCGATACCGAGACCGTGGTCGAGCTCGCACTCGAAATCTTTCGCGAGCAGAAGGCATCTCATCCACCCCGCATCGCCGACGTCGGCACCGGATCCGGCGCGATCCTGCTTGCGCTGCTGCACGAAATTCCTGATGCCTTCGGCGTCGGCACCGACCTCAGCCTGACCGCGCTCGCCACCGCCAGGGACAATGCCAGGGCTCTCGGCCTCGCCGACCGCGCCGCCTTCGTCGCCTGCTCCTATGCGGCGGCGCTCTCGGGCCCGTTCGATCTCATCGTATCGAACCCGCCCTATATTCCCTCGGCCGAAATCCCGAAATTGAGCATCGAGGTGCGCGAGCACGATCCGCATCTGGCACTCGACGGTGGCAATGACGGATACGACGCCTATCGCGCCCTGATCCCGCAGGCGAGCGAACGCCTCGCCCCCGGGGGCGCGCTGATCGTCGAGGCCGGACAGGGCCAGGCCCGAAATATTGAAACCTTGATGGCGGCTGCCGCGTTAGTGCCGGATAGGCCACCCAAGGCCGATCTGGCGGGCATTCCGCGGGCCGTTTCGGCCCGAAAAATGCCCCCATAAAAGCCGGATTGGCCTGTAAAAACCTCTTGGAATATCCCGTGGGAACGACTACGTTTCGGTCAACACATCGGTGCCGGCCCCGTAGACCTACGGGCGAAAGCCGGGCTCTCGGGCGAGAGCTTTACTGATTATAGGTTCCAAGCCGCAGGTCCTGTTGAGCGCGATGGCCAGTGGAGCTGCGCTGCTCTCCGACCGCAACGTGAACGAAAGCCTATTGCGCTTGAAGACTTACGCAAGAAAGCTGGGCCTGTTTCGGCAGGCGATATGAATGGGTTCGCTGGCAATGAATGCTGGCGGGTGGGGAACGCGTCTTTGTTGAACGCGACGGTCGACGAACATCGGCAGGGTTCAGGCTGCTCTTGCACGCGGTGCGTGCGAGAATCGTGAACCGCTGTCACCAGGTCACTCCGAGCAATCAGTAATGCGTGCAACCTTTAGGGCTGGAATTAAAGGCAGGACATGAGAAACGGTCAGAACAAGCAGCGGATGCGCAACCGCAACAACAATAACAACAACAACCGGCGCGGCCAGAACCCGATGACCCGGGTCTTCGAGTCCAACGGGCCCGACATCAAGATCCGCGGCACGGCTTCGCACATCGCTGAAAAATATCTTCAGCTCGCGCGCGATGCGCGCTCCTCCGGCGACCCCGTTGCGGCCGAGAACTACTACCAGCATGCCGAGCATTATTTCCGCCTGATCGCGGCCGCCCAGGAGCAGTTCCGCCAGAACCAGCAGCAGCCGCGCGGTGACGAGCCCATCGCCAGCAGCGATGACAGCGAGGACGATGGCGAGAATTTCTCGGCCTTTGGCCAGGAGCCGGGCTTCGTCCCGCAGCCGCCGCAGCAGCCTTTCATGCGCGACCGCGATGGCCAGCGTGATCACCATCAGCGCGATCATCAGCCGCGCGACAACCAGCAGCCCTATCAGCGCGATCAGCAGCAGCCGCGCGAGCACCGCGAACGCGAGCATCGTCCGCAGCCGCAATATCAGCCGCAGCCGCAGAATCAGCCGCAGCCCGTCATCTCCGATGCCGGCAGCGTCGATCGCCTGCCCTCCTTCATCACCGGCGCGCAGCCGCAAGTGAATGTCGGCGCGAATGGCGGCCAGGGCGGTTTCGAGGGTGGCGGCGGCGGTGGCGAGCGCTATCCGCGGCGGCGTCGCCGGCCGCATGGCCCGCGTCCCGAGCGCGAAGCCGCCCCGGTCGCGTCCAGCGACGATCTCGCGACCGGCGAGTAAGCTTCTTCCGATTTCGTGAACTGCATCGTCCCGGCCACGCCGGGACGATTTGTTTTTGGCGATGCGCGTTGGCTGAATTGCACCTCTCCCGCTTGCGGGAGAGGTCGGCGCGAAGCGCCGGGTGAGGGCTCTCTCCTCTTGGCGAATCTCTCTGCGGAGGCACCCTATCCCCACCCCTCTCCCGCAAGCGGGAGAGGGCGCGCACCGTCTTCGCGGCAACGCCGATGGCTCAGCTCCGTGTCACCGTCGTCGAGGACGGCACCAGCACGGGCTTCGCCAATGAGGGAATCAGCCGTGCCCGCTCGCGCTTGGCGGGGATGGCGCGGTAGACCTGCTTGGTGGCTTCGACGATGTGCACGCCGGCAAAAGGCAGTGACAGCGCCGCGCCGGCCCGCTCCCACATCTGCGCCGATTTCAACACCCAGCCGCCGGCGTAAGGCGGCATGAACAGCGCCTCGCCCCAGGCCGTCGGCGTGAACCAGGTCTGGCGCAGCAGCTCGGTGATCTGCGAGCGCGAATAGGGCCGCCCATGGCCGAACGGCGTGCTGTCGGTGCGCGTCCACACCCCACGCCGATTCGGGATCACCGCGATGACGCGGCCGGACGGCGCCAGCACGCGCCAGACTTCGCGCAGCAGCGCAGCCGGATCGTCCGACATCTCCAGCGCATGAACCAGGAGAATGCGGTCGACCGCGGCGTCAGGAAGCGGCAGCGAGAACTCGTCGACCAGCGAGGCCAGCGCCGGCCGCCCCGTCGGCCATTTCAGGACGCCCTGGGCCGCCGGCATGAACGCGATGCAGCGCTCGGCATCCTCGCGGAACAGTCCGAGATAGGGCGTGGGGTAGCCGATGCCGAGCACGCGCTGACCCTCGGCGCCCGGCCAGCGCTGCCTGATGCCGCGATTGATCATTTGCCGCGCCACGATCCCGAGGCGGCGGGAATAGAACTCGCGGAGGTCGACGACGTCGATGGTCATGACGGCAATGTAACACGCGTAAGGCCGCTACCGCGCGCGGAATATTGCATTGCCTGCGCAACGTTAACGCCATATTTGTCTGGCGGGGCTGAGCGCGATGGAGATGTCATGGCCGCCGAAATTCGTACTTTCACCTGTTTAAACGACAATTTCGGTTATTTGATCCACGATGTGGAAACCAAGGCGACGGCGTCGATCGACGCGCCCGAGGCAGGTCCCATCCTCAAGGCGCTGGAGCGCGAGGGCTGGCAACTCACCGACATCCTGATCACCCATCATCATGGCGATCATGTCGGCGGGGTCGCCGAACTCAAGCAGAAATTCAATTGCCGCGTCGTCGCGCCGCATGACAAGACCACGAAGATTGCCAACGTCGATTTGCGCGTCGCCAATGCCGACGTGGTCAAGATCGGCAACCTGCTGGCGCGCGTCGTGGAGACGCCCGGCCACACGCTCGACCACGTCTCCTACGTGTTCGACAATGAGAAGACCGTGTTCGCCGCCGACACGCTGTTCTCGATCGGCTGCGGCCGCGTGTTCGAAGGCAACTATCCGATGATGTGGGATTCGCTGTTGAAGCTGCGGGCCCTGCCCGACGACTTCAAGCTCTATTGCGGCCACGAATACACGGCATCCAACGTCAAGTTCGCGCTCACCGTCGACCCTGACAATGCGGCGCTCCAGGCCCGCGCGGCGGAGGTCGCGAGGCTCCGGGCCGAGAACAAACCGACCATTCCCGTGCTGCTCGGCGACGAGAAGCGTGCAAACGTCTTCCTGCGCGCCGACGAGCCCTCCGTTGCGGCCAGGCTGCACATGAAGGGCGCGGATGCCGCCGCGGTGTTCGGCGAGCTGCGCGAGCGCAAGAACAAATCTTGAAGAACAAGTCCTGACGGGGACCGATGCCGACCGCAGCCGAGATCATCGCCCGCCTCGAACTCCGACCGCATCCCGAAGGCGGGCACTACCGCGAGACGTTTCGCGACCAAGCGACCGACGCGCAAGGACGCTCGCGCTCGACCTCGATCTACTTCCTGCTCGCGCGCGGCGAGCGCTCGCATTGGCATCGCATCGATGCGGTCGAGACTTGGCACTATTACGCCGGCAGCCCGCTGACGCTACGCATCGCGCATGACGGCTGCTCCCAGCACGAGGTGCAGCTCGGCACGGACCTCGTCAGCGGCCAGCGGCCGCAGGCGATCGTGCCGGCGAATGCCTGGCAGATGGCGGAGACGACCGGCGAGTGGACCCTGGTCGGCTGCACCGTCGCGCCCGCGTTCGAGTTCGCGACCTTCGAGCTCGCGCCACAGGGCTGGGAGCCGTAGCTCCACACAGTCATTCCGGGGCGCCGCGCAAGCGGCGAACTATGATGCGCAGTTGCGCATCAGAGAATCCATCTCGGCACCAATGACGCGGATAGATGGATTCCGGGTTCGCGCTTCGCGCGCCCCGGAATGACAATCATCGCTTCCGTAGCACCATGTCCTTCGCCGCGATCAGGCCGCCGCCGGCGATCAGGATGGCGGCGATGGCGATGTTGGCGCTGGCCTTTGCAAAGCCCGCGGCGATGAGGAAGCCGGTGGAGAGCAGCGGCGTCGCGTAGGAGGCGGCGCCGAGCACGCGGATGTCACCGCGCTTCATGCCGATGTCCCAGCTGTAGAAAGCAGCACCGACGGGACCGATGCCGAGCGCGACCACGGAAAGCCATTGCAGCGTGGTCTCCGGCCAGACGGTGGTCTCGAGCGCTGCATGCATCAGCGCGGCGAGCGCCGCGGTCGCGAGGCAGAATCCGGCGACCGCATCGGTCGGCACCGTCTTCAATCGCCGCGACAGCACCGAATAACTCGCCCAGACGAAAGCGGCGATGAAAGCCGCGACCAGTCCCGGCACCGCCCCCGGCGCAAAGCCGCTGCTATTGCCGGCAAACAGCAGAACGGTGCCGACGAGACCGAGCACGGCGCCGATGATGTGATGCAGGAACAGCCGCTCGCCCGGCAGGAAGGACGAGAACAGCACGATCAGCAGCGGCCAGAGATAGTTCAAGAGGCCGGCTTCAGCCGGCGGCGCGAAGCGCAGCGCGAGGAAATAGAGCGCGTGATAGCCGAACAGGCCGCCAACGCCGACGACCCAGACGACGAGCGGCTGGCGCAGGCTGTTCGCCGCCTCGCGGCGGCCGATCCAGGTGAGCAGGCCGACGAGACCGCCGATCGCGAAGGTCATCGCGGCGAGCTGGAATGCCGGAATCTTTCCGGTCGCCACCGTCATCACTGAGAGCAGCGACCACATCAGGATCGCGGTCAATCCGATCAGCGTCGCGGTGCGGGGAGTCATTGTGGAAGGCCTCGTCATTCCGGGATGGCGCGTAGCGCCGGACCCGGAATCTCGAGATTCCGGGTTCGCCGCTGTCGCGGCGCCCAGGAATGACAGTGCATGGACAAATGCCCGGGACAAGCCCGGGCATGGCGATGTTGCCAATATCAGTCCGCGTGATGCCGACGCATCACACCATGTATTGGCCGCCGTTGACGGTCAGCGTCGAGCCGGTGATGGCGCCGGCCTCGTCGGCGGCGAGGAACACGACGGCGCGTGCGATCTCCTCGGGCTCGCCGAGACGGCCGATCGGGATCAGCGGCAGGATCGCCTTTTCCAGCACGTCCTTCGGCACCGCCTGCACCATCTCGGTATTGATGTAGCCCGGGCAGATCGCGTTCACGGTGACGCCGCCTTTGGCGTTCTCCAGCGCCAAGGCCTTGGTGAAGCCGATTTCGCCGGCTTTCGCCGCGGAATAATTCACCTGGCCGAACTGGCCCTTCTGTCCGTTGATCGAGGAGATGTTGATGATGCGGCCGAACTTGCGGCCGCGCATGCCTTCGATGACCTGGCGCGACATGTTGAACAGCGAGCCGAGATTGGTGCCGATCACAGCATTCCACTGCTCGAGGCTCATCTTGTGGAAGGCGCCGTCCTTGGTGATGCCGGCGTTGTTGACGAGCACGTCGATCGGGCCGACCTCGGCCTCGACCTTCTTCACGCCCTCGGCGCAGGCGTCGAAACTGCTGACGTCCCATTTGTAGACCGCGATGCCGGTCTCGGCCTTGAACTTCTCCGCCGCAGCATCATTGCCGGCATAACTCGCCGCAACCTTGTAGCCGGCCGCCTTCAGCGCCTTACTGATCGCAGCACCGATGCCCCGCGTACCACCCGTGACCAATGCAACACGTGCCATATCGTATTCCTTCCCTTGGACTCTTCGGACGTTTCTGACGCGATCGTTTTTTAACTGCGGATTATGCGGGAGGTTTGACGGACATCAAGAACAAAACGCCCGGCATGAGCCGGGCGTTTCTCTTTAGTCGAGGCATGCGCAGTTGCGAAGAATATTTGATTTGCAACCGCCGCCTTTTTAATCGCGTGCAACGCACTCAGTCGCGTGTGCAGCGCACGCGTCAGTTACATGTCAGGCTTTCCTCAGTCGCGTGCCAGACACATCGCGATGCCCATGCCGCCGCCGATGCACAGCGTGGCGAGGCCCTTCTTCGAATCGCGCTTCTGCATTTCATGCAGCAGTGTCACCAGCACACGCGCGCCGGATGCACCGATCGGATGGCCGATTGCGATCGCGCCGCCATTGACGTTGACCTTGGAGGTGTCCCAGCCGAGGTCCTTGTTGACGGCGCAAGCCTGCGCCGCAAAAGCTTCGTTGGCCTCGATCAGGTCGAGATCGCCGACACTCCAGCTGGCCTTCTTCAGCGCGGCGCGCGAAGCCGGGATCGGGCCCGAGCCCATGATCTTCGGATCGACGCCGGCCTGCGCCCACGACGCGATGCGCGCAAGCGGCTTCTTGCCTTCCTTGGCGGCCTGCTTCGCGGTCATGAGCACCACGGCGGCAGCGCCGTCATTGATACCGGAAGCCGAACCCGCGGTGACCGTGCCGTCCTTCTCGAAGGCCGGCTTGAGCTTGGCCATCCCGTCGAGCGTCGCGCCATGGCGCGGATATTCGTCGGCGCTGACGACGACGTCGCCCTTGCGGGTCTTGATGGTGACGGGAACGATCTCGTCGTTGAACCTGCCGGCCTTCTGCGCGGCCTCGGCCTTCTGCTGCGAGGCGACCGCGAACTCGTCCTGCTGGGCGCGGGTGATCTGCCACTGCCGCGCGACGTTCTCAGCGGTGTTGCCCATGTGATAGCCGTTGAAGGCATCCCACAGGCCGTCCTTGATCATGGTGTCGACCAATTCGAGGCCGCCCATCTTGACGCCGCCGCGCAGGTGCTGGGCGTGCGGGGCCATGCTCATGGACTCCTGTCCGCCGGCGACCACGATCTCGGAATCGCCGTTGAGCAGCGCCTGGTAGCCGAGCGCGACGGTGCGCAGGCCGGAGCCGCAGAGCTGGTTGACGCCCCAGGCCGGGCTCTCCACCGGAATGCCGGCGCCGATCGAGGCTTGGCGGGCCGGGTTCTGGCCCTGAGCGGCGGTCAGAATCTGACCCATGATGACTTCCGAGACGCGGCCGGGCTCGATGCCACCGCGCTCCAGCGCCGCCTTGATGGCGATGGCGCCGAGATCATGGGCGGGAAGGGTCGCGAACGCTCCGTTGAAGCTTCCGACCGGGGTGCGGGCGGCGCTGACGATGACGACATCGTCTGACATGGGCATCTCCTGAGGTTGATTGGGGGCAGGCGGGGCTGGGAAAACGGCTCGCCAGTCTCGGACGGCATCCTGTTAACGTCGTTGCGGCATGTCAATCGGCCGGAGACCGAATTCATGCCGCAGCGCATTCAAAATAGTGTTCTTGGCGCTTTCGCAAGCACGTTTTTGCTGCCCGATTAACCGTGGCGCACAAAACGGTAGCGTGACCCCTTTGAAAATGCTTATTTTGTTGCGTTGCGTACTCTTCCCGCCCTGCGGCATTGCCCGTCGGGTTCCTGTTCTCCGCGCTTGCAAGTGAGAGCCCATGGCGAAATCAGACCAACCCACCACCATCAAGAAATACGCGAACCGCCGGCTCTATAATACCGGAACGAGCACTTATGTGACGCTCGAGGACCTCGCCGCCATGGTCAAGGACGGCGAAGATTTCCTGGTCTACGACGCCAAGACCGGCGACGACATCACCCGCTCCGTGCTCGCCCAGATCATCTTCGAGCAGGAGAACAAGGCCGGCCAGAACCTGCTCCCGACCACCTTCCTGCGCCAGCTCATCCGCTTCTACGGCGACAGCATGCAGATGGTGGTGCCGAAATATCTGGAACAGTCGATCGCGACCCTGACCCAGGAGCAGGAGAAGTTCCGCAAGCAGATCGCCAACACGCTGTCCGGCACACCCTTTGCTCCGCTCGAGGAGCAGGTCCGCCGCAACATGGAGCTATTCCAGCAGACCTTCTCGATGTTCAAGCCGTTCGCCGCGCCTCGCCCCGCGGCCAGCGCGGAGCCAGAGCCCGATGCAAATGCCGAGGCGCCGAAGGACAGCAACATCGACGATCTGCGCCAGCAGATGAAGGAAATGCAGGAACGCCTCGAGCGGATGTCGAAGAAGGACGAGTAGGTCCTTCCTTCCCGGCCTTCCGCAAGCCGGAGGACGCACCATGTCCGATCGAAGCGCGTATTGGGACAACGTCTACGCCACCAAGGGCGAGGCCGAGGTCAGCTGGTTTCAGAGCAGCCCGACGACCTCGCTCGCGATGATCAGAGCAGCAAACCTAGACCCCGAGGCCGCCATCATCGACATTGGCGGCGGCGCATCGCGGCTCGTCGATGCTCTGTTGCAGGACGGACATCGCAACGTCGCCGTGCTGGATCTCTCCAGCAACGCGCTTGACGTAGCGAAGAAGCGACTCGGCGCCGCCGCGTCAGCGGTCGAGTGGATCGTTGCCGACGCCACGACATGGCGCCCGGCAAAGACATACGATCTATGGCACGATCGTGCGGCGTTTCACTTCCTGACCGAATCCCGCGACAGGGCCGCTTATGTCGAGCGCCTGCGGTCAGCACTTGCGCCTGGCGGCCACGTCATCATCGCGACGTTCGCGCCCGACGGCCCGGAGAAATGCAGCGGTCTGCCGGTGCAGCGCCATGACAGCGCGAGCCTTTTGGCGGAGTTGGGGGCGGAGTTCGAACTGATCGAAACGCGCCGCGAGACGCATCGCACGCCGTGGGATTCGACGCAGGCGTTTCAGTTCAGCCGGTTTCGGCGGCGGGCTGCTTAAGGTGTGGCCCCGCGCACGCTCCGGCCCGTAGCTTCGCGGTGCTTCCGCAATTCGTCATTGCGAGCGCAGCGAAGCAATCCAGACTGCGTCCGCGGTAAGATTCTGGATTGCTTCGCTGCGCTCGCAATGACGGAGCTCGCAGCTCAAGCCGCCAGCTTCACCGCATGGGCAAAATCCCAATAGAGTTTTCGCGCCCGGGTGTAGAACGGGCCCGGCTTCAGCTCGCGCTCGTCGATGCGGACAACCGGCGCGACCTTGGCGAAATTGCCGGATGAAAAGATCTCGTCGGCGGCGAGGAAATCGGCATAGCGCAGCGTCTTCTCGACCACGGTGATGCCGTCGCCGCGAAGCAGGCTGATGACGCGCTGGCGCGTGATGCCGTTGAGGAATGTGCCGTTGGGCACCGGCGTGTAGACCACACCGTCCTTGGCCATGAACACGTTGGAATTGCCGAACTCGGCGACGTTGCCGAGCATGTCGAGCATCAACGCGTTCTGGAAGCCGCGCGAGGCGGCCTCGGCGAGCGCGCGCGAATTGTTCGGATAGAGGCAGGCGGCCTTGGCCTCGACCGGGGCGCATTCGGCGGTGGGCCTGCGGAACGGCGACAGCGTGATGGCGTTGCCGACGGGTTTTGGCATCGGCGCCTCGTAGATGCACAGGCACCAATTGGTGGTCTCGGGGTCGAACAGCACGCCGCCGCCCGAGCCGTTCTGCGCCCAATACATCGGACGGACATAGAGCTCGGCATTGGCCGCAAAGCGCGCAATGCCCTCGCGCGCGAGCGTGAGCCAGGTGTCGGTATCGACCACCGGCTTCAGGCCAAAATTGACCGCCGATTGATTGGCGCGGGCGACGTGGCGGTCGAGATCGGGCGCCACACCCTCGAACGCGCGCGCGCCGTCGAATACGATCGAGCCGAGCCAGGCCGCATGCGTGCGCGGGCCCATGATCGGCACATTGCCGTCGTGCCATTTGCCCTCGAAGAAGGTCCAGCTCGGCGAATATTCGATGGGCTTCTTGATCTCGGCCATGACCGGCCTCCCCTTGGCGTGATGCCGCATTATAGCGGCACTATTGGTCATAATTTCTAAATGATTCCCTGCGGGAAGATGGTGAGTTACCCTCTTCCCTTGTGGGAGAACGAGAGATCCATGCCGCTCGATCCACTCGCAAAGCGCTTGTTGACCATGATGGCTGCCGCCGCGCCGCAGGCACGAAGCCGGCCGAGCGTGAATGCACGGCGGCAGTCACTGACCAAGCTGATGCAGTTCGCGCGAGCTGATGCGCCGGATGTGACGACATCCGACGGCATGCTGTCCGGCCCTGGCGGCGAGCTGCCCTATCGCCTCTATTCGCCCGCAAGCGCCGGTGAACGCGCGCCGGGCTTCGTGTTCTTTCACGGCGGCGGCCTCGTCGCCGGCAGCATTGCCACGCATGACCGCATCGCGGCAGCGCTGGCGCATGCGACCGGCTGCCGCCTCGTCTCGGTCGACTACCGGCTCGCGCCCGAGCACAAATTTCCCGCCGCCGTCGACGACGCGGTTGCCGCCACCGAGTGGGTCGCGCGCGAAGCACCAACACTCGGCATCGATGCCGAACGGCTGGTGGTCGGCGGCGATTCTGCCGGCGCCACGCTGGCTGCGATCGTGTGCCAGGAGGCGGTTCAGAACGCAGGCCTCTCCATCGTCGCGCAATGCCTGATCTGCCCGGTGCTGGATTTCGAAGAGACCTCGCCTTCGCGCGAGGAATTCGCCGAGGGTCATCTGATCGATCGCGCCACCATCGAAGCCGATCTCGCCGACTATCTGCCGGGCGGCCTGGATGCCGCCAGTCCCCGCATCTCACCCCTGCGCGCGACGCGGCTCACAGGCCTGCCGACGGCGATCATCCACACCGCCGAGTTCGATCCGATGCGCGACGAAGGCAATGCCTATGCCCGCAAGCTGCTCGCCGCGGGCGTCGTCGTCGAGCATGTCTGCCACGACGGCATGGTCCACAATTTCCACGCCATGGGCGCGATCCTGCCGCAGGCGCAGCTCGTGCTATCGCAGATCGGCGAGCAGGTCAGGCGCGCGGTTGCGAGATGAGGTCTTTCCCCTCATCCCGTTGTGGACGAAAAAAGCAGCATCACACCCTGGCGCCGATCACCGCACGCGCCGCGGTCACGTACTCAGGCCAATGCGCGTTCGCATAACGCTCGGCCTGGCGCGCACCAGCAACGTCAGGCGCATGGGCTGCTGCAATCATGCGCGCAAAGCGCTCTTCGGCAACGGTGGCGTCGTCCGTGGCAAGCTGCGGCGCGGCTACCGCTGCGGTCGGGGCGACGACGAGCCCCGCCAGTCCAGTGAGCAAGATGCGGCGTGACGTTTTCATGGCTGTCATTTCCTGTTGCCCTGTCTTGTTTCGTGCGACAAGGTAGCGCTCCGCTTCCGCCCGGTCCAGAAGCGCAAATGTGGCAAGCTAGTCCGGCACCGGCACGTCGAACGTGTTGAGCGTGACCGAGACCATGCAGTAAACGCCGACGAGGTAGGAGAGTTCGGCCGCGCCGTGCTCGCCAAACTCCTTCACGGCGGCGCGCCAGGTCAATTCCGGCAGAACGCCGCCGCCGACCAGCGCGGACGCCACGTCATAGGCGACGGCCTCCTGCCTGGTGAGATCGACCGGCCGCTGTCCGGCGACGATGGTCGCGAGCTTCTCGTCCGACAGGCCGCGCTGCTCGGCGACCAGCACATGGGCGTAGAGCTCGTAGCCGGAACGGAAATGCGAGCCGGTGACGAGGATGGCGACCTCGCGCACCGGCGCCGGCAGCAGCGGGTTCGACGCGATCGCCTTGACCAGCTCCCACACCGGCTTGCCGAAGCGCGGCTCGCGGATCCAGGGATTCCAGGGGCCGAGCAGCGCGCCGTCCTCGCGCATGTTCACAAAACCCTTGAAGTGGTCCTTGATGCCGGCTCGCATGTCGTCATAGAGCGGCTTCTGTTCGGCACTCAGGTCTTTCGGATCAAGAATGGGAAGGCGCACGGTGAGGTCTCCTCGTTGAGAAGACGCAACCGTCACCGGCAAGCCTGTGCAAGGCAAGTGAAGTTGCTGTGACGACGTCCCTGATCGACGCATTGCGAGGTCTGACCGTTCAAAACTCCAGCGGCGCGTTGTCGACGACCTCCTTCATCACGAAGAAGGTGCGGGTCTGGCGCACGCCGGGCAGCGCGATGAGCTGCTCGCCATGGATGCGGTTGAAGTCCTCCATGTCACCGACGCGGATCTTGAGGAAATAGTCGAAATCGCCAGCGACGAGATGGCAGTCGAGCACGAACTTCAGTTTTGCAATCGCCTGTTCGAAGGTGGCAAAGCTCTCCGGGGTGGAGCGATCGAGCACGACGCCGACCATCACCAGCGTGCCCTTTGCCACTTTCTTCGGCGCCACCATGGCGCGCACAGTCGCAATGAAACCATCCTCGAACAGGCGCTGGGTACGGCGATGGCAGGTGGCGGGGCTGATCGCGACGGTTTCGGCCAGCTCGGCGTTGCTGAGCCGGCCGTTATTCTGCAGCAATCGCAATATCTTAAGGTCGATGCGGTCGAGCCGGGCGGACATGGAAGAAGCTTCCAATTATAAGCGCTTGTTCGGAACAAATCATACTCAACAGCGCATAATCCGCAAGAAAACATGCAAAATTGACGCAATATTCGAGAGCACATTTTCCCAGAGCGATGCTAGTTCCCTTCCCCGGACACTAACGCCAATCGGGATGACCCATGATGCTGGAAAAATTCGCGCGCTATCCGCTCACCTTCGGCCCGACACCGATCGAGAAGCTGGAGCGGTTGTCAAAACATCTCGGCGGCCAGGTCGAGGTCTATGCCAAGCGTGAGGACTGCAATTCGGGCCTTGCCTATGGCGGCAACAAGCTGCGCAAGCTCGAATACATCATTCCGGACGCGATCGCGTCCAACGCCGACACGCTGGTGTCGATCGGCGGCGTGCAATCCAACCACACCCGCATGATCGCGGCGGTCGCCGCCAAGCTCGGCATGAAGTGCCGTCTGGTGCAGGAAGCCTGGGTGCCGCACGAGGACGCGGTCTATGACCGCGTCGGCAACATCATGCTCTCGCGCATCATGGGCGCCGACGTGCGCCTGGTCGATGACGGCTTCGACATTGGCATCCGCAAGAGCTGGGAGCAGGCGATCGAAGAGGTGAAGGCGGCGGGCGGCAAGCCTTACGCGATTCCCGCCGGCGCCTCCGTGCACAAATTCGGCGGCCTCGGCTATGTCGGCTTCGCCGAGGAAGTCCGCAAGCAGGAGAAAGAGCTCGGCTTTAAGTTCGATTACATCGTCGTCTGCACCGTCACCGGCTCGACCCATGCCGGCATGCTGGTCGGCTTCGCCGCCGACGGCCGCGCCCGCAAGGTGATCGGCATCGATGCATCGTTCACCCCTAGCCAGACGAAGGCTCAGGTGCTCGAGATCGCGCAGAACACGGCCAAGCTCGTCGAGCTCGGCAAGGAGCTCGTCGCCGATGACGTCGTGCTGATCGAGGACTACGCCTATCCCGCCTATGGCGTGCCGTCGGAAGAAACCAAGGAAGCGATCCGCATTACCGCACGTCTCGAAGGCATGATCACCGACCCCGTCTACGAGGGCAAGTCGATGCAGGGCCTGATCGATCTTGCGAAGAAAGGCTATTTCGAGAAGGGCGCGAAGATCCTCTACGCCCATCTCGGCGGCGCGCCTGCGCTGAACGGGTATGCGTATGCGTTCCGGAATGGGTGAGGCGCTCAGCTCTCGCCTCATACACAGTTGTCGTCCCGGCGAAGGCCGGGACCCATAACCACCGCGCCTCGTTTGGCGAACACTCGAAGTTCGGTACTGCTACCGAAGGCAATCGACAAATCACGCGGTATGGATCCCGGATCTGCGCGCGCTTTAGACGCGCTTGTCCGGGATGACGATCGGGGATAGCCCTACCTCGTCCTGATGATCTGCAGCAGCTCGTCGCCGTAATGCTCGAGCTTCTTGTCGCCGATACCCGGCACGTTACGGAGTTCGTCCAGCGTCGTCGGCCAGGCCCGGACGATGCCGTCGATGGTGGCATCGTGCAGCACGACATAGGCGGGCACGCCGCGCTCGCGGGCGATGTCGGAACGCCAGGAGCGCAGCCGCGCGCGCAATTCGGGATCGACATCGCCTTGCGGCGCGCTCGCCGCGGGCGCGAGGTCGCCGCGGCGCGATTTGGCCCGGCTTGAGCGGATGCGGGTGCCGGGCGCTTCCTCGCGCAGCCACACCTCCGTTTCGCCGCGCAGCACACCGCGCGAAGAGTCCGTCAGCTTCAGCGCGCCGAATGCTTCGCTGTCGCTCTGCAAATGCCCCATTGCCACCAATTGCCGCAGCACCGTGCGCCACTGCTTTTCGTTGAGCTCGCGGCCGATGCCGAACACCGACAGCTTGTCGTGGCCGAACTGCGTCACCTTCTCGGTCAGGCGCCCGACCAGCACGTCGATCAGGTGCATCGCGCCAAAACGTTGCCCGGTGCGGTAGACGCAGGACAAAAGCTTCTGCGCCAGCACCTTGCCGTCGCGCATCTTCGGCGGCGTCAGGCAATTATCGCAATTGCCGCAACTCTCACCCATCACGATCTCGCCGAAATAGGCGAGCAGCCGCCGGCGCCGGCAGTGCGGCGTCTCGGCAAGACCGACCAGCGCATCGAGCTTGCCGATCGAGACCCGCTTGAAATCGTCAGACGCAGCCGATTCGTCGATCATGCGGCGCTGCTGCACGATGTCCGAGAGGCCATAGGCCATCCAGGCTGCCGACGGCTTGCCGTCGCGGCCGGCGCGCCCCGTCTCCTGATAATAGGCCTCGATGCTCTTGGGCAGATCGAGATGGGCGACGAAGCGCACGTCGGGCTTGTCGATGCCCATGCCGAACGCGATGGTCGCAACGATGACGATGCCGTCTTCGTTGAGGAAGCGGTCCTGGTTTCGGGAGCGCACGCTGCTGTCGAGACCGGCATGATAGGGCAGCGCGGCAATGCCGGCGTCTTGAAGGGCGGCGGCGACCTCCTCGACGCGGTTGCGGGACAGGCAATAGGCCACGCCGGCATCGCCCATGTGACGCTCGCGGATGAATTCCTTCAGCTGCGAGACCGCATTGCGCTTGTCGACGATCTCGTATCGGATGTTGGGCCGGTCGAAGCTGGAGACGAATTGCGGGGCGCCTGTTAGCTGAAGTCGCGCCACGATCTCCTTGCGCGTCAGCTCGTCGGCGGTCGCGGTCAGCGCGATGCGGGGGACGTCGGGAAAGCGCTCGGCGATGATGGACAGACCAACATATTCGGGCCGGAAATCGTGGCCCCATTGCGAGACGCAATGGGCTTCGTCGATCGCGAACAGCGCCACCTTCGCCTGCGCCAGCATCGACAGGCAGCGCGGCGTCACCAGCCGTTCCGGCGCAACATAGAGCAGGTCGAGATCGCCCGCGATCAGGCGCCGCTCCACCTCCGAGGCCTCCTGCGGGGTCAGCGACGAGTTCAGCGCGGCCGCGTTGACGCCGGCTTCTATCAGGCCGGCGACCTGGTCGCGCATCAGCGCGATCAGCGGCGAGACCACGATGCCGCAGCCCTCGCGCAGCAGTGAGGGGAGCTGATAGCAGAGCGACTTGCCGCCGCCAGTCGGCATCAGCACCAGACAATTGCCGCCATCCGTCACGTGCCGGATGATCTCGTCCTGCGCGCCGCGGAACCCCGGCAGTCCGAACACCGAATGCAGCACCGACAACGCATCGCGGCCGTTGGCCGGCGCTGGCAGTGGAGCGGTGGAAGGGGAGGACATGGGCGTGTCTGGAACAAGGCCGTGGATTCGTCACAAGGCCAGTCGCATGCTGACGCGGGCGTGGCAAGGCCGTTTGCGGGGCAAAGGCAGTCTTCCCTCTCCCCTGCGGGAGAGGGTGCCGAGCGAAGCTCGGCGGGTGAGGGGTTCTATCCGCGAACTCGATAGAGACTACTATGCCGAGACAACCCCTCATCCGGCGCTTCGCGCCACCTTCTCCCGCAAGGGGAGAAGGAAGAGAGCCGCTACACCCCGATCCGTCGCAAAGCTTCCGCGACCGTCACGATCGGCATGTTGCGTTTCCGGGCCGCCTTCAGCGCATGGCGCATCAATTGCGGCGTGCAGCCAAAGGGGCTTGGCGCGTTGGCGACGTCGTGGCCGTAGAAGATCAGCCACCCACCGCTTTCGACCGCCTCATCGAAATAGCGATCGATGCCAGCCAGATCGATCTCGCAATCGATCAAAGGCGACGCGCGCAGGAACTGGAGGTCGATGACGTCGCTGTTAACGCCGGGAAGGATGCCGCGCGCCGAACGGTAGGCCCTTGTGAGCTGCGGCTTGCGCCAGACCGAGGCGAGGCCATACGGATAGGCGAAGTTCTGCAGCACGATCGAGGAATCGATGCTGCGGAAATAGTTGCGGTTTCGCTCGATCTCTCGGGCCATGGCGGCCGCGTCGAGATCGACCGCGCACTGGTGCGAGAAGGTGTGGCAGGCAATCTCGTGACCGGTCCGGTGAAGCCGCACGATCGCGTCATTCGACAGCCCATGCCAATGATCCGACGGCTGATCGATCAAGCTGCCGGAGAGGTAGAACGTGCCGCGGCCGTCATGCTGCTCCAGGAGCTCGGCACCTTCGCCTGCAGCGCTATCGGGGGCATCGTCGAAGGTGAAGCTCACCATCGGCGCGCGCGCAGGCAAACGGTGCGGCGCGGCGCGGAAATGCCGGGCCAGCCGATTGCTCACGCGTCCCTGGAGTTCCGACCACACACTGCGTTTCCTGCGATTTCGTATTTCTCTACTGAAACATTCGTGCGCTGGTTGAGGCAAGCCTAACGCTCAAGTAATCCTAACGCGAAACCAACATCCTTTGGCTAGCGCGCCGAGACCGGCGCGTCGGCATCCGCGCCGAGATATTGCAGCCAGTTCCGGAACAATGCCGCCGCGGCGCTGCCGGCGGCGATATCGGCGCGCAAATTCAGCGCAGGCAATTCGTTGGTGAGCGCCGGATGGCGCTGGTGCCGCGCCTGCTTCTCGAAGCGGGCCAGCTTCTCTTCCGTCGCTGCGTCAAAATAACTCACGGGCAGGTTCGGATAAGTCTCGCGCTCACGCGCGAGATAGCGGCCGATGTCGCGCAGATATTCGCGCTGGAGCGATAAGGCATCGTATTCCGGGTGGCCCTGGAAGAACACGAAACGGCTGGCATATTGGCGGACGAAGACATCGACGCCAGCCTCCTCCGAACGTGTCAGCACCTGGTATCCGGCCTGAACGAGGTCGTCCTCGGCGATCTCGTTCAGGCGCGAATGCGAGACCTTGAGCGGCATAGGCGCACCGCGCGTCAGGGGATCATGCGTCACAGCTTCGCAGTCGAAGATGCCGTGACATTTGGCCGGCAGTCGCCGTCGTTCGATACGGTCGAGATGCAGCACCGCCGCATGCGCGGCGAGGCACGACCAGATCGTCGAGCGCGTGTTGACCTTGGCCCAGTCGACGAGGTCGGTCAGGTCGCGCCAGTACGGCTCCTGGTCGAGCTCGGGCGCGACCGGCTCGGCGCCGGTCACGATCAGCCCGTCGAATCTCTGGCGCTTGAGATCCGCAAGATCGGAATATTCACTCTCGACATGCCACTTGGCTTCCGGTGAGCGTTTCACGCTGGGAAGCGAGAAGCAGTGAAAGCGGATGCGGCGCGGGCCCGCGGCGGCCTGGAGCAGCCTCATGAACTGTCGCTCGGTCGCCTTCAGCGCCGGGTCCGGCATGTTGTTGATCAGCCCGATGGTCAGCTCGGCACCGCTCCGATCAAGCGCGAGATCACCCCCGGCCGGCACCAGTGCCGGGCTCGACATGAGTTGATCCCTGTCGATCAAGATCGTCATCGACGCCGCCCGCCTACTCCGCGGCCTGGAGACGCGACGACGGACAGGCCTTTTCCAGCGCCTGGTCGATGTCCTCGATGATGTCGGCGGAATGCTCGATGCCGATCGACAGGCGGATCGTCTCCGGCAAAACACCAGCGACACGCTGCTGCTCTGCCGACATCTGCCGGTGCGTGGTCGAGGCCGGATGACAGGCGAGCGACTTGGCATCGCCGATATTGACGAGGCGCGTGATCAGCTTCAGCGCATCGTAGAAGGTCTTGCCGGCTTCCATGCCGCCCTTGATGCCGAAGGTGAACAGCGAGGAGGCGTTACCGTTCAGATATTTCTGCACCAGCGGATAATAGGGGCTGTCCGGGAAGCCCGTGTAATTGACCCAGGCGACGCGCGGGTCACCGCGGAGGAATTCGGCGACCTTGCGGGCGTTCTCGACGTGGCGCTCCATGCGCAGCGCCACGGTCTCGATGCCCTGGAGCAGCAGGAAGGCGTTGAACGGCGAGAGCACCGAGCCCATTGTGCGCTGATAGACGCTGCGCGCGCGCTCGATATAGGCGGTCCTACCAAAGCGCTCGGCATAAACGAGGCCATGATAGGACGCGTCCGGCTTGTTGTAAGCCGGGAAACGGTCGGCGTATTTCGCCCACGGGAAGTTTCCGGAATCGACGATGGCGCCACCGAGCGTGGTGCCGTGGCCGCCCAAAAACTTGGTCAGCGAATGCACGGCGATGTCGGCGCCGTAGTCGAACGGCTTGAGCAGAATGGGGGTCGCGACCGTGTTGTCGACGATCAGCGGCACGCCATGCGCGTGCGCGATTTTCGCCAGCGCCTCGATGTCGCAGACATTGCCGGCGGGATTGCCGATGGTCTCGGCGAACACGGCGCGGGTATTCTCGTCGATCAGCTTCTCGATCGCATCTAGCTTGTCGCTCTCGGCGAAGCGGCCGGTGATGCCCTGCCGCGGCAGGATGTGCGAGAGCAGCGTGTGCGTGGTGCCGTAGAGCTGCGGCACGGAAACGATGTTGCCGCCGTGATCGGCGACATTGACAAAGGCGAAGTGCAGCGCCGCCTGGCCGGTCGCAACCGCGAGCGCGCCGACGCCGCCTTCGAGCTGCGCGATGCGCTTCTCCAACACCGCGCTGGTCGGATTGGCGATGCGGCTGTAACGAAAGCCCTCGGCCTCGAGATTGAAGAGCGCGGCGCCATGATCGGCGCTGTCGAAGGCATAGGCCGCGGTTTGGTAGATCGGCACGGCGACGGCGTGCGTGGTGGCTTCCGGTTCGTAGCCGGCGTGAATAGCGATCGTCTCGTTGCGCATCGTGCCACCTCCGCGTGGGGCGGGCCGCACTTATTGGCCTCACGGCATGTGCGTTGTCCGCCGTCCTCCTGTAAGAGGCGGGTGGTAAAGCGGACAATAATTCGCCTAGAGATCGAGGAAGTAACCCTAACGCTCGTTGGCGAGGTGGCCAGAATTCGGGTTAAACTGGATTAACGAATTGACGAGGTTTGCTGCGACAGCGGCGTTACTTTTGCCTTCTCCCCCTTTTGGGGAGAAGGCAGGTCAACGCGGCGATAGCCAGGCTACACCTAAGCCATCTGCTCCCACAGCCTGTGGGCGAGCACGCCGGCGCGCTTCTCGATCGCGGCCGCAGCATCGAGCGCAAGATCCTCGCGATAGCGCCCGGCAATGAGCTGGACGCCGATCGGCTTGCCGTCGTGGAGGGCCACCGGCACCACCGCGCCGGGCAGGCCCAGCACGTTGATCGCGGAAATGAAGCGGATCTCGCCCCAGAAGATCTCGCGCACGCGCTCGGGACTGACCGTGTCCTCGCGCGGGCCCGGCGTCGGCTTCACCGTGGTCGGCGCCAGCACGACCGGATACTCCTCGAAGAACAATTGCCAGGCGCGGATGTGGCCATTGCGCGCGGCCGTCGCCTGCATCCAGGCTTTGAGATCGAGCAAGTTGGCCTTGGTCTTCATGCCGCCCCAGGCCTTGTGAAAATCCTCGGAGGTGACCTTCAGCATGCTGGCTTCCTGCATCACCACGGTCTCGTTGGTGATGATGTCGCACCAGGTCTGCCAGACGCCGTTGATGTCGGGCACCTCGACCTCGCTGACGCGATAGCCGGACCGCTCGAGATGATCCGCGGCGTGGCGCAGCGCCGCAGTGACCTGCGGATCGACGTCCATGTCATCGGGGATCTTTGCCAGCGCGACCTTGATCGGCCCCTTCGGCTTCGGCCCGGCCAGCGGCGCCGGCACCCACCAGGGATCGCGGGGATCGCGTTGGCTCATCACCTCCAGTGCGAGGCGAACGTCGGCAACGTGACGGGCGAGCGGCCCCTGCGCCGACATCAGATGGGCCAGCATCGGCCGCTCGGCGGTGGCGCTTCCGTTAAAAGCGGGGATGCGTCCCTGCGTCGGCTTGATGGTGGCAATGCCATTGCAATGCGCTGGCCAGCGCAAGGAGCCGCCGATGTCGTTGCCATGGGCGATGGTGCCAATGCCGGCGGCGACCGCCGAGCCAGCGCCGCCGGAGGAGCCGCCGCAGGTGATGTTCGGATCCCATGGGTTCAGCGTCAGCCCGTGCAGAGGATTGTCGGTGAAGCCGCGGAAGGAGAATTCCGGCGTATTGGTGAGCCCGATGACGATCGCGCCGGCCTTTTTCAAGTTGCGCACCACGGGGGAATCCGACGGCGCGATGAGGTCCTCGTTGGCAGGAACGCCGTTGAAATTTGGTCGGCCTTCGTAGTCGACATTCTCCTTGATGGTTACAGGCACGCCATGCAGGAGGCCGAGCTCGCCGCCCTTGGCGCGCTGCCTGTCGGCCGCATGCGCAGCCTTCAACGCCTCTTCCGAGAGATCGACGACGACGGCGTTCAGCCTCGGATTGATGGCGTGCATCCGTTCGAGATGCGCTTCGACCGTCTCGACGGCGGAGATTGCACCGGAGCGGATGGCAGCCGCGGTCTCGACCGCCGACCATTGCCAGGCCGGCCCCTTGGGACGGCGCGATGAGGCCGGCTCGAGCCGCGTGGCTTTCTTTGCCTTCTTCGCAACGATGCCCTTGCGGCTTGCGCCTTTCTTGTTCGAGGTCTTAGCCGGTTTCTTCGAAGCCGCTTTCTTCCTGGTCGTCGTCTTCGCCACGTCGCATCTCCTGAAATTGCGTCGCAGACGTTACGGATGGCGAAAGGACGTGTACAGGTGCGTTTTCTGCATGGCGCGATGGCGCGGCGCGGCGAATTGTCCGCGAACGCGCCGCTGCGCTATTCCGCCGGACAAGCCGCAACGGCGGCTTGCGCGCGGTCCAGCCGGAGGCTCCACAGCGCCAGCACGAGACCGACAGCGGTGATGCCGGCTGCGACCAGAGGGAGCGCCGAAAGGCCGAGCCCGCGATCGATGGTGACACCGCCGGCCCAGGCACCGAGGGCGTTGCCAAGATTGAACGCGGCGATGTTGAGGCTGGAGGCGAGCGTGCGGCCATTGGGGCCTGCCGCTTCCAGCACGCGAAGCTGGAGCGGGGCGACGGTCGCAAAAGCGGCGATGCCCAGCAGCAGGATCAGCACGACCGCCGGGATCTTGACCGACAGCACGGCGGCAAGGCCAAGAAGCACCATGGCGAGCGCGGCGAGCGTTCCGATCAGCGCGCCGGCGAGGCCACGGTCGGCGAGCTTGCCGCCGGCGACGTTGCCGATCGCGAGCCCGACGCCGAACACCAGCAGGATCGGCGAGACTGCGGCCTCCGAAAAGCCGGTGAAACGCGTCAGGATCGGCTGGATATAGGTGAAGACGACGAACAGGCCGGCAAAGCCGAACACGGTCATGGCAAGGCCGAGCAGCACCTGCGGGCGGCCGAGCACCGAGACTTCCTCGGCAAGCGAGACCGGCTTGTCGCCGTTGCCGACATGGCCGGGCACGAGCGCGGCGACCACAGCAAAGGCGATCACGCCGATGACCGTCACGGCCCAGAACGCCGCGCGCCAGCCGAGCATCAGGCCGAACCAGGCGCCGAAGGGCACACCCAGCAGTGTCGCGACCGTGAGGCCGATGAACATGGTGGCAATCGCCGAGGCCCGCTTGTCCTCGGCGACGAGGCTCGTCGCCACCACCGACCCGACGCCGAAGAAGGTCCCGTGGGCGAGCGATGTCAGCACGCGGGCGGCCATCAGCAGCTCGTAGTTCGGCGCCAGTGCGCAGGCGGCATTGCCCAGCGTGAAGATCGCCATCAGCGCCAGCAGCACGGACTTCCGCGGCATGCGCCGTGTGGCGAGCGTCAGCACCGGCGCGCCGACGAACACGCCGAGCGCATAGCCGGAGATGAGCAGGCCCGCGACCGGCACCGAGACATGCATCTCGGCGGCGACCTGGAGTAAGAGGCCCATGATGATGAATTCGGTGGTGCCGATGCCGAAGGCACCAGCGGTGAGCGCAAGGACGGCGGGAGGCATGCGTGGCTCCGATGGATGAGACGAGCCACGCAGATAGCCGCACCGCAGCAAAACCATTAGAATGTCCGCAATCCAATCATTTGTGACGTGAATTCAACATGGCCCGCTTCGACACCAACCGCTCCGCCGAGATGGAGGTTTTCGTCCGCGTCGTCGACTTAGGCGGCTTCACGCAGGCCGCACGAAAGCTGCGCCTGACGCCGTCGGGCGTGAGCAAGTTGATCTCGCGGCTCGAGGCACGGCTCGGCTCGCGCCTGGTCAACCGCACCACGCGCAAGCTGACCCTGACCGAAGAAGGCCAGACGTTCTACCAGCGGGCCGTGCGGATCCTCGCAGAGATGGAGGAAGCCGAACGAGAGGCGGCCTCCGGTGCGGCCCCGCGCGGCCGCCTCACGGTGAACTGCAACATTCCGTTCGGCATGCTGCATGTGATGCCGCTGATCCCGCGCTTCCTGGAAGCGCATCCCGAAGTCACGCTCGATCTCGTGCTCACGGACACGCTGATCGACCTGATGCAGGAACGCGCCGACGTCGCGATCCGTGTCGGTCCATTGCGTGCGTCGCGCCTCGTCGCACGGAAACTCGGCACCAGCCGCATGGTCGTGGTCGGCGCGCCGGACTATCTCGCACGCTGCGGCACGCCGAAGACGCCGGCGGATCTCGCCGATCACCGTGGCATCGGCTGGACCTTTCCGCGCAGTATCCGCGGCTGGCCATTCAAGCGCGGCGACCACACCGAGGAAGCGGTGCCGCCGCCCGTCGCGCGCGCCAGCGACGGCGAAGCCGCGCGCCGCCTTGCGCTCGGCGGCGTCGGGCTCGCGCGCCTCGCCCTCTTCCACATCGGCCCCGACATTGAAACGGGCCACCTCGTGCCGGTGCTGCAAAGCTACAATCCCGGCGACCGCGAAGACATCCACGCCGTCTATGTCGGCCACACCGCGCCGCTCCCCGCACGCGTCCGCGCGTTCATCGATTTCCTCGCCGAGCATGTGCGGGTGAGCGACCCGGCCCTGAAGCGCGCGGGGGATGGAAGGTGGAAGTTGGTGGGATGAGGCCCGATGGCTAACAGAATGTCAGTCAACCGGGCGCCGCCATCGCAAGGAACCTATCTCTTCCCTGACAAAATGCAGCCGTGTCAGCGCTGTTCCCAAGGCAACGTAATGAGGAGCAACGCGCTGTGACATGGATTCGCTTTCTGATCGCTCGAGGTCCGCCGTGGCTGGGGGACTCATACCCGATTGCGGCCTGGGCTGAGTCTACCCACCTGATCGATAGGTAGGCAAAAGAGGAGAATCCAATGACTGAGTTCGCAAGGCCGCGCGCCATTGGCTTCAACCACATAGCTTTGGAGGTCGGAGAGATCGAAGAAGCACTGGCATTCTACGGCCGTCTGTTCAGCTTCGAGCTACGTGGCAAGACCGACACCATGGCCTTCATCGATCTGGGCGACCAGTTCATCGCGCTGCAGAAAGGCCGCCGGCAAGCAGCGGACGACGGCCGCCATTTCGGGCTCGTGGTCGACGACAAGGAAGCGGCGCGCAAGGCACTGGATGCCGCAGGTGTCGCCGTGATCGATGGACCCTTCCTCGATTTTCGCGATCCGTGGGGCAACCGCATCGAGATCGTTGGTTATGACAACGTCCAGTTCACCAAGGCTCCGAACGTGCTGCGCGGGATGCGCCTGACACACCTCGGCAAGAACGAGCATGCGAAGAAGGAACTCGCCGAGAAGGGCATGGCGGTGGGGCCAAGCTGAAACAGGCCGTGACGTTCTTATCTCTGCACGGATCAGAACCAGTGTCGTCTTTGGAACGCGCGATTGTCGCCTCCGTTGTGTTGATATCAATCGAAGAAGTCCCCGCTTAATCGAAATCTGTTGGGGCAGATCGGCATAGGAGTTGACCATGAAGAAGATCAGCGAGGTGATGACGCGCGACGCGAAAGTCGTAAATCCTAACGACACGATACAGAATGCAGCAAAGCTGATGAAAGAGTGCGATTGTGGCGTATTGCCCGTGGGTGAAGGTGACCGCCTCGTGGGCATGATCACAGACCGCGATATTGCGGTGCGCTGCATCGCGGACGGCAAAGGCCCGAACAGCAAGGTCCGTGACGCGATGACCCAAGAGGTGAAATACTGCTTCGAAGACGAGGACATATCTCACGTCTGCACGAACATGAGTGAGATCCAGGTACGACGGTTGCCCGTGGTAGACCGGAACAAGCGCCTGGTCGGGATCGTGTCGCTTAGCGATTTGGTGCGCCAGTCGGCAGGGACTGCCAAGGCGCTGCATGGAATCGCGCGGCCGAGCCAGCAGCACAACCAGAGTTCCGCCACCGCCTGAGTCCAACACCGACCTGTAGCGGGGCGTGTTCCTCTGATTCAAGGGGCGGGTTCAGCACGGTGCTCCGGGAACTTCTTATTTGGATGCCGGGGAACTGAGCTGCATTAACACAGGCCGCGGACGAAAATTTCCGGGAACGACTGCGCCGTGTGGCAGTTATCCAGTCAGAGCAAGTAACTTTTGAAAGGTGGAATCCTTGAAAAAGTGAAAGCTCGAGCCCCGTCATTCCAATCATTGGATGGCGGGGTTTATTTTTGCTTCAGGCAGCCAACTGCAGGACCTTCTCTTCAATCGAGCGGCACGAAATGCCGTACCTGTCGAGCAATTCGTCTTTCGTGCCAGAGCGCGGCAGTCGTGCAATCCCCAGCCGATGCACCGGCGCCGTCGAGCCAACCGCGGTCGACACGGCATCGCCCAGCCCGCCATCGATCGCGTGGTCCTCGACGACAATCAGCCCCTCGGTGTCACGAGCGGCTGCCGATAGCGTGACGACATCGATAGGCTTCACCGAGTAGGCATCAATCACGCGGATCGAAATCCCACGTGCATCGAGCATGTCGGAAGCGGCCAACGCCTCATGCACCGTAATACCAGCCGCAACGACAGTGAGCCGATCTTGCAGCGACGAGCGCAGCACCTTGCTGCCGCCGATCGGAAACTCCTCTGCATTGGAGTAGATCACCGGCGTCTTGGGCCGTGTCGTCCGGATGTAGACGATGCCATTGGTACGCGCCGCCATCGCGGTCAGCTGCTCGGCGCTCACCGCATCTGCCGGATACAAAACCGTACTTTCGATCAGGGCGCGGAACATGGCGAGATCCTCAAGGCCCATCTGCGACGGGCCGTCCTCGCCGATCGACACGCCGCAATGGCTGCCGCACAGGACGAGATGGGCGGGCCGCGAATACTGCGCCATGCGGATAAAATCATAAGCGCGCGTGAGGAAGCAGGCGAACGTCGCTGCACATGGGATCTTGCCCGCCGCTGCGAGTCCGAGGGCGACGCCGACCATGTTCTGCTCGGCGATGAAACTCTCGAAGAACCGTTCCGGGTATCGGGCCGCGAACGGCTCTGTTCCGGTGGAGTTCTTCACGTCGCCGTCAAGCGCTACCAGCGCTGGCTCCTCGCCAGCGAGCTTCGCCAGCGCGTGCCCGAACGCCTCGCGGGTGGCGACCTTATCACCCAGCCGATAGGCGGGAGGGGAGTGTGTCGCGGCCACGCGCTGCGGGCGCGCCATCTGGCCGACCCGACGTGGCTCGACGACGGGCGGCGCCTGCGTCTCATCGCCGAGTTCGTCGAGTGCCTGCGACATCTGCTTACGGTCGAGCGGTTTGCCGTGCCATCCGTCCGCTCCTTCCAGGAACGAGACCCCTTTGCCCTTGATGGTACGCGCGAGGATGGCGGTCGGGCCACCGTCATGCGCGGTCCGAAATGCCGCAAGGATCGCTGTCATATCGTGACCGTCGATCTCGATGGTGCGCCAGCCGAAGCTCGCGAACCGACGCGCGAACACTGCGGTATCGTGGTGATAGGGCGCCGCCTCGCTCTGGCCGAGACCGTTGATGTCAACGATCGCCGTCACGTTCGCAAGGCCATTGAGCGAAGCAAACTGCGCGGCCTCCCACACTGAGCCTTCCGAGCATTCGCCGTCGCCAAGCAGGCAGAACACGCGGGCATCGATGCGGTCCAGGCGGTTCGCCGCTGCGAGCCCGTTGGCCGCCGCAAGCCCCTGTCCGAGCGATCCGGTCGCGACCCTGACCCATGGATTGAGCGGCGTCGGATGGCCTTCCAACGTGCTATCGATCCGCCGCAGTGACAGCGGATCCTCGCTGATGGCGCCGGCTTCGTGCAAGGCCGCCCACAGGATTGGCGCCGCATGGCCCTTCGACAGAACGAACGTATCGACATTGCGCGCGGCTGCGTCGAGCGGATCCCAGCGCATCTCGCGGAAGAACAGCGCTGCCACGATATCGGCGCACGACATGCAAGAGGTGGGATGACCCGAGCCCGCTTCCGTCGTCATGCGGATCACCAGTCGCCGCAGCCGGCGGGCCTCTGCGCGCAGATCGGCCGCACCACGGAACGCCACAGCGCGCTCACCCTTGGCGGCGAATAGCTTGAGCAGCGAGTCGAACGGATCGATGAACTTCTGGACCGCGTCGTTCTCGAGCTGGGCCGTGACCAGATCGAACGACACCCCAAGCCGACCCAGATCTTCCATGACGCGCCGCGCGCGCTGCACATCGTGCGTGACCGTGGCCTGCACAGTGCCGTGGTCGCGGAACCCTGCGATGGTCTTGCGCGTCATCGTGTTGATGGTCATTGGACCGATCAACGGTTCGACATACATGAGATCCGGATAGTCCGGGTTCTTGGTGCTGGTGCTTGCCCATAGCATCCGCTGTACCCGCGCGCCTTTCTCGGCGAGCGCCATCCAGCGGTTACTCGCCCGGATACGGCTAAATGCCTGATAGGCGAGCTTGGCGTTCGCGGTCGCGACCTTGCCCAGAAGGCTGCGTGGATCAGGATCGGGAGGCAGGCGGTCGGGCACGATGCGCTGCCGCAACAGTCGATCGACGAGCACATCGATGCGACTGAGGAAAAAACTTGCGACCGAAGCGATGTGTTCGATCGGCTGGCCTGCGTCCAGCCGCCGTTCAAGCGCTCGCAGGTAGGCCTCGGCCACCGCCTCGTAGCGGCCGATCGAGAACAGCAGCGTGATGTTGACGTTGATGCCTTCGAACAGCAGCTGCTCGATGGCCGGAACCCCTGCCGGAGTGCCGGGAATCTTGATGAACAGGTTGGGCCGGTCGACCAGTGTCCACAGCCTCCGCGCCTCCTCGATCGAGGCCTCTGTGTCGTGCGCGAGGTGGGGCGATACTTCGAGGCTCACAAAACCGTCGACACCCGCGGTCTCCTCGTACACCGGGCGCAGGATATCACAGGCGTTCCGTACGTCGCTGGTAATGAGTTCTTCATAGATGCCGGCTGGGGATCGGCCCGCCACGGCTGCGCGAACGATGTCATCGTCGTAATCCGCGCCTTCCGCGACCGCCTTCTCGAAGATGGCCGGATTCGACGTGATACCACGCAAGCCTTCCTCGCCAACCCGCCGTGCCAGATCGCCGCTATCGATCATTCGCCGGGTGAGATCATCCATCCAGCAGCTCTGGCCTTGCGCCAACAGTTCGATCGTCCGGTTCATATGCGGTCTCCTTGGTTCAAGCACCTGGAAAGCCGACCACGCACTGCCTTTATTGCCATTCGCCCTTGATCAGCGGACCGATGGGATGCTCGCGCGGCGACATCTTGAGCTGGCGGAAAATGTCGGCATTGCGGGCCGTCTCGTGTTCGGTCTCGATATCGACCCCATAGGCGCGCTCGGGATCGACGCGCGCGCCGATCAGGATGAACTCGGCGCCTTCATAGTCGAGCAGATGCGGGTCTTCGGATGCGAAGCGCCGGCCGCGGAATTGCCGCTCGACCGGTTTGGGGTAATGCGCCTCTTCCCGCTCTGACAGTCCTGCGCCGGGCGGAGACCCGGCCTCGGGGTTCTTGATAGACAGAATGTACGCCGCCTGGCGCTCGATATTCAGCTCCTCCTGGACTTCGCCGGGCCGCCGTGGCAGTTCGAGTTCATAGCTCAAGTGGAGATTGCGACCGCGCTTGATTAGCGCATAGACGCCTTCGCCGGCGGGCCGGACCGGCGGCAGCGTGCGTTCACCGCGCGTCCTGGTCGCATAATGATGCTCACGGAATTCGTCCTCGACGGCCGGGCCGGACCTGATCGCTTCGATGAACCCCCAGATGCGTTCATGATCGCGCGCCTCGGGCAGCCGCTTGCGCCCAAGCACCGCCACACGAAGCCGGGCCTGTCGTTCCGGCTTCATCACCATGTAAAAGCGCTGGATGTCGCCGAGGTCTTCGGCCTTATCTTCCTCGATCCGGGGTCGGTAGGCAAAATAGATGTCGCCTTTTTCGACGATCTCCTCCGAGACCTCCGCCTCCGGGTCGCCGCGCCTCCGTCGCACAGAAACCATGTCGCAGCCAATCGTGCTCAACTCTTCTGCCCTGCACCCTGCTCAACGGAATGCAAACGCACGTGTTCCTAGGTTCGGGCCGGGACGCGGTGCGGCCGTGTAGTTCCTCGCAACGGGGCTGGAGGAGGCTACGGGGCTTTAGGAACGACCAAGGCTTGGGCCGCGTTGCTGCTACGCCGGGCGCGGACCCGCTGCCGCAGCCGTGAGTTCGCCATGGAGGAAGAAGGCCTCCGCAATTTCACCATCAATTTTGGGCCGCAGCATCCTGCGGCCCACGGCGTGCTGCGCCTGGTGCTGGAGCTTGATGGCGAGGTGGTCCGTCGCGTCGATCCTCACATCGGCCTGCTCCACCGCGGAACCGAAAAACTGATCGAAAACAAGACCTATCAGCAATCGATCGGGTATTTCGACCGGCTCGACTATGTCGCACCGATGAACCAGGAGCATGCGTTCTGCCTCGCAGCGGAGCGGCTGCTTGGCCTGGAAGTGCCGCGCCGCGGCCAACTGATTCGCGTGCTGTTCTGTGAAATCGGACGGCTGCTCTCGCATCTGCTCAACATCACAACCCAGGCGATGGACGTCGGGGCGCTCACCCCACCGCTGTGGGGGTTCGAAGAGCGTGAGAAGCTGATGGTGTTCTATGAACGCGCGTCCGGTGCGCGCATGCACGCAAATTACTTCCGTGTCGGAGGCGTGCATCAAGACCTGCCACCGAAGCTGATCGATGACATCGAAGCCTTTTGCGATCCGTTCCTGCGCGTGGTGGACGATCTGGATCGGCTGCTGACGGGACTTCGTATCTTCAAGCAGCGCAACGTCGATATCGGCAGGGTGACATTGAAGCAAGCCTGGGAGTGGGGATTTTCGGGCGTCATGGTGCGTGGCTCGGGCGCCGCCTGGGACCTTCGCAAGGCGCAGCCCTATGAATGCTATCCGGAGATGGATTTCGACATTCCGATTGGCAAGAACGGTGACTGCTATGACCGCTATCTGGTCCGCATGGAAGAAATGCGCCAGTCGGTGCGCATCATGCGACAGTGCATCGCCAAACTCCGCGCTCCTGACGGGCAAGGTCCGGTCGCAGTGCAGGACAACAAGATCTTTCCTCCGCGCCGCGGCGAGATGAAGCGCTCGATGGAAGCCCTGATCCATCATTTCAAGCTTTACACAGAAGGCTTTCACGTGCCTGCCGGGGAGATCTATGCGGCAGTGGAAGCCCCCAAGGGCGAGTTCGGCGTGTATCTGGTTTCCGATGGGACCAACCAACCCTACAGGTGCAAGATCCGCGCTCCATCGTTCGCGCATCTGCAGGCGATGGACCTACTCTGCCGCGGCCACTTGCTCGCCGACGTCTCGGCGATCATCGGGTCGCTGGACATCGTGTTTGGGGAGATCGATCGATAATACCGTGAAAGGAGATCGCCATGCCACAAATCCAGATCGGCCAGCAGCCGGTCACGCAAATTACGATCATCGAAGCCGAACCGGAGAAGCAGGCCGAGGCCCTATCGCTCATGAGGGAGCGAGCTCGCTTCATGCAGCGTCAGCCGGGGTTCATTTCCGTCAGCCTGCATCGCAGCCTCGATGGGCGTCGTATCGTGAATTACATTCAATGGGAAAGCCGTGATCTCCTACGGGCCGCGCACCAGTCACCTGAATTTCGCAAAGCCTGGAGTCAGTTCGGAAGTCTCACCGACGATATCGATCCTCATTTGTACGAGGTCGCCGACGTCCTCGCGAAGAGCGAGTGAAACCGGCGCTCGATGAGCGCGAGTGCGAAACGCCTCAGCTCATGTGCCCACGATGATGGAACCGGAGCAGCACGGGGCTGTTAGGCGCACATGAACATCCGACGCGCTTTTTCGAGGACAGCCCGTCCTGCCTGGAGGGTGGGACTATTTGCACTTGCGCTATCGCCGCTATCCGCCCTTGCTCAAGACGGCTCCGTTCTGACCTATCATGGCGACAACAGCCGAAGCGGCCAGTACGTCGTTCCCGCGCTATCCTGGGATAAAGCCAGATCGGTTCAGCTGGATCGCACGTTCAACGCCCGTGTCGCGGGCTCGATGTACGCTCAGCCGCTGTACTGGCGTCCTCCTGGAGCGAACGCCGGGATGCTATTCGTGGCCACCGAGGACGACGTCGTCCAGGCCCTCGACGCGACGACCGGCAAGGAATTGTGGAGGCGGGTGGTCGGGCGTCCAGTGCGCCGTTCGTCGCTGCCGTGCGGAAATATCGATCCGCTTGGTATTACCGGGACGCCGGTGATCGACCCTGCAACCCAAGCCATCTATTTCGATGCTGCCGTGGAGCGAGGAAACGGCCCGCGCCACGAAGTGTTCGCGCTTTCGACAAAGGATGGCAGCGTTCTCCCCGGCTGGCCGATCGATGTGGCCGACCTTCTGCAAAAGGCAGGACGACATTTCGACCCGAGCGTCCACAACCAGCGCGCGGCGCTCACGCTTCTCGACGACACTGTCTATGTCGCCTTCAGTGGCCATTTTGGTGATTGCGGGAACTATCACGGCTGGGTGGTCGGACTTTCCCTGCGCGAGCCCGGCAAGCATGTCAGCTTCGAAACGCGTGGGCGAGGGGGCGGGATCTGGGCGCCGGGCGGTCTGAGCGTCTCCGAGCAGGACATCTACTTTGCGACTGGGAATACGCTCGGCGCGCCGACCTGGAGCGACGGTGAAGCCGTGTTTCACTTTGGACCCGACCTGCGCCGCAGAGACGACAAGAGGGACTATTTTGCGCCATCGGATTGGAAAACACTCGATGCCGCCGATGCGGATCTCGGGGGCAGCAATCCGCTTACTTTCAACCTATCCGGAGCGGGCGGGGACCGCGCTCTGATCCTGGCGCTGGGGAAGGATGGCAAGGCTTATCTTCTCGATCGAAATAGTCTCGGCGGCGTCGGCGGCCAGCTGGCGGTCGAAACAGTAGCCCAGTCGTCGATCGTCACCTCGCCGGCCGCCTATCGCGTCGGCGATGATGTCTTTGTTGCCTTCCAGGCCTCCGGAGCGCATTGCCCGCAGCCCGGCCGCGGTCACGATTTGACGGTCTTGAAGATCGCAGCAGGCCCCCCGCCGGCGATGGCCACTGCCTGGTGCGGTGCGCTCCGCGGCCGCGGCTCCCCCGTTGCGACCACCACGGACGGCCATTCCAACCCGATTGTTTGGATTGTTGGCGCCGAAGGCGACAATCGGCTGCACGCGTTCCGCGGCGATACCGGCGAACCGATTTTTGTAAGCGAGGCCTTGAGCGGCCTCCGACGCTTCCAGACGCTGATCGCGACGCAGGACCGCCTCTATGTGGGCGCCGACGGGCACATTTACGCCTTTCATTTTTGAAAGGCACGCATATGCAGCTTCACGAGACCGGATGGCACCTCTCCCATACCGGGAACTCAGCATTGGCCTCATTTGTTCAATGGTGGGATCCCCTTGAAGCTGGGGTCTCGCGTTTGCAGCCCCGCCAACGCGGAAGTGATCCCATCCCGCTCGGGGCCGGTCATCTCGCGAACGGAGCTATAGATGGCGGAATTGGCCTGCCACTCCGAGATGCGGCTGTTCGCGCTGAACGCGACGGCCGATCTTGGCAAAGCCACGGCTCAGGCGTTGGGTTGGTCGCTTGCTGCACACGAGGAGCGTGAGTTCGAGGATGGCGAGCACAAGGCGCGCCCCCTCGATTCGGTCCGTGGCACAGATGCATACGTGATACAAACCCTGCATAACGGGCCAAACCAGAGCGTAAACGACAAGCTATGCCGATTGCTCTTCTTCATCGGCGCTCTCAAAGACTGCGGCGCCGCTCGCGTCACCGCGGTCGTGCCGTATCTTTGCTATGCGCGAAAGGATCGCCGCACCAAGCTCAACGACCCGGTAACGACGCGCTACATTGGCAGCCTCTTTGAGGCTGTTGGTACCGACGCCGTCGTCGCCCTTGAGGTGCACAATCCGGTTGCGTTCGAAAATGCCTTCCGCTGCCGGACCGTCGCCCTGACGTCGACAACGCTATTCGTTAAGTTTGCCGCGCAATTAATGGATGAAAGCTTCAGCGTGGTGTCTCCGGATCCCGGTGGCGTGAAGCGCGCACAACTCTTGCGAGAAGCGTTGGAAGTCACGCTGCATCGTCCGATCGGCAAGGGGTACGTCGACAAGCACCGCAGCGCCGGCGTGGTTTCGGGCGATCTCTTCGTCGGCGATGCAGCCGATGCGACGGTGCTCATCATTGACGATCTGATCAGTACCGGAACCACGCTGCTGCGTGCCGCGCAGGCGGCCCGGCGCGCCGGCGCCCGTCGCGTATTGGCTTTCGTGACACATGGGCTATTCATGCCTGGCTCCGCCGAGGTCGTTGCGAATCCTGCCATTGAGCAGTTTGTCGTGACCGATGCGGTGCCCGTTCGAATTGACGATGCTGCTGCGCGCGCCAAGGTCAAAGTCCTCCCTGTCGCCCCACTACTCGCCGAGACGATACGCCGGCTGCACGAGAACCGCGATCTCGCCGACCTCCTGGTCTTCTGAGCAATCCAACCAGCTTGATTGCGTCCGATGCCGCCAGGCGAAGATATTGGCGCGCGACCCGCGGCCACTTCTCGGGACTGCGCGGCTCGGGCTCGAGGAGATGGGCGATCGCAAGACGGGCGCGCAATGTTGCACGATGACACCGATAGAACGTCATTAGCTCGTCGCCCGGACTGTCCTTGAGTTCTTGCCGTATCCGTCGTGTAATGTACTCGCCGATCCATCCTGCCCCAAGGCGCTCGCATTCAAGGTCAAGGAAAGCGATCTCGTCAAATGGATCGACCGCACGCAGGCGCGGATTGAATTCGATGCAGTCAATGATGCGAACTGGATCGCCAAGCCAGATGTGCTCGGGCCGCAGGTCGCCGTGACCATCGATGATCTTTCGGCGACGGATGCGATCGGCGAGGAGGTCTGATCGGCGATCGAGGAAACGGCGTTGCATCTGGTCGATCCACTGTATCAGCCCTGCCGGCATCGCGAGCCGCCTGTCAAGAAGGACGCGCCGATTATAGTCGAGGCTTCGGTACCATTCGGCTAGTCGGACGGCCGACGAAATGAAGGTAGGCTGTGCACGCCGATAGAACTGGGCAAGGACAGCAGCCAGCCGATCAAGCTCCCAAGTTTTGACATCCCCATCAACAATGCCGTTGTCCAGCATATTCCGCTCGTCGAGGCGACGCATCATGACGAGCCAATCTACCGCCTCCCCTGGGCCACCGATGGCAAGCCCCTTATGAGACCAGACCAGCGGCACGACGTCGAGATATACGTCCTGGGCGAGGCGGCGATTGAGGCGCAGCTCAGCCCGGCATGCAGCCTCACGTTTGGCTACGCTGGAAAAGTCAAGATATGGAAAGCGGACCGGCTTCTTCAGCTTGTAGACTTTGTCCCCGACGAGAAAGACCCATGACATATGGGTCTCGCGAGTGGTGATGGTGGCTGCGCCTTCCGGGTACACATTTCGCCGGCTCAGAAAGTGTACTTTGTCACGCAGCCGCAGCTCGCGGATTTCGCTCTCGATCTGCTCTCGCGCTTCCATTGCTGGCGTCCATCAACGCTGCAGGAACGGCGCAGCCCCCGCTTGCCGAGTTGCATTGATCGCCTGCACCTTAGAGGCCTTCATCCCAATCTGGGCCGGCCAATCTGGGCGAGCGATACCACAGGAGCGGTTCCCGCCCCGTCGCCGGGCGGCTTGTCGAAGCCGACGCGAAGGCCTTCCGGAGCTACGAAACCAAAGCTGGCAGCGCCCGTTGGTAGCAAAGGAAATAAGAAGTGAGAGCGAAAATGGTTGCTCGTGCTCGACCGGGACGGAGCAGTGAGGTCCGGGACGTTTCCATTCCACCTAGGGGGCTTGCCGGTATATTACACATTCCCGAAGGCAGCCGTGCCGTAGTCGTCTTTGCCCATGGAAGCGGATCGAGTCGCTTCAGCCCGCGCAATACGGCAGTTGCCGCCGCTCTCAATGATCATGCGCTAGCGACCCTGCTGTTGGACCTCTTGACCTTCGATGAAGAAGCGAACCGCGCGAATGTATTCAACATTGAGCTGCTGGCCGACCGTTTGCTCGATGCGGTGCGCTGGCTGGATCAGGACCGGACCATGGCTCGGCTTGCGGTAGGTCTGTTCGGCTCGAGCACGGGAGCAGCAGCAGCGCTCATGGCAGCAGCCCGGCTCCGCAGCCGAATCGGCGCTATCGTCTCACGCGGCGGCCGTCCCGATCTCGCCGGCGATGCAATCGATCAAGTCAATGCTCCAACCCTCTTCGTGATCGGCGGCAATGACTTCGGGGTGATCGAACTCAATCAAGATGCATTTGCGCGGCTTCGAGAACCCAAGGCAATCGAGATCGTTCCGGGAGCCAGTCATCTCTTTTCGGAACCGGGAGCCCTCGAACAAGTGACAGACCACGCAGCACGATGGTTCGCCCGTTACCTCACTCCTATGGCTCCAGGAGCGGGTTCGAAGGCAGGATAGCGACATGCCGTTCAGAGATAGAATCGAAGCGGGTCGAAAGTTGGCGGCGCCCCTCGCCACGTACGGGAACCAGCACCCAGCCATTCTGGCGCTCCCTCGGGGTGGCGTGCCCGTGGCAGCTGAGGTCGCAGCCGCGCTGCATGCGCCGCTCGATCTCATCATCGTTCGCAAGGTCGGCGTCCCGTTCCAAAACGAGTTGGCAATGGGTGCCGTCGTAGATGGTGGCGCACCGATCGTGGTGCGCAATGATGATGTCATTCGGCTCGGAGGCGTCAGCGAAGCTGATTTCCAAGCCGAGTGCCGCAGGGAGATTGCCGAGATAGAGAGGCGGCGTCAGCGCTATTTGGGAGATCGTCAACGTCTTGAGATTTCCGGTCGGACGGCAATCGTTATCGACGATGGCATTGCGACCGGCGCCACCACGCGGGCCGCCTTGCAGGCGACGCGAAAGCGAAATCCAAGCCGGCTCGTCCTCGCGGTTCCCGTTGCACCGACCGAGATTGTCCCGCAAATGCGCGCAGAATGTGATGATTTCGTATGTCTTGAGGAACATACCGCGTTCGCCGCCATCGGCTACTACTATCGGGATTTCGGGCAGGTCTCCGACGGCGAGGTGCTCGACATGTTACGACGCTTTCCGATTTCGTCCGATCCGCGCCAGTCGCGGGAAAGAGCCCAGCCATGATCGACTGTCCTTTCTGCAAAATCGTCAGCGGCGCGATTGCGTCAGCGAAAGTGTATGAGGACGAGGAACATCTCGCCTTTCTCGACATTCGCCCGCAATCCCCCGGGCACACTCTCATCATCCCAAAGAAACACCAGCGCTGGGTCTGGGACGTACCGAACGTTGGCGCGTATTTCGAAGTCGTACGGACGGTTGCGCGCGCAATGCAGAAGGCGTTCTGCGAGGAAATACATTCCCGCATCATGGGCGAAGAGGTGCCGCATGCGCACATTTGGCTGTATCCCGCTCCAGGCAGGGCGAAAGGCGACCCGAGAGATTTTGAGCGGAATGCGAAGGCAATTCGCGACGCACTTGAGCCGCAATGATCCGGAGTTCTGGGCATCACGTTCGCCGACATTCATCGTGCAGCGGCCTGATGCGCCGTGTTCAGCCTTAGGAACAAGCGCCCTCGACGCGATGTTTTCCCATGAGCGCCACTGCTCGCGAGGCAGCGATGTTCCTGCACCGGATCAAAATCCTCACGCTCGCCGGGTTCACGATATGGATCGACATCTCGTGGCTCATCCTGGCAGCGCTGTTGATCTGGACGCTGGCACTCGGCGAGTTCCCTCGCACAGTTCCGAATTTGCCCGCCGCCACATACTGGTGGATGGGATTCGCAGGCACGATCGGCCTGTTCATCTCGATTATCCTGCATGAGCTGAGCCATGCGCTGATTGCGCGGCGTTACGACATGCCGATTGCCGGCATTACGCTATTCATCTTCGGCGGGGTCGCCGAACTGAACAAGGAGCCGAGCAGCGCCAAGGCAGAATTCCTTATGGCGATCGGTGGGCCGATCGCCAGCATGGTGCTTGGCACCATCCTGCTCCTAGTCGCTGCCGCAAGCGAGAAGACCGTTTCGCCCGCCGCATTCGGGGTGCTCGACTACCTTGGCGGCCTCAATTGGATCTTGGCACTGTTCAATCTCATTCCCGCCTTCCCGCTGGACGGCGGACGGGTGCTGCGCGCTGGCCTTTGGGGCTGGATGAACGATTTTGGACGGGCCACGCGCATTGCCGCCGGCAGTGGCGAGTTCTTCGGCCTTGCCATGATCCTGTACGGGATCCTGGAATTCATCACCGGCAGCACAATCAGTGGCGTCTGGCTGTTCTTTATTGGCTTGTTCCTGCACGGCGCCGCCGGCGCGGCACGGCACGAGTTGACGCTACGCCACACCTTCGGCGGGCTTCCCGTTTCCACGCTCATGCAACGCAACCCGATCGGCGTCGCCCCGGATATTTCCATTGCGGAATTGGTCGAGGATTACTTTTACAAGTATTACTTCAAGGCTTTCCCCGTGCTGCGCGACGGCGAACTCATTGGCTGCATCATGGCGAAGGATGTCCGCGATCTTGGTCCCTCCGACACCACCCAGCGCCGCGTCGCTGATGTCATGCGCCCCTGCTCGCCGGAGATCATTGTCCCTCCGCATCTGGATGCACTGGAGGCGCTTGCAAGGATGCAGGGCGGTCGGCACAGTCGTCTGCTCGTGGTTGAACGGGGACGGCTTATCGGCGTCTTGGCCTTGTCCGATATGCTTCAATACCTCTCGCTCAAGCAGGAGCTCGACCAAAACATGCAGGATCTGCCATGGAGCGCTGCCAAGACCCGTGATGCGGGATCTGCCCACTACGTGCATCCCGCCCGCTAACGCGCGAGCCAGTATCCAAGCAAATTCGCTCAGATTGCGTTTAGCGGATGGCAACAGGGAACGCATTGTCCGCAATTGCCGTTGATCCCGTTGGGGAAGCGATTGAGGGCTTCGGCTCGGTTCTTGAGATAAGGAAGCAGGTAAGGCGCGATCTTTTCATAGTAGGCGATCACGTCACCCTTGGTGTATCGCTCCTTGGGCCAGAATGTCTTGTCGAGGTGGGTAAGCTTCACGATCATGCGCGCTCCCGTCTGACTTGCCGCGCGGGCTTGTCGCTGCGCATGCCGAGAAACACCGGATGGCGCATCTCCCCCTCGCGGGTCCATTCGGTGAACTTGACCTGGCACACGAGCCGCGGCTTGATCCACGTGGTCCGGTCCTCGTGCGGAACGTCCGTAAACGGCTTCTTGTCTGTCCTCAACTTCATCATGCGCGCGTGCAGCGTCGCGAGCATCTCTCGGGAGAATCCCCCACCGCTGTGACCAACATAGACAAGCTTGCCCTTGTCGTACACGCCAAGCACCAGCGAGCCAAAGTGCTGGCGGCTCCCGCGCGGCTCGGTGAAGCCGACGACAATGGCTTCCTGTTCTTGGTCGGCCTTGATCTTGAGCCAATCTTTCGTGCGCCTGCCCGAGTGGTAGAGACTTGCGGCACGCTTCGCGATAATGCCCTCCTCCCCCGCTCGTCGCGCTTTGTTGAACGCCGCCTTGCCATGCCGCTTTCTGTGTCCGCTGTAGTGGACGAGTGGGTGCCGGGTAAGGATGGCGTGCAAACGGCCCTTGCGCTCAAGCAACGGCTTGCGACGCAGGTCGCGGCCATCGAGGAAGAGCAGATCGAACACATAATAGCGAAGACGCGCCTTGCCTTTCAGCGCATTCTGCAGCAGCTGGAATCGGGATCGACCCTCCGCGTCGAGCGCCACTAGCTCGCCGTCAATCACGGCATTGCGCTTGATGATATCGAGCGCTTCGGCGACTGGGGCATAACGCTTGGTCACGTCGTTGCCATTGCGCGAGTAGAGGGAGCCATTTCTGCCTCCGGTTTTTGCGACAAGCCGGAAGCCGTCCCATTTCGTCTCGAAGATCCACTCCTTGTCATCGAATGGCGCGTCGATGAGGGTCGCCAGCATTGGCCTGAGGTCACTTTTTCGCATGCGTCTTGATCAGCAGCCATTGCGTCGGGCTCTTCAGGCGCACGAGCGAATATGCCCGCGAAGCTTGCTTCCCTTGAGAACGAAGCTCATGCGTCCTCGCCGCAAGCCTGCTCGCATGGTTCGCTCGCTCTCTGCTGCGCTGGTCGCGCCCTCGGCTTCGTAAGTGCCGCCGTCCCATTTTTCAACGAGCCCTGCGCGTCGAAAACTCGCGTCAGTGACCGTCGGTTCCAAGGCGAATCGGCGGCCGGTCTTGGCGCTGTTGGAAATCAGTGGCGCGACGGCAGTTGATAGAGCCAGGGCATTTGCATTGCCAGGCTTGGCGCCGGAACCGATGGCCAAGGCACGCGTCGCCAATATACATCTCGATCACCGTCGTGTCGCGCCTGAAGGCCCGTTCCGACGACCGCGGCTCTACGTGGTTGGCGAGGCACCCGGCGCAGAGGAAGCTGCGCAGGGCAGGCCTTTTGTCGGTCCGGCCGGCAGGGCGTTGCGCGAGATGCTGGATGAAGCTGGGATCGATCCCCAACAGGTGCGTTTGGCAAACGCCATTCCTTTCCGGCCAATCGCGCATTCCAAAGATCGGAAGCCACGTAATCGCAGCCCAACAATCGAGGAAGTCGATCGCTATGGCGCAGCAGTGCTGATCGACATTCGGCGTTCCAGGCCAGGCGTGATCGTTGCTCTTGGCAGCACAGCGGCTCGCTTGTTCGGCGAGTCGCAATCGATCCGCGTGACGCGCAAGGCAAAGCTCCAATTTGAAGGTTACCCGCTCCGCATCACTTTCCATCCAGCTTACGTCCGCCGCTTCGGCGGACGGAACGGCGACGCCTGGCGTCACGCGGTCACCGATCTACGCCGGGCCTGGAACGACTCGGCGGTTCATTTGGATCCAAATCGTGGTTGAGGATCTCGACAGGGCGTACTGCCGACGCCTTGAGCCCTCGGCCGTCAACGTACTCTGGTCGCGCCGATGTCCGATCTGCTCGCACCAATATCCCAATCTGCGGCGGGCGCAGTCGACGCATAGCAATGGGCTACCGAACCCAAGCGCGCGAAATCGTAGTTTGGCGCATGAAATCGACCAAATGGCGAAGAGAGTGTCAGTCAATCCGCTTTGAAAGATCAAGCATTTTTGTTCTTCCTAGGCCAGAGCTACCGCCGAAAACCGGCGCCCGATCTTTTCATCGAAACTCTCGTGGCACATCGAAGCGACTGCCCGATCCATCAATTTTTCACCGGCGGCATGAGTGCCGCGACGAACTCTCGCTTCGGCGCCAACTGGTCCTCGATGTAATCCCCGCAACGCCGCGCGACTCGTATTCACGCACCGCGCGCTGGGAAAACCGGCGTCAGCGTACCCTTTACCGCGCACGTCGATCTGCCGCACGCAGCGCCAGCGGAATAGGATTTAGACCTGACCGCCCATAACGGCACTAGCGGCCAATCCGTCGCCGGGTCGATGCGGTGAAGCGAGGGCCGCAAATCTCGGGATGCCGGGCGGCCAACGCCCGCGAAATTAATTGCTTCTGCATTGCGACGTCGCTCCCTAGGGTCGGCCTGTGCTTGACGAATTCCAACGTCCGCACGAGCACGGTCAAGTGCGTGATCCCGGAAAGAGGCGACTACGATCATGAGCAATGCCATCACTGCCACCGGAGAGAAGCCGCTAACTCCGGCCATGCTGCGCGAGTTGTCGATGCGGTGCAATTGGCGAGGTCTGGTCCGTGCGGCCAGCCACTACGGCGTCATCATCGTTGTCGGCGCGCTGATCTGGCTGGTCTCGTCGCGATACGGAATCGTCTGGACGTTGCCGCTGGTCGTCGTCCAAGGTTACTTTGTCGCATTCCTGTTCATGGTGGTACACGAGACCGCCCACAAGACGGCGTTTCGCAGCCGCGCTCTTAATCTCGCCTTCGGTCATCTCTCCTCGTTCGCGGTCGGCTTGCCTTACGAATATTACTGCCTGTTCCACTGGGATCATCATCGGTATACGCAGGATCCAAAGAGGGACCCAGAACTGCTGTCGGTTCCGATCCCGACCTCGGACGCGCAACTGGTGATCGTCTACAGCGGTCTGCGGCAAGTTGCCTTCCGGGCGTGGCTGATGCTTCGCCATGCGTTGACCGGCAACGCCACGTCACCCTGGATTCCGGAAAGCAAGCGCTGCGTTGTCGTGAGGGAAGCACGCCTCTATCTGGCAGGCTACGTCGCGCTGCTGCTGGCATCGGTCGCGCTGCACACCTTGTTCCTGTTGTGGGTCTGGGTCGTCCCCGTGATCGTCGGTCAATTGTTTCTGCGTCCGTATCTCCTTGCCGAACACACCGGTTGCGATCGTACGCGCAGCGCCTTCCAGAATACCCGCACCACCTATACCGCCATGTTCGTGCGCTGGTTTGCATGGAACATGCCCTATCATGTCGAGCACCATGCCTATCCTTCGATTCCGTTCCATGCGCTGCCGAAACTGAACGGGATCGTCGCCGATCAGATCGTCTACAGGGGCCCGGGCTACATCGCAGTGACGCGGCAGACGTGGGCCTGGTTTCGCCGCGCACGCAACGGCATCGAAAGCTCGGTCGGTTCTGATTGAATCGGGATTAGGGCTTGGCGAAGGCCAGCAGGGCGCCGTTGTCGCAGGCTACGAAGCGCCCAAGGTGTGAGCAGCTTGATGAATTTATTGCACCAGTCACAGTCGGAAGCTGGTCTGCTTGCGCAAAAATTGGACAGCATCGAGCCTTGTCGATTAATTGCTTCACGGTCTCCCGTCTTGAGACGACCCTCTCGTCACGGTCGATCACTCCGGTCGCCGGCATCACAGGGGTTTGGCATGCGATCAACAACCGCTCTTCGCTCTGCCGTGTTCGTGCTTACTGCGTCCTTCCTGTTTGCGACGCCTCAGCGCGCGACCGCCGAAGAATTGCTGAAGGCGCGGCTCGCCCAGAATCTTGGGCCGATCTCGGGACTGGCGATTGTCGCCAATGCGAAGGGCATTTTCGCCAGGCAGGGGCTCGACATCTCGGTCTCCAATTTCACCAGCGGGAAGCAATGCCTCGATACGGTGCTTGGAGGAGGGGCGGATATCGCGACAACCGCCGAGGCGCCGGTCACGGCGGCCGCGATGGCGCAACAGCCGATCGCCTTCGTGGCGGGGATGGAATATTCGGATCTCAAGACCATGACCGCGGCTTCTGCCGGGATCAAGACGAAGGCCGATCTGCGTGGAAAGCGAATCGCCTTTACGGCCGGAACCGGCAGCGAAGTTTACACGTCGGTTCTGTTGAAAGCGGCGGGCCTGACTTCGAAGGACGTGACGCTCGTCAACCTGCGACCTCAGGAGATGCTCCCCGCCATGGCGGCCGGCAGCATCGACGCGTTCGATACCTGGGAGCCGCACGTCGCGAATGCGAAGAAGGCTCTTGGCGAAGGCGCGATCCCGCTTGAGACCAAAGGTCTCTACTCGGAGACCTTCAACATTGTCGTGACGCAGTCTTACCTCGCGGCCAACCCGGCGATCGTGAGCAAGTTCCTGGCGTCCCTCATCGAAGCCGAGGGCTGGCTCAAGGCGCATCCGGATGATGCGATCGACGTCATCGCCACAGCGACCGGGATGAAACGCGACGAATTGGCTTCGATCTGGCCGGACTATGTCTACCGTGTGCGCCTCGACGACAGGATTCTCACGACTCTGAAAACCCATGCTGCCTGGCGGCTCGAGACCGGCAATCATCCTCCTGGAGCGAGCATGCCCGATTTCTCGAAAGTCCTGGTGACGGCGCCGCTGAAGACGCTCGATCCAGCTCGCGTCACGTTGGAGGCGCGCCCGTGAGTGTGGGGAGACGCAGCAGCGCGAGCGCGACCGCACGGCTGAGCGTATTGTTCGCCGTCCTCTCCGTGCCCGCCTTCACAGGCGTGTGGGAACTGGTTGCGCGCTCCGGCATCGTGAACGCCGTGCTGTTTCCGCCACCATCGACCGTCGCTGTCGCCATTCTCGAATGGATTCGCAGCGGACAATTCTTCGCCGACCTGATGGCGAGCCTCTCGCGCGTGGCCGCGGGATTTGCGATCGGGGCCGCGGGCGGGATCGTGCTCGGCGTCCTGACTGGCCGGTTTCGGCTGGTGTCCAGCCTGCTTTCACCCTTGTTTCACATCCTTCGTCCAATTCCTCCCGTCGCCTTCGTGCCGATCGTCATCCTTTGGTTTGGCCTCTCGGAGACAGGCAAGCTTTTCCTGGTCGTTTGGGGAGTGTTCTTCACGGTATGGCTCGCGACCCACATCGGGGTGCAGAAAGTCGATCGCGGACTTATCCGTGCCGCCCAGATGCTCGGCACGCCGCAGCCACAGATGCTGTGGGAGATCGTCCTTCTTGGCGCGCTGCCCTATATCACGGTCGGTCTTCGGACCGCGGTAAGCATCTCCTTCTACACGCTGGTCGCCGCCGAATTGGCGGGAGCGTTCGCCGGCATCGTCTACCGTATCGAAATTGCGCAACAGAACATGCAAACGGGTCAGGTCATGGGCGGGTTGGCGGCTCTCGGGCTGCTTTCCTTCGTCGCCGACCGTTCCTTTGCGACTCTTGCCGAACGTGCCGTGTGGTGGCGATGACCCCGAGCCTGCTTCGTCCAGACCAGTCGCTCAGGCTCGTGGATACGTATTCGCCGTCCGCCCCGGCGCGTCAGGCGATCATCCGGGTCGAGGATTTGAGCATCGTCTTCGATGCGCCGAGCGGACAGGTCATCGCGGTCGATCGCGTATCCCTGGCGGTAGCCCAGGGAGAATTCGTCTCGATCGTCGGTCCATCCGGCTGCGGCAAGTCCACGCTCCTGAATGCGATGGCCGGCCTCGAGCGGCCGTTCGAGGGCCAAGTGCTCATGGCCGGCGAAGCAACGCGCGCACCGCGACCCGAGATCGGGATGGTCTTCCAGCAGCCACATCTGTTTCCGTGGAAATCGGTACGCCGGAACATCGCGCACGGGCCGCGCGCCCTCGGCAAGCCGAAAGCGGAGGCGCTGCGGATTGCCGACGACCTCATCGAGATGATCGGGCTGACCAAATTTGCGTCGGCATATCCGCACACGCTATCTGGAGGCATGCAGCAGCGGGTTGCGATTGCCCGTGCCCTCGCCAACCAGCCGCGCGTGCTGTTGATGGACGAGCCGTTCGGGGCGCTGGATGCACAGACCCGGGCGGTCATGCAGGACAATCTGCTCGAGCTCCGCGAGCGGATCAACGCAACAATCGTCTTCGTCACACACGACATCGATGAAGCGATCCTTCTCTCTGACCGTGTGCTGATCATGAGCGCGGGACCAGGCCGCATCCTCAAGGATCTTCAGGTGAGTCTGCCGCGACCGCGCTCCAGCGCCATCGTTGCGGAGGCTGCCTATCTCGCCCTCAAGCGGGATTGCCTTGACCTGATCCGCTCGGAAGGCCGCCGGGCCTTCGAGCAAATGGAAGTCAAGGCGTAGGCGCCTGACGACAGCTCTGGCATGGCTCTTGAATGGCTTTCCTTGCGGCGGGCAAGGGAGCGAGCAGATGTCAGCGGCAAGTCTCAGGAATACGACCGGCATCATGCTGGCGGGATCGGATGCTCTGGTCGGGTCGCTGCCCAGCTTGTTGGATCCGTTGTGTGAGGCTGACCGGCGTCGTGTCCTCGCCATCGGCCGCGAGGAGGTCCTGCAAGCAGGCAAGCATGTCTGGCGCCAGGGCGATCTGCAGAACGGCATTTATCTGATCGAAGAGGGGCGTATTCGCAGCTACTACGCGGCTCCTTCCGGACGCGAGGTGACGCTGGCCTACTGGTTCGCCGGCAATTTCGTCGGCGGCCCGGATCTGTTCGGTACTGGTGCCCACGTATGGTCTTCGGTCGCGGTGGAACGGAGCCAGGTTACGTTCTTGCCCGGCCCAGCCCTGCGCGCGCTGGCGCTTCAATCGGCTAGTATCGCGGTCGCGCTGCTGGATGCACTCGCCTTCAAGGCACGGTGCTATTCGGCCATGGCGCAAATGCTGGGGACCCGCTCGGTGACCGAGCGGTTGCATCGTCTGTTGGTCTTCCTCTCGAAGATCTACGGCTCGCAGCAGGGCCGTGAGATCGTGATCGGGATCCCGTTCACACATGGTGATCTCGCCAATCTGATCGGTTCAACACGCCAATGGGTTACGGTGCAGCTTTCCCGCATGCAGGCAAGGGGTGTCATCCGTTATCACCGAGGCCTGATTGTAATCCTCAATCCGCGCGCTCTCGATCTCGAAGTCGTCTAGGACGCGGCCTTCGGATATACTCTTGGATCGAACAGTGCAGCCTTCGCATCGGGCAGCCATCGCTCGGCAAGGTCGAGAAGAGCATAGTCGTACCACGCAGGCGCTAGCAAAGTGATGCCCATCGGCATGCCGTTGCCGAGCGTTGCGTTGGGAACTGCCACCGCGCACAAGTCCACGAGATTGGCAAAATAAGAGTAATAACCGAGGCGACTATTGAGCGTGACCGGATCTTCCATCATCTCCGAGATCGTAAAGGGGCGTGGCGCGGTAGGTACTACCAAGACATCGATCTCCTCGAAAAGCGATTGGATCTGGCGTCGCAGCTTCAAGAGTCGATGTTGCGCGGCAAAAGCATCTATTGCGGAAAACCGGACAGCTGCGCTCAGCACGTTGCGGATGACGTCAAGCAGGTTTCCATGGTCGATGTCCAGGAGCGCGCTGATCGCCGCATGACGTTCGGCAATCCAAGGCCCTGAAAAGAGCATTTCACCGGCTTCGGCGAAAGGCGCGAAGTCAATTTGCCTGGCTTGGCCTCCCAGTTCCGAAAGCCTCGTGCAGGCCTGCCTGTAAAGATCATTGCATTCCGGCATTCCGAATGAATTCAGATGACCGGCAGAGACCTGGCCGAACCGGAATTTGCGAGGAGATGGAGAGGACGAGGCAATCCGTTGGCGGCTATAAGGATCGCTGTCGTCGAATCCTTCGATCAACCCGAGCAGAATTCGACCCTCGGCAATGGAATTGCAGAAAATCGAGGGGCAATCGAGCGTCGGACAGTTCGGCACAAGCCCCCGGGATGAGACGAGGCCGACGGTTGGCTTGATCCCGATGATCCCATTGAAGCCTGCGGGAATCCTGCCCGAGCCGCCGGTATCTGTGCCGAGAGCGAAGGCAACATGGCCGGATGCTACGGCAGCAGCCGAACCGGAGCTCGAACCGCCGGAAATATACAGATCGTTAGCAGCGCTGGAACAGGCACCATAGGGGGAGCGGGTGCCGGACAGTCCGGTTGCGAATTGATCTAGGTTGGTTTTGCCAAGACAGATCGCACCCGCGGCCGTCAATCTCTCGACGCATCTGGCCGATTGCGCAGCCACATATTCGAATGACGGACAGGCAGCTGTCGTTGGCATGTCCTCAACATCAATGTTGTCCTTGACGCCGAATGGCACGCCAAGGAGCGGCAGGACTTCACCCTCCTCCGCTCGCTGCACAAGGGCATCAGCCTCGGCCAGCGCTTCTTCTATGGGCCGCACATAGATCCAGCAGTTGCGGCGCCGGTCCCGTTCGATGCGCTCATAGACGGTTGTGATGATGGAGGCTAACTCGGCAGGCGAACGTAGAGGTCGACTCTGCGCGGATAAGATAGCTTGCGGCACGGAATGAACTCCTGAGGGGCATGACTCCATAAATATGAAGCCGCTGCCCTGTAATGAAAGCAACTAAGCGCCTCGGCCGCACCGGCAGGACTCGAACTTGCAACCAAACCATTATGAGCGGCAGACTATCGACCGGCCTTGTTGATTTCCCTGCGTTTTCGTTCGGGTTCGATCGCGTTCGTCACGGTTCGTTTCGGGCTGTTTTTGGTGCGAAACCGGTGCGGATGAGGCGAGACGTTCAGACACCTAACCTGAAGGTCATAGGTTCAAAACACTATCCACGAATTGAACCTACCAATTAGATCGGGTTGCGCAGCTGATCCCTTCGACTGCCGATCTCGTCATGGAGCGCAGACCACGCGGGGGCGATCTAAACCGCCGGCCTCGCGGCTGCGTTGTCCGAATCTTGGTAGGTCTTTGATGAGCCTCGCTTCCGCAAACAGGGCGCGGCCAATCGCCTGCAGCTGACTGCGGAGATGGTCCTGAGGAGCTTGTGTCGCGCAATATACCCGGCATTCACGTCGGGAATTGCGCGGTTCGTAAGTATCCTAGATCGCAGTCTGGCGAACAGAATCGCGCAAATGGCGGAGAGAGTGTCAGTCAACTCCCATTGAAAGATAGAGCATTTTCGACCTTCATAGACCAAAACCCACCATTCGAGCTACGGCCCGAAATGGGATTTCGCCGCCGGGAAAAGCCTGTTCAGCCAATGGCCCATCATCGACAACAACCCCATCGAGCGACAAGCGAAAGGCAAATTGCCGTCGCGCGCATGGGGCACAAATCCCAGTCCCGTGCGTGCCGCAGAACCGATCCGCAGGTCATGGCCGAAACGCGAGAGCGGCGATCCCGAACGCGGCAAACAGCATTCCCGACCAGAAATCCCTGGTCAGCAACATCCGTTTGAGCACCATGCCCACCATTTCGAAAACTCAGGCTTTGCCCGCGATGTTCCATCCGCGTGCGATGTCGCCGGGGGCTTCCCAGCCATCCTCAGTGACGATCAGCGTATCCTCGAGCTTGATGTAGCCGCGCGAAGGATGGAGCATCGCGGTCTCGACCGAGATCACCATCCCGGGCTGCAGCGGCCGATCGGCATCGTAAGGCGCATAAGGCACCGGCCCACGTCCGGTGAGCCGCGGCGCTTCGTGACTGACAAGGCCGATGCCGTGCGCCGTGTAGTCCAGCACATTGCTATGCGGCGCCCGGCGCACCGCCTCTTCGCCGGCGGCGATGATTTCGCCGCCACGCGCACCGGGGCTGATCGCGCCGCGCGCTACCTGCTGGATCTCCTCGATCTCGTGCAGCAGGTCGTGCAATTCCGCGTCGGGCTCGCCCACCACGCCCATGCGGCTGAGGTCGCCGATATAGCCTTTATAGTTGCCGCCGGAATCGAGCGAGATCACGTCGCCCGCCTTCAAGCGCTGATCGGAGGGTGCGCGATTGTGGCTGTTGCCGGCAGCAATCAGGCAGTACTCGAACACAAGGTCCCTGTCGTGTTCCTCGCGCCGCAGCCGATCGACGATATCGTGCTTGCTCATGCCCGGCGTGCTGATGTCGAAGGTCGCCGTCATCGCGTTCACCACGCGCTCGGAAGCTTCACGCACCAGGTCAAGCTCTGCCGCGGTCTTGACCGCGCGCAGCCGTTCCAGCACGAATTGCGCGTCCGCCAGCGACGCGCCGCCGAGCTCTTTGCTCAGGAGATCCTTGGCATCGGACGGCAGGAAACTCGGCTCGAACCCGACGCGTTTCACGTCGGCGCCCAGCGCCTTGATGTGATCGATGGCGAGACGGATCGCGTCCGTGCTACCCCAGGAAGCGGTCTTGACCGCGGGCGCCGCAATGCGGCCGAGTTCCTTCTCGAACCCTTCCATGCGGTTGCCGATATAGAGCGCATTCTCCGGACGCCCGCGCTGATAGACGTACACCGGCAAATAGCGGCTGACGCCAATCGCCTCCATCGCGTCGAAGAAGAAAAAGCGATAGCCGCCGAGCAGATACTGAACGTTGTGGCGGGACGTGACGACCAGCGCGTCGAGTCCCGCCTCGTGCATCAGCCGGTCGAGCTTTTCGGTATCGAACGGCGCGCGCGCTGTGATCTTCCTGTCCGCTACATTCATGCCCTTGCTCCAATCATGCTCGCTGGGTCGTGGCGTGCTCGCGCACCGGCACCGTTTCGCGCGGTGCTACGGCCGGATCGCCGCTCTCTAGCGCCAGCGGCTTGCCATGGGTTTCGATACCAAGCAGGCTGAAGGCGAGCCCGATCGCGAGGCCGCAGGCGGCCAGGAACAGAAAGGCCGGCGTGACGGCCTCGATGGTGGCCTTGGGCGTGATCAGATTCGACGCGCCGGCGATCAGCGCGAGGCAGAGCGGTCCCGAAATCTTTCCGACACCGTTGGCGGCCTGCGCCAGTCCCACGCCGCGCGCGCTTAGCCGCACCGGAAAGATCTCGGCGGAATACGGCGCGATGTTGGAAAAACCGCCGTCGAAGAACAACGCCGCCGGGATCAACACCACGACGAACGCCGGATAGCCAAAGATGATGCGGTCGAAGAACAGCGCCGCCGCGCCGAGCGAAAGCGCGATGCCATAGCCCATGATCTCACCGCAGCGCCGCCGCCCAAGCCATTGCGGCAGGAACGAGAACGCGGTACGGCCGAGCATGCCGGTCAGGCTGACGAAGACGAAGAGATGGGCGGCCTGCATCGGCGACACGCCCATCAACAGCGCGACGATCGTGGGCCCCCACAGGAACACGCCGTAATTGGCCGTGCTCGCGCCGAACCAGACGATCACCGTGAGCCAGAACAGTTTTGGCTTGGCCAACAGATCGGCGAAGCTCGAGGCCGGCGACCGCACATGGCCTGCCGGCGCGATAGCCGGCTGCGGCAAATTATCCGGCGGCACGTTTAATGCCCGGCCGACGATGCGGCGCGCCTCGGCGTGACGCCCGCGCGATACCAGCCAGCGCACGGACTCCGGCATAACAACCGCGATCAGAATGGCCGGAGCCAGCGGCAAGAAACCCAGCGCCGCGAGGCCGCGCCAGCCGATCAACTGCAACAGCGTCGCGGCCGTGAGCGACGCCGCGAGGATTCCGAGCGAAACCGGGATCACCGTGACGCTGGTCAGGATCGTGCGGTGCCGCGTCGGCGTATATTCGACGATCAGCGGCAGCGCGACCGCGGCTACAGCGCCGACGCCGAAGCCGACGACGAAGCGCAGGCACGCGAACAGGATCCACGCGCCGTCCGGGTTGATCGAGATGGAACCTGCGCCCAGCGCGCAAAGAACGACGCCTGCGATCGTCAACGTCTTGCGGCCGAAATGATCCGCCAGCGCGCCCCAGGCCAGCGATCCGACGATCGCGCCGACGCCGGCGCTGAGCAGCATGACCGAGGTCTGGCCGAACGTCAGGTGCCATTGCGGGGCCAGCACCGCCACCAGGAAGCCCACGATGAAGAAGTCGAAAAAATCAAAGATGCTTGTCGTGACGGCGAGCGCCATGCTGACCCAGTAACGGGCATTGAGCGGCGCCTCGTCATAGCGCGTGACGAGATCCTCCCCTTTGGTCTCCATAGTCGTCCTCCTCCGTGTTTTGTCGTTCTTTTGTGTGGTCGCCTCGCAAAAATGCCCGTACCTCCGCCGCGACCGCGGCGGGATCTTGAATGGTCCCGATGTGGCCGATGCCGGCGATGGTCGCGGTCTTCGCGCCCGCGATCTCCCGCGCCAGCGACAGCGTATGCGCCGGCGGGATCAGGCGGTCGGCACCACCAGCCAGCACCAGCGTTGGCGCCGTGATCGCGCCGGGCTCGAACGCGATCGGCTGCGTCAGGATGGCGCCGCGGCGCTGCTTCTGTTCGGCATCGCGCTTGCTGCTGGTGAAGATCGCCAGCACCTCCGGATGCGCCGCGATGTAATCGCGCGGCACGAAAAACTCGGCGAACTCGCGGACCGATTCCGGCATGCGATTGCGCAGCGCCGCAAACGCCGGGAAGCCTTCCGGATTGATCGACATCACCGACGCACCGGGCCGGAAGGTGCTCGACAGCACCAGGCGATCGATGCGCCCGGCGTGACGTGCGGCCAGCACCTGCGCGATGACCCCGCCGAGCGAGGCGCCGAACACATGGGTGCGCCGATAGCCAAGCGCTGCGATCAGCGCGGCAGCATCGTCGGCGAGTTCCTCGAGACCGTAGGGCTCCGGCGGATTACGGGTCGCGCCGGAATCGCGCTGGTCGTAGGCGATCACGGTGAAATGCGGCGCCAGTAGCGCGCCGAAGGCATGGAACATCGAGTGGTCGGCTTCGGCGCCATGCAGAAGCAATAGCGGCGGTCCCTCCCCGCTGCGCTTGAAGGCAATCGTGGTGCCGTTGGCTTCGATTGTATCCATGACTAATGCAGCACGGTTTCGAGCGCGCCGGCCAATTAGCGCGCGGGATCGGAGGGGATGTAGGGCATGCGCCAGGCGACGTGGCCGTCGGGACGCACCAGCACCGCGCCGCGCGGTCCCATCTGAATGCCGTCGGCGGGATGGGCGTGGGGGAGTTGCTGCAAATTGAGCTGCAGCCCGGTTTTCGCCGACACGTTGCGGCCGGCCTCGAGCCACGCCTCGCCTTGCGGACCGGCAACGACTGTAAACTCCTTGTCGAACCAGTCGAGCGTCGAGCGCTTGCGCGGCATGTCGAGCCACATGTGGGGAAAGCGTCCGCCCGGCCGGTCGGACGGCCGGTAGACGCGGGTCAGATGCCCGCCATGCGGCGTGCCGTCGGGAATGACCGCGCCCTCTTCATAGGTGAAGCCGAGCGCCTGGCCGATGCTGTGCAAATGGTTGTCGAGATCGTTCACCCAGAAGCGGATGTGATCCTCGTTGCCGGAGCGGACGGCTTCGTCGATCCGCCGGAAGCGGATCATGTTGCCAAAACTGAAATCCGCGTTCGATTGCCCCACCGGCCGGCGTTCGAGATCGTAGCTGTTGAGCAGCTTCTCCGACGCCCAGCCGCGCAGCACATAGACGAGCTTCCAGGCCAGGTTGTGCGCGTCCTGAACGCCCGAGTTGAGGCCAAAACCGCCGGTCGGCGGAAAGCGATGCGCGGCATCGCCGACGAGAAACACGTGGCTCTTGCGAAAACTCGCCGCGACCTGCTTGCTCATGCGCCAGACCGAGCGGTTGAGCAACGTCACTTCGAGATCGGGAACGCCGACATGGGCGCGGATGATCTCGATCATCTCGGCATCGGTCCAGGGCCGCGGCCGATCGTCCTTCTGCTCGCCGATCTGGATGATGGACAGCCAGCGGTCGCGGCCGTTGGTGTTGAGAATGCCGGCGCGCGGCGGCACGCCCGGCGTTTTTGAGTAGACCTGATAGCCGGCGGCCTCGCGCGCCAATGGAAAGCGCGAAAGATCGGCGCGCCAGTATTCGTTCTGCAGCACCGACAGGCAGGCCGGCCCCACCATGTCGATGCCGGCGGCCCGGCGCGTCTGGCTGCCGGCGCCGTCGCAGGCCAGCAGATACCTGGCGTGCCAATGTTCGCTGCGGCCGGTTTCAATCGAGCGGATCTCGCAGATGACACCGTCCTCGACTTCCTCGAAGCCGACGAATTCGGTCGAGAATTGCACCTGCACCAGGTTGGAATGCTCGATGACCCGGTAGATCTCCTCTTCCACCGCATCCTGCGCCACCAGGCATTTCCACGCGGGCGTCTGCCCGAGATTGGGCTCCGGGCGCGACCGGCTGATCTCGCGGCCGGCGATGCTTTCGACCTGCACGAACATGTCGGATTCATCCTGCAGCCCGCGGTCGCGGATCGCCTGCTCGATCCCCCACTGCCGGAAGATCTCCATGGTGCGGACCCAGCAGCCGCGCGATTTCGGATGATCTGTCGTGGTCGGGCTCTTCTCGACGATGACGGCGTCGATCCCGAAGCGGTCGAGCAACAGCCCCATGGCGAGGCCAACCGGTCCGCCGCCAACGATAAGTACCGACGTGCGGCGGGGCGCTTCCGCGGCGATGTCCATGCTCGTTTCCTCTCGATCTACTTTTGGCAGCAGACTGCCCGGTTTTTAGTATCTCACAAGAATATGTTTGATATGATCTCCATCTCAGATCGAGATGGAGGATGGAATGGACCTGCGGCAGCTTCGCTATTTCGTGGCGGTGGCCGAGCGCGGCGGCTTCGGCGCCGCGGCCAGCGCCCTCAACGTCGCGCAGTCGGCGCTCAGCCGCCACGTCAAGGAACTCGAGCACGAATTGGGAGGCGCCTTGCTCGAGCGCGGCGCGCGCGGCGTCTCGGTAACCGAGTCCGGCAAGGTGCTGTTGGCGCGCGGGCGCTGGCTGCTCGGCGCCATCGATGACGTCAAGGCGGAGGTACGCACGGAAAACCGCGAGCCCAGCGGCACGGTGCGGCTGGGAGCGCCCTCGAGCCTCGCCGACAACTTCTACGCGCCGCTGGCAAAGATATTCACCACGCGCTTTCCGCGCGTCCGGCTGGAGTTGAGCGAGGGCCTGACCGAGACGATGTGCGATCATCTGCTGCGCGCGGAGCTCGACCTCGCCATCGTCACCACGCCGCAACCCAACGACCATCTCGACTACGAAACGCTGGTGGTCGAGCCGGTCTTCCTGATCGGTCCGCCGCGCGATCCCAGGCTCAAGCGCGGCCGGCTGACGCGCAAGGAGGTCAATGATCTGCCGACCGCCGTCGTACCACTCAGCCGCAACCCGTTCCCGCCAGACGTGCCGTTCTCCTTGCGGGTCGAGAGCACCACGCCGATGAAACAGATCGTGGGCTCGGGACTTGGCTACGGGCTGTTGCCGTTCTCGGGGATTCACCAGGAAGTGGCGGCCGGCACCCTGTCGGCGGCGCTCTTGCCATGGATGCGCGCCGACCGCGTCCTCGCCCTGCCGCGGGGCCGGCCCGTTAGCCGCGCCACCCGCGAAGTCGTTGCAGCTTTAAAGGAGGTCTGCAGCAATCTTATCGACGACGGCAAGATCCTGACGATGCCGACGCGCGCGAGATCGCGCTAAACCAAAGCTATTCCTTCATGACAGTGACCGCTAGCTCCTTGTTGAGCGATCGCAGCATGATGGGCGAGATTGGCTTCACGGACCGCTTTATCTGTTGGAGAAAGACCGGCCGTAAGATAGCGCACATCGCGCGGCGAGCCGCCCCCATCGATCGTACGAAATCGTAGAAAATCGTGAGCTAGCGTAAAAAATCGGGCAATGGCGGAGAGAGTGGGATTCGAACCCACGGTACGGTTTCCCGCACACACGCTTTCCAAGCGTGCGCCTTAAGCCACTCGGCCATCTCTCCGGAGCGCCCTCTCTTGAAGGGGCGCCGACGATTTTGCAAGGGATCGCGGGTAAATCGGGCGAATTTTCCGCAACATATTGTATTTACGAGAGAATATCTGATGCCGATCGACGCCCGATCCGCCCGTCAGCTGAACCTGCGGCGGGTTTGGGGCGACGATTCACGTGAGGACGCCAAACCGCCAGGGGGATGCCATGACCGTCTGCAAGACCATCACTGCGCTGAGCCTGATTTCGGCCCTGGGTGTCGCCCTCGCCACGCCGGCGATGGCGCAGGTCTGCACCCGGCAGGGCGTTGACGTGAACTGCGACGACGGGCGGCGCGGGGTGCTTTCGGGCGATGCCATCATCTGGCCGGACGGCACCCGCTCGAGCTCGACGCCGCATCCGAGCGTGATCATCGGCAACAAGAGCTCGGTGCATGTCGGGCCCGGCGTGTTCGTCGGCCAGGGCAAGGGCATCGTGCCGCTGGACGATCCCAATGCACCGAACAAGCGGCAGTGCGCGATACTGGACGGCGTGTCGTATTGCTATTGACGCAGTCGTTCTCTCTCTCCCCGTAAGAACGGGGAGAGAGAGGGGGAGACCTCAATTCAGCTTCTCGATCGCAACCGCGACACCCTGGCCGACGCCGACGCACATGGTGGCCAGCGCGAGCTTGCCGCCGCGCTTTTCCATGCCATGCACGGCGGTGAGCGCGAGACGGGCGCCGCTCATGCCGAGGGGATGGCCGAGCGCGATGGCGCCACCATGCGGATTGACGAAGTCGGCATCATCAGGCACGCCGAGCTGACGCATGCAGGCGATGCCCTGCGAGGCGAAAGCTTCGTTCAGCTCGATCAAATCGAAATCGCTGATCTTCTTGCCGAGCCGCTCCATCAGCTTGCGGGTCGCCGGCACAGGTCCAATGCCCATGATGCGCGGTGGCACGCCGGCCGAGGCGAGGCCGAGAATGCGTGCGCGGGGCGTCAGGCCGTGCCTCTTCACTGCGGCTTCGGATGCGAGGATCATCGCGGCGGCGCCGTCATTGACGCCGGAGGCGTTGCCGGCGGTGACCGTGCCCGGATTGCGCACGATCGGCTTCAGCTTGGCGAGGCCCTCCAACGTCGTCTCGGGCCGCGGATGCTCGTCCTTGTCGACTGTGATGGGGCCGGCCTTGCCGCCGGGAATCGTGATCGGCGTGATCTCTTCCGCAAAATAGCCGGCCGCAATCGCCGCGCCCGCACGCTGCTGCGAGCGGATGGCGAAGGCATCCTGGTCGGCGCGCGCGACCTGGAATTCCTCGGCGACGTTCTCGCCGGTCTCGGGCATCGCATCGACGCCGTACTGCGCCTTGAGCAGCGGATTGATGAAGCGCCAGCCGATCGTGGTGTCGAAGATCTCGGCAGAGCGCGAGAATGCCTCCTGTGCCTTGCCCATCACGAAGGGCGCGCGGGTCATCGACTCGACGCCGCCGGCAATCGCAAGCTCGATCTCGCCGGAGCGGATCGCGCGCCCCGCAGCGCCGACCGCATCCAGGCCGGAGGCGCAGAGCCGGTTCAGGGTCTGGCCGGGAACCGAATCCGGCAAGCCCGCAAGCAGAAGCGCCATGCGTGCGACGTTGCGATTGTCCTCGCCGGCCTGATTGGCGCAGCCGAAGAACACTTCGTCGACCTGGGCCCAGTCGAGATTGGGATGCTTGGCCATCAGCGCCTTGATCGGGGTAGCGGCGAGGTCATCGGCGCGCACCTTGGCGAGTGAGCCGCCGAAACGGCCGATCGGGGTCCGCACGGCATCGCAGATAAAGACGTCACGCATCGTTGTTCTCCCTGAATGCCGCGATCCGGCCCAAATTCTTCAATGTCCGCGGAGTTTTAAGAGGGCGCCCGCGGCAGGTCAATTGACGGTTTCGCGTGCGTTTTGCAGGGGCCTGCCGTTCGCCACGCATGCCGCGGTGCGGACAACGTGGAAAACCTCGCCTCTCCGGCCAAAGCGATAGGAGCAAGGGACGAAATTTTGTAGGTTGCGCCGCCCATGACAATGCAACAGCCCATTCCCGCGCCAGAGCCCGAATCCACGCCCGCTCCGCCAGCGGAAGCCGCCGCGCGCGTGACGCCGATGATGGAACAGTACCTTGAAATCAAGGCGGCGCATCAGGGCTTGCTGCTGTTCTACCGGATGGGCGACTTCTACGAATTGTTCTTCGAGGACGCCGAGATTGCCTCCAAGACGCTCGGCATCGTCTTGACCAAGCGCGGCAAGCATCAGGGCAACGACATCCCGATGTGCGGAGTGCCGGTCGAGCGCTCCGAGGATTATCTGCACCGCCTGATATCAGCCGGCCACCGCGTCGCGGTGTGCGAGCAGACCGAGGATCCCGCCGCGGCGAAAGCGCGCGGCAACAAGAGCGTGGTCCGCCGCGGCGTGGTGCGGCTGGTCACGCCGGGCACGCTGACCGAGGACACGCTGTTGGATGCGCGCGCCAACAACTACCTGTTGGCGATCGCGCGCGCCCGCTCCTCCGCCGGCGGCGACCGCTTTGGCCTTGCCTGGATCGACATCTCGACCGCCGAATTCATGGTCACCGAATGCTCTAGCGGCGAGCTTGCCGCGACGCTGGCGCGCATCAATCCGAACGAGGCGATCGTCACCGACGCGCTCTACAACGACAGCGAGCTCGGACAGACCCTGGGCGAGCTGCCGGCGGTGACGCCGCTGACCCGCGACGTCTTCGACGGCGCCACTGCCGAAAAGCGGCTGTGCGATTATTTCGCGGTCGCGACCATGGACGGGCTGGCGCAGCTCACGCGGCTGGAAGCCACGGCTGCGGCCGCCGCCGTCACCTATGTAGACCGCACCCAGGTCGGCAAGCATCCGCCGCTGTCGCCGCCAGCGCGCGAGGCCTCGGGCGCGACCATGGCGATCGATCCCGCCACCCGCGCCAATCTCGAATTGACGCGCACGCTCGCCGGCGAACGCCGTGGCTCGCTGCTCGACGCCATCGACTGCACCGTGACCTCGGCCGGCTCGCGCCTGCTGGCGCAGCGTCTGGCGGCGCCGCTGACCGATGCGCCGGCGATCGCGCGGCGGCTCGACGCAGTCAGCACCTTCGTTGCCGATTCGGCAACGCGCGAAGACATCCGCAGCATCCTGCGCGGCGCCCCCGACATGTCGCGGGCGCTGGCCCGTCTCTCGGTCGGCCGCGGCGGACCGCGCGACCTCGCCGGCATCCGCGACGGCATCATCGCAGCCGACCAGGCGCTGGCGCGGCTAGGCGAGCTCGACCAGCCGCCGCACGAGATCGCGGCGGTGATGACGGCGCTGCAAAAGCCGTCGCGCGAGGTCGCATCCGAGTTTGCCAGCGCGCTCGACGAGCAATTGCCGCTGATCAAGCGCGACGGTGGCTTCGTGCGTCAAGGCTTTGAGCCCGCGCTGGACGAAGCCCGCAATCTGCGCGATGCCTCGCGCCTGGTGGTGGCCTCGATGCAGGCCCGCTACGCCGACCAAACCGGCGTGAAGGCCCTGAAGATCCGGCACAACAACGTGCTGGGCTACTTCGTCGAGGTGACCGCGCAGCACGGCGACAAGCTGATGTCGCCGCCCCTGAATGCGACTTTCATTCATCGCCAGACGCTGGCTGGCCAGGTGCGCTTCACGACCTCCGAACTCGGTGAGATCGAGGCCAAGATCGCCAATGCCGGCGACCGTGCGCTCGGGATCGAGCTCGAAATCTTCGAGCGACTGTCCGCCAAGGCGCTCGAGATCAGTGAAGATTTGCGCGCCGCCGCGCACGGCTTTGCGCTGCTCGATGTCGCGACGTCGCTGGCCAAGCTCGCGGTCGACGAGAACTATGTGCGGCCCGAGGTCGATACCTCGCTCGGCTTTGCCATCGAGGCCGGCCGCCATCCCGTGGTGGAGCAGGCGCTCAAGCGCAATGGCGAGCCGTTCATCGCCAATGCCTGCGATCTGTCGCCGGCGCCCGGACAGAAGTCCGGCCAGCTCTGGCTGCTCACCGGTCCCAATATGGCCGGTAAATCGACTTTTCTGCGCCAGAACGCGCTGATTGCCCTGATGGCGCAGATCGGCAGCTTCGTGCCGGCGACGCGGGCGCGGATCGGCATCGTCGATCGCCTGTTCTCGCGCGTCGGCGCCGCCGACGATCTCGCCCGCGGCCGCTCCACCTTCATGGTCGAGATGGTCGAGACCGCGGCGATCCTGAACCAGGCCGGCGAGCGCGCACTCGTGATCCTCGACGAGATCGGCCGCGGCACCGCGACCTTCGACGGACTCTCGATCGCCTGGGCCGCGATCGAGCATCTGCACGAGAGCAATCGCTGCCGCACGCTGTTCGCGACGCACTATCACGAGCTGACCGCGCTCTCGGCAAAACTGCCGCGCATGTTCAACGCCACCGTGCGGGTGAAGGAGTGGCAGGGCAATGTCGTGTTCCTGCACGAGGTGCTGCCGGGCTCGGCCGACCGCTCCTACGGCATCCAGGTCGCCAAGCTCGCCGGCCTGCCGCCGGCCGTGATCACGCGGGCCAAGTCGGTGTTGGCGAAGCTGGAGGCCCAGGACCGCGGCCAGACCGCGCGCGCGCTCGCCGACGATCTGCCGCTGTTCGCCGTGCCTTCGCGCGCCGCCGCGGAAGCCGCGCCGCCGAGCGAAGCGGAGCTTTTGATGGAAGCGGTGAAGGCGTTACATCCCGACGAGATGTCGCCTCGCGAGGCGCTGGATGCGCTGTATGCGTTGAAGGCGAAACTGCCGAAGCAGTCATAGTGCCGTAGCAACCATTAAACGCCGAGGAGTTTTTCAGTCCACGGCGTTCCGCGTTGCACGACGGTGTTGGCATAGATGAGCAGCTTGCGCGCGCATGCGATGAGAGCGGCATTGTGAGCCTTTCCGGCCGCAGTCAGGCGGGCATAGAGGGCCATGACGGCCTTGTTCCAGCGGAAGGCCGCAGGCAGGGCTGCCGCAAACAGAGAGCGACGCAGGCGAGCGCGGCCGCCGGCGATACGGCGTTGGCCCTTGTACTGCCCGCTATCGTTGTCGAAGGGAGCCAGCCCGGCAAGGGCTGCGACTTCCTCCCGGCTGACACGGCCGAGTTCAGGCATGCGGACCAGGAGGGCCAGTGCCGTGCGCTCACCGATCCCGGGAATGCTCATCACGAGGTCAAGGCGGACAGCGAGATCGTGGTGAGCGCGTAGTTGCTTGGCGAGGTGACGGATTTGGGAGAGCCGCCTTGCCTTCAACCGGGCAATGTCATCCAGCACGATGCGGCGTAGCCGAGGCTTCTCGAGATGCTCGAGCCGGGTCTTGAAGCGCTTGATGTCGTCCTCGATCTGCTCGAGGAAGGTGAGCTGCTCGGCGAGCTCCGCCAAGCGCGGATCCGGCGCACTCCTCACCTCTTCGAGCGATGCCGCGCAGGCAGCAATCAGCGCGGCATCCAGCGTATCGTTCTTGGCGCGACGCAATCGGGAGCGGCCGAACGCCTTGACCTGGATCGGCTGCAGCACCAGCACGATGACGCCGGCCGCACGCAAATGCTCCACTACCCCACGCTCGTAACCGCCGGTCGCTTCGATCCCGACTCGCTTGACGCCAGCTTTGGTCAGCAGCTGCACCAGCTTCCGCCAACCGGGAAGGTCGTTGGCGACCTCCCAACCCTCGTCTCGACCATGAACTACAATGTCGAGCTTCGCCTTGGACGTATCGATTCCCGCTGTCGTCGTGCTAGTCTGTGCCATCTTCGTCGACCCTGCCTTGTGAAGCGAACCTGATTGTTCCGGCAACCATCCGGGTCCGATGAAGGTGCTGGCGCGATCCTGCTACGGGGCAGCCACAAACTGCTCAGGGTGGGCGCGATCCGATCGCCAGCGGCCTGCCGCGGGTTGCAGCCGCGGCAGGCCATTCCTCACGGAACACGCCGACAATATCTGATTGCGCTATTACAAGGGTGGGCAAAGGCGCAAAGCGCCGTGCCCACCATGCAACGGCGAATCCGCAGGCAGATGGTGGGCACGGCGCGCGAAATGCGCGCCTTTGCCCACCCTACGGTACGAAGCTCACGCCACCGCCAGCCGCTTCCTTCGCCCGTTCCACCAAAGCGTCAGATTCCACACGATGCAGGTGGCGAGACCCATGCTGAGGCCGATCGCGGAGCCGAAGTTTGCGGCGCCGAGATGCATCACTGCGATCGCCATACCAAACCCGAGCAGGCCCCAGGCGGAGTTGGCGAGCACCGCGGCGGTCGGCGGGCCGCCGATGCGCGGGTGCAGGATCACCATCATGCTGGTGAAGACGATCGGGTAGAGCGCGATGATGCCGGACACCCGCGGGCCGACCCAGCCCGACGTCGAAACCACGATCGCGACCAGTGTCGCCACCAGCGCGGCGCGGAACGGAATGTCGTACCAGCGACGCGTGACCAACGGCATCTTCACGTGGCGGTACCTAGCGAGCAGCGGAATGCAGATGCCGAAGGCAATCAGGTTCACGGCGAGCCCGGCCGTCAAGGTCCAGTCGAACAGGCGGATGAGGGAGGCCAGCACGATCCACACCGCTATCGCGCTGCCTGCACTCACCAGCAGATTGTTCCGCTGCGCCAGCACGACATAGCAGAGGCCAAGCACGATCGTCGCGGCGTTCACCGGAAGGCTCGACAGCGCGCCTTGCGCGATGAAGGCGGCGTCATGGTCGAGCGCGAGGAAGACGTAGGAAGGTCCCGCCGAGATCGGCAGCGTCGCCACCAGCGCCCCGATCACCGGCCCCGAGCGTTCAGTGATGATCGACGCCGTCACGACGAACGCCGCCGCGATCGCCATGCGCAGGAGAAGGAAGAAGATGAAGTGGATGTCGGGGGACATTTTTGGCTTCTTACCCTCCCCTGGAGGGGGAGGGTCGGCTCATATTGAGCGCAGCGAAATATGCGGCGGGGTGGGGTGACAGTCTCTCGACGGAGACGGTGCCCGAGTGGAGAGATCACCCCACCCCGCTCGCGCTGCGCGCGATCGACCCTCCCCCCCCAGGGGAGGGTAAGAGAGTCACATCCGCTGCATCGACACCGACACCTTCGGGCCGTTCTTGATGGTCTGATAGACCACGCAATAGCGCTCGGTGAGTTTCAGCAACAGATCGAGCTTGTCTTGCGGCGCATCAGTGTCGACCTCGAAGCGTAGGCGGATCTCGGCGAAGCCGACCGGGGTCTCCTTGTCAACGCCGAGCGTGCCGCGGAAGTCGAGGTCGCCCTCGGCATAGACATTGCCGGTCCTAAGCGGCACCTCGATCGCGGTCGCAACCGATTTCAGCGTGACGCCGGCACAGGCGACCAGCGCTTCCAGCAACATGTCGCCGGAGCAGAGCTCGAGGCCGGAGCCGCCGGTGGCGGGATGCAGACCAGCCATCGCGATGGCGCGGCCGGTTTCGACCTTGCAGGCGATGCCATCGCTGTCGGTGGAGCCCTTGGCCTTCAGCGTGATCAGCGCAGCCTTCGGATCGGTCTTGTAGCGCTCCTTGAGCGGGGCCTGCATCTGGCGCAATTGGGCAGCGTCCATGTTCGTTCTCTCCCGGAAAGATTGCTCCTCGATGTACCGGCTTGAAGGCGGATTGTCACCACCACAGGGCCTGACCGGGACCCTGGGTTGCGTCACGGTCGGGTACGCTACGGTCGAGGGAACGATCGAGTGACGTCAGCAACGTCAGCACATGCGTGACGAGGATCAAGGTCGGCTGCGTGTCGGCCCAGAGGTCGAACAGATGATCCTCCAGATCCCTGCGGGTGAAGGCATCGAGCGCGGAGAACGGCTCGTCGAGCATTGGCATGCGGCGAACTGATCGCCTCGTCGTCGAGCGTCACCGTGCCCGAGCTGGCCCGATCGAGGCCGGCGATGGCGCGGAGCAATGCTGACTTGCCGCAGCCGCAGCCGCCGATGATGGCGATGATCTCGCCCTGCCTGATCTCGGCGGAGAAACGCGCCAGCGCCTCGACGCCGTTGGGATAGGTCTTGCTGATCCGGTCGAGCGCCAGGCGGCCGCGCTCTCGGTTGGTTCCGATGATCGTTGCAGCACTGGCGCGTGGGAGATCATGGCCGGTAGGAACCGCGTCTGGTCGGGGAATGCAAGGGCGCGAGGCAATCTCCATTGTCGTCCCGGACAAGCGCGCCTCCAGCGCGCGCCGATCCGGGACCCTAGCCACAGGAAGACGTGGTTGCGAGGACTCGGAGTGACCGTCTTCACGCCACAACCACTCCCTGTGATGGGTCCCAGGTCTGCGCTTACGCTTGCCCGGGACGACGGCGGAATTTGCTGCGCGCGTGCCTCTTCCCTGCGAACTAATTCGTCGGCAGCGGGACCTGGTCGTCGATCAGGGCGTCCAGCGTCGCCTTCACGTCGATCTTGGCATCGACGACACCGGCCTGTTGCAGGGCAAGGCCGGCGGCGAGAAGCGATTCGCGTTGCGGCGCGCCGATGCGGCTGTGGGTGAGCTCGGTGCGCTCCTTGAGCTGCTTGTCGACGACAGCCTCAGGCAGTTTCGTGACCGCGATGAAGATCTTCTTCAGCTCGTCGTAATTCGTCAGCGAATATTTGCGCGCCTCCTCCTAGACCGCGAGGACGCGGCGCGCAATGTCGGGATAGTCCGTCAAGAACTGCTCGCGCACATTGAGGATGCCCCAGGTGTTGGCATCGGCCTTGCGATAGAACAGCTTTGCGCCCTCCTCGACCTCAGCCTGCGCCATCATCGGATCGAGACCGGCCCAGGCATCGACGTCGCCGCGGATCAGCGCGGTCTTGCCCTCGGCGTGCTGGAGCAGCACCGGCGTGATGTCCTTTTCGGTGAGACCCGCGCCAAGCAGGGCACGCACCAGGAAGATGTGCGGATCGGTGCCGCGCGTGACCGCGACACGCTTGCCCTTGAGGTCGGCAACGCCAGCGATCTTGGAATCCTTTGATGTCACCAGCGCTGTCCATTCGGGACGCGAGTAGACATAGATCGACTTGATCGGGTTGCCGTTGATGTGGGCGACCAGCGCGGCCGAGCCCGCGGTCGAGCCGAAGTCGATCGAGCCGGCGTTGAGGAATTCAAGCGCCTTGTTGGAGTCGGCCGACTGCACCCAGGTGACCGTGATACCGTCCTTGGCGAACTCTTTCTCCAGGAGCTTCAGCACCAGCGACACCGGATTGTAGGTCGCCCAGTCGATGCGGATTTCCTTGAGCGGGTCCGCCGCCTAGGCCGCGGGGGTCAATGCGAGCGTCACAGCTCCCGCCAACAGAATGCGTCGTGTAATCCTGGCCATGCCCGACTCCTCAAAAATTTCATTGTTTTTCAATGAGTTATAGCTAGAGGTCAACGAGAAAATCCGTCCCTTGCGAGCGCGCGGCCCGAGAACAGATTTGCGCAAAGCCGCAGCTTTCCAGCATGGAACGGCTATTGCCAGAGAATGGCGGGTGACAGCGCCTGCCGCCTCTTATATCCGGTGAGACATGGACAGCGTCGCGATTGAAAAGAAGCCAGAGACGGATGACCGCTTCGACACCGCGCGGATCACCGCCGCGGTCGATGCGCTCGCCGAAAAGCACGAGGGCCGCGAGGACACGTTCCGCACGGCCATGGCGCAATTGCTCAAGGCTGAGCTGATCGCCTCGCGCGCCGCGGCACAGGCGATCCTTTTGAAGGACCGTCACGGAAGGCGCTGCGCCGAGCGGCTGTGCCATGTCCAGGACGAGATCATCCGCGTCCTCTATTCAGCGGCAACGCGGCATCTCTACCGCTCGCCGATCCCGAGCGGCGCCGAGCGCATGGCGGTGGTGGCGACCGGCGGCTATGGCCGCGGCCTGATGGCGCCCGAATCCGACATCGATCTCTTGTTTATCCTGCCCTACAAGCAGACCGCCTGGGGCGAGCAGGTCGCCGAAGCCATCCTCTACTGCCTGTGGGACATGGGGCTGAAGGTCGGCCACGCCACCCGCTCGGTCGACGAATCGATCCGCCAGGCGCGCGGCGACATGACGATCCGCACCGCGATCCTGGAGACGCGCTTCCTGACCGGCGACAAGCCGCTCTATGACGAATTGGTCGAGCGCTTCGACAAGGAGGTGGTGCAGGGCACCGCGTCCGAATTCGTTACCGCAAAACTCGCCGAGCGCGAGGAGCGGCATCGCCGCGGCGGCCAGTCGCGCTATCTGGTCGAACCCAACGTCAAGGACGGCAAGGGCGCCCTGCGCGACCTGCACACGCTGTTCTGGATCGCCAAGTACGTCTATCGCGTCCGCGACACCGATGAGCTGGTCGAGCGCGGCGTGTTCGACGCGCAGGAATATCGCAGCTTCCGCCGCTGCGCCGATTTCCTCTGGTCGGTGCGCTGCAATCTGCATTTCTACTGCAATCGCGCCGAGGAGCGCCTCTCCTTCGACCTGCAGCGCGAGATCGCGGTCCGGCTCGGCTACACCTCGCATCCCGGCATGCAGGACGTCGAGCGCTTCATGAAGCACTACTTCCTGGTCGCCAAGGAAGTCGGCAACCTCACCGCCATCCTCTGCGCCAAGCTCGAGGACCAGCAGGCCAAGCCGGCGCCGGTGCTGAGCCGGATGATGGCGCGGCTGCGGCCCAGCACCGTGAAGCGGCGCGTGCCTGATAGCGACGACTTCATCGTCGACAACAACCGCATCAACATCGCTGCGCCCGATGTCTTCAAGCACGATCCGGTCAATTTGATCCGGATCTTCCGCCTGGCGCAGAAGAACAACCTCGCCTTTCATCCGGATGCGATGCGCGACGTGACGCGCTCGCTCGGCCTGATCAACGGGCAGCTTCGCGAGAATCCCGAGGCCAATCGGCTGTTCATGGAGATCCTGACCTCCAACGACGCCGAGACCGTGCTGCGACGGATGAACGAGACCGGCGTGCTCGGTCACTTCATCCGCGCCTTCGGCAAGATCGTCTCGATGATGCAGTTCAACATGTATCATCACTACACCGTTGACGAGCATCTGATCCGCTGCATCGGCTTCCTCCAGGACATCGAGCGCGGCGGCATCGAGGAGTTCGCGCTCGCCAGCGACCTCATGCGCAAGACGAGGCCCGAGCACCGCGCGGTGATCTACATCGCGACGCTGCTGCACGACGTCGCCAAGGGCCGGCTGGAGGATCACTCCATCGCCGGCGCCAAGGTGGCGCGGCGGCTGTGCCCGCGGCTCGGCTTCAGTCCGGCCGATACCGAGCTTGTGGCCTGGCTGATCGAGGAACACCTGACGATGTCGACGGTCGCGCAGTCGCGCGACTTGTCGGATCGCAAGACCATCGAGAATTTTGCCGCCGTGGTGCAGTCGGTCGAGCAGATGAAGCTGCTGACGATTCTCACCACCGCCGATATCCGCGGCGTCGGCCCGGGCGTGTGGAACGGCTGGAAGGCGCAGCTGCTGCGCTCGCTCTATTACGAGACCGAGCCGGTGCTGACCGGCGGCTTCTCGGAAGTCGATCGCGGCAAGCGCCTCGCGGCCGCCTACGCCGAATTCCGCATGGCCTTCGCCGAATGGCCGGAGGATGAGCTCGATGCCTATATCGGCCGGCACTATCCGGCCTATTGGCTCAAGGTCGAGCTGCCGCGCAAGATCCGCCACGCCCGCTTCGTCCGCTCCAGCGAGCAGGCCGGCCACAAGCTCGCGATCAATGTCGGCTTCGACGAGGTGCGCGGCGTCACCGAGCTCACGATCTTCGCGGCCGACCATCCCTGGCTGCTGTCGATCATCGCCGGCGCCTGCGCCTCGGCCGGCGCCAATATCGTCGACGCCCAGATCTACACCACCACCGACGGCCGCGCGCTCGATACGATCTCGATCTCCCGGGAATATGACCGCGACGAGGACGAGGGGAGGCGCGCCACGCGGATCGGCGAGATGATCGAGGACGTGCTGGAGGGCAAGCTGCGCCTGCCGGAAGTGGTGGCGCGGCGCACCGTGCGCAGCAAGGCGAAGCCCTTCGTGATCGAGCCGGAAGTGACCATCAACAACCAATGGTCCGACCGTTACACGGTGATCGAGGTCTCCGGCCTCGACCGGCCCGGCCTGCTCTACGAGCTGACCACCGCGATCTCGAAGCTCAACCTCAACATCGCCTCGGCCCATGTCGCGACCTTCGGCGAGCGCGCGCGCGACGTGTTCTACGTCACCGACCTCCTGGGCGCGCAGATCAACGCGCCGACACGGCAGGCCGCAATCAAGAGCGCGCTAACCCATGTGATGGCCGGCGACAAGGCGGTGCAGCCGGCGGCGTGACCCTCGTCGTTCCGGGGCGCGCGTAGCGCGAGCCCGGAATCCATTCATCCGCAGAGTCGGTGGCGCCATAGATTCTCAGGTGCGCAATTGCGCACCATAGCTCGCCGCTCCGCGGCGCCCCGGAATGACGGCCGGACTACACCTCCGCCCCTTCATGCCGCAGCAGCCAGCGCTTGCGCTCGAGGCCACCGCCGTATTTCACCAGTGAGCCATCGGCGCCGATCAGGCGGTGGCAGGGCAGCACCACGCTGATCGGGTTGGAGCCGTTGGCGTGGCCGACGGCGCGAATTGCTTTGGGCATGTCGATCCTTGCGGCGAGCGCGCCATAGCTCATCGTGGTCCCGGTGGGGATTTGTGCGAGCGCCGTCCAGACCTTTTGCTGGAACGACGTGCCGGCGATGCGCCATGCGATGGCCGAGAGCCGGCCGAGGTCGCCTTCAAAATAGCCCGACAGCGCAGTCCGCATCTGCGTCGGTGCAGGCTGATCGCGGAGGTCCACCGCACCATAATGCAGCCGCAACAGCTCGCGCATACGGTGCTCGTAGTCTTCCCAATCGAGCGCGCGCAACACGCCCTCGGCGTCGGTGACGAGCAGCGCGATGCCGATCGGCGTTGCCAGGCGATCGAGACCGAAGCGTTCAGGCGTTTTGGTTGATCGAGCGGGCATTGCGGCACCGTTGCATCGAAATACGTCCGTCGCACTTGCCATGCCGGCCGTGCTAACGTCCACCCGAAAGCTGACGCTTTTGGGGGAGCTCAACTTGATTTTGATCGCCAATCTTCTGGTGGCGCTGGTCGCCATCCTGCATGTCTTCTTCCTGATCCTGGAGATGTTTCTCTGGGACAAGCCGCTGGGCTTGAAGGTGTTTCGCAACACGCCTGACAAGGCCGAGATGACGAAGGTGCTGGCCGCCAATCAGGGCCTCTATAACGGCTTCCTCGCCGCCGGCCTGATCTGGGGTCTCGTTCACGGCAATCCTGCCTTCGCGTTCCAGATCAAGGCGTTCTTCCTGCTTTGCGTGATCGTGGCTGGCGCTTATGGCGCCGCGACCGTCAGCTCACGCATCCTGATGGTGCAGGCGCTGCCGGCGGCGATTGCGCTGGTGGCATTGTTCCTGGCCTAGCTTTTGGCCTGAGGCGCTACGGCGCAGCGCCGTGATCCTTGCGCGGCGGCGAACGTTCCTCCACAATCTTCGGCAGCGATGGCGACCGTTGCAATCAACGGACAAAGACCATCGATCGAAAATTCCGTCAGGAGGAACGACCCAATATGACCAATCGCAGAGCCTTCCTAGCTGCCACGACGGCGCTCGCCTTCGCGTTCTCCGCGAGCCAAGCCCTCGCCCAGAAGAAATACGACACCGGCGCGAGCGACACCGAGATCAAGATCGGCCAGACCGTCCCGTTCTCCGGCGCCTATTCGGTCTACGCCAATATCGGCAAGACCCAGGCCGCCTATTTCAAGATGATCAACGATCAGGGCGGCATCAACGGTCGCAAGATCAATTTGATCCAGTATGACGACGCCTATTCGCCGCCGAAGACTGTCGAGCAGGTGCGCAAGCTGGTCGAAGGCGACGAGGTGCTGTTCACTTTCCAGCTGATCGGCACCGCTGCGAACGCCGCCGTGCAGAAATATCTCAACGGCAAGAAGATCCCACAGCTCCTCGCCTCGACCGGCGCGGCGCGGTTCAACGACCCGCAGAACTATCCCTGGACCATCGCCTATAATCCCAACTACGTGTCCGAGGGGCGCATCTACGCAAAATACATTCTCGCCAATCATCCCAACGCCAAGATCGGCGTGCTCTATCAGAACGACGATATGGGCCGCGACTATCTCGCGGGCCTCAAGAGCGGTCTCGGCGACAAGGCCGCCAGCATGATCGTCGGCGAGGTCTCCTATGAGGTCACCGACCCGACCGTCGACTCGCAGGTGGTCAAGCTGAAATCGATGGGCGCCGACCTGTTCTACGACGCGTCGACGCCGAAATTCGCAGCGCAGGCGATCAAGAAGCTCGCCGACCTCGGCTGGTCCCCGGTGCATATCCTCGACATCAATGCGAGCCCGGTGTCGGCGACATTGAAACCCGCAGGCCTCGACATCTCCAAGGGCATCATCTCCACCAATTACGGCAAGGACCCCGGCGATCCCCAGTGGAAGGACGATCCGGGCGTGAAGGCCTTCTTCGCCTTCATGGACAAGTATTTTCCGGAAGGCGACAAGCTCAACACCGTCAACACCTACGCCTATTCGGTGGCCGAGCTGCTGGTGCAGGTTCTGAAGCAATGCGGCGACAACCTGACGCGTGAGAACGTCATGAAGCAGGTCGCCGGCATCAAGGGCTATACGCCGAGCCTGGCGCTGCCCGGCATCAAGATCACTACGGGCCCGAACGACTATCGCATCAACAAGCAGATGCAGATGATGAAGTTCAACGGCGAGCGCTGGGAGCTGTTCGGACCGATCATCGCAGACACCGGGCCGTCGGGTTAGTGTTGGCCTCGGTAGGGTGGGGTGGGCATAGGCGCGCAGCGCCGTGCCCACCATCTCTCCACGATCGCATGAGACGTGGTGGGCACGCGCCGGAATGCGCATTCGCGCACTCCGGCGCTTTGCCCACGCTATGGACTACGTCGGTATCTCGCCAAAGTTCTTCCCCACCGGCAGCACTGCATGCCGAATCAGACGCGAATCCTCCACCGCTGCCTGCCTATGCTTGACCGCTTCGCGATAGACGGGATCGCGGATCATCTCGACGAAGGCAGCAACGCTGGGATATTCGGCGATGAAGCAATGGTCCCAGCGCTCGTCTTGCGGACCGATCAGCATCAGCTCGAACCTGCCCTGCCAGATGATGCGGCCGCCGAGGCGCTCGAACACCGGGCCGCTCTCGCGGCCATAGGCCGCATAGGCTTCCGCGCCGCTCGCCTTGCGGCCGTCCGGATAGGCCGCCTCCTTGCGCAACCGCACCAGGTTGAGCATGTGGATCGGGCCCGGGCGGTCGTTGTCCCGGAATTGCGCGAAGATCTCCTTGGTTGGATCGATATGGCCCATGCGAGTTCCCTCTTTCTTGATGCGGGCGATCCTAGCTCCGGCGCCTCAGAAGCGGAACTGCGACCGGCGAATGCCGCACCTCCTAATCGCGCGTTAAGCTTTGTGTAACCGGGCCTTAAACAGCGACCGCTAGCGTGCGGCGGGGCGGGCTGACCGGGCGTTTTGCGTATGGCGTGGGGAAAGAAAAAGGGTGGGCGGAAGGAGCCGTTGTTCGGCTTGCCCGCGGCGCTCGCCGATCTGCGCCTGACGGCTGCGGACCGCATTCCCGGCGGCGAGGACAAGCCCAAGAAGTCAGCGAAAGCATCCGCCAAGCGCAAGAGCGAGGATGCCGGCGACGAGCCGCCGCCGCGCGAGCGCAAGGCTCCGGCCGGTCGCAGCGGCGCCAAACGCCGATCGAAATCGCGCGGAGGCTTTAGCCTCGGCCGCCTGGTCTATTGGGGCGCGGTGCTCGGCCTGTGGGGCGTCATCGCCGTGATCGGCATCGTGATCTATGTCGGCGCCCATCTGCCGCCGATCCAGTCGCTGGAGATCCCTAAGCGGCCACCGACGATTCAGATCGTCGGCATCGACGGCAGCATGCTGGCGCAGCGCGGCGAGATGGCCGGCGCCAACATCGCGCTGAAGGATTTGCCGCCCTATCTCCCCAAGGCATTCATCGCCATCGAGGACCGCCGCTTCTATTCGCATTTCGGCATTGACCCGGTCGGCATCCTGCGCGCCCTCGTCACCAATGTGCTCCATCGCGGCGTCTCGCAGGGCGGCTCGACGCTAACCCAGCAGCTCGCGAAAAACCTGTTCCTGACCCAGGAGCGCACCATGCAGCGCAAGCTGCAGGAGGCAGAGCTCGCGATCTGGCTGGAGCGCAAGCATTCCAAGAACGAGATTCTGGAGCTCTATCTGAACCGCGTCTATTTCGGCTCCGGCGCCTACGGCGTCGAAGCTGCCGCGCAGAAATATTTCGGCAAGTCGGCGAAGAACGTGACGATCGCTGAAGCGGCCATGCTGGCCGGCCTCGTCAAATCGCCCTCGCGCCTTGCGCCGAACCGCAATCCCGAGGGCGCGGAAGCGCGCGCGCAAATCGTGCTGGCGGCGATGGCGGATGCAAAGTTCATCACCGACGCGCAGGCCAAGGCCTCGATCGGCCATCCCTCCTACGAGGTGAAGCCGGTCGGCGCCGGCACGGTCAATTACGTCGCCGATTGGATCGGCGAAGTGCTGGACGACCTGGTCGGCCAGATCGATGAGAGCATCAAGGTCGAGACCACGATCGATCCAAAGCTCCAGAGCGTGGCGGAAGCCGCCATCATCGACGAGCTCGCGGCCAAGAGCGTCAAGTTCAACGTCAGCCAGGGCGCACTGGTGGCGATGGCGCCCGATGGCGCCGTGCGCGCCATGGTGGGCGGGCGGAACTATTCCGAGAGCCAGTACAACCGCGCGGTCACGGCAAAACGCCAGCCGGGCTCCTCGTTCAAGCCGTTCGTGTACCTCACCGCGCTCGAGCAGGGGCTGACGCCGGATACCGTCCGCCAGGACGCGCCGATCGAGGTGAAGGGTTGGCGGCCTGAGAACTACACCCACGAATATTTCGGCGCGGTGACGCTGACGCAGGCGCTGGCGATGTCGCTCAACACGGTTGCCATACGCCTCGGCCTCGAGGTCGGGCCGAAGAACGTGGTGCGCACCGCGCACCGGCTCGGCATCTCCTCGAAACTCGAGCCCAATGCCTCGATCGCGCTGGGCACCTCGGAAGTCTCCATGGTCGAGCTGGTCGGCGCCTATGCCCCCTTCGCCAATGGCGGCCTTGCGGTGACGCCGCATGTCGTGACGCGGATCAGGACGCTCAGTGGCAAGCTGCTCTACATGCGCCAGCCGGACGAGCGCAACCAGGTGATCGACCCCCGCTATGTCGGCATGATGAACACGATGATGCGGGAGACCTTGATCAACGGTACCGCCAAGAAGGCCGAAATCCCCGGCTGGCCGGCGGCCGGCAAGACCGGCACCAGCCAGGATTACCGCGACGCCTGGTTCATCGGCTACACCGCCAACCTCGTCACCGGCGTCTGGCTCGGCAATGACGACAACTCGCCGACCAAGAAGGCGACCGGCGGCGGCCTGCCGGTTGAAGTCTGGACGCGCTTCATGCGCACGGCGCACGAGGGCGTGCCCGTGGCCGCCTTGCCGAATTCACAAGCCAGCTGGGGCCTGTCGAACCTCGCGCAGGCGGCTTCGCAGGTGTCTCCGCCGACAGCGCCTGGGCCGGCACCGGCGAACAATGGCGGCTATCGCCCACCGCCTCCCACGCGCGCCAATGTGCGCCCCGAGGCGGCTGCGGGGCTCGATGGCTGGCTGATGGATCGCCTGTTTGGCGGGAATCGATAGGTTGGGGCCGAGGGCCTTGGGCCCCTTGAAACAAAAACTGCGAAAACAACCCCATGCACAATAGACGGCAATCGCCGGCGCGATGCGCGGCTGATGATGCGAAGCGTTTGATGCGGCGGGACTAAACGAGCGAGACGCGCAATCGTCGCGAAGTGTGGCGAAAATCGAGCGAGAGGCTTGGGTGTTGCTCCACCCTGCCCTGTCATTCCCGCGAGGGCGGGGAATCCAGTACGCCGCGGCGTCTCGGCCGACAACAACCGTCTCTGGAATACTGTCGTCGCCCGGTCAAGCCGGGCGACGACATCGAATGCTGTGCTGGTAGTGGCGCTTAACCCGCAACGAGGCCTAATCCTCGGCCCCATACCGGTGCAGGTCGTTGCCGTACGTGTCGAGCCACTTCTTGGCACGCTCCATCGACGGGCAGACTTTTCCGCACACGCGCCAGAACCGCGCCGAGTGGTTCATCTCGACGAGATGGGCGACCTCGTGGGCGGCGAGGTAGTCGAGCACGAAGGGCGGCGCGAGGATCAGGCGCCAGGAGAACGACAGCGAGCCGGCCGAGGTGCAGGAACCCCAACGGCTGGATTGGTCGCGGATCGAGAGCCGCTTGACCCTGACGCCGAGCTCGGCCGCGTAGGCTTCCGCCGAGCGCTGAAGGTCCCGGCGCGCCTCGCGCTTGAGGAAGTCGCTGACGCGGCGGTCGACATAGTCGAAACCGCCGGCAACGCAGAGAATGCGTTCACCGCTGTCGCGCATCTCGGTCCACACCGTGCCACGCTCACCGGCGCGGTGAACGATGCGATGGGGAACGCCGCGCAGCGGTATCACCGTTCCCGACTGGAACGGAGCGGCCTTCGGCAAGCGACCGAGACGTGCAGCGATCCACGCACCGTGACGCTGCGCGAAGTCCTTGGCCTCGACCAGCGTGCCACGCGGCGGCATGGTGAGGATGGCTTCGCGGTCGCTCGGATGAATTCTGAGCGTGTAGCGGCGCGCGCGTCTGTGTCGGCGCAACCTGATCGCGAAAAACTGCGATCCGTGGGTGATGACGAGGGTCTTCGGTTCGTGGGGCCGCCGATAAAGGAGCGCGCGAGTGGCCATGTCTGTCAGTCCGGGGGGCAGGAGGGCGCCCGGATTCTGCCATAACCGCCGCCATGGAAAGCGCTCGGCGCAAAAACAAATCATTTGCCCAATATACAGCGGTCAAGCGTCCGGGAGACCCTACAGACTGGGGTTGGAACCCGTTTTTTTCGCCCCCGCTGGATGCATGCGGCACCCCCAAGGGCTGAGTGTCGACTCACTCCTATAAGGCTACCTAAATACCGCGAATCTGGAGGGAAGCGACCCCTGTCGGAGCCTCCGACAGGGCCTGAATTTTCGACGGGAAAGCCGAAATACGCGACCAGAGCCGCACCGATGAAATCGGAGCGGCTCTTGTTTCCTGTTTTGACGCGTTTTCTCTACGCGAACCGGTCGCCACTTCGCTCGAAAAACGCTCTATTCGGCCGCGAGCGCCTGCAATGAGCTCGGATTCGCCGCCGAGACCATGAAATCATGAATCCGCGGCAAGATTTCCGACTTGAAACGCGAACCGTTGAACACGCCGTAATGTCCGACGCCCTTCTGGACGTAATGAACGCGGCGATGATCGGGAATCGAGCTGCACAATGTGTGCGTTGCTTCGGTCTGACCGAGACCGGAGATGTCGTCCTTCTCGCCTTCGACCGTCATCAACGCCACACGCGTGATCTTGGAGGGATCGACGCGTGTTCCACGATGGGTCATCTCGCCCTTGGGCAGCGCGTGCTTCACGAACACGGTGTCGACGGTTTGCAGATAATACTCGGCGGAGAGGTCCATGACCGCGAGATATTCATCGTAGAACTCGCGATGCTTGTCGACGAGGTCACCGTCGCCCTTCACCAGATTGGCGAAGAGCTGCTTGTGCGCATCCATGTGCCGGTCGAGATTCATGCTGATGAAGCCGTTGAGCTGCAGGAATCCCGGATAGACGTCGCGCATCATGCCCGGATGCGGGAACGGCACCTTGGTGATGACATGGTTGCGGAACCAGTCGATGCCGCGCTCCTGAGCGAGGTTGTTCACCGCGGTCGGATTGCGGCGGGTATCGATCGGCCCGCCCATCAGCGTCATCGAGGTGGGCACGAAGGGATCGCGCCGCGCTTCCATGATCGAGACGGCGGCGACGACGGGCACGGAGGGCTGGCACACCGCCATGACATGGGTGTGGCCGCCGAGGACGTGCAGCATCTCGATGACATAGTCGATGTAGTCGTCGAGGTCGAAGCGGCCTTCGCTGAGCGGCACCATGCGGGCATCGGCCCAATCGGTGATGTAGACCTCATGCGCGGGCAGGAGGGCTTCCACCGTGCCGCGCAGCAGCGTGGCATAATGGCCGGACATCGGCGCGACGATCAGCACGCGCGGCTGCGGGCTGCGCAAGGGACGGGCGAACTTGCGATCGAAGTAGAGCAGCTGGCAGAACGGCTTTTCCCAGACCGAGCGGATCTCGACGGGGACGCGGATGCCGTTGACCTCGGTGTCGTTGAGGCCCCATTCCGGCTTGCCGTAGCGGCGCGTGGTGCGCTCGAACAATTCGCAGGCCGCGGCGACCGACTTGCCGACCTCGGTGCGCGCCAAGGGATTGAGGGGATTCTGAAACAGGAGCTTGGTCGCATCGGTGACCGCGCGGGCCGGATTGAGAGAGGCATGCGCCATCTCGTACATCCAGTACATCGGCGTCGTCAGGACCGGACTGCCTTCAGCCGCCAGGGGCGGCGCGCCGCCAAACTCACCAATAGGCATCGCTATATTCCTCTTCGCATCGCAGCATACTGCCGAATGCGCAATATTGCGTCAATGCATGGTTCCGTACATCTACGTGTTGGGAAAGCCAAAACCAGCCTGAATCCACGGGAAAGTGACGTTATTCGCCAGCCGAGAGCAGCGAGCCGTGCTTCCTGGCGCTTCGCAACAGGGCAAGGAATGCCCCAAAAGATGCAACCAGCAGTACTGCGTTGATGGCCAATGCCTCCAGCATCAGATCGGTCCGAAAGGTTTGCTCGATCAGGAGCGCGCGCATGCCCTCGAAGGCGTAGGTCGGCGGCAACGCCCAGGCGACGTATTGCAACCAGGCCGGCAGCACGCTGACGGGATAGTAGACGCACGCCAGCGGCAGGATGGCGAACATCAAGGTCCAGACGATGCTCTCGGCGCCGAGGCCGTTTCGCAGCACCAGGCCCGAGACGAAGATGCCGACTGACCAGCTCGTGAAGATCAGATTGCAGAAGAAGGCGATCAGCGGCAGGCCGAGGGCATAGACATTGAAGTGAAACAGGAACAGCGCGAGCAGGGTCATCGGGATGATGCCGATGGCGAGCCGGATCAGGCTCATCACCATCAGCGACAGCAGAAACTCGATCGGCTTGAGCGGGCTCATCATGAGGTTGCCGATGTTGCGCGCCCACATCTCCTCCAGGAACGAGATGGAGAAGCCGAGCTGCCCGCGGAACAGGATGTCCCAGAGGATGACGGCGCCGATCAGCGTGCCGCCGGCGCGCGCGAAGAAATTGGCATTTTCGGCGATGTAGAGCTGAAGAAAGCCCCAGGTGATGACTTGCAGCGCCGGCCAGTACAAGAGCTCGAGCAGCCGCGGCCAGGACGACATCAAGAGGTACCAATAGCGCAGGATCATCGCGCCGATGCGATGGACGGAGATGCCGCGGTGGAGGGACAGCTCGGTCATGACGGCCTCTGGTAGCCCGGCCGCAACCAGTAGCCCGAATGGAGCGCAGCGCAATCCGGGATCAGCCTATCCAGACACGAGAACCCCGGATTACGCTGCGCTCCATCAGGGCTACGACTCCTTCTCACCGTGCCGCCTCCTTCGCGCCGTTCACCCGGCCGCGCGCGACGTCCAAAAACACCTCCTCCAGCGTGGTGCGGTTGTAACGTGCCATGATGGCTTCCGGCGTGTCGTCGTCCTCGATGCGGCCGCGCTTCATGATGATGACGCGGTCGCAGAGCCGCTCGACCTCGAGCATGTTGTGCGACGCCAGCAGGATGGTGGCGTTGTGCTGCTTGCGATAGCGCTCCAGATGCGCCCGCACCCAATCCGCGGTATCAGGATCGAGCGAGGCGGTCGGCTCGTCCAGCAAGAGCAGCTCGGGCTGGTTGATCAGCGCCTTCGCGAGCGCAACACGGGTCTTCTGCCCGGCGGAGAGCTTGCCGTTGGCGCGGTCGATGAAATCGCCGAGGTCGAGATCGTCGGTGAGCCCGGCGATGCGGCCAGCGAGGTTCTTCACCGCGTAGAGCTTGCCGAACACGGTGAGGTTCTGCCGCACCGTGAGCCGCATCGGCATGTCGACATAGGGGCTCTCGAAATTCATCCGCCCCAGCACGGACGCGCTCTCCTCGGGCATGCGATGACCGAGCACCTGCACACGGCCGGAGGTCGGCAGCACCAGGCCCATGATCATCGCAATGGTCGTGGTTTTGCCGGCGCCGTTGCCGCCGAGCAGCCCGGTGATGCTGCCGCGCGGAAGCGAAAAGGAGATATCGTCGACGGCGCGGGTCTGCTTGTAGACCTTGACGAGATGATCGACCGCAATCGCCGCGGGTGCGCTGCGATCCGCGACAGTCGGCCAGCTTGAAGCCTTGTCATTCTCGGTCATGCTGGCCGTTCTTCTGCTATTGCAGCCGATAGCGCAAGGCTTGTAATTCCTGGCTGGTTCCGTGAGCCGCGCGTTTGTGACCTTAGAAGGCACCGCCACATTGGCCGATATGACCGAAATTGCCGATTCCGACTTTCGCCACGCGCAGCGGCATATCCGGCTGGACACGATCCTGCGGCTGCGCTGGCTCGCGGTGCTGGGGCAGCTCGCCGCGATCTTCATCGTGGCGCAGGGGCTGGAGTTCAATGTCGAGATCGTCCCCTGCGTCAGCATCATCGCCCTGTCGGCGGCGCTCAATCTGGCGCTCCAGACCGCGGCCAATCCGATGCAGCGGCTGGAGCCGATGCAGGCGGCCGGGCTGCTGGCGCTGAACATCGTGGAATTGGCTGGTCTGTTATTCTTTACCGGCGGCCTCCAGAACCCGTTCTCGTTCCTGTTCCTCGCGCCCGTGCTGATCTCGGCCACGGCGCTGCCGGCCCGCTTCACCTTCGGCCTCGGCCTCCTCGCTGTGGCCTGCGCCTCGATCCTGTTCTTCTTCCATTCGCCGCTGCCGTGGGATTCCGACGATCCGCTGGTGCTGCCACCGATCTACCTCGTCGGTGTCTGGCTCTCGATCGCGCTCGCGATCGGTGTCACCAGCCTCTACTCCTTCCAGGTCACCGAGGAGGCGCGCAAGCTCGCGGACGCGCTGGCCGCAACCGAGCTGGTGTTGACGCGCGAGCAGCATCTGACCCAGCTCGACGGATTGGCTGCCGCAGCCGCGCACGAGCTCGGCACGCCGCTCGCGACCATCTTCCTGATCTCGCGCGAGCTGGAAAAAACGGTGAAGGACCCGAGCTTTGCCGCGGACCTGAAAACCCTGCGCGAGCAGACCCAGCGCTGCCGCGACATCCTGAGCAAAATCACCCAACTGTCCTCCACCGGCGCACCGTTCGACCGCATGAAGCTGTCGGAGCTGATCGAGGAAGTGGTGGCGCCGCATCGCGATTTCGGTGTCGACATCAAGGTGCGGATCGCGGTGGCGGTCGCGGCCGAGCCGGTCGGCTCGCGCAATCCGGCGATCCTTTACGGCATCGGCAACATCGTCGAGAACGCGGTCGATTTCGCCCACACCACCGTCGAGGTGAATGCCTGGTGGAACAAGGACGATATCGAGCTCGTGATCTCCGACGACGGCCCCGGCATCCCGCCCGACATCCTCAAACGGATCGGCGAGCCCTATCTGTCGCGGCGGCGGACCCAGGATGAAGGCGGCGAGCGGCGCGGCCTTGGCCTCGGCGTGTTCATCGCGCGCACGCTGCTCGAACGCACCGGCGCCAAGGTCTCGTTCACCAACCGGACCTTTCCTGACCACGGCGCGGTGGTCCAGATCAATTGGCCGCGAGAGCGTTTTGAGGCTATCGAGACGCTAGAAGAAACAATAGGATAGGCCGCGACCTTGCGTCGCACAACGGGGCCGATCGACCATTTGCCGCCTTGGCACCGATCGATTGCGACGCCATATGTCAATGCGCTGGAGAGAGGACAACACCTTGAACGCCATCGCCGAACTGAACGAACAGACCGACCGCTCGCTTCTCATCGTGGAGGACGACAAGCCGTTTCTGGAGCGGCTGTCGCGCGCGATGGAGACACGGGGCTTTGCCGTAACATCGTGCGACACCGTCTCCGACGGGCTTGCGCAGATCGGCAAATCGGCACCGGCCTTCGCGGTGGTGGATCTGCGGCTCGGCGACGGCAACGGTCTCGACGTGGTCTCGGCGCTCAAGAAGAAGCGCCCCGATGCGCGCGCGATCGTGCTGACCGGCTATGGCAACATCGCCACCGCCGTGACCGCAGTGAAGATGGGCGCGATCGATTATCTGTCGAAGCCGGCCGACGCCGACGACGTCGTCGCCGCGCTGCTCTCGACCAGCGCGGAGAAATCCGAGCTGCCGACCAACCCGATGTCCGCCGACCGCGTGCGCTGGGAGCACATCCAGCGCATCTACGAAATGTGCAACCGCAACGTCTCGGAGACGGCGCGCCGGCTCAACATGCACCGCCGCACGTTGCAGCGCATTCTGGCCAAGCGCGCGCCGCGGTAGTTACTATGCTCAATCCTCTATCCCGGTCATCCTGAGGCGCTCGCCTTGCAAAGCAAGGCGAGCCTCGAAGGGCGACGGTCCGGCTGCATCGCGGCCGTGCATCCTTCGAGGCTCCCGACGGGACGCTCCGCGCCCCCGTCACTCGCGCCTCAGGATGACGGGGATACAGTTTCGTTCTTTTGGCTACTCCCAAAAATCCGCATGGCCCTGCGGATCGACCAAACGGTTGATCCGCAGCGCAGCCGCCATCGCAAAGCGCACCGTCATCTGCTTGCGCGTGGCGGCAGCAAGCTTGTGCTCGGGCGCCTCGCAATGCATGTGCGCGCCATAGGCGTCGGCGACGATCAGGCCGGTATCTTCAGGAAAGATCTCGCACGGCAGATCCTGCGTGAAGGCGAAGAACAGCCGGTCGCAATGGGCGCGGTATTCGTGCCATTTCTGATCAGCGCGCAGATCCTCCACCGACGATTTGATCTCCACGATCCAGATCTCGCCGCGCTCGTTCAACGCGACGAGATCGGCACGGCGGCCCGAGGGCAGCGGCAATTCGCTAATGCAGGAGAAGCCCAGCGAGCGCAGCAGTCGCGCGGTGCCGCGCGCGACCGCCAGTGCGGTCTCCGACTGGCGGCGGTCCGGCGGCGGTACGAGGGCGATATTGCGGGCGGTGTTGTCCATGGGGGGAGGATAGCGGATTCCGTTGGGATGCACACTGCCGAGAATGGTCGAGCCGTTGCCCATTCTCAAATGTCGTCCTGGCGAAAGCCAGGACCCATTACCCCAAGGGTTTGTTGTAGCGCGAGCTGATAACCACCAATCTTCGCCAAACGACTTCCTGTGGTAATGGGTCCTGGATCTGCGCTTCGCTTGTCCAGGACGACATTGCGGAACCGCTTTTGCCTTTAAAACTTATCACGCAGCCGCCGCACCTCGGCGGCCCACGAGGCCGCGCGCGCATGATCGACGATCTCTGGTACAAGAACGGCGTGATCTACTGCCTCTCCGTCGGCTCCTATATGGATGCCGATGGCGACGGCGTCGGCGACTTCAAGGGCCTCTTGCGCCGGCTCGATTATCTGCACGGCCTCGGCATCACCACGATCTGGCTGATGCCGTTCCAGATTTCGCCGCAGCGCGACGACGGCTACGACATTGCGGACTATTACAGCGTCGATTCCCGCTACGGCACGCTCGGCGATTTCGTCGAGTTCACCCATGGCTGCAAGCAACGTGGCATCCGCGTCATCATCGATCTCGTCGTCAACCACACCTCGGACCAGCATCACTGGTTCAAGGAGGCGCGGCGCGACAAGAACTCGCCCTATCGCGACTGGTATGTCTGGTCCGACAAGAAGCCGGCCAACGCCCATGAGGGCATGGTGTTTCCCGGCGTGCAGAAATCGACCTGGACGCGCGACAAGGAAGCCGGCGCCTGGTATTTTCATCGCTTCTACGATTTCCAGCCCGATCTCAACACCTCGAATCCGCACGTGCAGGCCGAGATCCTGAAGATCATGGGCTTCTGGATCCAGCTCGGTGTCTCCGGCTTTCGCATGGATGCGGTGCCATTCGTGATCGCGACCAAGGGCGCCAAGGTGAAGAAACCGGTCGAACAGTACGACATGCTGCGCGCGTTCCGCGAATTCCTGCAATGGCGGCAGGGCGACGCCATCATCCTCGCCGAAGCCAATGTGCTGCCGAAGACGGACATGGAATATTTCGGCCGCGACGCCGACCGCATGCACATGATGTTCAACTTCCAGGTCAACCAGCATCTGTTCTATGCGCTGGCCTCGGCCGATTCGCGTCCGCTGGCGAAGGCGCTGAAGGCGACCAAGCCGCGGCCGGCGACGGCGCAATGGGGCCTGTTCCTGCGCAATCACGACGAGCTCGATCTCGGACGGTTGACCAAGGCGCAGCGCGAGGTCGTGTTCAAATGCTTCGGACCCGACAAGGAGATGCAGCTCTACGATCGCGGCATCCGCCGTCGCCTCGCACCGATGCTGGGCGGCGACCGCCGGCGGCTCGAGCTCGCCTACAGCCTGGTATGCACATTGCCGGGAACGCCCGTGATCCGCTATGGCGACGAGATCGCGATGGGTGATGACCTGTCGCTGCCCGAACGCGATTGCGCGCGCACGCCGATGCAATGGTCGACCGAGCCGCATGGCGGCTTCACCAAGAGCGACAAGCCGGCATGCCCCGTCATCGACAAGGGGCCGTACGGCTATCCGCATGTCAACGTCGCAAAACAGCGACGCGATCCCAATTCGATGCTGAACTGGACTGAACGCATCGTGCGCATGCGCAAGGAGGTGCCGGAAGTCGGTTGGGGCGATTTCACCATCATTCCTGTGCGCGATCCCGCCGTGTTCATCATGCGCTATGACTGGCGCAACAATTCGGTGCTGTTCATGCACAATCTCGACGAGAAGCCACGCGAGATCGCGTTCTCGGCGGGGCTGCCTGATGGGGCCGGCGCGCACCTCATCAACCTGCTCGCGGAAGATCACAGCCACGCCGACAAGCGCGGCCAGCACCGCGTCGTGTTGGAGCCCTACGGCTATCGCTGGTATCGCGTCGGCGGGCTGGATTATCTGTTGAAGCGGAGCGACATCGACGCGAATACGGTGCGGGGGAGGAAGCATCCGGGGTAGCCTCGTTAAACCCTCCGCCGTCGTCCCGGCGAAGGCTAGGATGGCGCCGCCACCACCACGCCCTCATTCCCCCGCAAATCCAGCACGCCCTCCAGCCGCTCGCCTTCCCGATCGAGAAACGTCGACAGCAGGATCTCGCTGCCGAAGCGGATGGCGCTGGTGGTCACGGCGATCGGGTCGGGGCCGAGATTGAGCGCCACGACCACGGCCCTGCCGCCGGCCTCGCGGCGATAGAGCAGGAGATCGCCTTGCGCCGAGATCGGATGATAGTCGCCTGCCATCAGCGGCGGCGAGGCCTTCCGCAATGCGATCAGGCGCTTGTACAGCGTCAGGATCGAGCGCGGATCGGATTCGAGATCGACGACGTTCTCGCGGATGTGATCCTCGGGCAGCGGCAGCCACGGCCGGACCTCCGAGAAGCCGGCGAAATTGGAGGAATCCCACTGCATCGGCGTGCGGCAGCCGTCGCGGCCGACACCGATGCCGGGCACGTTCTTCTCGAAGGGATCGCGCACGTCCTCCGGCGCGATCGCGAGCTGATGCATGCCGATCTCGTCGCCGTAATAGAGCGTCGGCGTGCCGCGCAGCGTCAGCAGCAGCATGGCGGCGACACGGGCCTGTTCGGGACCGACCCGGCTTGCGACGCGCGGACGGTCGTGATTGCCGAGCACCCAGTTCGGCCAAGCGCCGCGCGGCAGCGCCTTCTCGTAATCCTCGATGATCTTCTCGATCGAGCGCGCGCTCCAGAAGGTCGAGAGCAGCGCGAAGTTGAACGGCATCTGCGCGCCGGTGAGATCGTTGCCATAGTAGGCCATCAAGCGATGCAGCGGCAGATAGATCTCGCCGATCAAGACGCGCGCGCCAAAGCCATCGGTGAGACGCCGCATCTGCGCGATCACGGCATGCACCTCGGGCTGATCGGTCGAGTATTGCGTCAGGATCTTTTCGTTCGGCGGCCGGCCCTCGACGTAATGTGGGTTCGGCGGATTGTCGCGGAATTCGACGTCCTTGATCAGGTGCCAGATCACGTCGACGCGGAAGCCGTCGACGCCCTTCTCCAGCCAGAACCGCATCACCTCATAGATCGCAGCGCGAACGTCCGGATTGCGCCAGTTGAGGTCCGGCTGCTGCGCGAGGAAGGCGTGGTAGTAATATTGCCCCGTGGTCTCGTCGAATTGCCAGGCGCTGCCGCCGAACTCGGACAGCCAGTTGTTCGGCACGCCACCATCGGGCGCCGGATCGCGCCAGATGTACCAGTCGCGCTTGGGATTGTCGCGTGAGGACCGGCTCTCGATGAACCAGGGATGCTGGTCCGAGGTGTGGTTCGGCACGAGATCGAGGATCAGCTTCAGGCCGTTGTCATGGGCGGCGGCGAGCAGAGCATCGAAATCGGCCATCGTGCCGAACAGCGGCTCGATGGCGGTATAGTCCGAAATGTCGTAGCCAAAATCCGCCATCGGCGAGGGAAAGATCGGCGACAGCCAGATCGCGTCGACGCCGAGCGATTTGACGTGAGGCAGCCGTCTGAGGATGCCAGCGAGATCGCCGACGCCATCGCCATCCGAGTCCTGAAACGAGCGCGGATAGATCTGATAGAAGATGCCGTCGCGCCACCAATTCTCGTTGCCTTGAGCCATGCCGAAAGACCACCCAAATCTGCGCCTCGCGCGGGAGAACGCGACAGCGACGCCCCGGTTCAAATTGGCAGGTCAATTGGGACGGCCGTGTGACGGCTGTTCCCGAGCTCGTTCCGACTGTTTGGCCCGAATCTTTTGCTTGGCGGCCTGGCAAAAATCGGCATTGTGCGGCCATGACCGAACAAAATGACACCAAAGCCAAAGCCGGCGCGATCATCGTTCCCGTGACGTTGTTCGAGCAGAACTGCACCATCATCTGGGACGAGCCTTCCAAGAAGGCCGTGGTGATCGATCCCGGTGGCGACGTGCCGAAGATTCTGGACGCGATCAAGCAGACCGGCGTCAGCGTGGAGAAGATCTGGCTGACCCATGGTCATATCGACCATGTCGGCGGCGCGGCCGACTTGCGCGACGCGCTGAAGGTGCCGATCGAGGGCCCGCATGAAGCGGACAAGTTCCTACTCGACAACGTGGTCGAGAGCGGCGCGCGCTTCGGCATGACCGGGGTGCGCAACTTTGCGCCGGACCGCTGGCTCGACGAAGGCGACAGCGTCTCGATCGGCGGCTTGCAGTTCGACATCCTGCACTGCCCCGGCCACTCGCCCGGCAGCGTGGTGTTCTTCAACAAGGACTTGCGTTTTGCCCATGTCGGCGACGTGCTGTTCGCAGGTTCAGTCGGACGCACCGACCTGCCCGGCGGCAGTCATGCCACGCTGATCAACTCGATAAAGACCAAGCTGCTGCCGCTCGGCGACGACGTCGGCTTCATCTGCGGCCATGGCGCCGGCTCGAGCATTGGCCAGGAGCGGATGACCAATCCGTTCATCACCGGCGAAATGTAAGCGTTTTACTCGGCGGCGTCCGCCAGCGCCGCGGGTTCGCCGAGGTTACGCTCGCCCCATTCGCGGATCGCGGCGACGACCGGCACAAAACTTCTGCCCTTGCGGGTCAGGCGATATTCGACCTTGGGCGGCACCTCGCCGAAATCCTTGCGGTCGATCAGGCCGCTCGCCGTCAGCGCTTTCAATTCGCGGCTGAGCACGCGCGGGGTGATCTCGGCGCTGCCTTCCGTGCCGCGCAGCAGGCCGCTCCTGATCTCGCCATAGCGGCGCGGACCGTCCTTGAGGTCCCAGACGATGCGCAGCTTGTACTTGCCGCTGATCATCTTCTGAAATGCCGCGACCGGACAGGTGCGCGCGGGGTTCGCTCTTGCATTCGCCATTGCCTTGGCCATGTCGCTCCTCCATGCGCGGAGTTCTTGTTTTGACGCGTTTCTTTATGCGAACCGGTCTTCACTTCGCTCGAAAACGCTCTGGCCGAGGATAGGAACAACGCCGAAAAAGTCCATACTATCAATTTTGTCCATACTTGCAGGATCGCTTGCAAGCCGCAGATGATGACGCACACGACGAAGTAAGGAGCGTCACATGAAGCACTTCATGATCACATACGCGTTCAGGAACGGCACGACGGAGGCCTGGCATCAGGAGATCAGCCGCTTCATCAAGGCGATCGACGGCGATCCGGAGCTGAAAGGGCGGATCGGCTATCGTGTCCTGAAGCACCGCGATGACGGTAGCTATATCCATCTCGCCAGCGTCACCGACGATGCCGCGCAAAAAACCCTGCAATCGCGCGAGTTCTTTAGGGCCTATCAGGAGATGACGCGGAAGGTGGCCGGCGGCGAGGTCACCGTGACGCCGATCGAGTGGATCGATCAGACGGGCTAGCTTCGCTGAGCTGAACCAACGGCGTCGCCACAAACTCCGTTATCGTCCCGGCGAAGGCCGGGACGACAGCGCTTACTTCATCAACCCCGCCGCCGTCAGCGCGCGCGTGATGATCTGGCCGAGATCGAAGCTGCGTGTCCGCTCGGGTTTCGCCTCGGCCGGCTGTGCGGCGACCGCGGCGCGGATCGAGCGGGCGAGATGCGGCGCGGGCGTCAGCGCCGGCTTCGGCGTCGCAGGCTTTGCCTCCGCCTTTGGCGCCGCCTCCGCGATCCAGCCGGTGAGGCCGAAGAACTTTGCGATGTGATAGGATGAGGAGATGCCGGCCTCGATCAGGAACGCGCCTTCCATGCCGTAACGCTGGTCGTTGTCGGCAAGGCCGAGCGGCGTGCCGTGCGCCATGTCGGTGATGGCGTAGGATTCGACCAGGGTCTCGCCGTCCTGGTTCCACCAGGCCTGGCGCGGATAGCCGTCGACATTGGTCTCGGCCATCGGCACCTCGGGCAGATCATGCAAATCGAGCCACTGCTTGACGATCTCGTTGGCATTGCCGGGATTGACGGTGCGGTCGGCGCTGCCGTGCCACACCGACACCTTCGGCCAGGGGCCACGATGGTGGGTGGCGTTGCGCACGAGATCGCCGAGCTCGCGCGCGGGACGCACGGGTGAATGGAACATGCCGTCCAGCGCCTCGCGCAGGTTCGACGCGATGCCATAGGGCAAGCCCGCGATCACCGCGCCGGCTGCGAAAACTTCCGGATAGGTCGCAAGCATCACCGATGTCATGCCGCCGCCGGCGGACAGGCCGGTGATGAAGATGCGCCTCTGATCGATGCGATGCGCTTGCACCATGTGAGCGATCATCTCGCGAATCGACCGCGCCTCGCCGCTGTCCCGCGCGGTGTCTTCCGGATTGAACCAGTTGAAGCAGGTGTTGCCGTTGTTGATGCGCTGCTGCTCGGGCATCAGCAGCGCGAAGCCGTAATGCTTCGCCAGCGTCGACCAGCCGGCGCCGAGATCGTAGCCGGAAGCGGTCTGGCCGCAGCCGTGCAACACGACGACGAGCGCGCGCGGCTTCTGCAGCTGCGCCGGCACGAAGGCGAGCATGCGCAAGGCCCCCGGATTGTCACCGAAATTCGTGACCTCTTGCAACGGGCTGGATGAATCCGCGCTGCGGCCGAGCTCGGCAAAGCGCAGACCGTCCAGCTTTGGCAGACGTCTCAACAGATCGACATTTCGGGCTAGTGACACGGCAACTTCCTGGTGGGCAACTTCCAACGTTCAGCCAAACCAGATAGTTGCTGCGTTGCAAAATAAAAAGACCGTGCGCTGTCAATCGCACGAAAATCGCCGGGATTTCCCGCGGAATCCGCATCTATTAACCGCTATGCCTCAACTTGGTGCAGAGGCGCGGCGCATCCAGGCCAGAAATGCGGCGCAGATCATGACTAATGTCACAAACAGCGCAAGCGAGACGAGAAATCCTGCGCGCGCTGATTGCAACGATTCGACGGCGAAGAACAATGCGCCGATTGCGGCCACTCCGGCCGCATTTCCGATCTGCGCCGTGGTGCCGTACATGCCGGAGGCTGAGCCTGCGGCGACAGGTTTTACGCTCGCGAGCACCGCGCTCGACAACGGCGCCATCACCAGTCCCTGACCGTAGCCGAAGACGATCATCGTGAGTGCCAGCGCAAGCGGCGTCGGTGCATCGACATAGAACGCAACGAGCGCGAGCGCGGCGAGGCCTGCGATCTGGAGCGCGCAGCCCTCGAGCAGCACCTTGGTGCCGCGATGCCGCGCCCGCGCGCCGCTGTGCCGCGAGGCCACGACGAAGGCAAGTGCGAGCGGGATGAAGGCGATGCCGGCGGCGAGCGGTGGAATTTTCAGGCCGCGCTGCATGTACAGCGTCATCACCAGGTAGAATGAGAGGTTGGCGATGAAAAAGAACAACGCCGCGCCGAGCCCGCGCAGGAAGGCTGCATCCGACAGCAGCGTCAGATCGACCAGCGGCATGCCGCCGTCGCGCGCGACCGCGTGCTCCAGCTTCAGGAACGCGGCGAGGATCGCGCCGCCGATTGCCATCACCGCCCACAACCACGGCGCCCAGCCGACATCGTGACCGAACAGCAGCGGACCGATCAGGCACAACAAGCCTGCGAACAGCACCACGCTGCCCTTGACGTCGAGCTTCGTACCTGATCGCCGCAGCACCGACGGCATGATGCGCCAGGCGGCAGTGGCGATGGCGAGGCCGCTGGGCACGTTGACGAAGAACACCGAGCGCCAGCCGGTGCCGGCGAGATCGAGCGTGACGAGGAGACCGCCGAGCAGGAAGCCCGCCGCGCCCGCAAGCCCGAGCACGATGCCATAGATGGCGAAGGCGCGGCTGCGCGTCTCGTCGGTGAACAGCAGATGCAGCGTCGCCAGCACCTGCGGCACCATCAGCGCCGCGGTCGCGCCCTGCGCCAGCCGGGCGATGATCAGCTCCGCGCCCGACAACGCGAGGCCGCACCACAGCGAGGTCGCCGTGAAGCCGAGCACGCCGGCGAGGAAGACATTCCTGGTGCCGTAGATGTCGCCGAGCCGGCCGCCGGTGACGACCAGCGTGGCATAGGCGATCAGATAGATCGCAATCACGGATTCGATCTGCGCCGGCGACGCTTTCAGATCGACCGCGATGGTGGGAATGGCGACGTTGACCACAAAGGCGTCGACGCCGAACATGAACTGGGCGGCCACCACGATCGCCAACACCCACCAGCGGCGCGAGGAATCGAGTTGTTGTGTGACGATTTGGTGCATCGGCGCGGGACCCCGGACAATCGTTGCCCGATGATTTCAGATCGCGCGTGGTGTCGCGATTACCTCGCAGGTAGGATTCCCGCGCTTCCGCGGTTGCTTCGCCTCTCCCCGCGTGCGGGGAGAGGCCGGAATTCAAACGCAGTTTGAATTCCGGGTGAGGGGGAGCTTCCGCGAGTCGCACTGCCACTGAATTTGCGGAAGCAGCCCCTGACCCCGCCCCCTCCCCGTAAGAACGGGGAGAGGGAGACGAGACATCTCATCGCGCCTCCGCGCATGCCTGCATTCCGCCGCGCGGGACATCGTGCGATTGCGTTCGCTTCCGCGAGCACGTAGCCTCGCCGCCTCAACAAACATAAAATCAAAGCCGGAGAGAACGCCATGGCGCGCCTGAAATTCGGAGCCTTTCTTGCCCCGCATCACCCGATCGGGGAGCATCCGATGCTCCAGTTCCGGCGCGATCTCGACCTGGTCGAGCAGCTCGATAGCCTCGGCTATGACGAGTTCTGGTGCGGCGAGCATCATTCTTCCGGCTGGGAGATGATCGCATCGCCCGAGATGTTCCTGGCCGCGGCCGGCGAGCGCACCAAGCGGATCAAGCTCGGCACCGGCGTGGTGTCGTTGCCTTACCACCACCCCTTCAACGTCGCCCAGCGCATGGTGCAGCTCGATCACATGACCGGCGGCCGCGCCATCTTCGGCTCCGGTCCCGGCGCGCTCGCCTCCGACGCGCATACGCTCGGCATCGACCCGATGACGCAGCGCGACCGCCAGGACGAGGCGATCGGCGTGATCCGCCGCCTCTTCAACGGCGAGCGCGTCACCGCGAAGAGCGACTGGTTCACCATGAACGACGCCGCGCTGCAGATCCTGCCGCTGCAGGAGGAGATGCCGTTCGTGGTGGCCTCGCAGATCTCTCCGTCCGGCATGACGCTGGCCGGCAAATACGGCATCGGCATCATCTCGCTGGGCTCGATGACGACGCAGGGGCTGATGTCGCTGCAGCAGCAATGGCAGTTCGCCGAGGACGCCGCGAAAAAGCACGGCACCACGGTGAGCCGCGCCGACTGGCGGGTGCTCCTGACCTGGCATATCGCCGAGACCCGCGAGCAGGCGCGCCGCGAGGCCGGCGCCGGGCTGATGCGCTGGCACAACGAATATAATGTCGGCACGCTGCAGCGGCCGGGTCTCACCGCTTTCTCCTCGCCCGACGAAGCCGTGGACAAGACCGCCTTCGTCGAGGGCGCAGCCTCCACCATCGGCACACCCGACGATCTCGTCAAAACCATCAAAAACGTGATGCAGGTGTCCGGCGGGGTCGGCGCCATCATCGGCTTCGTGCACGACTGGGCCAATCCGGAAAACACCCGCCGCAGCTGGGACATGGTGGCGCGCTACGTCGTGCCGGAGATCAACGGCTACATCGACGGTCTTCGCAAGTCGCAAAAATTCGTGATCGAGAATCGTGCGATCTTCGAGCGTGCGGGCCAGGCCGTGATGGCCAAGATCATGGAGAACGAGAAGGCCGCCGAGGCGCTGAAGGTAACCGGCCCCGGCCGCGTCGCCATCCCCGCCGTCAACGCCCCGGATTTGCAGAAGGAAGCGGCGAAGCGGTAGGTCTATCTCCGTCGTCCCGGCGAAAGCCGGGACCCATAGCCACCGATTTGTGTTTGGCGATGATTGGTAATTGCCAGCTCGCAACAAACTACTTCCTGGGGTTATGGGTCCCGACCCCCGTGCGCAATTGCGCACTAGGCCGGGACGACGATGGTACGTGTCGCGATTTTGTGCCCGCTCATCGCGACTGGATCGTGCTATGCTCGCGGAGCTTGCCAACCGGAGCAATCGTCATGTCGATGCAGAATGTGGCTGCCCCTGCGCTTGGCTTCACCCCGCCCAGGCGCAATGAGCTGACCCACATCCCCGGCGACGAAGGCTGGCCGATCATCGGCAAGACCTTGCAGGTGCTCGCCGACCCCAAGGGGCACATCGAGGCGAACGGCGCCAAATACGGCCCGGTCTACCGCACGCACATTTTCGGCGAGACCAATGTCGTGCTGCTCGGGCCCGAGGCCAACGAGCTCGTGCTGTTCGACCAGCAGAAACTGTTCTCGTCCACGCACGGCTGGAACAAGGTGCTCGGCCTGTTGTTTCCGCGCGGGCTGATGCTGCTCGATTTCGACGAGCACCGCCTGCATCGCAAGGCGCTGTCGGTTGCATTCAAGGCCGGGCCGATGAAGTCGTATCTCAGCGATCTCGATCGCGGCATTTCCGCGCGCGTCGCGCAGTGGAAGGCCAAGCCCGGCGAGATGCAGCTCTACCCGGCGATGAAGCAGCTCACGCTCGATCTCGCTGCGGCCTCGTTCCTCGGCGCCGACATCGGCCCCGAGGTCGACGAGATCAACCGTGCCTTCGTCGACATGGTCGCGGCCGCCGTCGCCCCGGTCCGCCGCCCCCTGCCTGGCACCCAGATGGCGCGAGGGGTGAAGGGACGCAAGCGCATCGTCGCCTATTTCCGCGAGCAGATTCCGCTGCGACGCGGCAATCACGGCGGCGATGACCTGTTCTCGCAGCTCTGCCGCGCCACCCATGAGGACGGCGCGCTGCTCTCGGAGCAGGACATCATCGACCATATGAGCTTCCTGATGATGGCGGCGCACGACACGCTGACCTCGTCGCTGACCTCCTTCATCGGCGAGCTCGCCGCAAATCCGGACTGGCAGGACAGGCTGCGGGCGGAGGTTCTCGCGCTCGGCCTCGCCCCGGATGCGCCGAGCAGCTTCGACGATCTCGAAAAAATGCCGCTGACAGAGATGGCGTTCAAGGAGGCGCTGCGGATCAAGCCGCCGGTGCCCTCGATGCCGCGCCGCGCGATGCGCGATTTCAGCTTCAAGGGCTTTACGATTCCGGCCGGCACCGCCGTCGGCGTCAATCCGCTCTACACCCATCACATGAAGGACATCTGGCCGGAGCCGGACCGGTTCGATCCAATGCGCTTCACCGAGGAGGCGCAGCGTGGCCGCCACCGCTTCGCCTTTGTGCCCTTCGGCGGCGGCGCACATATGTGCCTCGGCCTGCACTTCGCCTACATGCAGGCGAAATGCTTCGCGCGGCATTTCCTGCAGAACATCGAGGTATCGCTCGCACCCGGCTACAAGCCGGACTGGCAGATGTGGCCGATCCCGAAGCCGCGGGACGGGTTGCGGGTGCGGGTGCGGGCGGTATGAGCACCGCTCTTGTAGGGTGAGCAAAGGCGCGCTCTTCGCGCGCTGTGCCCACCATCGATGTTCGGGCCCGAAGAGATATCGTGGGCATGGCGCTCCGCGCCTTTGCCCATCCTACGGTTTCGGCGTCCGGAGCCGCTACGCCCCCTGATCGAACGCCTTGCGCAAGGCCACATAACCCTGCTGCTGCTGGCTCCAGTTGCGGCCGCCGGTCATGGCACCGTCGATGACGAGGTCGTGGCCGTTGATGAAGCTGGATTCGTCGCTCGCCAGGAACACCGCGGCATGGGCGATGTCATCAGGGAGACCGGCGCGCGGGATCGGCTGCGCGGTCTTGTAGACCTCGCGCATCACCGCCGGCGTCTTCTCGGCCGCGTCGGTCGACAGCCCCAGCGCCTTGCCGAAGATGCCGGTTGCGATCGCGCCGGGCGAGATCGAGTTGACGCGCACATTGGACTCGCCGAGCTCCATCGCTACGCATTTGGTGAGATGGATCACCGCCGCCTTGGCCGCGCTATAGACCATCGAGGACGAGAACCCGGCGAGACGGCCGGCGATGCTGCCATTGTTGATGATGCTGCCAAAACCCTGCTTCTTCATGTGGGGCGCGGCGTGCTTCATGCCGAGCATGACGCTGCGCACCAGCGTCGCCATCGCCGCATCGAACCGCTCGGCCTCGAGGCCCTCGATGCCGCCGGTCTGCGCTGGGCCGCCCGCATTATTGAACAGGCAGTCGATCCGGCCGAATCTGTCGACCGCGAGCGCGATCAGCGCCTGCATCTGCGCTTCGACCGTGACGTCGGTCTGGCGGAAGATGCAAGTCGCCCCGAGCTGCTTCGCCAGCGCCTCGCCTTCCGGCACGCGCCGACCCGCGATCACAATTTTGGCACCTTCGGCAACGAAGACTTCCGCGGTACGCAATCCGATCCCGCTCGTCGCGCCGGTGATGACCGCAACCTTGCCGTCTAGCCTGCCCATGGAATGTTCCCGTTTTTGAATGATTTGATTTTCAGATGGCGGACACTGACAGATGACGGCGCCGCGACGGTCACTATTCCCGCCGGCCCGCGGCAAGGCAAGCTTTGCTTGCGCGTCCGACATGCGTAACATTCGCAACCATGGCTCGACTTTCGAACGGGCATCGCGACCGGGCGGGGCATGGGGAAGCTGATCGACGAGTTCCGCAAAGGCTGGCAGGGCGTGGCACCGCCATCGCTCGCTCTGAGCATCGCCTTTGCGGCCGCCTGCTTGCTGATTGCGACGGCGGCGCGCTGGGGTCTCGCGCAGGTCCGGCCCGACGTCTACTTCACCCCGTATTTCCCGGCCGTGTTCTTTGCCGCCGCGTTCGGCGGCTTCCGGATCGGCGTCGTGACGGCACTCGTCGGCGGCGTGCTCGGCGTCGTCGTCAATTTCAGCGATGCCTTTGCCGATCACGCGCGATTTGCCTTGCTGGCGCTTTACTGGGCCGTGAGCGCGCTGACGATCTGGGGTGTCGAGCATTATCGCTCGCTGCTGATCGAACAGCGCCGGATTTCCAAGCGCCTGATCGAGGAAGAAGACTATCGCAAGCTGCTGGTCGACGAGCTCCAGCACCGGCTGAAGAACAAGCTGTCGACGGTGCACGCCGTGCTGCACCAGGTGCTGCACGACCAGCCGCAAGTCTGGGCCCGCATCGATCCGAGGCTGCGGTCGTTGGCCACGACCGACGATTTGATCTCGCGGATCGACAAGGCGGGCTGCGACATCCGCGATCTCCTGATCGCGGAGCTCGGACCTTACGGCCACGTCCGCTTCACGCTCAATGGCGACCGGCTGTTCCTGCCGCCGAAGCTCGCGGTCACGCTGTCACTGATGTTTCACGAGCTCGCCACCAACGCGGGCAAATATGGTGCGTTCTCCGCGCCGCGCGGATTGTTGCAGGTGTCATGGACAGTCACCGGCGATCGCCTGACCATCACCTGGGACGAGACCGAGGGACCGAGCATCGGCGAGGTGTCGGCACCGGGCTTCGGCACCAAATTGCTGAAGTCGGCGCTAACCGCCTTCGACGGCAAGACCGAGCTCTCATTCTTGAAGACGGGCCTCCATTGCATCATGCAATGCCGTATCCCCAAGAGCGGTTGACGGACAACAAAGTTCGATCGATCGGTCACCTCTCCCTACGTCTCCCTACGGGAGAGGTGTCGACTACGGCTTGCACCGTTTCAACCGAACCTCATCGCGCGATGAAGTTCGATACAAGCGAAAGAGAACCGCGCGCTCCGCTCGCAGTTTGGCGGGGTTCATTGACCCTCTGTTAATGACGATCGACGTCGCGCGTCGGATCGTCGCAAGTTTCGTCCAAAACACCCCCGTATTTCTTCGGACCCCTTAACCAAACTTAAGAGGGAACCGCGCTAGATCGCGCCCATTGCAAAAGCGCGCTGAAACAACAAGATTCATGACTTCTATGAACGACAACGAATATTTTGGCGCGAGCGAAGCCGAGCTCGGATTTCTCAAGGAAATCGTTAGAATGCTGCCGGCCGGCCTCACCGTGCAGGACGCGCATGGCGAGCTTTTGCTGGTTAACGATGCCGCGGCTTCCCAGCTCGGCATGGACGGCAGCCGTCCCTCGCCCGATCTCGCGCCGCGTCGCGAAGCCTGCCGACAGGCGCTGAGCGCCGGCCAGGCAGTCGTCACCGAGGAAGCTCTTCACAACGGCGCCGCGCGCCAGGTGTTGCTCACGACCCATCGTCCCGTCCGCCTCGCCGGACGCCAGCTCCTGATCTCGGCATCCTCCGACATCACCGAGCAGAAGAATTTCGAGGACCAGCTGTTCCGATCGGCCTATTTCGACGAGCTGACCGGACTGCCCTCGCGGCGCGTGATCGAGCATCGCGCCAACGGCCTGCTCGCACGCGATAGCGACGAGCGTTTCGCGCTGGCCTTTCTCGACGTCGACAATTTCAAGCACATCAACGACTATTACGGCCACGCTGTCGGCGATGCGCTGCTGGTCGAGCTGTCGAAGCGACTCGGACGCGACTTGCGCGACTCCGACATGCTCTCGCGCATCTCCGGCGACGAATTCCTGCTGCTGCTGTCGCCGATCCAGAGCCAGGAAGAAGTCGCCGAATTCATGCAATCGACGCTGCAGCGGCTGACCGCGCCGTTCTTCATCGACCATTCGGAAATCTTCGCCTCCACCTCGGTCGGCATCAGCCTCTACCCCGATCACGGCAGCAGCTTCGAGACCCTGCGCCAGAACGCCGATATCGCGATGTACCGCATCAAGAACGACGGCAAGGGGTCGGCGGCCTTCTTCGATTCCAGCATGGAGCGCGAGGCGCTGGCGCGGATGAAGGTCGAGCAGTCGCTGCGGCTCGCGATCCTCGAGAAGCGCTTCTGCTGCGCCTTCCAATCCAAGGTCGACATCAGAACGCAAGCGGTGAAGGGTATCGAGGCCCTGGTGCGCCTGCGCGACGACGAAGGCGTGATCCAGGCGCCCGGCTCGTTCATCAACCTCGCCAGCGAGCTCGGGCTGATCGACGAGCTGACCCATCTCGTGCTGGCCGAGATCGTCAAGTCGATCGACCTGATCAACGAGACGTTCGGCGCGGAAGCGACCATCAGCATCAACGTCGCCGCCAAGCAGGCCGGCAACCCCGAATTCATGCGCAGCTTCGCGCAGGCGCTGGACGACACCGGTTTTCCGCAGCGTTTCATGATCGAGCTGACGGAAGACGCCTTCGTCGCCAAGAATCATTTCCAGGACGAGATCCTGCCGATGTTCCGCAAGCTCGGCGTCGGCATCTCGATCGACGATTTCGGTACCGGCTATTCCTCGCTCTCGGCGCTCGCCGACATCACCGCCGACGAGATCAAGATCGACCGCTCCTTCATCACCGACATCCATAAGCGTCCGCGCAGCCAGGGCATTCTGCGCGCGATCGAATCCTTGAGCGAAGCGCTCGGCATGACCGTGATTGCCGAGGGCCTCGAATCCTACGAGGAGCTCGCCTATCTCCAGGCCGCGACCAAGATCCGCTACGCTCAGGGCTATTACTTCTCCCGGCCGATCTTCCTGGAGGAGCTGAAGTTGGCAACGTCGGTGGCCAGCGAAGCGCGGGTCAACGTGGCAAGCCGCCCGATGCAGCAGAACCGCCAGGGCTATTCGCGGGCGAGCGGGTATCGCCGGTAGGGGTGCGACGGCAACACCCTCAATGTCGTCCTGGCGAAAGCCAGAACCCATTACCCCGGGAAGGGGTTGTGGCGCGAGCTGGTAACCACGACCACCTTTTGGGGTAATGGGTCCTGGATCTGCACTCCGCTTCGCTGCGCTTGTCCAGGACGACGCCGGGAATGGACGACCCGGCAAGCAACCCAATTCCCGCTTTGAAATTACTGGCCTTTTGATAATACACAGCCAGACTTCCCGCGAGGTACGTCATGCCCGCCTCCTCCATCAGCGACCCCGCCTATCTTCGTGCGCGCGCGATGGAGACGCTGTTCGAGCGGCTGGAAAAGCTCTGCGAGGGCGCGATCGCGATCGACCGGGGCGGGCGGGTCGTCTACGTCAACGAGAAATACCTCACAGCACTCGGCCTCAAGCGGACCTCTGAGGCGATCGGCCGTCCGATCGAGGAGGTCATTCCGAACAGCCTGATGCGGAAGGTGGCCGAGACCGGCGAGCCGATCCTGCTCGACATCATGGAGCTCGGCGGCGAGCAACTGGTCGTCACCCGCATGCCGATCGAGGACGAGAACGGCAAGGTGATCGGCGCGATCGGCTTCGTGCTTTATGATCACCTCGAAAGCCTGAAACCCCTGCTCGCCCGCGTCGCCCAGCTCAAGAGCGATCTGCGGCTGGCGCGGCGGCAATTGTCCAACGCCCGCGCGGCGCGCTTCACCTTCGCCGACTTCGTCGGCACGACGCCGGCCATTGCACAGGCCAAGGAGCTGGCAAGCCGCGCCGCGCGGCAGAGCGTCACGGTGCTGCTCACCGGCGAGACCGGAACGGGCAAGGAGATGCTGGCGCAGGCGATTCACAACGCCTCGTCGCGGGCCGAGAAGCCGTTCGTCAGCGTCAATGTCGCCGCGATTCCCGACACGCTGATCGAGTCGGAATTCTTCGGCACCGCGCCGGGCGCCTATACCGGCGCCGACCGCAGGGGGCGCGAGGGCAAATTCCGGATTGCCGACGGCGGCACGCTGTTCCTCGACGAGATCGGGGAGATGCCGCTGCAATTGCAGGCCAAGCTGCTGCGCGTGCTGCAGGAGCGCGAGATCGAGCCGCTCGGCTCGGACAAGATTTCCAGGGTCGACGTGCGCGTGGTCGCCGCGACCAATGTGGATCTGCGCAAGCGCGTCAGCGAGGGCACGTTCCGCCCCGATCTTTACTATCGCCTCAACGTGCTCTCGATCGACCTGCCGCCGCTGCGCCGGTGCCTGGATGATCTTCCCGATATCTGCACCCGGCTGCTCGAGGACATCAGCGCGTCCGGCGACTATGTCAGCGCCCGGATCACGCCGAGCGCGCTCGCCGCACTGGCGCGCTATGACTGGCCGGGCAACGTGCGCGAGCTGCGCAACATCCTGGAGCGGGCGCTGATCCTCAGCGATTCCGGGCGGCTGACCGGCGAGGATTTCGTTCGCATCCTTCCCGTCGGTGCCGAGGTCAGGCTAGCTGCGCCCGAACGCCCGGCCGGAACGGTCGTGCCCTATGCCGAAGCCGAGGCCGAGTTCGAGAAGCACACGCTCGAACAGGCGCTCGCCGCCAGCAACGGCCAGATCTCCGAGGCCGCCAGGATGCTGCGGATCTCACGCGCCACCTTCTACAAGAAGCTCGCCAAGTTCGGCCTCGCCGCGGGGCCGGCTTCCGTCTGAGTTTCGAGACACGGACTGTCCGGAGTCTCGGATTCCGGACAGCGCAGCTTGCCGCTCTGTCGCGAAGACCACACTGAAATTGCTGTGTTTTCGCCCATTTGCACCAATTGACGCCATCTGGCGCGGACCTTGCTCTTCGCTCTTGCACAATGACGCGTGCTGCACACGCGCATTCGCAACCAGGGAGGACGCAAGATGAGTGAAGCGATCTCGGTCCATCAGCTTCAGGCCAAACAGCCCTCGCACGTCACCGTCGCCACCGCGAGCCTGATCGGCACGGCCATCGAGTGGTACGACTTCTTCCTCTACGGCACTGCCGCGGCGCTGATCTTCAACAAGCTGTTCTTTCCGACCTTCGATCCGATGATGGGAACGCTGCTGGCGTTCGCGACCTACGCGCTCGGCTTCATCGCGCGCCCGCTCGGCGGCGTCGTATTCGGCCATTACGGCGACAAGATCGGCCGCAAGACCATGCTTTATCTGACGCTGCTGATCATGGGCGCCGCCACCGCGGCGATCGGCTTCCTGCCGACCTACGAGACCGCCGGCATCTGGGCTGCGATCCTGCTCGTCACCTGCCGCCTGATCCAGGGCTTTGGCTTAGGGGGTGAATGGGGCGGCGCGGTGCTGATGGCAGTCGAGCATGCGCCCGCGGACAAGAAGGGCTTCTACGGCAGCTGGCCGCAACTCGGCGCACCGCTCGGCCTCGTGCTCGGCACGCTGGTATTCTCGGTGGTGTCTTCGATGCTGACCGACGCGCAGCTCTATGCCTGGGGCTGGCGCATCCCGTTCCTGTTCTCGATCGCGCTGGTGCTGGTCGGCCTGTGGATCCGCTTCACCATCGCGGAATCGCCGGAGTTCCAGAAGGTCAAGGATACCAAGCAAGAAGTGAAGATGCCGATCGTCGACGCGATCCGGATGTATCCCAAGAACATCCTGCTCGCGATGGGCGCGCGCTTTGCCGAGAACGGCTTCTTCTATATCTACGCGACTTTCGTGCTCGCTTATGCCACGCAATCGCTCGGCATGAACAAGCAGGACATGCTCAACGGCGTCTTGATCGGCGCGGCGATCGAGACCTTCACCATTCCGGCCTTCGGCGCGCTCTCCGACCGCGTCGGACGGCGGCCGATCTACATCTTCGGCGCGATCTTTTCTGCGCTGATGTCGTTCCCGCTGTTCATGCTGCTGGCGACCAAGAACCCGCAATATGCCTGGATCGCGATCGTGCTGGGCCTCGCCGTCGGGCACGCCGCGATGTACGGCCCGCAGGCAAGCTTCCTGTCGGAGCTGTTCGGCACCAAGGTGCGCTATAGCGGCGTCTCGCTCGGCTACAACCTCGCCTCGATCTTCGCCGGCGCGCTGTCGCCGCTGATCGCGACGGGATTGATGACGGCGTATGCGCCAGCGACCTGGCCGATCTCGCTCTACATGATCGCGCTGGCGCTCATCACTGTCGTGTCGGTCTACTTTGCCACCGAAACGCGCAAGATAGTTCAGGGCTGATTGTCCCATCAGGCCTTCCGGCGCGAGGAGCAGCCTGTTCCAGGGCGGCTTCTCGCGATAGGATCAGGCACCAACGGCATGCGGTCGAAACGATCGGGAGGAACGCCGTGAGCCAGCACCCAGCTCTGCCTTACCTGCGCAATTCCGAGAAGGGCAAGGTCGTCACCGCGGCCGAGGCGGTCATGCTGATCCGCGACGGCGATACGGTGGCGACCGGCGGCTTCGTCGGCATCGGCTTTGCCGAGGAGATCGCCATCGCACTGGAGGAGCTCTATCTCTCCAACGAGGGTGATGCGCCCTACACGCAGGGCAAGCCGCGCAATTTGACGCTGGTCTATGCGGCCGGCCAAGGCGACGGCAAGCAGCGCGGCCTCAATCATTTCGCGCATGAGGGCCTGGTGCGCCGCGTGATCGGTGGGCACTGGGGCCTTGCGCCGAAGCTGCAGCAGCTCGCGATCGCGAACCAGATCGAGGCCTATAACCTGCCGCAGGGCGTCATCACCCATCTGTTCCGCGACATCGCGGCGCGGCGGCCCGGCCACATCACCCGCGTCGGCATGGGCACCTTCGTCGATCCCCGGCACGGCGGCGGCAAGCTGAATGCGCGCACCACCGAGGACATGGTGGAGCTGATCACGCTGCGCGGCGAGGACTGCCTGCTCTACAGGACGTTTCCGATCAATGTCGGAATCATCCGCGCCACCACCGGCGATCCCGACGGCAACCTCACCATGGAGAAGGAGGCGCTGACGCTGGAAGCGCTCGCCATCGCCATGGCCGCGCATAATTCGGGCGGCATCGTCATCGCCCAGGTCGAGCGCGTCGCCGAAGCCGGCAGCCTCAATCCGCGCCAAGTGAAGATTCCCGGCATTCTCGTTGACTGCGTAGTCGTGGCAAAGCCGGAGAACCATTGGCAGACCTTCGGCACGCCATACAATCCGGCGTTCTCGAGCGAGATCCGCGTCCGCGCCGCCTCGCTGCCGGTGATGCCGGTCAGCGAGCGCAAGATCATCGCCCGCCGGGCCGCTCTCGAATTGAAGGCCAACAGCGTCGTCAATCTCGGCATCGGCATGCCCGAGGGGATCGCCTCGGTCGCCAACGAGGAGCGGATCATCGATCTGATCACGCTGACGGCGGAGCCGGGCGTGATCGGCGGCATCCCGGCGAGCGGCATCGATTTCGGCGCGGCGATCAATACACAGGCGGTGATCGACCAGCCCTATCAGTTCGATTTCTACGACGGCGGCGGCTTGGATGCCGCCTTCCTGGGCCTCGCCCAGGTTGACCGCGCCGGCAACCTCAATGTCAGCAAGTTCGGGCCGAAACTTGCGGGTGCCGGCGGCTTCATCAATATCAGCCAGAATGCCAAGGAGGTCATCTTCGTCGGCACCTTCGGCGCGGGCAAGCAGCGCATCGCGGTGAATGAGGGCAAGCTCGTCATCCTTGACGAGGCCAAGTCGCGCAAGTTCGTCGATAGCGTCGAGCACGTCACCTTCAGCGGTCCGTTTGCCGCCGCGCGCAAGCAGCGCACGCTGTACGTCACCGAGCGCTGCGTGTTCGAGCTGAGGCCTGACGGCCTCGAGCTGACGGAAGTTGCGCTCGGCATCGACATCGAGCGCGACATCCTGCGCCTGATGGATTTCAAGCCGCTGATCCCGCGCGATCCTGTTCTGATGGACGACCGCATCTTCCGCGAAGATCTCATGGATCTACGCGAGCGCCTGCTCACCATCCCGCTCGACCAGCGCTTCACGCTGGACGAGCAGCAGAACCTGTTCTTCGTCAATCTGGAGCGCTACCCGCTGCGCAGCAAGGCCGAGATCGACACCATCGCCACCATCGTCGAGGCGAGGCTCGCCCCGCTCGGGCGCCGCGTCTACGCCATCGTCAATTATGACAATTTTTCCATCCTGCCGGAGCTGATGGACGATTATTCGGCCATGGTCCGCAGTCTCGTCGATCGCTTCTATTCCGGCGTATCGCGCTACACCACGTCGGGCTTCCTGCGCATCAAGCTCGGCGAAGCCCTGGAGAAGCGCGGCGTTGCGCCGCATATCTTCGAGAGTGCGGACGAAGCGCAGTCCGATCGGCGGCAGGTCGAAGGCGCCGGCGTTGCGCGCGCCATGCAGCAGGCCCAAAAATGATGCATGCTGGCAAAGCCAAATCCGCTTCGCCGGAAGGTTCAATTGCAATGTTCGTAGTGTTGTGCAAATCGCTGTTGCCAGAAGCTTTAAATCAGGAGGGACCATCGTGCGTCGATCACTCATCATAACAACAACCATCCTCGCGCTCGCCGCGGGCGCATCCGCACGGGCCGACGATCTCAAGATCGCGCTGATCTACGGCAAGACCGGTCCGCTCGAGGCCTATGCCAAGCAGACTGAGACCGGCCTGAAAATGGGCTTTGAATACGCCACCAAGGGCACCATGACGCTCGACGGCCGCAAGATCGTCGTCATCACCAAGGACGACCAGGGCAAGCCGGACCTTGCGAAGGCGGCGCTCGCGGAAGCCTATCAGGACGACAAGGCCGACATCGCGATCGGCACGACCTCGTCGGCCGCCGCGCTCGCCATTCTCCCCGTCGCCGAGGAGAACAAGAAGATCCTGATCGTCGAGCCCGCGGTCGCGGATCAGATTACCGGCGAGAAGTGGAATCGCTACATCTTCCGCACGGCGCGCAACTCCTCGCAGGACGCGATCTCCAACGCGGTCGCGATCGGCAAGCAGGGCGTCACCGTGGCGACGCTGGCGCAGGACTACGCCTTCGGCCGCGACGGCGTCGCCGCCTTCAAGGAGGCGCTTGCCAAGACCGGCGCGACCCTCGCCGCCGAGGAATATGCTCCGACCAACACAACGGACTTCACCGCCGTCGGCCAACGCCTGTTCGACGCGCTGAAGGACAAGCCGGGCCGCAAGGTGGTCTGGGTGATCTGGGCCGGCGCCGGGAATCCGCTGGCCAAGCTCCAGGACATGGATCCGAAACGCTACGGCATCGAGCTATCCACCGGCGGCAACATCCTGCCGGCGCTCGCGGCCTATAAGGGCCTGCCCGGCATGGAAGGCGCGACGTACTATTTCTATGCGATCCCGAAGAACCCGGTGAACGACTGGTTGGTCGCCGAGCACCAGAAGCGCTTCAACGCGCCGCCGGACTTCTTCACCGCGGGCGGCTTTGCCGCCGCGATGTCCGTCGTCGCCGCCGTCACCAAGGCGAAGTCGACCGACACCGAGAAGCTGATCACGGCGATGGAGGGCCTGGAGTTCGATACGCCGAAGGGCAAGATGGTGTTCCGCAAAGAGGACCATCAGGCGCTGCAGAGCATGTATCACTTCAAGGTCAAGGTCGATCCGAACGTCGCCTGGGCCGTGCTCGAGCCGGTGCGCGAGCTGAAGATCGAGGACATGGACGTGCCGGTTCGCAACAAGCGGTGAGTGTGGTGCTCACCTCTCCCGCTTGCGGGAGAGGTCGGCGCGTAGCGCCGGGTGAGGGCTTTCTCTTCTCGGGGGTTCTCGCCTGCGGCGACACCCTCTCCCTACCCTCCCCCGCAAGCGGGAGAGGGAGCGCAGCGTGATCGCGGATATATCTCCGTTCCCATCATTCGCCGGACTCCAATGCCGCTAACCCTCGAAACCCGCGACCTCACCATCCGCTTTGGCGGCCATGTCGCGGTCAACAACGTCACCTGCACGTTCCGCCCGGGCGAGCTCACCGCCATCGTCGGGCCGAACGGCGCCGGCAAGACCACCTATTTCAATTTGATCTCGGGTCAGCTGCGCGCATCCAGCGGCAGCATCCTGTTCGACGGCACCGACATCACCGGGCAGTCCGCGCCGATGCGCACGCGCGCAGGCCTCGGGCGCGCATTCCAGCTCACGAACCTTTTCCCGAACCTCACCGTGGAGGAGAACGTCCGCCTCGCGGTGCAAGCGGCGAACGGCACCCATTACGACATGCTGCGGCCCTGGATGGTCCGCCGCGACCTGATCGCGCGTGCCGACGCCATCCTCGACCAGGTCGCACTCGGCAGTCGGCGCGGCGTCGCCGCGACCGCGCTGTCGCATGGCGACCAGCGCAAGCTCGAGGTCGCGCTGATGATCGCGCTGGAGCCTGATGTCTTCATGTTCGACGAGCCAACCGCCGGCATGAGCATCGACGAGGTGCCTGTCGTTCTCAACCTAATCGCCCAGCTCAAGCAGGACCGGAGCAAGATCATCCTGCTCGTCGAGCACAAGATGGACGTGGTGCGCTCGCTCGCCGACCGCATCATCGTGCTGCATAACGGCCAGCTGGTTGCGGACGGCCCGCCTGCCGAAGTGATCGCCTCGCCGATCGTGCAGGAGGCCTATCTCGGCGTAGCACCCAAGACGGCTGCAGGGAGTGCAGCATGACCGACCTTTTGAAACTCTCCGGCGTGCACACTCATATCGGCCGCTATCACATCCTCCAGGGCATCGATCTCGCAGTTCCGCAGGGGCAGACCACGATGCTGCTCGGCCGCAACGGCGCCGGCAAGACCACGACGCTGCGCACCATCATGGGCCTCTGGCAGGCCTCGCACGGCGAGATCAGCCTCGCCGGCGAGCGCATCGAGAACCGCGCCACGCCGGACATCGCGCGGCTCGGCGTCGGTTACGTGCCGGAGAGCATGGCGGTGTTCTCCGATCTCACGGTGAAGGAGAATTTGGTGCTGGCGGCGCGCGACGGGCCGCTGGACGATGCCCAGCTCGACTGGATTTTTGGCTTCTTCCCCGCGCTGCGCCGGTTCTGGCTGTCGCGTGCGGGGAGCCTCTCGGGCGGGCAGAAGCAGATGTTGTCCATCGCGCGCGCCATCATCGAGCCGCGCAAGCTGCTTTTGATCGACGAGCCGACCAAGGGCCTCGCGCCCGCCATCGTGATGGCGCTGATCGAGTGCCTGAAGGAGATCAAGCGCGAGGGCGCGACCATCCTTCTGGTCGAGCAGAATTTCTTTGCCGCCCGCGAGCTCGGCGACAACGTGCTGGTGATGGACAACGGCACCATCGTCCATCGCGGCGGGATGGCGGCGCTGGCCGCCGACGTGCCGCTGCAAGAGCGACTGCTCGGCCTGAGCCTGGAGGCGCATCAGTGACTGAACTCGCCGCAACCGATCCGCTGCCGAAGCCGAAGCGCGACATCGCGCCGATCCTGCTGCCGGTCGCGCTCGCGCTTCTCATGATCCCGCTGATCGGCTCGACCAGCTCGTGGCTGACGCTGACCGCCGCGAGCCTCGCCATGGGCATGATGATCTTCATCATGGCGTCCGGTCTGACCCTGGTGTTCGGCCTGATGGACGTGCTCAATTTCGGCCACGGCGCCTTCATCGCGGTCGGCGCCTATGTCGCGACCCTGGTGCTGGCGCCGTTTGCGGCCTCGATCCAAGCCGATTCGCTGTGGGTGAACCTCGCGGTGCTGGCACCGGCAGCGCTGCTGTCGATGGCAGTATCAGGCGCGCTCGGCCTGATCGTCGAGCGCGTGCTGATCCTGCCCGTTTACGGCCAGCATCTGAAGCAGATCCTGATGACGACGGGCGGCCTGATCGTCGCCGAGCAGACGCTGTATGCGCTGTGGGGACCGCAGATCATCCCGATGCCGCTGCCCACTTCGCTGCGCGGGTCCTTCATCCTCGGCGACGTCGCAATTGCAAAGTACCGCGTGCTGGCGATGCTGATTGGCCTTGCCATCTTCATCGCGATCCAGCTCGTGCTTAATCGCAGCAAGCTTGGCCTCCTGATCCGCGCCGGCGTCGAGAACCGCGAGATGGTGGAGGCGCTCGGCTATCGCATCCGCCGCCTGTTCCTCGGCGTGTTCATGACGGGATCGGCGCTCGCGGGCCTCGGCGGCGTGATGTGGGCGCTCTATCGCGAGCAGGTTCACGCCTCCATGAGCGACGACCTCACCGTGCTGATCTTCATCGTCGTCATCATCGGCGGGCTCGGGTCGATCGGCGGCTGCTTCATCGGCGCCATCCTCGTGGCCATGGTTGCCAATTACGGCGGCTTCCTCGTGCCGAAGCTCGCTCTCGTCTCCAACATCCTGCTGATGGTCGCCATTCTGATGTGGCGGCCGCGCGGCCTCTATGCGGTGACCAGCCGATGATGATTCTCTCCGGTGACCCGCCGCGCAGCCGTGTCCTCACGCTCGTTCTCGTGCTCATCATCCTGGCGCTGGCGGCGACGCCGTTCCTGTTCCCAGGCGCCAAGGCGCTGAACGTCGCGGCCAAGATCTGCGTCTTCGCCGCCCTGGTCGCGTCCTACGACCTGTTGCTCGGCTATACCGGCTCGGTGTCGTTCGCCCACACCATGTTCTACGGCATCGGCAGCTACGCGATCGCGATCGCGCTGTACGGGATGGGCCCGAACTGGGCGGCGGTCGCAACCGGCATCGTCATTGGCCTGCCGCTCGCAGCTCTGCTCGCGCTTGCGATCGGGCTGTTCTCGCTGCGGGTCGCCGCGATCTTCTTTGCCATGATCACGCTCGCGGTCGCCTCCGCCTTCCAGGTGCTGGCCTCGCAGCTCTCCTGGCTGACCGGCGGCGAGGACGGGCGCAGCTTTCAGCTGCCCGAGCTACTGCGGCCCGGCACGGTGCTGGTCTCCAAGAGCCTGTTCGGCTTCGAGATCAACGGCCGCATCCTGACCTTCTATCTTGTGTTCGCCATCTCCGCCCTGATGATCCTGGCTCTGCTGCGGGTGGTGAACTCGCCGTTCGGGCGCGTGCTTCAGGCGATCCGCGAGAATCGTTTCCGCGCCGAGGCGCTCGGCTTCCGCACCGTCTTCCATTTGACCTACGCCAACTGCCTCGCGGCGCTGGTCGCCGCGAGCGCCGGCATCCTGAATGCGCTGTGGCTGCGCTATGCCGGGCCCGACACCTCGCTCAGCTTCTCGATCATGCTGGACATCCTGCTGATGGTCGTGATCGGCGGCATGGGCACGATCTACGGCGCGATCATCGGCGCCACCATCTTCATCCTCGCCCAGAACTATTTGCAGTCGCTGATGGGCGTCGCGTCCACGGCGGCATCGGAAGCCGGTCTGCCGCTGCTGCCGGGCCTGTTGCATCCCGACCGCTGGCTACTGTGGCTCGGGCTGCTGTTCATCGCCAGCGTCTACTTCTTTCCGACCGGCGTGGTCGGACGGCTGCGCAAGGCCGGCGGCGACAAGAACGCCGGCGCCTCGCATTAAGCGAAGATTAATGGTGCAGCGCGGCGGGTCGTTGCATGGGGATGCGATCTCGCAATGGGATTAAGGCCTAGGTAACTGGCTTTCCTAAGGTTTAGGCCATTTGTGTGGTGTATTCCTGCCCTTCCAGGGAGGGGGAATGCGTCACGTCTTGTCAGGGATCGCAGCCGGAATGTCCCTAGCCGCGAAGAACGGCTGGGAGGCAGCGCTTCGGCGCGGGCCGGTGCTGTGGTTGACCCTGTGCGGCGTGTTGCTGGTCGCGGGCATTTTCACCGTGACCGCCATGGCCATCGGCGAATTCCGCGAGCGGACCCTCGCCAACCGCGAGCGCGAGCTGGAAAACACGGTGCAGCTGATCGCGCGGCACTTCGATCAGCAATTTGAAGATTCCGACGTCGTCGCTGCCGATGTGATCGGGCAGATGAACCTGCCGGAGATCACCTCGCCCGCGATGTTTCGGGAGCGCATGTCCGGGCTCGCGACGAACCAGATGCTGCGCAGCAAGATCAGTTCGGCGTCCTATCTCGGCGACATCGCGATCTACGACGCCGACGGCGAGCTGATCAACTGGTCGCGGGCCCAGCCGCTGCCCAAGATCAACGTCTCCTCGCGCGCTTACTTCCAGACGTTCAAATCCGATCCGACGGCCGAGCCGGTCATCCTGGAATCCGTCCGCAGCTTCATCATCGACAAATGGACCACGATCGTCGCGCGCCGGCTGAACGGCGCCGACGGAGCCTTCCTCGGCGCGATGGTGCGGCGAATCGATCCGGACAGCTACCAGCTGTACTTCGCATCCGTCGCGCTTGCCGAGGGCACGGCGATCTCGCTGTTCGATCGCGAAGGCAAGATGCTGGCGCGCTATCCGCATCTCGAAGAGATGATCGGACGAAGCTTCAAGAATGCGCCGCTGATGCAGAAGGTGCTGGCCAAGGGCGGCCAGCACACGCTCCGCGTCAGGAGTCCGGTCGACGGCGAGGAGCGGCTCGGCTCGGCCGCGTCCCTGAATCATTTTCCCCTGGTCATCGTCGCGACCAATACCATGTCGGCTGCGCTCGCGGACTGGCGGCAGCAGACCGGCTTCCTGGTCGCTACGGCTGGCTTCTCGGCAGCCGTGATCGCGCTGATCCTCTATCTGATCATCCGACAGATCCACCGGCAGAACCGCGAGGCTCAGGAGCGAATCGAATTGGAGCGGCAGAGGCTGGACACCGCCCTCAACAACATGTCGCAGGGGCTGATCCTGTACGATGCCGCCGGTTACATCGTCATTTGCAACTGCCGCTACGCTGACATGTTCGGCCTCTCCCACGATGTCATCAAGCCCGGCTGTCACATCCGCGAGGCGATGTATCATCGCAAGGAGCGTGGCGCGTTCGACGGCAACGTCGAGGAATTTTGCACCGACGTCATGCGGATCGTCGCCGAAGGCACGGTCTCCACGAGAATTCATCAGCTCGCCAACGGCCGCGCCTTCCAAGTCATCAACACCCCGCTCGCGCAGGGCGGCTGGGTCGCCACGATTGAAGACATCACCGAGCGCCGTAACCTGGAGCAGGAGCGCGACCGCAACCACACCTTCCTGAGCGAGATCATCGACCACATCCCCTCGCAGATCACGGTGAAGGACGCGCGCACGCGGCAGTATCTGCTGATCAACGGCGTCGCCGAGCAGCAATTCGGCCAGTCACGCGAGGACGTCGTCGGCAAGACCGCCTTCGACATCTTCCCGACGCCGTCAGCGACGGTGGTGACCGAGGACGACAACAAGGCACTGCAATCTCTCAAGGGGCTCTTCAAGGACGAGCATCCCTGGCAGACCCAGGCCATGGGGCTGCGCTACATCACCTCGACCCGGATCGGCCTCCGCGACAAGGCCGGCGAGCCGCGCTATCTCATCCACGTCGTCGATGACGTCACCGAGCGGCGGCGCGCCCACGAGAAGATCGCGCATATGGCGCACTACGATGCGCTGACCGACCTGCCAAACCGCACCCTGTTCCGCGAGCAGATCGAACGCGAGCTGGCGAAGGTTGCCAGCGGCGGGCAGTTCGCGCTGCTTTACATCGACGTCGACGAATTCAAGGGCATCAACGATTCGCTCGGCCACCATGTCGGCGACGAGCTGTTGAAAGCGATCGCGGGCCGTCTGCGCGGCTGCCTCAAGCAGGACGACCTGATTGCGCGGCTCGGCGGCGACGAATTCGCGGTCATCCAGACCGGGATCCAGTCCTCCGCCGACGTGGTGTCGTTCGTGACGCGGATCTACGAAGCGATCCGGCAGCCCTATCACTGTCTCGGCCATCAGCTCTCCACCGACGCGAGCATCGGGATCGCGCTGGCGCCGCAGGACGGCTCCGATCTCGATCAGCTCATCAAGAATGCCGACCTTGCGATGTACGGCGCCAAGGCCGAAGGACGCCGCACCCACCGCTTCTTCGAGCCGGCGATGGACGCCTGCGCCAAGGCGCGCCTGGCCATGGAGCAGGATCTGCGCCAGGCCCTGGTCAACGGCGGCTTCGAGATTCAGTACCAACCGCTGGTCGATCTGCGCTCGGGCGAGGTCTCCGGCTGCGAGGCGTTGCTGCGCTGGCGCCATCCCGAGCGCGGCATGGTGTCGCCGGCGGAGTTCATTCCGGTCGCCGAAGACACCGGCCTGATCAACGAGCTCGGCGACTGGGTGCTGCGCATGGCCTGCAACGAGGCCGCGACCTGGCCTGCGCATGTCCGCGTTGCGGTCAATGTCTCGCCGGTGCAGCTCAAATGTGACACGCTGGCCTTGCGGATCGCCGGCGCGCTCGCCGCCTCCGGGCTCGACCCGCGCCGGCTCGAGCTCGAGATCACCGAGGCCGTGCTGATCCGCGACGACGAAGCGGCGCTCTCGATCCTGCACCAGCTTCGCGCCATCGGCGTGCGCATCGCGCTCGACGATTTCGGCACCGGCTACTCCTCGCTCAGCTATCTGAAGCGCTTCCCGTTCGACAAGATCAAGATCGACCGCTGCTTCGTCGCCGACATCGCGGAGACGAACGGCGCGCCGGTCATCGTGCAGGCCGTGGTCAACATCGCCGCCGCCAGCAGCATGACCACGGTCGCCGAGGGCGTGGAGACCGAGGCCCAGCGTGAGATGCTGCGCAACCTCGGCTGCACGGAGATGCAGGGTTATCTGTTCAGCGCGCCGAAGCCGGCCACCGAAGTGCGAAAGCTGTTCGGCACCGGCGATGGCTTGCCCGGAGTCTTGCCGGTGGCGGCGGTGGCCTGATGGCGAAGCCAGGGAAGACGCTGACCAAGACCGTCGATGTCGCCGATTCCTATGCCGTGCGGCTGATGCAGCATCTGGTGGTGCCGACCTTCGTGATCGACCCGAAGCGCCGCGTCGTGATCTGGAACAGAGCCTGCGAGCGGCTGACCGGCGTCACCGCCTCGGAGGTGATCGGCACCAATAAGCATTGGCAGGCCTTCTACGAGACCAAGCGCCCCTGCCTCGCCGACCTGGTTGCACTGGACCGCCCAGAGCAGCTTCCGGAGTACTATTCGGAATATGCCGCGCGCGGCCATAACGGCCTCGGCTTCAGCGCCGAGAACTGGTGCGTGATGCCGAAGCTCGGCAGCCAGCTCTATCTCGCCATCGACGCCGGCCCAATCCACGACGAGGCCGGCCAGCTGATCGCCGTGGTGGAGACGCTGCGCGACCTCACCGACCAGAAGCGCGCCGAGATGGCGCTGAAGGAGCTCGCCACCAAGGACGGGCTGACCGGCCTGTCGAACCGCCGCGCCTTCGACCAGATGCTGATGAGCGAATGGGCCCGCGCCCAGCGCACGCAGAAGCCGCTGGCGCTGTTGTTCGTCGACGTCGACCATTTCAAGCTGTTCAACGACCGGCACGGCCACCAGAGCGGCGACGAATGCCTGCGCGCGGTCGCCGCTGCCGTCAGCCGCCACGCCATGCGCCCGCTCGACCTCGCCGGCCGCTATGGCGGCGAGGAGTTCGCGCTGATCCTGCCGGACATGGATTGCGATACCGCCTGCGCCGTCGCCGAGGAGATCCGCTGCGCCGTCCTGGCCTTGCAGATCGCCCACGGCGCCATCGGCGCCAGCGAGCACGTCACCCTCAGCGTCGGCGTCGCAAGCCACATTCCCAGTGGTGCCGATGGCGGCCCCGACCGGCTGCTCGGCGCAGCCGACGAGGCGCTCTATGTGGCCAAACGGCTCGGCCGCAACCGCGTCATCTGCGCTGAACGGGTGCTGGCCGAGTTCGCCGCCCTCGGCCGGGAGGCCGCAGCGGTTCCGGCCCCTGTCCGACGCAAATCGGCCTAATGCCATTTCCGTTCCGATGGAATCGGAACGGGCTCTATATTCTTGTTTTGGCGCGTTTTCTTCACGCGAACCGGATCCACTTCGCTCGAAAGCGCTTCTCGCGCGAGCCGGTGAGAACCGGTTGCCCGCCCCTCACCAATCGGCTACATGAAGCCTCGACTAGCACCCGTAGCTCAGCTGGATAGAGCGTTGCCCTCCGAAGGCAAAGGTCACACGTTCGAATCGTGTCGGGTGCGCCAATAAATTCAATTGGTTAGGGGCCGTCCGGCCGTTCGATCTCTTCGCTTGCGTAAGCGATGGGTAAGCAAATCAATGGAATTAGGCTCTTTCGACGATCATCGAGTTTGATCTCCGCCTCCATCGTTGCATCGGTTAATCGCGATCCCAGCAGGCCACTACGAGATCAAAGCTACCACCATCACAGCGGCTATGAAGGCAAAGGCACTCGCCCACCTGTCGCAGAGCTTCCGCCGCGCCAGTCAAGAACCCAACCAATTGTCCGCGGCCCGATGAGTAGCCCAGCATCGAATGCACCGCGCGCGTGGTGCCGTAGTGCGCCGTTTCATGAATCCCCCAACACTCAGGCGCCGTACTCATGTGCCGCAAAGCCAATCTTACCGACGACCGCATCAAGGAGCTCTGCAGCAGCATCACCGAAAGCCAGCTTTCTGAGATTGCCCAGATGAAGGACTTGCTCAACAGCGAGCAGAAATCAGCGCAAAGCAGCTCGCGCTAATCTGCCCATCGGCCCGAGTTCCTTCGTCTTGTGCTCGGCGCGCTGAACCGTGGAACACATCGCGATGTCGATATGTTCTCTAAAGCGGAGTGGCAACCCGCTCCATGTTCCTTATCGAGGTTGTGCTCGCCCACATCAGAACTGACCTCGGCACTCTGGCCGCAGCGTTACCTGAATCGCGGTGACTCCTGGATTCGAAAGGACGGCAATGGCGCGATGGGATTTACGGGATCGGTTCTCATTTGAGGGACAGAGCATCGCCTGGGGCGTTGCGGGCGAGGGGCGGCCGGCCGTTGTCGTGCATGGCTCGCCCTTCTCCTCGCGTGAATGGCGTCGGATTGTGCCCTGGCTCGCTCGGCACCGACGCGTTTTCTACTACGATCTTTTGGGCTACGGCCAATCGGCCAAGCCAGATGCGGACGTCCTCCACGAAGCCCAGAACGGCCTGCTCGCCGCTCTCGCGCGTCACTGGCGCATCGACCGGCCAGACATTATTGCCCATGACTTCGGCGGTTCGGCCGCGCTGCGCGCGCATCTATTGGACGGCGTCGAGTACCGCAGCCTCATGCTGATCGATCCCGTCGCGATCAGCCCGCAAGGCTCGGTGCTCGTCCAGGCAGCGAAGGCGCACCCGGGTGTGTTCTCCGGGTTGCCAGCCTACGTTCACGAGGCGATTCTGCGCGCCTACATAGGCGCCGCGGTGAAGTACCGCCTGCGCGAGGAAGATATGCGGGCCTACATAGAGCCATGGCTTGGCGACGAGGGGCAGAATGCCTTCTGGCGGCAGATCGCACAGATGGACGACAAATATTCGCATGAGGTGGAAGGGCGGTACGGCGAGATCCGGTGCCCCGTCGCCATTCTGTGGGGCGAGGAGGACGAGTTCATTCCATTGGTGGATGGCAAGGAACTCGCCCGACGCATTCCGGACTCTTCGTTCACAGTCATTCCCGATGCGAAGCACCTCGTCCAGGAGGACGCACCGGAGGCGATCGTCGCCGCGGCCCTTGACTTTTGGGGCCGGCTGGACCCGAGGAGCTAACCGCATCGCTGCGAAAGCGCTTGTTTAAAGACCTGTTTGTTCTGAATCGCGTTCCTTGCGAGAGCGCATGCCGCAGGATGAAGTCAGCTTCGGGCACCTGCCGCATCGGCAAACGGCGCACCGGGCTCGAACGGGCCGCAGAAATGCATCATGCGGCACATTCGAAAGCGTCCATTGAAGCGTGGGCACGGGCCACCTCGCGCTTCGCTCCGCTCAATTGTATCATCTTTCCATGAGCGAATCCGACACGGTGACCGGCGAAGCCTCGCCCGTCCGCAAGATCATCCATATCGACATGGATGCTTTCTATGCGTCCGTGGAGCAGCGCGATAATCCGGACCTGCGCGGAAAGCCGGTCGCGGTCGGAGGCTCTGCGGAACGCGGCGTGGTCGCGGCCGCCAGCTATGAAGCACGCAAGTTCGGGGTTCGCTCTGCCATGCCTTCCGTGACTGCGAAGCGGCAGTGTCCCGATCTGATCTTCGTGAAGCCGCGCTTCGAGGTCTACAAGGCAATCAGCCGGCAGATTCGCGATATCTTTGCCGAGCATACGCCCATCATCGAGCCATTGTCGCTCGACGAGGCCTATCTCGACGTGACGGAAAACCTGCAAGGCATCCCGCTGGCGCGGGACATCGCCCTGCGCATCCGCGAGAAGATCAAGGCCGAGACGGGCCTCAACGCTTCGGCGGGCATCTCCTACAACAAGTTTCTGGCAAAGCTCGCCTCCGATCATCGCAAACCCAACGGTCAGTTCGTGATCTCGCCGGAAATGGGCCCCGCTTTCGTCGAGGCGCTGCCCGTTGGCAAGTTCCACGGAATAGGCCCGGCGACGAGTGCGAAGATGAACGCGCTCGGCATGTTCACCGGCCTCGACATCCGCAACCAGACGCTGGAGTTCATGAATGCGAATTTCGGCAAGTCGGGCGCCTATTACTACTGGATCTCGCGCGGTGTCGACGAACGTCCGGTCCGGGCCAACCGGATCCGCAAGTCCATCGGCGCGGAGAACACGTTCTCAACCGATCTCACCGAGTTCGACGCGCTGGCCGCCGAGCTCGAACCTCTCGTCGACAGGGTATGGCGGCATTGCGAGGCCACCGGCAACCGCGGCCGCACCGTCACCCTGAAGATCAAGTTTGCCGACTTCGAGATCATCACGCGCAGCAGGTCCGTCGCAGCGGCGGTTGCAGGACGGGACGATTTGGAACGGCTGGCCTGCGGCCTGCTCGAAGCCGAGATGCCGCTGCCCAAGCGGGTCAGGCTACTGGGGGTCTCGCTGTCTTCGCTCCAGGTCGGCGGCGATTCGGAGCCTCAGCTGACATTGGGTATTTGAACGCGACCGGTGGGCCCCGGCGAACGCGACATCTTTATCCGCGACGCGGCGCCAAACCTGTCGTAGAGACATCAAAACATGCCTTTTCGCGATTGATGTTGGGATGCTTGCCTTATTGATACGCCTCGGACTGCGCTTCGAAGACCGCATCGAGGAGCGGCGGTTTGTCGATCAGTACGTCCGAGGCAGTCTCGGGTGGACGCAGATCGCGATGCTGCTCGGTGCCGCCACCTATGCCGGCTACACCATCTGGGATTGGGTGCTCTACCCCGAAGTCGTTCCGACCACCCTTGCAATCCGCGGTGGCACCGCCCTGTTCGTGCTGCTCCCGCTGACCGCGCTGCTGTCACGGCGATGGATGAAGCCATGGGCAGAGACGATTTTCCTCGTCTACTGCGTCATTCCCGGCTGCATCCTGCCGAGCATTTATCTCGTGCTGCCGTCAGGCTTCACGTTTGCCGCTCCGGGCATGATGATGATCATCCTGTTCGTCTCGACCATGCTGCCATTGCGGATCGGCTCGCTGGCAATTTTCTGCCTGCTGTCGTGGGTGGCGCTGCTGGTCGCCGAGACGTTCGCGCTGACGATGCCGACGGGCCTGCGATTCATCAATCATTCTCTCGTTGGAAACGCCTACGCATTGTCGCTCTATGCCGTGGCTGCGCGCGAGTACCGGGCCCGAAAGCAATTCCGAACGTCCGAGGCGCTGCAACGGGAGAAAGAACGCTCGGAGAAATCGCTACGCGATCTCCGCGCGACCCAAGAGCACCTCGTGCAGGCAGAAAAGCTCGCCTCGCTCGGGCAATTGGTGGCAGGCGTCGCTCACGAGGTCAGCACTCCGCTTGGCCTCGCCTTGACGACCTCGACAGCCATGCAGACTGATCTACAAGCAATGGCTGATGCATTGGGCGGAGCGTCGGTCCGGCGATCCGATCTGACCAAGGGGATTGACCGGCTCAAGCAGGGGCTCAACCTGACCTTCGACAACCTGCACCGCGCATCCGAGATGGTGCATAGTTTCAGGCAGGTCGCCGTGCATCAGGCCGATGAGGACCGGCGCACGTTCGAGCTCAGGGATTGGCTGTCGGAGTTGACGTCCAAGCTCGGGCCGCTGCTGTCGCACCATGGCCTGGCGGTCGACGTACAATGCCCGGCGGGAATCACGCTCAACAGCTATCCCGGAGCGCTTGCTCAGGTGATCAGCAATCTCGCTCTCAACACTGCCGGGCACGCCTATCCTGACAAAAGCGGCGGCAGGTTTGTCATCACGGTGAGCCAGCCGGACCCGAAATCAGTCCGCCTGGTCTGCGCCGATGAAGGCGTCGGAATCCCCGAGCCATTGCAGGCTCACATCTTCGATCCGTTCGTTACGACCAGCCGGGAGCGTGGCAACGCCGGCCTCGGGCTCCACATCGCGTTCAATTTAGTCGCCTCATCGCTCAACGGGCGCTTGCGACTCGAGAACAAGGCGGGTCCGGGAACTCAGATCGCCATCGAGATTCCCGCTGAAGCAACAGTGTAAGAGAACAGCGAAGTCTCGAGGCTTGACGCTATTACGCGCGGTTCCCAATGAGTGAGCCGGCAGGTTTCTTGATGCGGTCAGCCTCTTCTGTAGCTCGAGCTCGGTCTTTTCCCAATCGCCTCTCACGAGGATCCCGCCAGCGCAAGCATCGAACGTCGATGCGAGTGCGTGCGCACGCCCATCCTGTGGTGGCTGATTGGGCGAAGCGGCCCGGTGCGTCATCGAGACCTCATGAAGGTTGTCGGGCCTCACCTCGCCGGTACCCTCGCTTCAGTCGTGACTGTGTCTGCTGCATCGCTGGCTGCTGGCACGTTCGATCGACGAGATTCCCGATTTGGCAGCCTGCTTCTGCCTTTCGTATGCGGTCTCGCTCACGATCATCGCGCTGTTTCCGGCCTGTCGCGGAGAAATGTGGCGCTACGCACGCAGCGTCAGTGGCGGATGACACGATGGGCACCAAGCTCGTTGGCAAGATACTTGTTGACAAGACACGCGTTGGCAAGACAACCCAGCTGATTGTCACGTGACCGGCACGCTAAAGCCGTGCGCCACAGCAGCGAACCGCAGTTCGCCGACCGTGGCGCACGTGTCTCAAAATGTCCCGCTCGGGCCGATCAATGCCTCACATGCTCGAACACCACGATCACGCCGGTCGGTTCCGGCTCGTGCGCCATCAGGCGGGTCAGGTCGGAATCGCCCCAATCGGCGAGGCTGACGACTTCGCCGCTCTCGCGATCGGTACCGAGCGACGGTGTGGGCTCGAGAACTTTGAGGCCCATCTCGTCGACGAAGAAGGTGTGCTCACCGAACATGCTGTTAAGCTGCGGCATGGCGGGATGTTCGTCGGGCAGCACCTGAGCACCGAGTTGGTTGACAGTCTGCTTCACTTGTTCGGATGTGAGCTTCATGAGCTGCTCCGTTCTGTCACGTCGGGTTTCATTGAGCTGAGCCAGAGCGAACGTTCCCTGCGCCGGTGTGCCGCCTGGCTCAAAGTTCGAACAAGTGCTGCGCACAAATGTTCCTTAGAAATGTATTTCGTGATCGAGCGCTGCCTCTGCCGCGCTCATGGCACGGGATCGCCACAGGATGTCCACGATCCGGCGGCCAATGGCCTTCTATCGGCCTGCTACTCGCTCCTGTCCTCACCGATCGACAATGCGCAGATGCGTGACAGATACGTGTAGGGCAGGCCGGTCTCCTCGGACCAGGCGTTGAATTGCGCCTGCACTTTGGCGAGATCGCCCTTCGACTTCACCTCTTCGGCAATGTCGAGACCCGCATCGCGCAGGCAAGCCACCACGTCCTTGGAGGTCACAAAACCGTCCCAGCCGACGAAGCGCAGCAGCATCTGGCCGGTGTTGCCGCCTAACCGGCTGCCGCGCTTGGCGAGGAGATCGAGCAGCCCAATCTCGTCGGACGATGGCCATTTCGCCAGAAACTTGCCGAAGCTGCCGTGTTCCTTCGCGATCTCCTGCACGAAAGCGGCATTGTCGCGCACCGACATGATCTTGGCGCCGTTGCGTACGATGCGTGCATCGCGCAGCAGGGCTTCCCAGTACTCCTCGGGCTGGAAGCTGAGCTTGGCCGGCTGGAAATGCAGGAAGGCGTCTTCGAAACCGTCCCATTTCGTCTCGATCACGCTCCAGGCAAAGCCGGCGCAAAACACTCGCTTCGTCATCTCGGCGAGGATGCGGTCGTCGCCGAGCTTCGCCAGCCGCTTGAGGTCTGGCTTGTTAGGCATCAGCTTCTCCAGCGCCTTAGGCCCGCCCTTGCGTTTCTCGGCGCGGGCACGAATGGTCTTGAAGGGGGTCATGCGGACACGAGCGGTTGAAGGGTGCGCCACGAGATCAGAATTCGATGATCCGGTCCAGCCTGCGCGGATTGATCAGAAGGAGTGACGTGCTGGCCTGCTTCTTGCTTCATGACATTTGGTATTTCCTGACATATTCAATCCTCCGCGGACGGATTTTAATGCGCTGCCTGGTCGTCGCCGACCTGCATTATTCGCTGCCGCAGCTCGACTGGCTGGTCAGCGCCGCGCCGCAATTCGACCTCGTGATCTTCGCCGGCGATGCGCTCGACATCGGCTCGATGGTGGACTTTCGCGCCCAGATCGTGGTGGTGAAAAAGTACCTCGCGCTGCTCGCCGCGAAGACCCGGATGATCCTCTGCTCCGGCAATCACGACCTCGATGAACGCAATGCGGACGGCGAGAAGATCTCGCGCTGGATCTCGGAGGTACGAGAGCTTGGGATTGCCTGCGACGGCGACGGCCTCAGCATCGACGACACCTTGTTCACGGTGTGCCCATGGTGGGATGGACCGCTGATCAAGCAGCGTCTCGTCGAGCAGCTCCGTGACGCCGCCACCAATCGCCCGCGGCGCTGGATCTGGGTGCACCATGCGCCGCCGGCGGAATCACCGACGAGCTGGGGCGGCAAGCGCTTTTTCGGCGACGTCGAGCTGGTGCAATGGATCATGCAGTATCAGCCGGCGATGGTGATCTCCGGCCATGTGCATCAGTCGCCCTTCATCAGGGATGGCTCTTGGTTCGACCGGCTCGGCGAGAGCTGGGTCTTCAACACGGGCCTACAACCCGGCCGGCCGCCGACCTACATCGTGCTCGATCTCGGTGCGGACAAGGCGTTCTGGCTTGCGGCCGGGGAAGCGCAATGGATCGACCTGAGCGCGCCGCTAAAGCGACCCGCCGCGCCCATCGAGACGCCGCCGGGCTGGCTCACATCCTTGGATCGGATTGCCGATCCGAGCCTGGCGAGACCTCCTGCGGCGGCAGGTTGATCATGCTCTGCAGCACCTCGCCGACCATCGTCAGATGGGTCCCGTGGTCGGCATATTGCCGCTTGAGATCGGCCAGATAGGTGTTGGCGGCGTTGAGCCGCTGGGCCAGCATCTTCGCGATCAGAAGCGCCATTCCGGGCTGCTGCTCGAGAAGCGAGGCCGCATCTTCGAATTCGTAGATGACCGCGTCGGAGCAGGCCCGCACCGTCGCGGTATGCGGCTGGCCCAGCAGCACCGACATTTCGCCGAGCACAGCGCCCGGCTCTGTGACGGTGGCAACCACCATCTCGCCCTTGAGCACCTCGAGCTTGCCCTGCATCAGCACGTAGAGATGGCCGCTGGTGCCGCCCTCGGTGATCACCACGGTACCGGCTTTGACCTGCCGCTCCGTTCCGCCGGTGCAATAATCCAGAACTGCGCCCATCGCCAAAGGCTCCCCTCACGGCGACAGTAGAGCATGATCCGCGCCCTACGCTTGCTCAAGATTACAGCAAGTGAAGGCTGGCGTCACGCACGTGAGAGCGCAGGCACTTCCTCGGGCATGATCGCCTGGAGGCCGCCGAAACGGCGTTCGCGGCCATGGAAGGCAGCGAGCGCCTCGGCGAGATCGCCGGCATCGAATTCAGGCCACATCCGCTCGGTGAAGTGCAGCTCGGCATAGGCGCCTTCCCAGAGCAGGAAGTCCGACAGCCGCTTCTCGCCCGAGGTGCGGATGATGAGATCGACGTCGCGCAGGCCGGCCTCGCCGGTGACGAGCTGCGAGAACGCTTCGCGGGTGAGGCTGGTCAGCGCCGCGGCCTTCGCCGCGGCGTTGAGGATGGCGTCGCGCGCGGAATAATCGACCGCGATGCGCAAATGCAGCGTACTGCCTTGGGCGGTCGCCTCTTCGGCGCGCGCGATCGCGCTGGCGATGCCGTCGGGCAGGCGGTCGCGGCGGCCGATCACGGTGAGGCGCACGCCGTTCTTGACCAGGCTCTGCACTTCATTGGAAAGGTAGAAGCGCAGCAGCGTCATCAGCGCGGCGACCTCGGCCTTGGGCCTGCGCCAATTGTCGGTGGAGAAGGCATAGAGCGTCAGCGTGCCAATGCCCTGCTTGGGCGCGGCCTCGACGATGCGTCGGATCGTCTCGACGCCGGCCTCGTGGCCGCGCAGGCGCGACAGACCGCGCCGCGTCGCCCATCTGCCGTTGCCGTCCATGATGATGCCGACGTGAAGCTTGTCGTCGCAGGACACAGGGTTACTTTGCATTACAAAGTCTCCGGTCAAAAGGGGGATCAGGTCGAAACGAAACCGAGGCGTCCGAGCGGCGGCGCCTCGCGGCCGGCGGCCTTGGCGGCATCGCGCACGAGGCGTTCGAGCACGGCGAGATAATCGAGGAAACGACGGCGGCCGGACTTGGTGAGGCGACAGGTCGTGTGCGGGCGATTGCCCTCATAACCCTTGGTCACCTCGACGAGGCCGGCCTCCTGGAGCACGGCGAGGTGCCGGCTGAGATTGCCGTCGGTGAGGCCGCAAAGCTGCTTGAGGTCGGCGAATGCCAGCCCCTTGGGATGCGCCATCAACGAGGTCAGCAGGCCGAGCCTCGCCTTCTCGTGGATGACGCGATCGAGCCCTTCGTAGGAGAACGGCGCGCTGTCAGACTTCGACATCATGGTCTCCGGACGCGACATACAGAATGGCCGCCATCACCGACTGCCCGATCACGAAGGGCAGACCCATGGTCCATGGCGATAGCGTGTGAGTTTGGCTGGCGTGCACCACCACCGCAAAGCCTGACACGAAATACCAGGCGCCGGCGAGCGCGACGGTACGCGGCAGCGAGCGGACGGAGGCGAAGATGCCGAGCGACACCAGGATCTGCCACAAGCCGGGCAACAGCCACAGCGTTTCCGCTGCAAATTTCCACATCACCACCGCGAGCAGCACGCCGGCGATGCCTGCGGGCAGGAAATGCTCGACCGCCTGGTGGATCATGGCATCGGCGAGGCCCGAATGATGGCGGCGCGAGCGCGCGCGCATCTCGATCCCGATGATCAGGCCGGAGAGCACCGCGGCGATGAACCAGCCGATGAAGAAGTCGAGCGGCTCGCTGGTGGGATCGCCGAGCAACCAGAATTGCAGAACCGCGGTGATGAGCGCGACGGCACCTGTCGCCGCCATTGTCGCCGGGCCGTAGCCGCGGAACGCGGTGCCCGCCGCGATCTGGCTGCGGATCGTCACGATGTCGGCCAGCGCCTTGTCGAGATCGCGCATTGGCAACGCCAAAACCTCGTTCCGCCCCTGCTACCCAGAGCCCGGTTACTTTGTATTGCAAAGTATATAGCACTGCAAAGTAATGGCAAGCCCGAATGTCCCGGCAGCCAGCTCGAACTTGAGCGGACAACTGGCGGTTGCGCGCCACCGCGTCCCACAGATAAGATGGAGCGAAAAGCATTTCCGGGGGCTGGTATGTGGCTTAAGTCATTTGTCGTTGCGTCTTTGTTGCACGTGGGTGTCGTCAGCGTCGCGCATGCGGCGGGACCGTTCGGCTCCGTCAATGTCGGCAACTGGATCGGCGGCGCTTTCAGCAATGATGAGACGGGAGCGTTCTCGCATTGTGCGGCCACCGCGCCTTACGCCAACGGGGTGAGTCTCGTCGTCGCGCAGAATGCGGCCGGCTCCTGGCTTCTGAGCCTTGCCAGCCCCGGCTTTCGCTTCAACAAGGGCGATACCGCGCCCGTCGACTTCATCTTCGACGGCCAGGAGCAGGCCAGGTTGTTTGCGACCTCCAACGCCCCCAACATGGTGACGACCATCCTGCCCCTCAATGTCGCTCGCACCTTCCAGAAGGCAAGCCTGATGGTAGTGACGACCAACGGCAGCAAGCCACTCCAGTTCGTGTTGACGTCGACGGCACCCATGGTCGCGGCGCTGGCGAACTGCGTCACGCGGGTGAAGGCGGACGGGCTCAGCAAGGCGGGGGACTTCACCAAGGGTACAGCGAAGCCAGCGGCCACAGCGGACAAGCAGGCGCCACCGCAGGCTAGCAAGTCCGCCAAATCCAAGAGCGGCACCGGCTTCGTGGTCAGCGCCAATGGGCACATCGTCACGAACAACCATGTGATCGAGGGTTGCAGCGACCTCAAGGGCAATCTCACGGGCGAGGCCGCAATGGTGTTGCGCGTCGTATCGAGCGATGCAAACAACGATCTGGCCCTCTTACAGGCGCCGTCGACAGCGACGTTCAAGGAGTTTGCCCGGATTCGCGACCGCTCGATCCGCTCCGGCGATTCCGTCGTCGCGATCGGCTTTCCCTATCACGGGCTGCTGAGCTCGGACTTCACCGTGACCACCGGTATCGTGAGCTCGCTCAGTGGCATGCGCAACGATTCGCGTTTCCTGCAGATCAGCGCGCCCGTGCAGCCCGGCAATAGCGGAGGCCCGCTGTTCGACACCACCGGGCAGGTTGTGGGTGTGGTCACCGGAAAGCTCGACAATCTGCGGATCGCGGTCGCAACCGGGAACATCCCCGAAAACATCAACTTCGCCATCAAGACCGGCGCGCTGCGCGACTTCCTCGACAATTCCGTGGTGCCCTACCAGACCGCCGAGCCGAAGGGCGAGCTCAAGACCACCGACATCGCCGGCAACGCCCGGCCCTATACGATGCTGATCTCGTGCAACGCGACGGAGCAGGCCGACGCGAAGCGGTGAAGGCGGGCACCGACCGCGCCTAACCTCCGACGTCGTCCTGGCGAAAGCCAGGACCCGTTACCCCAACCAGGGGTTTGGCGAAGATTGGTCGTTCGGTACGACAACCGAGCGCCATCGATAGATTCCGCGGTATGGGTCCTGGCCTTCGCCAGGACGACATCGAGAAACGAACCGCTCCCTTCACCCGTGGCAGCACGCCTCCTTGGTCGCCTCCGGTTCGTACTGGTCGCGCAGGCGAACCCAGTCCATCGGATAGGGCAAGCCCTCCTCGTGACGGCCTAGCGGCGTGAGGTCGAGGTATTGATAGGCGGCATTCATCATATCGAGGCCGCGGGCGAAGCATGAGTAGGTGTGGAAGATCTCGCCGGCCTTGTTGCGAAAGAACACGCTGATGCCGGGCAACTCGGGCCCGTAGAACGGTGTGGTGCCGAAATTGTACTTCGGCACGCCCTTGTCGATCTGCTCGGGTGTGAATGAGACTTCGTAATCGTAGTTGAAGTCGTTGCTTCCCGAGGAGACCCAGTCGAAGGTCCAGCCCATCCGCTTCTTGAATGCGTCGAGCTTGGCAACGGGCGCGAGCGAGATCGCAACCATGCTGGTGTCGCGCGCGGCCAGATGCGGCACCATGCGCTCGAAACCGTCGGCCCAGAACGAGCAGCTCTTGCAGGCGGCATCCCAATCGGGTGCGAACATCACGTGCTGCACCACGAGCTGCGGCCGGCCCTTGAAGAGATCGCCGAGCGTCAGCTTGCCGTTCGGTCCGTCGAACAAATAGTCCTTGTCAACCTTGACCCACGGCAATGCACGGCGCTCCTCGGCCAGACGCTCGCGGGCCGCGGTGAGCTCCTTCTCATGGGCGAGATGAGCCTTGCGGGCGGCGATCCATTGCTCGCGCGAGACGATCTGATGTTGCTGCATGGTGTCCTCCTCTGATCGGGATCAGGCGACGAAGGCATCGAGCTTGTCGAAGAACGAGCTCCAGCCGCGCAAATGGTTGTCGCGGGCGGTTTCGTCGAAGAACTGGGCGTGATGGAAGACCATCAAGGTGCCGGCGCTGTCCGGCTTCAGCGTGATCGTCACCAGCGATTCGCGCTCCGGCGTCGAATGCCAGGCCCAGGTGAAGACCAGCCGCTCGTTCGGCACGACGTCGCGATAGGTACCGCCGGCCTCGAAATATTCGCCGTCATCACGGGTGAAGCTGATGCGAAAGCTGCCGCCGGTGCGGACGTCGAGCTCGGCTCGAACCGTCGCAGGCTTCATGTTCGGCGGCCCGAACCATTGCGCTAGCTGCTCGGCTTGCGTCCAGGCCGCGTAGACCTTTTCCGGCCGCGCGCGGAGCCGGCGCGTGAGCGTGAGGCTTGGGCGTTCCGTTGGGCGCTCGGCGGCGCTGAGATCGGCGTTGACGGCTGCGTTGGCCATGTCTCTTCCTCCACGAAGGCGGCAAGGCGATCGAGATTGTCGGACCAGAATTGCGCATAGCGATTGAGCCAGTTCATCGCCTGCTCCATCGGCTGCGCGGTGAGCCGGCAGGCGACCGTGCGCCCGGTCTTCTCCCGCAGGATCAGGCCCGCATCCGTGAGCACGTCGAGATGCTTCATGATCGCCGGCAGCGAGATCGGGAACGGTGCGGCCAGCTCGCTCACCGACAGGCTGTCCTGCTCGCCGAGCCGTGCCAGCAGGGCACGCCGCGTCGGGTCGGATAGCGCCGCAAAGGTCCGGTCCAGCGTCTCGTCCTGATACTTAACCATAAGGTTTAGTATAGGCGCGAGCGCGGATCCGTCAAGCCCGAACCTCCGCACGCGGTTCTGCACGAGCGCGTGATCAGGCAGCGGGTCAGTGGGGAACGTGGGTTGCGCTAGTATGGCGCGACGGCGCGCGTGCGGCGGTGCACTCGCGGCTGAGGTTGCATCTGGCCGTAGCCAAAGCGAGGATTGCGACCGCAGTACAACAGCCGGCCGGAGATGCTGGCCTGGCACTGCTCATAGGTGCTGTAGGCGCATTCGCCGGGATAGTCGTACTCGCCGCCTTGCGCGCACCAGGGATAGTCGCGCGCGGCGGCTGGGAGAATGGTGGCGAAACCGGCAAGGACCGTCACGCCAAGCGTCAGCAGCGCCAATTGGGTGTTGCGCATGATCCAACTCCTCTCTTGCTGGCGTCAGATACGCCACCATCCTCACGAGGTTTCGTCGCGCCGGTTTATTCCAGATCAAGTGTATCGCGCGCGCAAGAAAAAAGCCCTGCCGAACGGCAGGGCTCCAATCACGCTCATCACAAGATCGCTACTCGACCTTCAGGCCGGCGAACTCGACGACCTTCTTCCACTTCTCGGTCTCCGCCTTGATTTCCTCGCCGAACGCCTCGGGCGTCTGCACCCGCGGCTCGCCGCCGAGCTCGACCAGACGCTTGGCCATGTCAGGCTCCTTCATCAGCGTGTTGATCTCGCTGTTGAGCTTGGCGATGATCTCCTTCGGCGTGTTCTTCGGCGCGCCCATGCCGAACAGCGCGCTGGCCTCATAGCCCTTGACGGTGTCGGCAATCGGCTGCACGTCGGGCAATTGCGGCGAGCGTTCCGTGGTGGTGACGCCGATTGCGCGCAAGCTGCCGGAGCGGATGTGCTGGATGATCGAGGGCATGTTGTCGAAGATCACCTGCACCTGGCCGCCGAGCATGTCGGTGATCGCGGGCGCCGCGCCGCGATAGGGCACGTGCTGCATCTTGCAGCCGGTCATGGCCATGAACATCTCGCCGGACAGATGCACCGAGGTGCCGTTGCCGGACGAGGCCATGTTCACCTTGCCGGGATTGGCCTTCACATATTCGATGAACTCGGCGACGTTCTTGGCCGGCACGTCCTTGTTCACGGTCATCACGTTCGGCACGCGCTGGAACGAGGCGACCGGCGCGATGTCGCGCACGAAGTTGAACTTCAGGTTGGCGTAGAGCGAGGCGTTGATGTAGTTGGCCGGGTTGACCAGCTGCAGCGTGTAGCCATCGGGCTCGGCGTTGATGACCGATTCGGTGGCGATATTGTTGCCGGCGCCCGGTTTGTTCTCGACCACGAATTGCTGGCCGAGCCGTTCCGACAGCCGCTGGCCGAGCAGCCGCGCCAGGATGTCGGTGGCACCGCCCGGCGGATAGCCGACCACCCATTTCACTGGACGGGCCGGATAATCGGCGGCAAGGGCCTTGGACAGCGGGGTGGCTGCAAGCGGACTGGCGGCAAGCAGGCCCAGCGCGGTACGGCGAGTGATCATCTCAAGGGTTCTCCCAGTGTTGTTCTTGAAGGCCGGATATCTTGAAAGTTTCGTCGGCGGGGGTTGTAACAAAGCTTGCCGCAGGCGGAAAGTGCACGGGGCGCATCACGACGAAAGGATGAGACATGCCGGTCAAGGTCGAAGCTCTCGATCATCTCGTGATCAACGTCGCCGACGTTGCGGCCACCGCGGAGTGGTACCGCAAGATTCTCGGCATGGAAGTCAAGGTGTTCGACCCCGGCGGCGGCAAAGCGCCGCGGACTTCGCTACAATTCGGTAACCAGAAGATCAACGTGCGGCCGCGCGATGGCGACAAGGTGGAATGGTTCACCGCGGATCACCCAACCGCCGGCAGCGAGGATCTGTGCTTCCTCACCTCCGCCACTCCCGAAGAGGTAGTGGCGCATCTGCAGGCCCATGGCGTCGCGATCGAGGAAGGGCCGGGCCCGAGGCAAGGCGCCCGCGGCACGCTGCGCTCGGTCTATTGCCGGGATCCCGATGGCAGCCTGATCGAGATCTCGTCGTACGAGGGTTAGGGCCTGACGGCCGGCCTCAAGCACCGTCATTGCGAGCGAAAGCGAAGCAATCCAGAAATGCATCCGCGGAGGGACTCTGGATTGCTTCGTCGCAAGGGCTCCTCGCAATGACGGAGGAGAGAGCGAGCGCCCCCGCGCCATTTGCTTCCCGCGCCATCGGGTGGCAGGAAGACGCAATAATCCAAAGACAGCCACCATCAAGATGCAGGCTGCACGGGAGGACACATGCCCATTCAACAGACCGCCGCCGGAATCGTGGGCCCTTTCGACGGGCTCGACGTGCCATGGCTCCTGAAGCTGCGCGCCGAGGTGCGCGGCACACATCCGTTCCTGATCTGGGCGCCGTTCGATGCGCCGGCGCGGCGCTGGAGCTATGGCGAGTTTCACGAGCGGGTCGGCGCCCTCGCTGCAGGCCTCGCAAGGCGCGGCGTCAGGCCGGGCGAATATCTGCTCATCCATCTCGACAATTGCATCGAGGCGATGCTGGCGTGGTTTGCCTGTGTCGAGCTCGGGGCCGTCGCGGTGACCACCAACACCCGCTCGGCGCCGGCCGAGATCGCGTACTTCGCCGATCATTGCGGCGCGGTCGCCGCGATCACGCAGCCCGCCTATGCGGAAGTTGTCGCGCAGAACTGCCGCAACATACGCTGGATGGCGGTGACCTCGCACGATGCGGGCACAGCGCCGGCGCAAGCGGTCGCGCGGGGCGACAGTTTCGAGTCCCTGTTCACTGAGAGCGCAGATCGCCCCAGGCGCGCCACCGATCCACTCGCGCCGTGTAGCGTGCAGTACACATCAGGCACTACGTCGCGCCCAAAGGCGGTGCTGTGGACCCACGCCAACGCGCTGTGGGGCGCCAAGATCAACGCCGCGCATGAAGACCTTCATGCCGGCGACGTGCACCAGACCTATCTGCCGCTATTCCACACCAATGCGCTGGCCTATTCCATGCTGGCGACGCTGTGGGTCGGCGCCACCTGCGTGATCCAGCCACGCTTCTCCGCCAGCCGGTTCTGGCGCGTCGCGCGCGAGCACGGTTCGACCTGGACCTCGACGATTCCGTTCTGCATGAAAGCGCTGCTCGAGCAGGAGATCCCTAACGACCACAAATTCCGCCTGTGGGGCAGTGCGATCAACGAGCCGCCGGCCTTCGCCGCGTTCGGCGTCAAGATCATCGGCTGGTGGGGCATGACGGAGACCATCACCCACGGCATCGTCGGCGAGGTCGACCAGCCCAACATCCCGATGTCGATCGGCCGCGCGGCGAGTGAGTATCAGATCCGCATCACCGACGACGACGGCCGGCCGACGGACGTCGGCGGCACCGGCAATCTCTCGATCAAAGGCATCCCCGGCCTGTCGCTGTTCGCCGAATATCTGCACAACGAGAAGGCGACGCGCGAGAGTTTTGACGAGCACGGTTTCTTCCTCACCGGCGACCGCGTCGAGCGGCTTCAGAACGGCTACATCAAATTCGGCGACCGCGCCAAGGACATGCTGAAGGTCGGCGGCGAGAACGTCGCGGCCTCCGAGATCGAGCAGGTGATCGCGCTCGTTCCCGGCGTGCGCGAGGCGGCGGTGGTGGCGAAGACGCATCCGATGCTGGACGAGGTGCCGGTCGTCTTCATCATCCCGCAGGGCGGCGTCGCGGGTGCTGCGCCCGACCTGCATGATCGCGTGATGGCGGCCTGCCGCGCTGGCCTTGCCGACTTCAAAGTGCCGCGCGAGATCAGGCTCGTCGACGACATGCCGCGCTCGACGCTGGAGAAGGTGGCGAAGGCGGAGCTAAGGAAGATGGTGGGGTAGCGCGAGCTCTTGCAACAACGTCGTCCTGGCGAAGGCCAGGACGACGATGAAATCAAAACGACCCCAGCGCCACCGGGCGGAACGCCTGCAACAGTTGCTGGTCGAGCTTGCCGCCCATGCCTTCCATCATCGTGAACGCACGCGAGTGGGTGAAGGGCATGCGGTAGGCACGCTTCTCCACCAGGGCGGCGTAGATGTCGACGATCGTCGTCAGCCGCACGATGTCGCTGATCTGGTTCGACGACAGGCCATTGGGATAGCCCGAGCCGTCGAGGAATTCGTGGTGATGCAGGATGACGTCGAGCATCTCCGGCGGGAAGCCGCCTTGCGCGGCGAGCGCATCATAGCCGCGGCGCGGATGCTGGCGGACCTCGGCCATCTCCTCGTCGGTGAGCTTGCCGGGCTTGTCGAGCAGCGCGGAGGGAACGAAGGCCTTGCCGACGTCGTGCAGCAGCGCGGCGCGGGTCAGGCGGCGCTGGTCGTCCTCGCGCATGCCGAGATGCTGGGCGAAGGCGACGGCGAAACCGGTGACGAACAGGCAGTGGCGATAGCTGCCGACATGATGGCAGCCGACCGTGGTGAGCCATTCGCGCAGCGAGGAGTGCTTGATCGCCTTCAGGATCTTGCTCTCGGCGGCAATGACGTCGTCGAAGGTCAGCGGCACGCCGAGCGGCAGCTTCTCGAACATCTTGGCGAGGACCGCATGCGCCGCCTCGACGCCGCGGTTGAGCGTCTTGCCGCGGTCGGTCGCGTCATAGACGGCGGTGTCCGGGAAGGCGGAGCGGATGCGCTGAAGGATGGCGTCCGCCTGCAGCGGGCGCGAGATGGTGTCGGTGGCGCCCAGCGCCCAGGCCTGCATGGTGCCGTGATGCAGGGCGTCGGCGAGCACGAACAGTCGCGGCATCGACCGATAGGCATCGCCGCGCAGCTTGTTGCGTACCCGCTGCACGCTCTCGGGCGAGCGCAAATTGATGTCGACGACGAGGCCGGAGAGATCGCGCGACGGCTTCTCGGGAATGTCCTGGGTCGTGACCGTCGACACCTCACCGACCGCTTTCAAGATGCTGACGAGCTCGCTGCTCTCGTCGCTCCGGTCGGAAGCGAGCAGAAGCCGGCGTTTGGCGGCGGGTTTGGCTGAGGCGTTCATGAACTTCCCCAAAAGGAACCGAGAGCACGACTATTGGCCTTAAGCCTAAGCCGGATCAGGTTCTCTGGCTCTTAAGAGGCGTGCTCAATGGAACCCTGCGGAATTGAGCGCAATTTGAGGGATTTCCGCTATGGGCGGCTCCAAACAAAAAGTCGAAAAAACAACCCCATGCACAGTAGCCGGACCATTGATAACAAAGAGGGATTTTTAACCCTGACAGTCTCCGTCATGGCCGGCCTTGTCCCGGCCATCCACGTCTTGCCCGCGGCACGCAGAACGTGGATGCCCGGGACAAGCCCGGGCATGACGGCGAGTTATGGAGATGCAGGGGACCCCAAAGGAAATCCGCCGGAGGTTGCCCTCCGGCGGACCATCTCATGCAGCCTTGTCGAGCAGCCTGCCCCGCCTCACGCCTTCATGCTCGCCTTCACGGCTTCGGCCGTGATCGGCAGCGCCCGGACGCGGGCGCCGGAGGCGTTGAAGATGGCGTTGCCGATGGCGGGGGCCACCACAGTCACCGCGGGCTCGCCGACGCCGGTGGCCTTCTCGCCATTGGCAATCACGGCGACGGCGACCTCGGGCGTCTGGCTCATGCGCAAGGGCGTATAGCTGTCGAAATTGGTCTGCTCGATGCCACCGTCCTTGAGTGTCGCTTTCTCATACATCGCCAGCGACAGGCCCCACAGCGCCGCACCCTCGACCTGGGCGCGGATGTTGTCGGGATGCACCTGGGTGCCGACGTCGGTTGCGACCGTGAGCTTCTTCACGGTCACCGCGCCCGACGGCGCCACCGCGACATGGGCAACGCACGCCGTCCAGCTCGCAGTCGCCCGTTCCTGCGACGAGACGCAGGCCACGCCCATGCCTTCTCCCTTGGGGAGTTGCTTGGTGCCGTAGCCGGACAACCCCATCGCGGCGAGCAGCGTGTTGCGTAGCCGCTGCGCGCCGCCGTCGTTCTTGCCCGCGCCATCGAGCAGCGAGATGCGGAACTGCGCCGGATCCTTGCCCGCCGCCGCCGCGATCTCGTCGATCATGCTTTCGACCGCCCAGAAGGTCCAGCCCGGCGCCACCGAACGGAGCTGGCCCGACGGCGTGGCGTTGTGCGCGAGCTCGTTCTTGATCGCGCGCACATAATGGTTGGGCACGGTGTAGAAGAAGTCGGCCCCGTTCACCGTGAAGGAATCGAGCGGACCTTTCTTGTCGACCGACGGCGTCAGGAAGTCGGGGATTCCCCAGCGCGCGGTCGGCCAGGCCGAGACCACGTCGTGGCTGATCGCAATGAGCTTGCCATCGCCGTCGACGCCGGCCTTGACCTTTTGATAGGTGAGCGGGCGCGAGAAATCCATCGTCATGTCGTTCTCGCGCGAGTAGATCACCTTCACCGGCTTGCCGACCGCCTTCGCCGCCTGCACCGCCGGAATCATCATGTCGGCATCGAGCCTGCGGCCGAAGCCGCCGCCGAGCCACATCTGGTGCATGACCACGAACTTCGGATCGATTCCGGCCGCGCCGGCTGCGATCGCGCCGGAGCGCGTCGCGAACTGGTTGCCGGAATAGATGTGCAGGATGTCGCCCTTGAACTCCGCAGTGGCGTTCATCGGCTCCAGCGGCGCGTGGATGTTGATGCTGGTGGTGTATTCCGCCTCCAGCACTTTTGCCGCCGAGCCGAACGCAGCGTTGGGATCGCCGTCCTTGACGAAGAACTGGCCGGAATCCTCCAGCTTCTGAAGCCGCATGGCTTCATCGAGCAACGACTGGCTCGACAGCTTGGCGTTGGGACCGCCGTCATAGGCGATCTTCAGCGCCTGCGCCGCCTTCTTGGCGTTGGCGTAGGTGCTGGCCACCGCGACGACCCAGCCCGACGTCGTTCCGGTCTTGTCGTCGAGCGTGACGGCCTTGATGAAGCCTGGCACCTTCTTGGCGCCGCTGTCGTCGACCGATTTCACCGTGGCGCCGAAGCGCACCGGCGGCGTGACCACCGCGCCATAGGCCATGCCCGGCAGCATCACGTCGATGCCGTACTTGGCCGTGCCGTTGGTCTTGGAGGGGATGTCGAGCTGCGGCACCGAGACGCCGATCATGGTGTATTGATCCGGCGTCTTCAGCTTGATCGCCTTCAGCTCATCCGGCGTGAAGGTTTTCGTCGCTTTGCCGCTTTTCACGATTTCGGCGAACGACATCTGCTTCTTCGACTTCGGATGCACGATCATGGAATCGCGCACCACGAGCTCGCTGGCCGGCACACCCATCGCGGCGGCCGCGCCTTCCGTCAGTGCCATGCGGCCCGCGGCGCCGGCGCGGCTCATGGCGTCAAAGTTCATCATGGTCGACCAGCTGCCGCCGGTGATCTGCGCGCCCAGCACGGGATCGTTGAACTTCGGATCGTTGGAGGCAAGTGCGACGCGCATGTCGCTCCATTTCGCGCCCAACTCCTCGCAGACGATCTGCGCCATGGTGGAGGCGATGTGCTGGCCCATATCGGCCTTGCCGCAGGTCACGGTGACGAGACCGTCGGGCGAGATCGCATACCAGACGCTCGGCTCGAAACTGGCCGGCGCCGCAGCCGCCGCAGAATCGATGCCGGGCACGCCGGCATAGCCGAGCACGAGGCCGGTCGCGGCGGTGCCGACCAGGAAGGAGCGGCGGCTGAGATCGGTCGTTTCAAGGGCGACGTTTTTCACATGCTCGTTCATGTGGGCCTCCGCTCGCTGGAGGTGGCGGACGCGGTGCGCATCTCGGATGCGGCGCGCATGATCGCCTTCTGGATCCGCGAATAGGTCATGCAACGGCAGAGATTGCCGTCCATATGCGCCACGACCTCTTCCTTGGTCGGATTGGGATTCTTCGCAAGCAGCGAAGCCGCCTGCATGATCTGCCCGGACTGGCAGTAGCCGCATTGCGGCACCTGCTCGGCGATCCACGCCTTCTGCAAGGGATGATCGCCCTTGGCGGACAGGCCTTCGATGGTGGTGATCTTCTTGCCGGCGACGTCGCCGACCATGGTCTGGCACGAGCGCACGGCTTCGCCGTTGACGTGCACGGTGCAGGCCCCGCACAGCCCGGCACCGCAGCCGAACTTGGTGCCGGTCATCTGCAATTGCTCGCGGATCGCCCAGAGGAGCGGCGTGTCGTTCGCCGCATCCACGGACAGACTCCGCCCGTTGATGGTGAGAGTTGGCATAGGCGTCTTCCCCTGCCGGTGCATGAAGCCGCTTACGGCGGCAACTTGTCTGGCGGACGCCCACCGGGCTGGCGTCCCGCCTTGGCGGCGAGCATGATCGCGTTCACGCGCGGAGGCAAATGCAATTTGAAAGCAGTCGAAAAGCTAGCTCTGCACTTGCTCGTTGTGCGCCGCGCCAACGGCGCGACGCAGCCACTGGACACAACAGCACGTGTATCTGACATGCATGCCATCGCGTTCAGGCAGTTTCTTCCAGGTAACTTGGCGGACTAGACTGTGAGGAAGTGAGCTGAAGTCACAGCGGCGCCACGAACGTCCCTTCTCCCCTTGCGGGAGAAGCGCGAAGCGCCGGATGAGGGGTTCTCTCCACTCGCGAAACCATTCGTGAGGATAGAGACCCCTCACCCGGCTTCGCTTCGCGAAGCCACCCTCTCCCGCAAGGGGAGAGGGTGCAGCGACGCCCGCGGCGAGAAACAGAAGGGTAGGAGACATGCCGAAGATCAATCGGGACGGCGTCGGGATCTATTACGAAGTCCATGGCGAGGGGCCGCCATTGCTGCTCACTCACGGTTATTCCTCGACGTCGGCGATGTGGCACGGGCAGATCGATGCGCTCGCGAAGAACCACAAGCTCGTGCTGTGGGACATGCGCGGCCACGGCCAGTCCGATTACCCCGACGATCCCAAAGCCTACAGTGAAGCGCTGACTGTCGGCGACATGGCGGCGATCCTCGATGCGGTCGGCACTGAGCGCGCCATCATCGGTGGTCTCTCGCTCGGCGGCTACATGTCGCTCGCGTTCTATCGCGCGCATCCAGAGCGCGCCCGCGCGCTGCTGATCATCGACACCGGCCCCGGGTTCAAGAAGGACGACGCCCGCGAGGCCTGGAACGCGCGGGCGCTTGCCACCGCCGATCGGCTGGATCGCGAAGGCCTCGAAGTGCTGAAATCAGCAACGCGCGAGCGCGCCAGCGCCAGCCATCGCAACGCCAGGGGGCTGGCGCTCGCCGCGCGCGGCATGCTGACCCAGCGCGACGCGCGCGTGATCGAGCTGCTGCCCGAGATCAAGTTGCCCAGCCTGATCGTGGTCGGCGCCGACGACACGCCGTTCCTGGCGGCGTCCGATTACATGGCGGCAAAGATCCCCGGCGCACAAAAGGTCGTGATCCCCGCCGCCGGACATGCCGTCAACATCGATCAGCCCAAGGCTTTTGTTGACGCGGTCGAGCCTTTCCTGAAGAACTTGCCGGGATAGGCCGATCAAGCAAGGACGTGGGCGATGAAGCTGATGATGCTGGCTGCTGGCATGATGTTGCTATCGATGTCTGCGCAGGCCGAGCCGTTCGGCACCATGCCGCCGCGCCGGCCCTTCGTCGCGAGCTTGTCGAACAATACGCCGCTCGCCTTCGGCATGGATGCCGAACAGACCGCGCGCGCTCTCGGGCAGCCCCTGCAATATGTGCGAGGACGTCCCGGCAACGAGATCTACCTCGCTTTGCGCAACATCGGCGGTAGCGGCTTGATCCCCTATCGCCACCGCCTGTTCCTGCAATTCCGCCATGGACGCTTGGCAGGATGGAAGGAGGATTACGGCGAGAACTGGATGTGGGAGTGAGAGCGGCTGCGCGCCGACAATTCCGGATCGTCATGGCCGGGCTTGTCCCGGCCATCCACGTTCTTCCGCGCTGAGACAAGACGTGGATGCCCGGGACAAGCCCGGGCATGACGAGTTTGTGGAGCAATCCGAACTCTCAATCAATGATCAACCGAGAAGGGCAACCCGCGTGGGACAAGACATCAAGCTGACGGCTTCGGACAATTTCCAGCTGGGCGCCTATCGCGCCGATCCCTTGGGCACGCCGAAAGGCGCGGTGGTGGTGATCCAGGAGATATTTGGGGTCAATCACCACATCCGCTCGGTCTGCGACCGTTTCGCAGGGGAAGGCTATGTCGCGATCGCGCCGTCGATCTTCGACCGGACCGCGCCCAATTTCCAGTCGGGCTATTCGCCCGACGAGATCGCGGAGGCGCGCAAATTCGTCGCCAATCCGGACTGGGCCGCGATGCTGCGCGACACCCAGGCGGCGATCGACGCGGCCAGAAGCGTCGGCCCCGTCGGCATCATCGGCTTTTGCCTTGGCGGCAGCGTGGCCTTCGTTGCGGCGACGCGACTGTCGGGCCTCAAGGCCGCGATCGGCTATTACGGCGGCGCGGTCGAGCGCTTTGCCGATGAGACGCCGAAGGTGCCGACGCAGCTGCATTTCGGCGAGAAGGATGCCGGCATTCCCCTGACCGACGTCGAGACCATCAGGACGAAGCGGCCCGATGTGGAGGTCTTCGTCTATCCGGGCGCGCAGCACGGCTTCCATTGCGACGAGCGGGCGAGCTATGACAAGGCCAGCGCCGACATCGCCTGGCCGCGCAGCATGGCATTTTTCGCGAAGCATTTGACGAAGTAGCGCGCCGTCATTCCGGGATGCGCCGCGAAGCGGTGCAGGCCCGGAATCCATTGGGCGTCAGAGCTAGCGGGTCGATGGATTCCGGGTTCGCGCTAAGGCGCGCCCCGGAATGACTGGGAGACAGTTGCGCTGCCCCGCTTCGCAGAAATCGGGTGGCTGCATCATGCCGCGCGGCGATAGAGCTGGCGGATCAAGCAACTCGCGCCGGAGCTTCGTCATGCAGCAAGCCATCACGCACCTCGTCCTCCGCAATCCGTTTGGAACCATGGACGTTCCGTCGCCTGACGATTCCGAGGTGCGGGCCTATTCCGCGACAGCATCGCTGTCCGGCGATGCAGCCGACGTCAACGCAGCCGCATGGGCATCCGTGGCTGCGCCCTCTGATCCGCTCGAGGGCTGGTGGCAGAGCCGCTGGAACGGTGGCGCCGATCCGACCATTGCGGGCGATGCGCCGGACAGATGGAAACAGGGCCGCGCGGAAATCCGCGTCACGGGAAGCCGCATCTATCTGCGCTTCGATTGGGACAATGGCCGCCGGCACGGACTGATCGACGCGGCGCGCGAGGGCGCGGATCGCCTGGTCGGCAAGTACATCAACCTGACCACGCCGGCGATCACACGGCCATGGGTCGGGCGCGTGGTGGATGCCACACGGATCGACGGGTGTTTTCCGAACGGGCGGCTGGATTTTCGAAGGTAGGTCGCGGGCGGAGAAAAATCGTCGATACGACCTAAGCTGTCATTCCGGGACGCGCGTAGCGCGGGCCCGGAATCCATCGTGCGGCAGAGTTGGTGGAGGAATGGATTCTCTGATGCGCAATTGCGCATCATAGCTCCCGCTTACGCGCGCCCCGGAATGACAGGAAGCCTAGAACCAGCGCTCGCCGACGAACACGGTGTCGCCCGGCGCAAGCGGCGTGCCGAGGGGGACGACCGCGCGCATCGCGCCGCCGGCTTCGGTGTGCGTGACGGTGACCACGTCGCGCTTGGCGCGGGGCGAGAAGCCGCCGGCGATGGCGACCGCGCTTTCGACCGTCATGTTCGGCACGTAAGGATATTGGCCGGGCGCGAGGACCTCGCCGAGAATGAAGAACGGGCGATAGGCCTCAATCTCGACGGCGACCGAGGGCTCGCGGATATAGCCGTTGCGCAGGCGTGCGGCGATTTCGCCGGCGAGGCCCGCCGTGGTGCGGCCGCGCGCGGGCACCGCACCGATCAGCGGCATGGTGATGGAGCCGCCGGCGTCGATCGCATAGCTGTTGGTGAGACCTTCCTGGCCGTAGACCACGACGCGAAGCCTGTCGCCGGCGTCGAGATGATAGGACGAGTCATAGCGCACCGGCGCCGCCATTGGCGCGGCGTAGCCGACCGGCATGGGCGCGGGCGAAGAGGCAAAGGAATTGCGCAGCGCGCCGATGGCGCCGCCACCGTCGGCAACGACGACCGGCTGCGGCGCGCTGTAGGGCTGACCATAGGCCATGGAGTCGAGATCGGCGCGCGGCTGCATCACCGCGACGGGGCCGGCGGTCTGCATGCAGCCGCCAAGGGCAAGCGCGGCGGACGCTGCCAGGGACGCTGCCAAGATCGACCATCGAAACGCGCGTGCAACCGGCACCGGACTTATCCCTCGAAACGAGACGGCTCCAGTCTTGCACCGGTTATGGTTAATAAAGCGTTGCGCGGGTTGTTCGACGCATGAGTGCGACAAGGACCCTGGTGCGCTCCCTCTCCCGCTTGCGGGAGAGGGCCGGGGTGAGGGTGTCCCCACAGAGGGATTCCCGACGAGGAAAGAGCCCTCACCCGCATTGCATCTGCGATGCAATGCGACCTCTCCCGCAAGCGGGAGAGGTGCAGCGAGCCTGTCGCAGCAGTGAACGCTTACGCGCTCACACCAACTCCGATCGGGCAGGCCACGCCGGTGCCGCCGAGGCCGCAATAGCCGGCGGGATTCTTCGCCAGATATTGCTGATGGTAGTCTTCGGCGAAGTAGAATTCGCCGGCGGGCGCGATCTCGGTGGTGATGGCACCGATCCCCTTTGCGGCGAGCGCCTTCTGATAGAGCGCTTTCGATTCCTCTGCGGCCTTCTTCTGCGCGTCGCTGAAGGTGTAGATCGCGCTGCGGTACTGCGTGCCGACGTCGTTGCCCTGGCGCATGCCCTGCGTCGGGTTGTGGCTCTCCCAGAACGTCTTCAAGAGCCTCTCGTAGGAGATCTTGTTCGGATCGAACACGACCAGCACCACTTCGGTATGAGCGGTGCGGCCCGAACAGACCTCTTCATAGGTCGGGTTCGGCGTGTGACCGCCGGCATAACCGACCGCGGTGGCGTAGATGCCGTCGCCGAGCTCCCAAAACTTGCGCTCGGCGCCCCAGAAGCAGCCGAGACCGAACACCGCCTGCTCGAGACCGGCGGGATAAGGCGGCTGCAGCTTCGCGCCGTTGACGAAATGGGTGGTCGCGGTGGGGATGGCTTGCGCACGGCCGGGCAGCGCCTCAGTTGCGCTCGGCAACGCGGTGGTCTTGCGCATGAACAGCATGATTGGTCTCCGAAACGAGCTGTCCGTCGCGTGAGCGAGCTCAAGAGGTCGAGCGCTCAGGCGGCGTGCTCGCGATCAGGTGGGAATATAGGCATCTACGCAACGACAGGCAGCTTTGTTACGCGGCCCGCGCGCGCTCAATCCCCGGAATTGAAAGCTCAATCCCGGGAATAGCCGATCAGCGGTTTGCGCGGGCGGAACAGGATCATCAGCAAAATGCCGAGAATGCCGAGGACCGCGAAGACCGGCTGATCCAGCACCAGGCGGATCACCGAAGTCCAGAGCCAGGGCGCCTTGGCCTCGACCCAGGTCCGGAACGCGGTCTGGCTGGCCTGATTGATGTCGTTCCAGAACTGGCCGAACCGGGTGAATTTGAGGGTCTGGTCGGCCACCCAGCGGGCGCCGTCATAGACCATGAAGATGAACCCGCCGGCGAGCAGCAACAGCCCAATCAGTCGGAAAAAGCCGCGGATCATGCCTCACCTGCCATGGTCGTGCGATCGGACGACCCTCCAGAATGTTGCCAGCCAATAGCCGGGCGACGGCAGAAATTCAACCTCTTCAGGGCGTTACGGCCCGCCTCCAGCCCGTTCAGGCCGGTTTTCCAGCTCCCGAAAGCGTTGACGGTGCGAAAGACCCTCTCTATAAGGGCGCCAACTGGCGGTGGGCGCAATCCTGCCGCCGCTGTTCTTTGAGCAGGTGCAGGCTCTTTGAGGCCTCATGTTCCCGGGACAGCCCAGCAACCGAACACCCTAAATCCGAGCGTCGATTCAGCGGTCAAGCAGCCGGCGCTACCCCGACCAAGACGCGACCGGTACCGCAAAGGACATTGAGACCATGGCCAATACCACTTCCGCCAAGAAAGCGACGCGCAAGATCGCCCGCCGCACCGCCGTCAACAAGTCGCGCCGCACCCAGATGCGCGGCGCCGTGCGCACCGTCGAGGAAGCCATCAAGACCGGCGATCGCGCCGCTGCCGTCAAGGCGCTGGCGAATGCCGAGCCGGCCTTGATGCGCGCCGCCCAGCGCAACATCATTCACAAGAACAACGCCAGCCGCAAAGTCTCGCGCCTCACCGCGCAGATCGCCAAGCTCGCGAAGTAATCTCGCACCATCATCCGATCGGTCGATCCGATCGGCGCGCCAAACAGCCCGGCATCGCGCCGGGCTTTTTTGTTGGCTGTCATATTCACGCAAGCAGCCACGGCACGTTCGATCTTTGGTTTGGAAGATCTGCAACGTCTGCGCTATTCTTCGTTCCGTAGTTTTACTGCCGAAATTTTGCAACAGCGGAAACTTTCACCGCGTTGCAAAAGCCCTTGTGCTGCGGGCTCGAATTGAATCCGCGGGCGACGAAACTTCTGCACACCGTAGATTCACAGGAACGCGTCTCGGCGTGGAGTTACCCTGCAAAACGAGTCTCGAAAAGCGATGACTCAATAATCACTTATCAACATAGCAACGACAAGCATTTGGAAAATTCGCTCGCGCGTCGGGTGCGTGACGAATTTTTTAAAGTTTTTTGGCGTAGGCGGAGAATTGTCACACGAGGCGCGGCATTTTCGATTCTGCGCACGAATCCAAAAACTTGCTTCGGAGCCTGTGAACAACTCGCGCGCGGCGTTAACGCAGATCAAGTTTTTTGGTGCCTCAAGTGTGAATCAATTTCGTTGCGAGTCTTTCCGCTTAGTGTATTCCTTAAGTCGTTCGCGGCGCCCACGATCTTGAGACCAGCGCGGTTTTGGAAACGGGGCGAGCGTGCAAATCGGCGGCGGTGTGCACGTAGGCGACGCTTCAACAAGCGATTGTCGGTTCGAAACCCATAGCAATGTGGGAATGGTAGCTCTTTGTCTGAATGTCTCCAAGCGGGATCTCAACTGTCCCGCTCGCGCCAGGCGCAAATGAGAGACGTCGTAAAGCTACCCCGATAGACGCGAGGCGAAGCCGAACGAACGGCGAGTACAGACGGGCAGGGCATTCGCGACTGGGGCTTTCAGGGGCGGCTGTCTTTTCACACGCAGGACCTTGTCGTGAGCAATCACGGCGGGACGGGGAGGTATCATGTCCTACGGATTCAACGCGGTATTGACACAGTTTCGTTCTTTCGACGATGCCGTCTCCGATCCGTCAAGCGACCAGCCTCCGACGTGTGAGGGCGCGCAGAGTACGCGCTGACCTCGCGACCCCTCCATCTCCGACATCGCTGATCTGACCCGCGGCATTTCCGCCGAACGGTCGAGCCATGTCTGATGATGGACTCGCTTGAGGTCGCGCCACCCAGGGATTTCGGCAGGAACCCTGCATGGCGCTCACAACGCAACCTTATCTCTCAAGAGAAGTTTTCTGACGATGACAATGGAACAGGATCGCTGGTCACGCGTGAAGGGTCGGCTGCGCTCGAGCGTCGGCGAAGACGTTTACACGAGCTGGTTTGCGCGCATGGATCTGGAAGGCGTGCAGGACGAGAGCGTGCGACTCTCGGTGCCGACGCGCTTCCTGAAGAGCTGGATTCAGGCCCATTATGCCGAGCGCGTGCTGTCGTGCTGGCAAGCCGAGATGCCGGAAGTGCATCGTATCGATCTTACGGTCCGCTCGGCGGTGCGCCCGGTCGCGCAGCCGAAGGAAGCGCCCGCCCCGGTCGAGGCGCGCCGCGCGCCGACCCCGGAGCTGCGCTCGACCGCAACCGCACCGGTCTCGGCCAATCACGACGCGCTCGGCGGCTCGCCGCTCGATCCACGCCTGACCTTCGCGAGCTTCGTCGTCGGCCGCTCCAACACGCTGGCGCATGCGGCCGCGCGCCAGGTCGCCGAAGGACGCCGCGGTGATCCCGTGATGTTCAACCCGCTCTACATCCATGCCGGCGTTGGCCTCGGCAAGACGCATCTCTTGCAGGCGGTGACCTGGGCCGGCAATTCCGGCAACGAGCGCAAGGTGCTGTATCTCACTGCGGAAAAATTCATGTACGGCTTCGTCGCCGCGCTGAAGACGCAGACGGCGCTGGCCTTCAAGGAAGCGCTGCGCGGCATCGACGTGCTCGTCATCGACGATCTCCAATTCCTGCAGGGCAAGTCGACCCAGGCCGAGTTCTGTCACACCCTGAACGCGCTGATCGACGCCGGCCGTCAGGTCGTGATCGCGGCCGACCGTCCGCCGTCCGATCTCGAGAGCCTGGACGATCGCGTCCGCTCGCGGCTCGCCGGCGGCCTCGTGGTCGAGATGGGCTCGCTCGGCGAGGAGCTGCGGCACGGCATCCTCAAGTCGCGCGTTGCCGCGGCCCGCGCCCACCATGCGACGTTCGAGGTGCCCGAGGAGGTGCTGCATTATCTGGCGCGCACCATCACCCATAACGGCCGCGACCTCGAAGGCGCGATCAATCGTCTGCTCGCGCACTCGAAACTCAACAACCGGCCGGTGACGCTGGAGATGGCCGAGCACGAGGTGCGCGACCTGGTCCGGCCACAGGAGCCCAAGCGGATCAAGATCGAGGACATCCAGCGCGTGGTGGCGCGACAGTACAACGTCAGCCGCTCCGATCTGTTGTCCTCGCGCCGCACCGCCAACGTGGTGCGCCCGCGTCAGGTGGCGATGTATCTCGCCAAGACGCTGACCCTGCGCTCGCTGCCCGAGATCGGCCGCCGCTTCGGCGGACGCGACCACACCACCGTGCTGCACGCCGTGCGCAAGATCGAGGCCCTGGTCTCCAAGGACACCGCGCTGTCCGAGGAAGTGGAGTCGCTGAAGCGCCAGCTTCAGGAATAAACGCCTATTTCTTTCACCTCTCCCCCGCTTGCGGGGAGAGGTCGGAATGCGCGCGCAGCGCGGATTCCGGGTGAGGGGGGACACTCGGCGTGTCCAACTCTCACCTCCCCTGTGGAGACTCCCCCTCACCCCAACCCTCTCTCCGCAAGCGGGGCGAGGGAGCAGATCTATGCCTGGGCGGCGGCCTTCGTTTGGGCGGTAAATCGTGGGGAACTGCCTTCGATCCCTTGAATCCGGGGGCCATCCGCGCCACCTTGCGCGACCCTGACAGCTTTGATCATATCGGCAGGAATGATCCGGCTTTTCGGGGTCTTCGGTGCCGTGGCGCGCGTCCCGCTGCCCGGCCTTCTCAACGCTGTGTTTTCCTTGGGGATCGGGCGAGTAGTGCAATGAAGGTTACGGTCGAACGCGCGCAACTGCTGAAGTCGCTGGGCCATGTCCATCGCGTGGTCGAGCGCCGCAACACGATTCCGATCCTCGGCAACGTGCTGGTCCGCGCCGAGAACGCGAAATTGTCGCTGAAGGCGACCGACCTCGACCTCGAGGTCACGGAGACGCTGCCCGCGGAAACCGCGACCGCGGGCTCCACCACCGTGCCGGCGCACATGTTCTACGACATCGTCCGCAAGCTGCCGGACGGCTCGCAGATCGTGCTCGAGGCCGACGGCGACCGCGCGGTGCTGGCGATCCGCGCAGGCCGCTCGCGCTTCACGCTGCAGACCCTGCCGGAGAATGATTTCCCGGATCTGGCCGCCGGCGACATGTCGCACTCGTTCTCGCTCGCCGCCAAGGACGTCAAGCGGCTGATCGACCGCACCCAGTTCGCGATCTCGACCGAGGAGACGCGCTATTACCTCAACGGCATCTATCTGCACGCCGCCGGCACCGCCAAGGCGGCGACCCTGCGCGGCGTCGCCACCGACGGCCACCGCCTCGCCCAGCTCGACCTGGTCCAGCCCAAGGGCGCCGAGGGCATGCCCGGCGTCATCGTGCCGCGCAAGACTGTCGGCGAGGTGCAGCGCCTGATCGAGGACACCGAGGCCGAGATGACGATCGAGCTGTCGCAGGCCAAGATCCGCTTCACCATCGGCAATGTGGTGCTGACCTCGAAGCTGATCGACGGCACTTTCCCCGACTACGGCCGCGTCATCCCGCAAGGCAACGACAAGGAGCTCGTCGTCGACAAGAAGGATTTTGAGAACGCGGTCGACCGTGTCTCCACCATCTCCAGCGAGCGCGGGCGGGCGGTGAAACTGTCGCTATCGGCGGGCAAGCTGGTGCTGTCGGTGACCAATCCGGATTCCGGCAGCGCGACCGAAGAGCTGGAGGTCGAATACGCCTCCGACGCCCTCGATATCGGCTTCAACTCCCGCTACCTGCTCGACATCGCCGCCCAGATCGAAGGCGACGTCGCAACCTTGAGGCTGGCCGACCCCGGCTCGCCCACCCTGGTGCAAGACCGCGACGACAAGAGCGCACTGTACGTGCTGATGCCGATGCGGGTGTGAGGGAGGTGCTCCCTCGCCAACGCAGACTGCCTTTAGAGCCGAACGCGATGCGCATTGCGATGCCCCCTCCCCTTGTGGGAGAGGGCAGCTCCGCTGGAGGAGACACAGTCGGTCGGGTGAGGGGTTAGTGCCGCAAGATCCGTCCCATCGGCCAGTCCCCAAACGTCTCCGCCAATTTGCGAAGAATATGCGGCACGAACCGACGGACGCGGAAGCGGCCATGTGGCGCTTGCTCAGGGATCGTCGGCTCTCCAGCTACAAGTTTCGCCGGCAAGTTCCATTCAAGAACTACGTTCTCGATTTCGTCTGTTTCGACAAGCGCCTCGTGATCGAGATTGACGGAAGTCAGCATGCGGGATCGCAGCGTGATGCAGTTCGCGAAGCCGCACTTTTCGCAGAAGGTTTCTCGGTCGCGCGCTATTGGAACAACGACGTTTTGCAGCAATCCGTGTCCGTATTGGAGGATATTCTTGCAAAGCTTGCCGGGCGGTAAGATACCCCTCACCCGTCGCCTCACTGCGTGAGGCGCCACCCTCCCCCACAAGGGGGGAGGGAAAGCAAAGCCCGGCAATGACGAGCTGATATGACCCCCTCCCGCATTCATCGTCTGACGCTGACGCAGTTTCGCAATTATCGGGCGGCGGGGCTCGAGACGGCGGCTGACATGGTGGCGCTGGTCGGGCCGAATGGGGCGGGCAAGACCAATTGCATCGAGGCGATCTCGTTCCTGTCGCCGGGGCGGGGCTTGCGGCGCGCGACGCTGGAAGACGTCGCCGACAACCAGGGCGACGGCTCCTGGGCGGTGTCGGCGCAGGTCGAGGGCGCACTGGGGCTGGCGACGCTCGGCACCGGCATCGATGCGCCGCGCACTGACGCCGCCGTCAGCCGGCGCTGCCGCATCGACCGCGAGCCGGTCAATTCCGCCGCCGCCTTCGGCGACCACATCCGCATGGTGTGGCTGACGCCGGCGATGGACGGGCTGTTCATGGGCGCGGCCTCGGAGCGGCGGCGCTTCTTCGACCGCCTGGTGCTCGCCATCGACAGCGACCATTCCAGCCGGATCAACGCACTGGAACGCTCGCTTCGCTCGCGCAACCGCCTGCTCGAGACGCGCAATTACGACGATCATTGGTGTGACGCGATCGAGCGCGAGACCGCCGAGCTTGCGGTCGCGGTCGCCGCAACGCGCGGCCAGACCGCGGCGCGGCTGACCGGCATGCTCAATACGCGCGCGCAAGCCTCGGCGTTTCCGTCGGCACAAATCGCGCTCGACGGCTGGATGGAGAACGCGCTGCTTCAGGAGACCGCGACGTCGGTCGAGGACCGCTACCGCCAGATCCTGCGCGACAACCGTCCGCGCGATGCCATCGCCGGCCGCACCACCGACGGCCCGCATCTCACCGACCTCCAGGTCGTCTATGCGCCCAAGAGCATGCCGGCGCGCGATGCCTCCACCGGCGAGCAGAAGGCGCTCTTGATCGGCTTGGTGCTGGCGCATGCGACGCTGGTGGCCGAAATGACCGGCATCGTGCCGCTGCTGCTGCTCGACGAGGTGGTCGCCCATCTCGATCCGAACCGGCGCGCGGCGCTGTTCGAGGAGCTGAAGAAGCTCGGCGCGCAAGTGTGGTTGACCGGCGCGGACCCCGCTGCCTTCGCCGAGATCGGCGCGGGAGGCGAGATCTTTGACGTCGAGAGCGGACGCGTCTCCGCCCGAAGGTAGGCCGCCACATTGAACCCGCCCGGTTCCGTCAGCGACTAGCTGCCTGAGGCCGCGAGAAGCGGCCGTCGCGCAAGATTTCCAACTCGCGCGATATCCTTGGAGCGTGAGCATGACGACGGTGAGGCCTGGGGTGCGAGCTCCGGCACGATGGCAAGTTTTTGCGTGCTGCCTTGCTCTCTTCGCGAGCTGCCTGCTCGCGGCAAGCGCCGGCGCCTTTGTGTCGAATCTGCCGCCGCTATTTTCTGCCGCGCTCACGCTGGATCCGGATGCCAAGCTGCCTGCGCCGACCCGCTACAGCTATCGAGGGATCCACACCACCGTGATGCCGGGCATCGAAGCCCCGCTCCGGACCAGGCTCGAAGCCACCGTGCCCGCACGGCTCAGCGACGTCCTCGTGTTCTATCGCACCGAGCTCGGAAAGCTCGGCTGGCAGGAACAGGATGGCACGGTGGTCACCGCCGACCACGTGCGCCTCGACTTCGTCTCCCCAATCGGGCCGGCAGCGCTGGAGCTCGACCGCAAGGCCGGCAGCACCTCGGTCCACCTCGTGCAGAAGAATTCGGATGCGGCGACCCGGGCAAACGTCCTGCCCGCACCCGGCCAGGCGAAGCTCGTGTTCAGCAATATCGGCGAGCAGGAAGCCGTGCTCACGATCAACGAGCGGACCATCCCGCGCCCCGCCGGCGCGAACGCGGTCGCGCTGGATCTCGGGCCCGGCAAATACTCTTACAGCCTGAGCGTGCCGGGCCATCCAGCCACAGCGAACAGTCTCACCATCGCCGCCGGCGATACCTGGGAGCTCACGGTCGGGCGCGACGGTGAGGCGTGGCCGCCGCTCCAGCTGTATTGAAGGGCCCTGGAACTGACCTTTCCGTTCCCACAAATTCAACGGTTTTTGGAGATGCAAACCGGCCCTCGAATCGTGCTTTTTGCAGCGCCCTGAATCGGCTTTCGAAAGCCTTGAAAATCGGTCCAAAAACCCTATCTTCCCAAAGGGTTGCGAGGAGATACTTTGCGCTAGGCGCAAACCCTCTTTCGTGGCACAAATAGCCTACAAATCAGCGCCTTTTGCGCCGCTGATTCGGGCGACATCTCAAAGGCCTCTCATGACAGAACCTGCTCGGCAGCCGCGTGCCGAAAACGAGCCCTCCAACGCGAGCGACTACGGCGCGGAATCGATCCGCGTGCTCAAGGGTCTCGATGCCGTCCGCAAGCGCCCGGGCATGTATATCGGCGATACCGACGACGGCTCGGGCCTGCACCACATGGTGTACGAGGTCGTCGACAACGCCATCGACGAGGCGCTGGCGGGCCACGCCACGCGCGTCGACGTCATCCTCAACGCCGACAATTCCGTCACGGTGCGCGACGACGGCCGCGGCATTCCGGTCGACATCCACAAGGGCGAAGGCATCTCCGCGGCCGAGGTCATCATGACCCAGCTGCATGCCGGCGGAAAGTTCGACCAGAATTCCTACAAGGTCTCCGGTGGCCTGCACGGCGTCGGCGTCTCCGTCGTCAACGCGCTGTCCAGCAAGCTCGGCTTGCGGATCTGGCGCGACAACAAGGAGCACTACATCGAATTCGCCCATGGCGATGCCGTGGCGCCGCTGAAGATCGTCGGCGATGCGCCGGGCAAGCGCGGCACCGAGGTGACGTTCCTCGCCTCGACCGAGACGTTCAAGAACGTCGAATATGATTTCGCCACGCTCGAGCATCGCCTGCGCGAGCTCGCCTTCCTCAATTCCGGCGTCAACATCATCCTCTCCGACACGCGCCATGCGGTCGAGAAGCGCGAGGAGATGCACTATTCCGGCGGCGTCGAGGAGTTCGTCAAATATCTCGACCGCAACAAGAAGGCGATCGTGCCGGCGCCGATCATGGTGCGCTCGGAAGCCAACGGCATCGGCGTCGAGGCCGCTTTGTGGTGGAACGACAGCTACCACGAGAACGTGCTGTGCTTCACCAACAACATCCCGCAGCGTGACGGCGGCACCCATCTGGCCGGTTTCCGCGGCGCGCTGACGCGCCAGGTCAACGGCTATGCCGAGGCCAATGCGAAAAAGGAAAAGATCGCACTGACCGGCGACGACTGCCGCGAAGGCCTCACCGCCGTGCTGTCGGTGAAGGTGCCGGATCCAAAGTTCTCGTCGCAGACCAAGGACAAGCTGGTGTCCTCGGAAGTGCGCCCCGTGGTCGAGAACGTCCTCAACGAGGCGCTCCAGGCCTGGTTCGAGGAGCACCCGAGCGAAGCCAAGATGATCGTCGGCAAGGTGATCCAGGCCGCCGCAGCCCGCGAAGCCGCACGAAAGGCGCGCGAGCTGACGCGCAAGAGCCCGCTCTCGGTGTCCTCGCTGCCGGGCAAGCTCGCCGACTGTCAGGAAAAGGATCCTGCAAAATCCGAGCTCTTCATCGTCGAGGGTGATTCGGCAGGCGGCAGCGCCAAGCAGGGTCGTAATCGCGAATTCCAGGCGGTGCTGCCGCTGCGCGGCAAGATCCTCAACGTCGAACGCGTCCGCCCCGACAAGATGCTGTCGTCAGAGCAGATCGGCACGCTGATCACCGCGCTCGGCACCGGCATCAGCGACGACTTCTCGGTCGAGAAGCTGCGCTATCACAAGATTATCGTGATGACGGACGCCGACGTCGACGGCGCCCACATCCGCACGCTGCTGCTCACCTTCTTCTATCGGCAGATGCGCGACATCATCGACGGCGGCTATCTCTACATCGCCCAGCCGCCGCTCTATAAGGTCTCCAGAGGCAAGTCCGAGCAATATCTGAAGGACGAGCGGGCGCTGGAGGATTATCTGATCAACGCCGGGCTCGACGATTGCGTGTTCGTTCCCGGCACCGGCGGCGACCGCACCGGCCGCGACCTGCGCTCGCTGGTCGACGACGCCCGCGTGGTTCGCAGCATCCTGCGCAATCTGCACAGCCGCTATAACCGCAAGGTGGTCGAGCAGGCCGCCATCACCGGCGTGCTGAACAAGTCGATCTACGGCAATCCCGAGAACGCCGCGGCCGCCGCGCAATACATCGCGAGCCGGCTGGACAACCAGGCCGAGGAGGTCGAGCGCGGCTGGGTCGGTCAATTCGTCGAAGGCCAGGGGTTCCTGTTCGAGCGCACCGTGCGCGGCGTCAAGGAAGCGGCTGTCATCGACGATGCGCTGCTCGGCTCGGCCGAGGCCCGCAAGCTCGACGAGTACACGACGAAGCTGCAGGACGTCTACGCCCGCTCCGGCAAGCTGCGGCGCAAGGACAGCGAGCACGTGGTGCACGGTCCGGTCGATCTGTTCGAGGCGGTCACCGATTCCGGGCGCAAGGGCATCGCGCTGCAGCGCTACAAAGGTCTCGGCGAAATGAACCCGGAGCAGCTCTGGGAGACCACGCTCGACACCGAAGCGCGCTCGCTCTTGCAGGTGAAGGTCAAGGAGGTCGACGAGGCCGACGACATCTTCACCAAGCTGATGGGCGACGTGGTCGAGCCACGCCGCGACTTCATCCAGGAACATTCGCTGAGTGCGACGATCGATATTTGATCGCCGGTGGTTTTGGGTTTGATCTGCTAGCCACGCACTCGCTGCACCTCTCCCGCTTGCGGGAGAGGTCGACGTGCTCGCAGAGCACGGCGGGTGAAGGCTCTCTCCTCTCATCTCAGGGACTGTCTCGATCGTGGAGACACCCTCTCCCCAACCCTCCCCCGCAAGCGGGGGAGGGAGGGCACCCGACTCGTGGCAAGAGGACCTGTTCCCATTGCCTCCCCTGAACCTTACCTCCCGCCATCGCGACGAAGTGGCATGAACCCGCGGGCCATTCCGGCCGGGAAGCGCTCACGCCATGACCAGCTCCGCAATGACCAGTTCCACCGCGCCATCCCGCCGGCTCGGCATCATCGGCAGCATCGTCGGCGTGCTGGCGCTGATGGCCGCCGTGCTGCCGCGTTGGGTCGTGCCGATCGTGTTTCCGCCGCCGCCAGCGGAGCAGGTCATCGTCGACACCGGACATCGCATCAAGGACCGCGTGATGGCGCGGGTGAAGGGTGTCGAGTATCAGGCTCCCAGGATCGAAAGATCCGCGGCGCGAAGCTGGAGTGAAACCGCATCAGTCACCGCGATTTCGCTCGGCCTGCTTGCCATCCTGCTCTCGGTGCTCGCGCTCATCTTCCGTGAAGAGCGGCTCCTCGCCGCCGTGGCTGCCACGCTCGGCACCGGGGCCATCGCGATCGAAATTTCCTTCGTCATGATCGGCGCGCTGATCCTGATTGCCATCCTTTACGTGGTCGGAAATATCGTCGGGTTGTTCTAAGGGCCGCCTGTCACAAGCTCCCGAGGGACGGGCTCGAGCCACGGCCATCACAATTGCTCCCGCGCTCAATTCTCTGTAGTTTCCGCCTCCGAAACAGCTCCACCAACAGGACAGCGAGAACCCCGTGGCGCCCATCCAATACATCGTCGAGGGCGGTCACCGGCTCTCGGGCTCGATCGAGCCGTCCGGCAACAAGAACTCGGCGCTGCCGATCATCGCGGCGGCCCTGCTCACCGAGCATCCGGTGACGCTTCAGAACGTGCCGCGGATCCGCGACACCGAGACGCTGGTCGAGCTGATCCGCTCGGTCGGCGCCGCGGCGGAGTGGACCGCGCGCAATACGCTGCGCATTCATGCCAAGAGCATCCGCGCCGCCGATCTCGACCCCGAGCTGTGCGTGCGCATCCGCGCCTCGATTCTGCTCGCGGGCCCCCTGCTCGCCCGCTGCGGCGAAGTGATGCTGCCGCCACCCGGCGGCGACGTCATCGGCCGCCGACGGCTCGACACCCATGTGCTGGCGCTGGAGCAGCTGGGCGCAAAGGTCACCGCGACCGACCGGCTCGAATTCCGTGCGCCGAAGCTCGCCGGTGCGGACGTGTTCCTGGACGAGCCGAGCGTCACCGCGACCGAGAATGCGCTGGTTGCAGCGGTCGCCGCCGACGGTGTCACTTACCTGCGCAATGCTGCGTCCGAGCCGCATGTGCAGGATCTCGCCAATTTCCTGGTCGCGCTCGGCGCGAAGATCGAGGGCATCGGCACCAACACCATGATCGTGCACGGCTCGGCGACGCTGGGGGAAGCGACCTACTCCATTCAGCCCGACCATATCGAGGTCGGCTCGCTGATCGGCCTTGCCGCCGTGACGCGCTCGCCGTTACGCATCGTGCGCGCCGGTGTCGAGCACCTGCGCTCGATCCGCATGGGATTCGAGCGGCTCGGCATCGTCTGCCGCGTCGAGGGCGACGATCTCATCGTGCCCTCGAACCAGACGCTGAAGATCCAGGACGATTTCGGCGGCCACGTGCCGAAGCTGGAGGACCAGCCCTGGCCGGCCTTCCCGGCCGATTTGATGTCGATCGCGATCGTCACCGCCACGCAATGCGAGGGCGTGATCCTGATGTTCGAGAAGATGTTCGAATCGCGGATGTTCTTCGTCGACAAGCTGATCGCGATGGGCGCGCGCATCGTGCTGTGCGATCCGCACCGCGCCATCATCGCCGGCCCCAGCCGTCTGCGCGGCGCACCGATGACCTCGCCCGACATCCGCGCCGGCATGGCGATGCTGCTCGCCGCGGTCTGCGCCGAGGGCACCTCGACCATCAACAACGCCGACCAGATCGAGCGCGGCTACGAGCGCATCGAGGAACGGCTGAACGCACTGGGTGCGAAGATCAAGCGCGTGCCGGAACGGAAGGGCTGAGGGCTCTTTCTTCCTTCTGCCCTTGTGGGAGAAGGTGGCATAGGCGGCCTTCGGCCGCCGTTCTTAAGAACGCCGAAGCAAAGCTTCGGCTATGGCGCCGGATGAGGGGTTCTATCCACTTGCAAGATCGCTCGTGAGGATAGAGACCCCTCACCCGTCTCGCCGCTACGCGGCGGCGAGCCACCCTCTCCCGCAAGGGGAGAGGGTGAAGAGGCATCTCGCTCGCGGGCCATGTTTTCGACGTGCGGCTGTGCTAAGGACCGGCCATGCTCGACACCGTCCAACGTCATTCGCAGCCGCAAGCCGGCGTGCCGCAAAATCATCTCGCCGATGAATTCGCCGAGACGCTGCGGCTGGCCGTGCCGATGATGCTGACGCAGCTCGGGCAGATCGCGATGATCACGACCGATCTCGCGATGATCGGCCGGCTCGGCGAGGACGCAGTGGCCGCGGCTGCGCTGGCGCATACGGTCTATTTCGTCAGCTTCACCTTCGGGCTCGGATTGATGTCGGCGGTGTCGCCGCTCGCTGCGCAGGCCTTCGGCGCCGGCGACATCAGGCTGATCCGCCGTTCCTTGCGCGTCGGGTTGTGGGTCGCGCTGCTGATCTCGCTGCCGATGATGGCCTCGCCGCTCTATGGCGAGCAGATCCTGCTCGCGCTCGGACAGGCGCCGGATTCCGCCGCGCTGGCCCAGCGCTACCTCCACGGACTGGCCTGGGGCATTGCGCCGGCGCTCGGCTTCATCGCGCTGCGCAGCATGATGAGCGCGGTGAACCGGCCGCAGGCGCCGCTGTGGATCACGCTCGCCGCGATCCCCGCCAATGCCGCGCTGGTCTATGTCCTGATCCACGGCCTGTTCGGCGTGCCGAAGCTCGGCCTGTTCGGCGCGGGGCTTGCGACCACGCTGGTCAATCTCGGCACCTTCCTCGCCGCGCTCACTATTGCCGCATGGCGAAAGCCGTTCGCGGACTATCACCCGCTCGCCCATTTCTGGCGGATCGACTGGCCCCTGATGCGCCAGCTCATCGCGATCGGCGCGCCGATCTCGTTCTCGCTGCTGATGGAATACGGCCTGTTCTCCTCGGCGGCGCTGCTGATGGGGCTGATCTCGACCACCGCGCTCGCCGCACATCAGATCGCGCTCCAGGTCACCGCCGTGCTGTTCATGGTGCCGCTCGGCATCGGCATGGCCGCCACCGTGCGCGTTGGCCACGCCTTCGGCCGCAACGAGCCGGCCGGCGTCCGGCGCGCGGGGCTCGTTGCCGCCGTGCTCGGCATTGCGTTCGTCGCGGCTCTGACTGTCGCGATCATCCTCGGCCGCTATGAGCTGGGACGGCTGTTCTTCGGCAGCAGCGAGGCCAGCGCGCCGACCGTCGCGCTGACCGCGACACTTTTGCTGGTCGGCGCGACTTTCTTCATCGCCGATGCGCTCCAGACCATCATGGGCGGCGCCCTGCGCGGCATCAATGACACCCAGATGACGCTTGTGTTCGCAGCAACAGGCTATTGGTGCGTCGGCTTCCCGATCGCCTGGGTCCTCGCCTTCCACGCCAGCCTCGGCGCGGTCGGCGTCTGGATCGGGCTGTCGATCGGATCGTTCGTTTATGCCGGCCTGTTGATCTTGCGCTTTGGCATGCTGACGCGCAAACTGGCGGGATGACAGGCTCGGTTCGCGAAGTCACACCCGATGTCGATGCCGGCGCTGTGCTATCAGGCGCGCAGTTCATCGATGCCTTTCGTGTAGAGGTCGGCGCGACGCAATTGAGCGCCCGCGAGGCCTGCACCCGAATGGTGCTGCACGGGCCGCGCTGGATCGATGCGCTGACGCGCTTGCGCAACATCCTGGTGAAACCCTTCGGACTGAAGACGTCAGGCGAAGGTGCTCCGGCTCCGTACGGGATGATCGGCCTGTTTCCAGTGCTGAGCGAAACGCCGGAGCAGCTCATCGCCGGGTTTGACGACTACCATCTCGATTTCCGCGTCGTGGTTGACGTCGCCGGCGACGGGGCGGACCAGCAGGTGACATTGACCACGTTGGTGCGGACCAACAATCTGCTCGGGCGTACCTACCTCACGCTGATCGTACCGTTCCACAAGCTCGTGGCCCGCAGCATGATGGGAGACATCGTGGAGCCGGCCCGATGACGCTGTCCGTCGATCTCTTCTGCTCCTACCGAAGTCCCTTCAGCTATCTGGCCCTGCCCAAGACACTGAAGCTCGTCGCCGAGTATGACCTCGCGGTCAACCTGCGGCCGGTCTACCCGCTCGCGGTCCGCGTGCCCGGATTCTTCAAGAAGGCCAGCCCGAACTTCATTCGCTATGTGGTGCTCGACAGCACGCGCGTGGCGCAGCACGAGGGCATTCCGTTCCGCTTCCCGAGGCCCGATCCGATCGTGCAGGACAAGACAACGCTCGACGTTGCGGTGGAGCAGCCTTACATCCACCGCCTGACCCGGCTGGGCGCGATGGCGCAGCTCGAAGGACGCTCGCTCGAATTTACAGACGCGATCGCGCGCGTGCTATGGGACGGTTCGGTGGCGGGATGGAACGAGGGCGATCATCTCGCGCGCGCGGCCGAGAAGGCCGGCTTCGATCTTGCCGCCATGGACGCCGCGATCACTGCCGATCCGGATCGCTATGAGCACGTGATCGCGGAGAACGAAAAGGACCACGCCGCCTCCGGCCATTGGGGCGTGCCGACCTTCGTGTTCGAGAACGAGCCGTTCTTCGGCCAGGACCGCATCGACCTCCTGCTCTGGCGCATGCAGGGCAAGGGACTGAAGCGGCGCTAGCTCACTCCGCCACCCGCGCGGGCTTGTCGGCCGCTGCCTCCGACCATTCGCCGACGACGCGATCGAGATCGCAGAGGTTCTGGTGCATCTGCTCCAGCGAGAAGCCCAGCGCGAAGAAGCGCTCGGCGGTGTCGCTGGGCTGGCCGCGGATCAGACCGTCGTGACGGACGGCGGCGACCGCCTCGGCGTAATGCTGGAGCGCAACGTGGACCGGATGGAGCGGCGGCGCGCCGGCGCCCTCCCGCAAGGCTGCGGCGGCCGAACGCAGGAAGCGCGCGATCACCATCGAGACCTCCGTCAGCGGACCTGCGAGCCGCGTCTGCACCTCGGCCGGCAGCGGCACCACGGTGGCGCGGCCGATCATCACGACGTCATGCCGCAACCGCAGGATGGTTCGCAGCAAGGGACCGGTATCCGGCCCGCTCGACAGGCGTGCGGCGCGCTCGCGCTCGGCTTCTGAGCCAATCGCGTTGAGGCTGACCATGGCAGTGCCGATGCCGTCCTGGATCCGGTGCAGCGCGTCGTTGTCGCGGCCGCGCGTGAGGCCCGCGAGCAGTTCGGTGAAGGCATCGGCGATCAGTTCGAGCAGTCTTGCTGCGCTGGCGCGGATCTGCCGCACCGCGCGCGAGGGCAGCACCAGGAAGGAGACGAGCAGGCCCGTGATGGCACCGACCGCGACCTCGCTGACGCGATCGATCGCCGAGGTCATGGGATCGGAGTGATGCATGGTCGGAACCAGGAGCACGATCACGGCGGTGACCGTCGCGGCACTGAGGCTCGGATTGATCGCGGCGATGAAGGCGAGCGGGGCGACCGAGAGCACCAGAAGCCCCAACAGGCCCGCTTCACCGGAGTACGGGATCAGGATCGCGATGGCGCCGCCATAGATGGCGCCGCCGATAGTGCCGAGCATGTAGTCGCGCGTCGCCTTCAGCGAGCGGCCGACGCTCATCTGGGTCACGATCAGCGAGGTCAGCACCGCCCAGAGCGGCAAGAGCAGATGCAGCGCGGTGGCGATGGCATAGGCTGCGACCGCCGCCACGGTGACCCTGATCGCCAGCCCCAATTGCGTCCGTCGCGCCCGGATCCGGTCGAGCAGCTCTCTTGTGCGTGTCATCGTCAACGTCCCGGTCCGATCTTCTTGAGCCAGGCAAAAGCATGGCTGATGCCCGCCCCCGCAAGGCCGCTTGAAAGGCGCAATCAGCCCGCCTAACTTGCCGGCCAAAACGAGGAAACACGATGGCCCACGAAACCGCAACGCTCGCCGCCTATGTCTTCAATCTGAAGTACCAAGATATTCCGGCGGAGGTGCTGGATCGCGCCAAAGTGCTGACGCTGGACTTCCTCGGCAGCGCCATCCGCGCCCGCAGCGAGGCGGAATCGACCCCGTCGATGCTGAAGACGCTGGAAACGCTTGCGCTCGATGCCAAGGGCGAATCCACCGTGTTCGGCGATGCCAAGACCTGGACGCCGGCGGTGGCGGCCCTGCTCAACGGCGCGCTGGGACATTCGCTCGACTTCGACGACACGCACGCCGATTCCTCGCTGCATCCGAGCGCGCCGGTGGTGCCGGCCGCCTTCGCGGTCGGCGAGATGGTCGGCGCGTCGGGCCGCGACGTGCTGACCGCGATCGTTGCGGGCTATGAAGTCTGCTGCCGGCTCGGCAATGCGCTCGACCCGACCTCGCACTACGCGCGCGGCTTCCATCCGACCGCGACCGCCGGCACCTATGGCGCGGCCGCGGCCGCCGCAAAACTGTTCGGCCTCTCCGAGCAGCAGATCATCGCCGCCTTCGGCGTCTCCGGCAGCCAGGCTGCCGGATCGCTGCAATTTCTGGTCAACGGCGCCTGGAACAAGCGCTACCAGGTCGGCGCCGCCGCGATGAACGGCGTGATCGCCGCGACACTGGCGCGCAACGATTTCGTCGGCGCGACGGAATCGGTCGAGGGCAAGCACGGCCTGCTCGCCGGCTACACCGACGATGCGCATCCGGGCAAAGCGGTGGCCGAGCTCGGCAAGAGCTACGAGACGATGAAGATCGGCGTCAAACCCTATCCGAGCTGCCGCTACACCCATGCGGCGATCGACGCGCTGATCGCCATGCGGCGCGAGCACAATCTGACGCCGGACCAGGTTAAGCGCGTCGAGATCGGCCTGCATCGTAACGGCATCACGCTCACCGGCGATGCCGCGACCAAGCGGCATCCGACCTCGATCGTCGGCGGCCAGTTCTCGATGTTCTTCACCGGCGCGCTCGCGCTCGACCAGGGCTCATTCGGCTGGGACGATTACAACCGCCTTGGCGATGCCGCCATCGACGCCCTCGCCGACAAGTTCGACGTGGTGCAGGACGACCGCCTCGAAATCGGCCGCACCCATCCGTTCGGCGCCCGCGTCAGCATCACGACGGACGATGGCGTGCATGAGCGGCTGTATGCCGATCCCTCGGGCGAGCCGAATTCGTTTCCTGACACGAAGGCGATGCAGCAGAAGTTTTTGACGCTGGCGCGGCCCGTGCTGAACGCACGCGCGGAGAAGTTTGCGGATGCGATCATGACGCTGGAGCGGTTCGACCGCGTGGCGAAGGCGACGGAGCTAGGGAGGCAATAGCTCGAGCGCGCATGCTCACCCTCCCCTGGAGGGCCCCTCCAGGGGAGGGTAAGAAGAGCCGCCGCTGCTCTCAATCCGCCCCGGCTATCTTCCCCTTCTCGCGCGTTGCGGCCACCACGTCGCGCACGAGGTCGAACACGCCATCTGCTTCCGGCGGCCAGTTCGGCGAGCGTCCCATGCGCACGATCACCAGCCGCTCCGAGGGGATCACGATCGTGTACTGCCCGATCGTGCCCTTCGCGAAGAAGGCATCGCGCGGCCAGCCGTGCGCGATGCGAAACTTCGCGCCAAAGCTGTCGCCCTGGTTGGTCCAGAAGCCGGCACCGATGCCGACCCAGGCATTCGGCGTGGGCGAGGACGAATAGCTCACCCACCCCTCGGGCAGGATGCGCTTGCCGCCCGCGACGCCGTCATTGAGATAGAGCTGGCCGAAGCGCGCCCAGTCCCGCGCCGATGCCAGCATCTCGCTCGAGCCCTCGATCGTGCCTGAAGCGTCGAGCTGGAGCGTGACATGGCGCATGCCGAGTGGAACGAACAATTCGCGGCGCGCGAAGTGCAGTGCAGCTGCGGGATGTCCACCGGCCGCATTGCGGATCAGATGCGAGAGCAGGATGGTGTTGCCGTCATGATAATTCCACGCCGTGCCCGGCGCGGTCGCAAGCGGCATGCTCGCGGCATAGGTGGCCATGTCGGCTTCCACGAACTTCATGCGGTTGACCGGCTCGAAGGCGGAGCCGAGCGAGGCCTGCAACGAGCTGCCGAGCGCCAGCCCTGCGGTGTGGCGTAGCAATTGATCGACGCTGATGGCATGGCGCGGGTCATCCGGATGCTTCCAGGCGGCGACCGGCGCGGGCCCGTCGAGCTTGAGCTTGCCCTGACGCACCAGCACGCCTGTCAGCGCCGAGATCACCGATTTGGTCATGGAGAAGCCGAGCAGCAGCGTCTCCGGTCCGATGCCGTAGGCGTAGCGCTCGGCGATGACGCGGCCCGCCTTCATCACGACGATCGCGCGGGTGCGGCGATAAGGCGGCTGTGCCGGCTCGTCAAAGGCGCGGTCGAGCGCGGTAGCAAGCTCGGGACTTTGCGGCGGCACGATCGCCGGACCGGCGATCTCGGGCAGCAGCGCGGGCTGCCTGTCGTCCGGCGGCGGCATGACTTCGGCGAGCGGCTCGCCATGCGCGAGCGTGCAGCCGAGCCCCTCGCGATAGACGGCATGGCTGCGGCCGAGGCCAAACAGTGTCACCGTAACGTCCTTGCGCACGCGATCGACGCGATACTCCATCGCCCAGCTGATCAGGCCGGTGCCGGGCATCGCATCGTTGGTCTCAGTGAACGTGCGCCGCGGATCGAGGCCGGAGACGAAGGTCTCGGAGCACAGGATGCCGGCGACAAAGCCAGTGGCGACCTTCGGCACGTCGCCGGCGCGGGCTGCGCCGAGCGCGAGACCGGCACAGGCGATGGTGGTGAGGAGGACGATCTTGCGGCGGCGGGTCACGGGTTGTCTCCGGCTTGGGGGCGTGAGCCCAAGACGAAGCAGGAGGCGTGGGATATGTGCTCGCCGGATCTGGAAAATGGCGTGGCTGGATTTGGCCGGGACTGATCGATTCTGAAATAACGCAACAGATCCAACAGCTTGAAAATTGGGCTGGTCTGTCGCGCCGGGGACGGTGGACCCCCTCGCCCCGCTTGCGGGGAGAGTGAGGGGAGTCTCCGCAGGGACGGTGACAGACGGGCTCGCGGAAGCTCCCCCTCACCCGAAATTTGCTCCGCAAATTCCGGCCTCTCCCCGCAGGCGGGAGAGGCGAAGAGCCCATCACGCCGTGCTCGCTTTAAGCCGCCGATATTCCGTCGGGGTCACGCCGGTCACCGCCTTGAAGGCGCGGTTGAAGGGGCCGAGGGACTGGAAGCCGGCATCCATGGCGATGGTGATGACGGGGACTTCGGCCTGGGCGGGATCGGCGAGCGCGGCCTTGGCTTCCTCGATCCGGTGATTGTTCAGGAACACATTGAAGTTGCGATAGCCGAGGCGCTGGTTGATCAGCCGGCGCAGCCGGTATTCGGGAATTTTCAGCCGGTTCGCCAGCACGCCGATGGTGATGTTCTCCTGGCGATAGATCCGCTCGTCCGCCATCAGCCGCATCAGGGCATCGATGAGCTTCTGGTCGGCGGCGTCCTCTGACGCCGGGACTTGGCTCAAAACCAGCGGCGGCGCGGCCTCCGCGGCCACCGGAAACAGCTCGGCGCCATCGACGCGCATCATCGCATAGGCGATGGCCGCAACGATGCAGACGAGCACGCCCGCATTGATCGTGTCGGCGATATCGCCAACCTCAATTCCGGTCACGACAATCTGGAGCAGCGCGTTCGCCCCGCCATAGAGCGCGGCCGTGCAGACGATGAAGACGCGAACGCGGCGGCGGCGCTCGACCAGATCGGCCGACCACGAATTGATCGTCTGCACCACCGCAAGCGCAATGAAACCGAGCACGATCAGATTGACGATGGTGACGGCAAGCCGAACGTTTCCGCCCGGTGCGATCCAGAGACAGTTGACGAAGCTGAACGCGGTCACCAGTCCCCAGATCAATCCGTGCCACCAGCGCAGACGAAACTCGTCGTCGAACAGCGCGCGCGTGAACAGCCAGAACACCACGATGTTGCCCGTCGACAACGCAATCAGCGGCGCATGCCAGGCCGGCACCAGCGACGACACGCCGACCGAATAGCTCGCCGCATGCGCGGCCGAGCCGATCGCGAAGCCAGCACCGAGCCGGGCTGCCAGCACGTGTCCGAAATCAGAGACGAGCGACGCGCCTAGCACAAGCAGCAGCGCCACGGACGCGGCGCGAAATGCCAGTTCTGTTGCAGCAAATGTCATCGGGCGATGCGACGGTCGCGATTGAAATCAGCCGAACATCCTTCGTCAGGCGTATTTTTTCAAGGACCATCCGCACCACAACTGTCATCGCCCGGTTTGACCGGGCGATCCAGTACTCCGAGACGACAGTGATTAAACCGATGGGCCGCAGCGTACTGGATTCCCCGCTTTCGCGCGGAATGACAGCGGTGGGTGAGGCGATGATAGTTCTGCACATGGCGCTATTGCGGTCCGCGACGTTGAGCCCCGGCTTTGTCGCGACGGCGCTGCAAATTCCTGCTAGTCTCGCATCCAACAAAGCCAAAAGGAGCCTACCCATGAGCTGGCAACCCTCCAACGATCCCGTGCTCGGCGATCCCATGTCCTGCGATGCGCTCGATCTCGTCATCGTGCCTCGCACGCGCGATCTCGGCGACGGATTTGAGGTGCGGCGCGCATTGCCGCACGGCAAGCGGCAGATGGTCGGGCCGTTCATCTTCTTCGATCATTTCGGACCGGTGCAGTTCGTCTCCGGCAAGGGCATGGACGTGCGGCCGCATCCACATATCGGGCTTGCCACCGTCACCTACCTGTTCGACGGCGCGATCATGCATCGCGACAGCGAAGGCAACGTCCAGGAGATCGCGCCCGGCGCGATGAACCTCATGACCGCCGGGCGCGGCATCGCCCATTCCGAGCGCACGCCCGACGCGCAGCGCGCCTCCGGCCAGAAGATGCTGGGTTTGCAAAGCTGGATCGCGTTGCCGTCGGGATCCGAGGAGATTGCGCCGTCGTTCCAGCACTATGCGGCGGGCGATTTGCCGATGATCTCCGAGCGCGATTTTACCGCGCGGGTGATCGCGGGCTCTTCGTTCGGCATCGCCTCGCCTGTCGCGATGGTCTCGCCCTGGTTCTACACCGAGGTCACGGCGGCGGAAGGCGCGAGCGTGCCGCTCGATCCCGATCAGGAGGAACGTGCGATCTACCTGGTCGACGGCGAGGTCGAGATCGCGAACGAGCGCTACGAAGGCCCGCGGCTGCTGATCTTCCGTCCGGGCGACCGCATCACCGTGAAGGCACTGAAGGCCACCCGGATGATGTTTCTCGGCGGCGATGCACTGGAGGGCCCGCGCCACATCTGGTGGAATTTCGTCTCCTCCAGCAAGGAGCGGATCGAGCAGGCCAAGCAGGACTGGAAAACCGGCCGCTTCGCGGCAGTTCCGCAGGAACATGAGTTCATTCCGCTGCCGGAATAGGCTAATCGGGTTTCCGGCCGCTGTCAGCCGCGGCCGGATTCCTTGCGTGAAGGCTTTGCCGATGACCACCATGCTCTCCAGCGACCTGCCCCTCCCCAAGATCGGACGCGGCAAGGTGCGCGATATCTACGCCGTCGACGACGACCGCCTGCTGCTCGTCACCACCGACCGCATCAGCGCCTTCGACGTCGTGATGGGCGAGACCATCCCGATGAAGGGCGCGGTGCTGACGCAAGTGAGTGCGTTCTGGTTCAACGAGCTCGAAGGCGTGGTGCCGCATCACATGATCAGCGCCGACACCGACGCGATCATTGCGGCCGTGCCGGCCTTGACGCCCCACCGCGCCGAGATCCTCGGCCGCGCCATGCTGTGCAAGCGCACCACCGTATTTCCGATCGAATGCGTGATCCGCGGCTACCTCTCGGGCTCGGCCTGGAAGGAATATGCCGCGAGCGGCACGCTGGCCGGCGAGAAGCTCAAGGCCGGCCTCGTCGAGAGCGAGAAGCTCGAGCCTGTCATCTTCAGCCCGGCAACCAAGGCCGAGAGCGGCCATGACGAGAACATCACCATCGCGAAGATGCGCGCGGTGGTCGGCGACGAGGTCGCCTATACGCTGGAGAGCATGACGCGCGCGATCTATACACTTGGCGAGGAGCTGGCGCGCGAGCAGGGCATCATCATCGCCGACACCAAGTTCGAGTTCGGCCGCGACAAGGACGGCCGCATCATCCTGATAGACGAAGTCATGACCCCGGATTCCTCGCGCTTCTGGGCGGTCGATGCCTACAAGCCCGGCCAGCCGCAGGCGAGCTTCGACAAGCAACCCTTACGCGATTATCTCGACGTCGAGCGCCGCGCCGGCCGCTGGAACGGCGATGCCCCACCGCCGCCACTGCCCGCCAGCGTTGTGGATGCAACCAGCAAGCGCTATCTCGAAGCTTACAGGCGCGTGACGGGGAAAGAGCTGAAGATTTAGCTCCAGCTGTTGCACCTCACTTCGTCATTGCGAGGAGCCCTTGCGACGAAGCAATCCAGACTGCCTCTGCGGAAAGATTCTGGATTGCTTCGCGGAGCCTGTCATCGGGCCGCGCTTTGCGCGGACCCGGTGGCTCGCAATGACGCGGAGAGACTGATGCGCCCTCACACCCCTGCCATCATCACGTATTTGATCTCGACATACTCTTCCATGCCATGATGCGAGCCTTCACGCCCGAGGCCGCTCTCCTTGACGCCGCCGAAGGGGGCGACTTCCGTGGTGATGAGGCCGGTGTTGACGCCGACCATGCCTGATTCCAGCGCCTCGGCGACGCGCCAGACGCGGCCGAGATCGCGGGAGTAGAAGTAGGAGGCAAGGCCGAACGGCGAGGCGTTGCACATCGCGATGACGTCGGCTTCGTCCTTGAAGCGGATGACGGGCGCGAGCGGGCCAAAGGTCTCCTCCTGCGACACCAGCGAGTCCGGCTTGACGTCGGCCAGCACGGTCGGCTCGAAGAATGAGCGCCCGAGCTCGCTGCGCTTGCCGCCGGTGACGATTTTGGCGCCGCGCTTGATGGCGTCGGCGATGTGGCGCTCGACCTTGTCGATCGCCTTCATGTTGATCAGCGGGCCCTGCGTGACGCCGCTCTCGGTGCCGTCACCGATCTTCATCGCCGCGACCTTCTTCGACAGCTTCTGCACGAACTCGTCGTAGATGCCATCCTGGGCGTAGAGGCGGTTGGCGCAAACGCAGGTCTGGCCCATGTTGCGGTATTTCGAGACGATAGCGCCTTCGACCGCGGCGTCGATGTCGGCGTCGTCGAACACCACGAACGGCGCGTTGCCGCCAAGCTCGAGGCCGAGCCGCTTCACGCCGACGGAAGCCTGCTGGTAGAGGATCTTGCCGACGGCGGTCGAGCCGGTGAAGCCGACGAAGCGAACCGCCGGATGCTCGCACAGCACTTTGCCGATCGGCGGTGCGTCACCGGTGATGATGTTGAATACGCCCTTGGGCACACCGGCCTTCTCGGCAAGAGCCGCGAGCGCGAGCGCCGACAGCGGCGTCTCATTGGCGGGCTTCAGCACCACGGTGCAGCCGGCCGCCAGCGCCGGCGAGACTTTTCGCGTGATCATCGAGTTCGGGAAATTCCACGGCGTGATCGCGCCGCAGACGCCGATCGGCTGCTTGATCGCGAGCAAGCGCGCATCGCTCCGCTGCGTCGGGATGGTCTCGCCATAGACGCGCCTCGCCTCCTCGGCGAAGAACTCGACGTAGGCGCCGCCGATATCGACCTCGCCGAGCGCCTCGGTGAGCGGCTTGCCCTGCTCGGAGGTGAGGATCAGCGCGAGATCCTCGCGATTGGCGACGATCAGCTCGAACCATTTGCGCAAGATGTTGGAGCGCTGCTTGGCGGTGAGCTTGGCCCAGGCCGGGAACGCGCGCTCGGCGGCTTCGACCGCTTTGGTGGTATCGTCCGCGCCGAGCTGCGGAACCTTGGCGAGCTCGACGCCGGTCGCGGGATTATTCACGGCGAAGACCGGCGAGCCGACCCAGGCGCCGTCGATGTAACAGGCTTCCCTCAGCAGCGACGGGTCCTTCAACCGGTCGCGCAGATTGGACGAGGCTTGCGGGGCGCGGGCGGCAGTCGGGGTCATGGCGTTACTCCTCAGGGCGCGATCGGATCGGCCCGGAATATAGGGATAGACGGCGCGCAATGCACCGCCCCGCAACGCACATCTGCCTTCAGCTAAACGGGAGCGCGACCTCAGGCCGCGCCGCTCAGATAGGTCTCGCGGCGGCCGATCATGCGCTCGGCGGCGGCCTTGGCGTCGGCCTTCGAGGAGGTCGCGCAGGTGCGGTATTCGAGATCGGGCACATCCGAGGTGTCGCGGCGGCCGAACCATGACTTCGAACCGACCGGCAGCAATGCCAGCGCCTGCGCCAGATTGTCGACCGCGCCGAAGGAGTACAGCGCGCCGGTGCCGGCGATGCGAACCTCGTAAATGCCGGGCGAGATCGGCGCCTCCAAATTGTCGCCCCGTCCGGGACGGGGATAGCGCTTCCATTCACTCCAGGTCGAAATCATTTGAGGTCCCCTCGCGGCCGATCAGCAGCCGCCAATTTGCATTAAGTCTTAACGTCACCGGCCAATTGGCCGCGTGCTGAAGCGCCGCAACGCACAAAATGCTTCAGGTGAGTCAAACACGCGAAACATACCGCCAGCGCCCATTCACGGCCACGGCGAGATGCAGCCATCCACCGCAGGTTGTGAAAGAGTGTTGCAGTTCAGCTCCGTTGTCGTCCTGCGTGGAACGCCGACCGTCAAGTCACGACATCGCGACCGGCACAGGTACATGGATGCGCTTGCCGCGCCGAGCATGCGGGAGGACAATCAATCACTTCCAACAATAATCAAACCGGAGGAAACACGCATGCAAAGCCGAGCCCAGATCGACGAACTTCTGCGCCAGAAGAGCGACGCAAAGGAAATTCCCGGAGTCGTCGCCATCGCCGCCAGCGGTAAAGAAGTGCTGTATCAAGGTGCGTTCGGCAAGCGCGACCTGTCCAAGCCCGATGCGATGACCGCGGACAGCGTGTTCTGGATCGCCTCGATGACGAAGGCGGTGACATCAGCCGGCGCGATGCAGCTCGTCGAACAGGGCAAGCTGTCGCTGGATGCGCCGATCGGTGAAGTGCTGCCCGATCTCGCCACCCCGCAGGTGCTCGAAGGCTTCGATGCCAAGGGCGAGCCGAAGCTGCGGCCTGCGAAGGGGCCGATCACGCTGCGCCACCTCATGACCCACACGGCGGGCTTCTGCTACAACATGTGGAACGGCGATCTCGCGATGTATCTGGAGAAGACGGGGATCCCCGCCATCACCACCTGCCAGAATGCGGCGCTGAAGACGCCAATCATGACCGATCCCGGCACGCGCTGGGAATACGGCACCAACATCGACTTCGTCGGCAAGGCGGTGGAGGCCGTCAGCGGCAAGCGGCTCGATGCGTATTTGCGCGACAATATGTTCGCGCCGCTCGGCATGAGCGACACCGCTTTCAAGATCACCGATAGCATGCGCAAGCGTCTGGTCGGCATGCATGCGCGCGGCGAGGACGGCCAGCTCGCATCGATCCCGTTCGAGCTCGAGCAGGAGCCGGAATTCCACATGGGCGGCGGTGGCCTTTACTCGACCGCGGGCGACTACATCAAGTTCACCCAAATGATTCTCAACAAGGGCCGCGGCAACGGCAACCAAGTGCTGAAGGCGGAGACGGTTGCGACGATGGGACAGAACCACATCGGCGATCTCGCCATGGGCAAGATGACGACGGCGGCGCCGATGTACACCAACGACGTCGATCTCTATCCGGAGCAGGTGAAGAAGTGGGGGCTGAGCTTCCTCATCAACACCGCCAAGACCGCGGAAGGGCGCAGCCCGAACAGTCTCGCCTGGGCGGGCCTCGCCAACACCTATTACTGGATCGACCCGTCGCGCGACGTCACCGGCGTGATCCTGATGCAGCTGTTGCCGTTCGCCGATGGAAAGTGCCTGGAGGCGTTCGCGGGATTCGAACGCGGGATCTATGCTGGGCTCGATGCTGCTGGAAGCGGGCAGAAGGCAGCGTAAGGGGCGCGCACGGCCGCGCAGCTCTCACCACACGACGACTGTCATCCTCCGCGAAGGCGGGGGATCCAGTACGCCGCGGCCTCTCGGTTCAATCACTGCCGTCTCGGAGTACTGGATCGCCCGCCTTCGCGGGCGATGACAGCTGAGAGTTTGGCGCGCACCTGAATCCACATCGTCATTGCGAGCCACCGGGTCCGCGCGAAGCGCGGCCCGATGACAGGCTCCGCGAAGCAATCAAGTCTGCCGCCGCGGAAAGATACTGGATTGCTTCGCTTCGCTCGCAATGACGGGGAGTGAGCGAAGCCTACCCCGTCAGCCCGCGCTGCTCGGCGAGCTCCTTCAGCGACACCTGGGGCCGCGCCCCGATGTGCTGGATCACTTCGGCCGCCGCAAGCGCGCCGAGCTCGCCGCACTGCTTGTACGCGAAGTTGCGCGCGAGGCCATACAGGAAGCCGGCGGCGAAGAGGTCGCCGGCACCGGTGGTGTCGATGACCTTGTCGACCGGGAATGCCGGCGCGGCGACGGCGTCTTCCACTGAGACCACCATGCAGCCCTTCTCGCTGCGGGTGACGACGCCGAGATTGACGTCGTTGCGCAGCTGCTTCAGCGCGGTGTCGAAGTCCGAGGTCATGTAGAGCGAATGCAGCTCGGCCTCGTTGGCGAACACGATGTCGACAGTGCCGTTGCGCATCAAGGACAGGAACTCGTCGCGATAGCGGTCGACGCAAAAGGAATCCGACAACGTCAGCGCCACCTTGCGCTTGGCATCGTGGGCGATCTTGGCCGCCTTGACGAAGGCGTCCTTGGCGTTCTTGGGGTCCCAGAGATAGCCTTCGAGGTAGACGATGCCGGCGCCGGCGACCTCGGCCGGATCGATGTCGGCCGGCGACAGATCCTGCGCCGCGCCGAGATAGGTGTTCATGGTGCGCTCGCCATCGCCTGTGACCAGGATATAGGAGCAGCCGGTGGCAGGGCCGTCCGTTGCGGCCGGCGTGTTGAAAGCGACGCCGGCGGCGCGGATGTCGTGGACATAGAGCTTGCCGATCTGGTCGTCCTTGACCTTGCCGACATAGGCGGCGCGTGCCCCTAAGCTGCCGATGCCGACGATGGTGTTGGCGGCAGAGCCGCCCGAGACTTCCGTCGCCGGGCCCATGTCCTTGTAGATGGCGGCCGCCCGTGCCTCGTCGATCAGGGACATGCTGCCCTTGGTCATGCCATGCTTGGCCAAAAAGGCCTCGTCGGTCCTGACCAACACGTCGAACAGCGCGTTGCCGATGCCGAGAACGTCATATTTCACGTCAGCCATTCACCTTGATCCTGTTGCCGGATTGCGATCCCTGCGGAAATCCGCTTCCTGTAGTCCTGAAATCTGGCTCGCGGCCTATCACGACCAGCCCTTCGCGGGCAAGCAACGGTATTATTGCGCCCGATGATCCGCTCCTTCCTGACCGTCTCGACGGGAACGCTGGCCTCGCGGCTGCTGGGCTTTGCCCGCGATTCCCTGATCGCGGCGCTGCTCGGCACCGGCGCCGTGGCGGATGCGTTCCTGGCGGCATTTCAGCTCGTCAACGTCGTGCGCCGGCTGCTCAGCGAGGGGGCACTGAATGCAGCACTGATCCCGGCATGGCTGCGTATCCGCGACCGTGATGGCGAGGCCGCTGCGGCGGCGTTCGCCGGACGGGTGCTCGGCACGGTCAGCGCAGCTCTGGTCGCGATCTCGATCGGCATTGCGCTTCTGATGCCGCTGATCATCACGGTGATCGCCCCGGGCTTTCTCGGTAGCCGCACGCTCGATCTCGCCGTGCAGAACGCGCGGCTGATGCTGCCTTATCTCGCCTTCGCCGGCCCCGTCACCGTGCTGATGGGACTGCTCAACGCGCAAGGGCGCTTTGCGCTGACGGCGTTCTCGCCGCTGCTGTTCAACATCGCGCTGATCGCCGCGATCGCGGCGCTGCTCGCCTGGCATGCCGATGCGGACCTCGCTGCGTGGATGCTGGCCGCCGCCGTCGGCGTCGCCGGTCTGCTGCAATTGCTGATGCTGCTGTCGCAGCGAAGCGCGCGCCTTGCGACGCCGTTGCGCGTGAGTTCTGACAAGGAGATGCGGGCCTTTTTTGCCAAGGCCATTCCCGGCATGATCGCAAGCTCGGGCCCGCAATGGTTGATGGTCGCCGGCGCGATCATCGCCTCGGCGACGCCCTCCGCTGTGTCCTGGCTCTATTTTGCCAACCGCCTGATCGAGCTGCCGCTCGGCATCGTCGGCGTCGCCATGGGCACGGTGCTGGTGCCGGAGCTGACGCGTGCGGTCGGTAGCGGCGACCGTGTCGCGGTGGCGCATGCCGAATCGCGCGCGCTGGAGCTGGCGACCGGGCTGGCGCTGCCGGCCACGCTCGGCCTGATCGTGCTGGCCGAGCCGATCGTACGGCTGCTATTTGAGCATGGTGCGTTCAGCGTCGAGGACAGCACGGCCACGGCGCGCGCATTGATGTGGCTGGCGCTGGGCCTGCCGGCGCACGTGCTGATCAAGGCGCTGTCGCCGGCCTTCTACGCCCGCAGCGACACGATGACGCCGCTACTCGCGACGGCCAAAGGCTTTGTGGTGACGGTCGGGCTCGCGGTTGTGCTCGGTCATGTCTTTGGCGCCAGCGGGATCGCGGCGAGCATCGCGGCCGGCGCCTGGAGCAGCGCGCTCTCGCTGCTTCGGAAAGGCACAACCGAATTCGGCTTCTCGGTCGACGCCTCGGCCCGCAAGCGGCTGCCGCGGATCGTGCTGGCCGCGATCGCCATGGGCGCCCTGCTCTGGCTGACCGCCGGTCTCGTGCCTGCCGAGACCCATGGCTTGATCAAATTCGTCGCACTGGGTGTGCAGATCGCGGCGGGGATCGCCGTCTACGGCCTGCTCCTGCAAATCCTCGGCGCAACCTCCTGGCGCGAGGCGATTAACGCGTTGAAACGGCCGGGTCGTTAGAGCGCTCGGCGCCCGGCTTTCCACCTCTCCTATCGGGAGAGGTGGAAATGCCCTTGACGGGGCTGCGCCGCTGTTGGAAACGACGGCCGTATCTTCCAGGAAAGCTGACCATGCCATTCGTTGAACGAGTCTTTTCGGGCGTCCAGCCGACGGGCAATCTGCATCTCGGCAATTACCTCGGCGCGATCGTCAACTTCGTGAAGATGCAGGAAACCCACAACTGCATCTATTGCGTCGTCGACATGCACGCGATTACGCAAGGCGTCGATGTCTGGGGCGGACCGGCCGAGCTCACGCGCAACACCCGCGAGGTCACCGCGGCGTTCATCGCTGCCGGCATCGATCCGAAGAAGCACATCGTGTTCAACCAGAGCCAGGTCTCCGGCCATGCCGAACTCGCCTGGATCTTCAACTGCGTCGCGCGCATGGGCTGGCTCGGCCGCATGACCCAGTTCAAGGAGAAGGCCGGCAAGGACCGCGAGAACGCCTCGGTCGGGCTGTTCGACTATCCCGTGCTGATGGCGGCGGACATCCTGCTGTACCGCGCCACCCACGTGCCGGTCGGCGAGGACCAGAAGCAGCATCTCGAGCTCTCGCGCGATATCGCGCAGAAGTTCAACAACGATTTCGGCGATTCCATTCGCGCCCAGGGACACAATGACGGCTTGTTCTTCCCGCTGCCGGAGCCGCTAATCACCGGTCCGGCGACGCGCGTGATGAGCTTGCGTGACGGCACCAAGAAAATGTCGAAGTCGGACGCTTCCGACAATTCGCGCATCAATCTCACCGACGATGCCGACACCATCGCGCAGAAGATCCGCAAGGCGAAGACCGATCCGGAGCCGCTGCCGAGCGAGGAGAAGGGCCTGGAAACGCGTCCCGAAGCCGACAATCTCGTCGGCATCTTCGCCGCGCTCTCCGGTCGCTCCAAGGCCGACGTGCTCAGGGATTTCGGCGGCGGCCAGTTCTCCAGCTTCAAGAACGCGCTGGCCGAGTTGTGCGTCACCAAGCTCGCGCCGATCGCCGGCGAGATGAAGCGCCTCGTCGCCGACCCCGGCCATATCGACGCGATCCTGAACGAGGGCTCCGACCGGGCCCGCACTATCGCCGACGAGACCATGAAGCTCTCGAAGGACATCGTCGGCTTCATCCACCGGCGCTGAAGATCGCATCTGAGAAACCGGCCTGCGCCACGGCGCTGGCCGATGTCCCCTCTCCCAAACGTTCCGGGAGTGTGGCAGCATGCTGGCCGTGCACACGCCGGGACATGCATGACCAGCAAGCGACTTTGCTTCGAGCCGGGTCACAAGCCCAAATGCCTCGTCATCGTCGACGACACCGCCGAATGGGATCGCGCGGTGTATTACGCCAGCCGCTGGGCAATCCGCGCCGGCGGCGGCGTGGTGATGCTGCGCATCATCGAGCCCGAACAGCAGAGCCAGGAATGGCTTGGTGTCGCCGACATCATGCGCGCCGAGGCACAGGAAGCGGCGGAGGCCGCGCTCGACCGCGCCGCCGGTCGCGCCAACGGCATCGCCGCGATCACGCCGGAGCGCGTGATTCGGGAAGGCGCCGCGATGGAACAACTGCTCGCGGTGATCGACGAGGATCCTGATATCGCCATGCTGGTGCTGGCCGCGAGCCCCGGTGCGGAGGGACCGGGGCCTTTGGTCTCGCTGCTCGCCCATTCGCTCGGCACGTTTCCGGTTCCGGTGACGATTATCTCCGGCGCGCTGAGCGACCGAAGCGTGGATTCGCTGTCTTAGCTCTTCCCCTCTCTCCGCAGGCGGGGAAAGGGAGACGCAAGCACCCTAACTTGCTGATATAACAGCGAAACGCCCTTCTCACCCCTTGATCGTGCGTTCCCCGTCGCCATCTGCTACTGGATAGAGCACGCGCCGGCCTTGAACCGGCGACGTCTGGAGAAAACCATGTTCATTCAAACCGAAGCCACCCCCAATCCCGCTACGTTGAAGTTCATTCCCGGCCGCGTCGTGGTCGACGGCAGCCCGGTGGAGTTTTCGAGCCGCGAAGCCGCAGGCCGCTCGCCGCTTGCCGAAAAGCTGTTCGACGTGCCCGGCGTCACCGGCGTGTTCTACGGATCGGACTTCATCACCGTGACCAAGGCGAGCGGTGAGTGGCAGCAGCTCAAGCCCGCGATTCTCGGCGCGATCATGGAGCACTATATGTCCGGCGTGCCGCTGCTCGCCGACGGCACAGTGCAAAGCGATACCGAACTCGACGACCACGGTGAATTCTTCGACGAGGCCGATGCCGAGACGGTCGACATGATCAAGGACCTGATCGAGACTCGGGTGCGGCCGGCGGTCGCCAATGACGGCGGCGACATCACCTTCCGCGGCTTCAAGGACGGCGTCGTCTATCTCAACATGAAGGGCGCCTGCTCGGGCTGCCCGTCATCGACTGCGACGCTCCAGCACGGCATCCAGAACCTCTTGAAGCACTTCGTGCCCGACGTGGTCGAAGTCCGGCCGATGTAAGCAAGCTGCCGTAGGGTGGGCAAAGCGAAGCGTGCCCACCAAGATCCCGTCATTTGCGGAACGATGGTGGGCACGGCGCAGGTGCGCCTTTGCCCATCCTACCGAGATATGGAGCTGCAAAGGCGTGGATGGCCGGGACAAGCCCGGCCATGACGATGGGAACGACGAGCATTCCCTGACGGATGATGCTACGATCGTTCCATGCTGATCCTCGCCATCGATACTGCGCTCGACGCTTGCTCCGCGGCCGTGCTCGACACCGAAACGGCCGAGCTGCGCGCGCAGGAATCGCTGCCGATGAAGCGTGGGCATGCCGAAGCCTTGATGCCGCTGATCGCGCGGGTGATGCAATCGGCCAATCTCGCCTTCACCGCGCTCGACCGCATCGCGGTCACCGTCGGTCCTGGAAGCTTCACCGGCCTGCGCGTCGGTATTTCGGCGGCGCGCGGCCTTGCGCTCGCGGCGAGGCGGCCGGCGGTCGGCCTGACCACCTTGTCGGCCTATGCCGCCGCCATCGTCGGCCAGAGCCGATCGGTGCCCGTGATGTCCGCGATCGATGCGCGGCACGACCACGTCTATTTCCAGATCGTCGCCGGCGACGGCAGCCAGCTGGTGCGACCGCAGGTCGCCAGCATCGACGAGGCGATCGCGGCTTCGCAATTCGGCGCGCCGCACCTGGTCGGCAATGCCGCGAACATCCTTGCCGGGCGCTGGCCGAAGGATGCGCCGCAACCCATTGCGGTCGACGCGCAGCCCGCGCCCGACATCGGCTGGGTCGCCTGGCTTGGCGCCGCGGCCAATCCCGACACGACCCCGGCGCGGCCGTTCTATCTGCGCGCGCCCGACGCCAAGCCGGCCGCGCAGCTACAGCTCGCAGCACAAGCTGCAAGCTCATGATGGGATGGTTCTCGCAATGGTGGCGCGGCGGCACTGCCGCCGTCGAGCCCGCGTCCGCGCGCGATGCCGCGCGGCTGGCGCAGCTTCATGGCGCCTCCTTCGCACGCGGCTGGGGCGAAGGCGAGTTCGAGAGCATGCTCGGTGAGCGCAACACGCTGGTGCATCGCTTGCGCCTCGGCGGCAAGACGATCGGCTTTGCGGTGTCGCGGATCGGCGCGGACGAAGCGGAAATCCTCTCGATCGCAGTCGATCAGGCCCATCGCGGCCGCGGCCTCTCCCGCACGCTGCTGATGACCCATCTCGGCCACCTCGCCGGGCGCGGGGTGCGCACAATATTTCTCGAAGTCGAGGAAAATAACCAGCCGGCGCGCCGCCTCTACGATCGGGCCGGATTCATGGTGGTCGGGCGCCGCGAACGCTACTATAAGCAGCCGAACGGGGAACAATTGAACGCCCTTCTGATGCGACGTGACTTGTCGTAACATTGGTGGCAGAAAGCGCCTCCGCCAGGCAGACAATCATATGACCGCACTGAAACCTTCTTCCGCATCCAAGGCATCCGGCATCGAGGCGCGCTGTGCCGCCACCGGCATGCGCATGACCGAGCAGCGCCGCGTCATCGCCCGCGTGCTCGCGGAGGCGGTCGATCATCCCGATGTCGAGGAACTGTACCGGCGCTGCGTCGCCGTCGACGACAAGATCTCGATCTCGACGGTCTACCGAACGGTGAAGCTGTTCGAGGATGCCGGCATCATCGAACGCCACGATTTCCGCGAGGGCCGCGCGCGCTACGAGCAGATGCGCGACAGCCATCACGACCACCTCATCAATCTGCGCGACGGCAAGGTGATCGAGTTCACCTCCGAAGAGATCGAGAAGCTCCAGGCCGAGATCGCCCGTAAGCTCGGCTACAAGCTGGTCGATCACCGCCTCGAGCTCTATTGCGTTCCGCTCGACGACGACAAGCCGACGAGTTAGTCGCGAATTTGAGCAGATCTCTCCGCGAGCTCACTTCACCTCTCCCCGACGGGGAGAGGTCGATTTGCTCCTGGCGATGCGTAGCATCGTCCAGCGCAAATCGGGTGAGGGGGCTCAGGTCCCACGAGAGTCCACAACCCCTCACCCGGCGCTTCGCGCCCACCTCTCCCTATGGGAGAGGTAGCACCACCCGCGCGGCACCAGAGTGCCTCCACCAAGTCAGGCGCTGAATGCCCATCGACCTCATCATCTTCGACTGCGACGGCGTGCTCGTGGACAGCGAGGTGATCTCCTGTCGCGCGCATGCCGATGTGCTGACGAGGCACGGCTATCCGATCACGTCGGATCAGGTGTTCGCGCGCTTCCTCGGCCGCTCGACGCGGCAGGCGAATCTCGAGATCGAGACCGAGCTCGGCCGCAAGCTGCCCGAGGCCTATCACGGCGATCTGCAGGACGAGCTGTTCCGCTCGTTCGAGGCCGACCTCGAAGCGATCCGCGGCATCCATGATGTGCTCGATGTCGTCACCCAACGCGTCTGCGTGGCCTCGAGCGGCTCGCATCAGCGCATGCGCGTGAGCTTGGGGAGCACGGGCCTCTACGAGCGCCTCGCGCCAAATATCTTCTCGGCCTCGCAGGTGAAGAACGGCAAGCCGGCGCCGGAGCTGTTCCTGTTCGCGGCAAACGAAATGGGCGTGCCGCCCGAGCGCTGCGTCGTGATCGAGGACAGCCTGGCCGGCATTGCCGGCGCGCGAGCTGCCGGGATGCCCGTGTTCGGCTTTTACGGGGGCAGCCATTGCCGCGATGGCTATGCCGAAACCCTGCGCCTGGCCGGCGCCGACCTGCTCTTTGCCGACATGCATCAGCTGCCGGAGCTGGTCCGGCGGGTCGAGGCGGACGCCCTGGCGGGCTGATTTCGCCCTCTCACCGTCATTCCGGGGCGCGCGCGACGCGCGTGAACCGGGAATCTCGCACCAGAACCTCTGGATTCCGGGTTCGCGACTGCGTCACGCCCCGGAATGACGACCCAAATGGCCCCCTTCGCTGGATTTTCGCGCCTCCAGCCTATATCTGAGGGCTGTCCTCCAGCTCCATTTTCGGGTTCCATGACGCCGCCGCGCAAGCTGCACATCAAATCATATGGCTGCCAGATGAACGTCTACGATGCCCAGCGCATGGTGGACACGCTGGCTCCGGAAGGATTCGTGGAGACGGCCAGCGCTGAGGACGCCGACCTCGTCATCCTCAACACCTGCCATATCCGCGAGAAGGCCTCGGAAAAGGTCTATTCCGAGCTCGGCCGCCTGCGCGTTGCCAAGGACGAGGCCGCGCGCGCGGGCCGCGCGATGCAGATCGCGGTCGCGGGCTGCGTGGCACAGGCCGAGGGCGAGGAGATCGTGCGCCGCGCGCCTGTCGTCGATGTCGTGGTGGGACCGCAGAGCTACCATCATCTGCCCGGGCTGTTGAAGCGCGCTGGCGACGAGGGCCGCGCGATCGAGACCGAATTCCCTGCGCAAGACAAGTTCGGCTTCCTGGCCCAGCCCAAACCCGATGCGATCCGCGCGCGCGGCATTTCCGCTTTCGTCACGGTGCAGGAAGGCTGCGACAAGTTCTGCACCTTCTGCGTCGTGCCGTATACCCGCGGCGCCGAGGTGTCGCGTCCCGTGGCAAAGATCGTGGACGACGTGAAGCGGCTCACTGAGAACGGCGTGCGCGAGCTCACGCTGATCGGCCAGAACGTCAACGCCTATCACGGCGAGGGGCCGGACGGAAAAAGCTGGCCGCTCGGCCGGTTGCTCGAGCATCTGGCGCAAATCCCGGGCATCGCCCGGCTGCGCTATTCCACCAGCCATCCCCGCGACGTCGATGACAGTTTGATTGCGGCCCATCGCGATCTCGATGCCCTGATGCCGTTCGTGCACCTGCCGGTGCAGTCGGGCTCGGACCGGATTCTGGCCGCCATGAACCGCAAACATACCGCCGATGATTACCGGCGGGTCATCGAGCGTTTCCGTACCGCACGCCAAGACATTGCTTTTTCATCGGATTTTATCATCGGCTTCCCCGGCGAGAGCGAGCAAGATTTTCTCGCCACCCTCGCGCTTGTCACGCAAATCGGCTACGCTGCGGCTTATTCGTTCAAATATTCCGCCCGGCCGGGAACGCCGGCCGCGGACATGCAGGAGACGGTGTCCCCCGCCGAGATGGACCAGCGATTGGAGCGGCTCCAGGAACTGATCGACAGCCAGCAATCGGCCTTCAACAAGGCTGCGATTGGCTCAACGATCGACGTGCTGTTCGAGCGTCCGGCTCGCAAGGAAGGCCAGATCGTCGGCCGCACCGCTTACCTCCAGCCCGCGCATGTGATGGCCTCGCCCGACATCATCGGCCAAATCCTGCCGGTCCGGATCGACAGCCTCGAGCGCTACAGCTTTCTCGGCGAGCTCGTGACGCCGCGCAACGCGCGCGAGCCCGCTTTATCGCAAGCCACTGGAGCCTGAACCCTTGCCAAAAAGCGCATCGGATTCGTCTTCGTTCGCTCCCAGCCGCAAATTTGACCGCGACATGCAAGTACCGCCCGAGACCCAGGTCGTCATCGATTTCGACGACAACCGTGCCGCTTCCGCGCTGGTCGGCCCGTACGGCCAGCATCTCGCGCAGATCGAGCGGCGGCTCGGCGTGATCGTCGACTCCAAGGGTAACCACATCACCATCGGCGGCACGCGCGACGGCTGCGACGCCGCACGCCGCGTGCTGGAGATGCTCTACGCGCAAGCCGTGAAGGGACAGGATCTCGACCAGGGCGAGGTCGAGGGCGCGATCCGCGCCGTGATCGCCCAGGGCTCGCTGTTCGAGTTCGACGCCAAATCGGCCAAATCGACCTTCGACAGCATCAATTTGCGCAAGCGCCCGGTGCGCGCGCGCACGGCCGCGCAAGATTCCTACATCCGCGCGCTGAAGCGCCACGAGCTGGTGTTCGGCATCGGTCCCGCCGGCACCGGCAAGACCTGGCTCGCGGTCGCGTATGCCGCGCAGCTGTTCGAGCGCAAGGAGGTCGACAAGATCATCCTATCCCGTCCGGCGGTGGAAGCCGGCGAGCGGCTCGGCTTTTTGCCCGGCGATCTCCGCGAGAAGGTCGATCCCTATCTGCGCCCGATCTACGACGCGCTCTACGATCTCATGGACGCGCGCATCGTCGAGCGGGCGCTCCAGACCGGCGAGATCGAGATCGCGCCGCTCGCCTTCATGCGCGGCCGCACGCTCACCAACGCCGCCATCATCCTGGACGAGGCGCAGAACACCACGTCGATGCAGATGAAGATGTTCCTGACCCGCCTCGGCGAGAACAGTCGCATGATCGTCACAGGCGATCCCTCGCAGATCGACCTGCCGAACGGCCAGACCTCGGGTCTGGCGGAAGCAACCCGGCTCCTGAACGGCGTCGAGGGGATTGCGCAAGTGCATTTCAAAGCCGAGGACGTGATCCGCCACGAGCTCGTGGCGCGGATCGTCGCCGCTTACGAAGGGTCGCCGCAGCGGCCGGCCACCGGTCAATCCTGACGAGGCAACAGCCGGACCAAGCGGGCGCGGACAGCGCGCCTTTTCGTCCCAGACAGCACAATGTCCCATTCCAACCTACCCATCACCGAGGTCCTCGTCGTCGCCGATTGCTGGCAGCGCGAGCCCGATTCCGAAACCGTGATCCAGCGCGCGGTTGCGGCCGCCGCCGAGAATGTCGACGAAGACGTCGCCGACGCCGAAGTGGCTGTGATGCTGACCGATGACGCCGGCATCCGCACCCTCAACGGCAACTGGCGCGGCATCGACAAGCCGACCAATGTGCTGTCGTTCCCTGCGCTTCAGCCCGAGGGCGAGTGGAAGCCGGGCGATGCGCCGCGCATGCTCGGCGACATCGCGATCGCCTACGAGACCATGCGGCGCGAGGCGGACGAGGAACACAAGCCGTTCGATCATCATTTGAGTCATCTCGCCGTGCACGGTTTCCTGCATCTGATCGGCTACGACCACGAGAACGACGACGACGCCGAGGAGATGGAAGCGCTGGAGACGCAGATCCTGGCGCATCTCGGCATTCCCGATCCCTATGCAGACCGCCCGGGGACGAATTGAGATGCCGGATTCCGATCCAATCCAGGACAACCCGCGCAACACGCGCAATCTGCCCGCCGTCGTGACCCAAGGCGAGGTGATGCGCCCGACCGCGGAAGGCTGGCTCTTGCGCGCCATCCGGACGCTGTTCGGCTGGAAGGCGGGATCGGTGCGTGACGACCTCCAGGTCGTGCTCGACGCGTCGACGCCTGACGACACCGGTTTCTCCGCGGTCGAGCGCACCATGCTGCGCAACATCCTCGGCCTGCATGAGCGCCGCATCGCCGACGTCATGGTCCATCGCGCCGACATCGTCGCGGTGAAGCGCGACATCCCGCTCGGCGAATTGATGGACCGCTTCGAGAGCGCCGGCCATTCGCGGCTCGTCGTCTACAACGAGACGCTGGACGATCCCGTCGGCATCGTCCACATCCGCGACCTGCTCGCCTTCATGACCGCGCGTGCGCGCGTGTCGGAGGCCACCAAGACCAAGCGCAAGAAGCCGCTGCCGGCCGGGCTCGATTTGCGCGCCGTCGATCTCGCGCTGCCGCTTCACGAGGCGCGCATCATCCGCAAGCTGCTCTACGTGCCGCCGTCGATGCGGGCGATCGACCTGCTCGCGCAGATGCAGGCCACGCGCATCCACCTCGCGCTGGTTGTCGACGAATATGGCGGCAGCGACGGGCTGGTCTCGCTCGAGGACATCGTCGAGCAGATCGTCGGCGAGATCGACGACGAGCACGACAGCGACGAGCCGCCCTCGATCGTGCGCCTGCCCGACAACGCCTTCATCGCCGACGCCCGTGCCAGCCTCGACGACGTCCGCTCGGTGATCGGCGAGGATTTCGTCACCGGCGAGGCCGGCGAGGAGGTGGAGACGCTGGGCGGCTATCTCGTCAGCTTCGTCGGGCGCCTGCCGGTGCGCGGCGAGGTGATCTCGGGCCCCGGCACTTACGAGGTCGAGGTGCTCGACGCTGATCCGCGTCGCGTCAAGCGGCTGCGCATCTCCACGCGGAAGGAGCGTCCCGCGCCTCGCACCCAGCGCGAGAGCCGCCGCCGCGAAGCTGCGCCGGAGAGCGGTCAACCGCCGGCCAGTGACACGCCGACCCCGCCGCCGAGCGACGGGGCCGGTCCGCAGTGAGCCCGCTCCAGCGACTTCGGCAGATTGCGCTTGCCATTATCCTCAGCTGGGGATGGAAGCGCGCCGTCATCGCCATGGCGGCCGGGGCGCTGTCGGTGCTGGCGCTGGCGCCGTTCAATCTCTTCCCGGTGCTGTTCGTCACCTTCCCGGTGCTGGTCTGGCTGATCGACGGCGCCGGCGGCGGACGATATGGCGGCGTGCCTGCCGCGGCGCTGACCGGCTACTGGTTCGGGCTCGGCTATTTCGTGCCCGGCCTCTACTGGATCGGCTACGCGTTCTTCGTCGAGGCCGACGTGTTCGCCTGGCTGACACCGTTCGCCGTGCTGGGCTTGCCGGCCTATCTCTCGATCTTCACGGCAATCGGCTTTGCGCTGGCGCGCCTGCTCTGGACCAAGAACGCCACGCGCGTGCTGGCGCTCGCAGCAAGCCTCACCATCAGCGAATGGCTGCGCGGCCACGCGCTGACCGGCTTTCCCTGGAACGCGTTCGGCTACGCGCTGTCCGAGCCGCTGCCGCTGGCGCAGACGGCATCGCTGATCGGCCTGTGGGGCATGACGTTCCTGACGGTCGCGATCTTCGCGAGCCCCGCGACGCTATTCGATCGCGCGCCCGATCGCCGCCTGCAATGGCGCGCGCCGGCCGCCGCAATTGCGCTTCTGATCGTCATGGGCATCTTCGGCGCGATCCGCCTGTCGCTGCATCCGACCACGATGGTCGCGGGCGCCAAGCTGCGCCTGATGCAGCCGAACCTCCAGCAGGACGCGAAATTCAACTACGCCGCCAAAGCGGAGGTGATGAAGAAATATTTGGCGCTGTCCGACCGCGCCTCCGGCCCGCAATCGACCGGCGTGCGCGATGCCACCATCCTGATCTGGCCGGAATCCGCCTTCCCGTTCTTCCTGACTCGCGAAGCCGACGCGATGGCTGAGATCGCCGACCTTCTGCCGAAGGGCACGGTGCTGATCACGGGTTCGGTCCGCGCGCCCGACCTGCCGCGGGGCACGCCGATCACGCGTGCCTATAACTCGATCTACGTGATCGACCACGACGGCAGCGTGCTCGCTGTGTACGACAAGCTGCATTTGGTGCCGTTCGGCGAATTTCTTCCCTACCAGGGGCTGATGGAGAAGCTCGGTTTCGAGCAGCTGACGCGCGTGCGCGGCGGCTTCATTCCCGGCACCGTGCGCCATGCGCTGCCGGTCGCCAGCGCGCCGCCCGCGCTGCCGCTGATCTGTTACGAAGCCATCTTTCCCGGCGAGGTGGGCGGACGCAGCGAACGTCCGGGCTGGATCGTGAACCTCACCAATGACGGCTGGTTCGGCATCTCGACCGGTCCCTATCAGCATCTGGAGCAGGCGCGGATGCGCGCGATCGAGCTCGGCTTGCCGCTGGTCCGCTCCGCCAATACAGGCATCTCCGCAGTGATCGATCCGGTGGGGCGCACCATCGTCAGTCTCGGCCTCGGAATCGAGGGCATTTTGGATGCAGGTCTGCCCGCCGCGATCCCGGCGACGATCTATGCGCGGGTGGGCGACGTGCCCGCAGCCATGCTCGTCGCGCTCGCCGTGATTGTGGCGGTCCGCCGACGTGTCGCCAAACGGCACCTCTGATTGCCTCGCTGCGGACTTAGCCGGAATCCTTTGACAACCGTAGTCCCACGGTTGACAGACTGCACGCGGGCTCCCCATTCTGCACCAGCTGCAAAAGACAGCGGTGCGTTGCTAAATTTCTCCGCAATGTTTCCCAATAAGAGGGGCTGATTTGACGGTGCTGACACCCGAGGCACGCTTGATGATTGCGCCGAGGGTGATGTTTGGAGGGCTGAGGAAATGTCGAAAGCGCCCAACCCTGTTGACAAATATGTCGGCAGTCGCGTGCGTATGCGCCGCATCATGTTGGGCATGAGCCAGGAAAAGCTCGGTGAAGCTTTGGGCCTGACTTTCCAGCAGATCCAGAAATACGAGAAGGGCACCAACCGGGTCGGCGCGAGCCGCATCCAGCAGATCGCCGAGATTCTCCAGGTGCCGGTGTCGTTCCTGTTCGAGGGCGGGCCGAGCGGTGTGCCGGGCCCGGAAGGCTTCAGCGAAGGCGCCTCGCCCTCTTACGTCTCGGATTTCCTCGCGACATCGGAGGGACTCGCCTTGACCAAGGCGTTCACCCGAATCACCGATTCCAAGATGCGCCGCTCCATCGTCGATCTCGTCGAGCAGATCGCCGCCCGCGAAGGCCCCGACAAGCGCTGACGCGTCCTCGCAATGGCGATTTGAGACTGCGCCAAATCTGGCCTATGTCGTCATTTGCGACCGCGCCCTCGATGCGCGTCCTTCCCGATGATGCGATTCAAAGGCATAGATGCGTTCATGGCCAGCTCCAATTGGTTCGATTCCCAAACCATTCTCGATGGCATCCGGCGCTGGGTTGAGATCGAGACGCCGACGGAAGCACCTGAACAGGTCAACAAGCTGATCTCCGTGGTCGCGGAGCAATACCGCGATCTGCCCGTGACGCTCGAGCGCGTCGCCGGCGTCGGCGGCTGCGGCGACCATCTCGTGGCGCGTTCGACCTGGGGCCAGGACGAGCCGGGCATCCTGGTGCTGAGCCACCTCGATACCGTTCATCCCATGGGCTTCATCAACCGCCTGCCGTTCAAGGTCGAAGGCGACAGTGCGTTCGGTCCGGGCATCTACGACATGAAAGGCGGCGCCTACATCGCCCATCACGCCTTTGGTGCGCTCTGCGCCGTCGGCGATCGTTCGCCGCTCGGCATCACCCACATGTTCACCTCCGACGAGGAGATCGGCAGCCCGACCTCGCGTGCGCTGATCGAGCAGGAAGGGCGCAAGGCCAAATACGTGCTGGTGACGGAGCCGGCGCGCGACGGCGGCAGGATCGTCACGGGGCGCAAGGGCGTCGGACGCTTCCGAGTCTTCATCAAGGGCGTCCCCGCTCATGCCGGCACGCGACCCGGGGACGGCCGAAGTGCCGTCCGCGAGCTCGCCAACGTGATCCTGGCGCTGGAGGGAATGAACGACCTGAAGCGCGGCGTCACCGTCAATGTCGGCGTGGTGCGCGGCGGCACGCGCCCCAACGTGACGCCGGAAGAGGCCTATGCCGAAGTCGATCTGCGCGTGTTGAGCCTCAACGACGCGGACGAATTCGTCGGCAAGATCCTCGCGCTCACGTCGAAGACCGACGGCGTCACCGTTGAGATCACCGGCGAACTCAATCGTCCGCCTTACGAGAAGAGCAATGCAGGCGCCGCACTCTACGAGCATGCGAAGACACTCGCCGCCGAGATCGGCTTCGAGCTGATCGACACCCACACCGGCGGCGGCTCGGACGGCAATTTCACCGCCGCGCACACTGCGACGCTCGACGGGCTCGGCGTCGACGGCAAGGGCGCGCACACCCATTATGAGCAGCTCTATATCTCGTCGCTCGCGCCGCGCGCGCGGCTGCTCCATCGCCTGTATCAGACGCTGCGATGAGCGAACGCAAATCAGTTTCCGAGCGCGATGACAGCGAGCGCGCCTTCTTCGGGCGCCGCAAGGGCCACAAGCTCAGGCAGCACCAGGCCGGGCTGATCGATCATCTGCTGCCGCATCTTGCGCTCGACATCGCGAGCGAAGCGCCGGCGAATGCCGGCGAGATATTCGACCCCGCGGCGAGCGAGGTGCGGCTCGAGATCGGCTTCGGCGGCGGCGAGCATCTCGCGGCCGAGGCGCAAAACTTTCCCGCCACCGGCTTCATCGGCTGCGAGCCCTATGTCAACGGCATGGCAAAAATCCTCGCGCAGATCGAGGCGGCCAATATCGGCAACATCCGCCTGTTCGCGGGCGATGCCGCCGAGCTCTTGGCCTGGCTTCCGCAAGCCTCATTGTCGCGGATCGACCTGATCCATCCCGATCCCTGGCCGAAACGGCGGCACTGGAAGCGGCGCTTCGTGCAGGACAGGACCATTGCCGCAATGGCGCGCGTGCTGAAGCCTGGCGGCGAATTCCGCTTCGTCTGCGACATCGACGATTACTGCGCCTGGACGCTGTCGCATCTTGCGCGCTCTCCGGACTTCGAATGGCTTGCCGAACGCGCCGACGATTTCCGGCAGCCCTGGGCGGGCTACACCATGACGCGCTACGGCCGGAAAGCCGCGCGCGAAGGGCGCAAGGCGGCTTATCTGCGGTTTCAGCGAGTGTAGATACTTCGCGCGGCTCGTCCGCAGTCGTCATGCCCGGGCGTGTCCCGGGCATCCACGGACTTCCTTTCTTCGGTCGCGAAGAACGTGGATGGCCGGGACAAGCCTGGCCATGACGGCAAAGCTGGATGCCTTGATTTCAGATCGTCTGCCGGTTGCGCCAGAAATTCACGACGCGTTCGGCGGTCGTCGGCATCAGGCGCGTGAAATTCATGCGCGCGGTCTCGACGTCGGCATCGGCCGGGGTGCGGTGCGGCCCGTACCAGAGCAGGATGAGCGCGCGCACCGTGGGCCAGCCGAGATTGAGCACGCGCCCCAGGATCAAAATCGGATCGTAGCGATCACCGGCGATCAGGCGGTCGAGCATCGAAAGGCGGACACCGGACATCGCCGAGAGCGAGGCGATCGATTCCTCGTATTTGTGCGCCTTGGCGAAACCGAGCAGCGCGCTCTCGCCGAGATGGCCATCACGATGCAGGGCCAGCACCGTGCGCTGTGCCGCCGAGAAGTCGCGGCGCGGCCCCGGCGGCAGCGCCGCCTCCTCGATGGCCGCCATCGCGCGCTTGATCTCGATCTGGCGCGCGGGATTGACCACGCTGGAGAGGCGACGGCGGATGACGTCGAGCGTACCGTCGAGAAGCTCCTTCAGGTGCTCGCCCGAGAGATCGTTGCGCTGACCGATCTTGAGCGTCAGCACGCCGTCCTGCGCGGCGCGCTTGATCAGCTCGGAATAGCTGCCGGGCGAGAACACCGCACCGGCATTGCCAGCGGCGCGACGCACCACGTCGCGATCACCGCGCTCGACCAGCACGTCGGTAACGACAGCCGGCAAGGTGGGGCGATCCGTCATCGCCAGCAAATGACTCTGACTCTTCAACCGCGCGATCTCGACCAGGGCGGCCTCGTCGAGGACGGGCGAGCGGCGCAGCACAGGGCCCGCCACCATAATCTCGTTTTCGCGCGCGAGCTGGTTCACCAGATGCGGCGGCGCGTTGCCGAGGCGCGAGAAGCGCTCGGCGAGATCGATGCGCGAGGCGAGCTCGGCATGCGGGACGAGATCAATCAGGAGATTGTCGAACAGATCGATCAGTTCGGGGCCGAGTTTTTCGGCATCCCGGAAAAACAATGCAGAGATGGCCCGCGCGATCTCGCCGCGACGCCGCGGATCGCCGCGTTTGACGATATCGTCCAGTCCAGGGATCAGCGACGTGGCAACGGTCATGAAACGCAACTCGGGATCTGGCACGCCGTGGGCGCGCCGTAGCTCAAGCCGCCCCACAATCGGAGAATCTAGGCCTGCTTGATGAAGGAAGCGTTGCGCGGCGGACCGTCCGAAGGGCGCAAAAAGCCTCGTCCTTCCTGCAATGGGCCTTGTCCGGGAGGGTGGAAAAGGCTATATCAGCGCCAATTCATCTTCTCATACGATCCGCGTAGTGAGAGTGGGCCCGAAAGGACCCGCTCTTTTTTATTACCTGAACGCGGCTTGGCGGAAGATGCGGCCCGACGCGTTGTCGGGAGAGTTCCGAAGCGGGCTTTGGAATTAACCGAGCCTTAACCATCGAGCGCCTGACCCCTGTCATGATCGAACCGAACTCTGGTTCCACGGATGCCGAATTGCTGGCCGAGCCGCGGCTCGTGGTCGAGCCCGGCGTCGCGGCCCGGGTGTCCGCGGTTGCAGCGCCCGTGCTCCAGGGCATGGGCTATCGCCTGGTGCGGATCCGTATTTCCGGAGAGGCCGGCTGCACCGTGCAGATCATGGCCGAGCGGCCGGATGGCTCGATGCAGATCGAGGATTGCGAGGCGATCTCGCGGGCGCTGTCGCCTGTGCTCGACGTCGCCGACCCCATCGATCGCGCCTACCGGCTGGAAATCTCCTCGCCGGGGATCGACCGCCCCCTGGTGCGACGCTCCGATTTCCAGCGGTACGCTGGACATCTGGTGAAGATCGAGATGGCGGTGGCCCATGAGGGCCGGAAGCGGTTCCGCGGCACGCTCGGTGCTGTCGAAGGCGATCGCGTGCATCTGCATCGCGACGACGTCAAGGCGGGTGATGATCCCGACGTTCTCCTGACCATGGAGGATATCGGCGAGGCACGGCTGGTGCTGACCGACGAGCTGATCGCGGAATCGATGCGTCGTGGCAAGGCCGAGGCGCGCGAGATGCGCCGCAATCTCGGCCTCGAGCCGCCGCCGGCGCCGCACGCCAAGATCAGCGAGAAGACCACCAAGAACACCAAGCCGAAGAAGAAGCCGGCCCCGACCAATACGAAGAAACACCGCCTTGCCGCCGAACGCGCGCGGCGCGGCGAGATCGAGCCTGACGAAGGAGACTAGCCATGGCAGTCAGCGCCAATCGACTTGAATTGCTCCAGATCGCGGACGCCGTTGCGCGCGAGAAATCGATCGACCGCGGCATCGTCATCGCCGCGATGGAGGACGCCATCGCCAAAGCGGCACGGGCCCGTTATGGCAGCGAGACTGACGTTCACGCCGAGATCGACCCGAAGAAGGGCGAGCTGCGGCTGTCGCGCCACATGCTGGTGGTCGATAAGGTGGAAAACCATTCCAACCAGATCTCGCTGGTGGATGCGCAGCGCGCCAATCCCGGTGCCCAGGTCGGCGACACCATCGCCGACACGCTGCCGCCGCTGGAATATGGCCGCATCGCCGCGCAGTCGGCCAAGCAGGTGATCGTGCAGAAGGTGCGCGAGGCCGAGCGCGACCGGCAATATCAGGAATTCAAGGACCGCATCGGCGACATCGTCAACGGCGTCGTCAAGCGCGTCGAATATGGCAGCGTGATCGTCGATCTCGGCCGTGGTGAAGCCATCATCCGCCGCGACGAGATGCTGCCGCGCGAAGTGTTCCGCAACGGCGACCGTGTCCGCGCCTACATCTTCGACGTCCGCCGCGAGACGAGAGGCCCGCAGATCTTCCTCTCCCGCACCCATCCGCAGTTCATGGCAAAGCTGTTCGCGCAGGAAGTGCCGGAGATCTATGACGGCATCGTCGAGATCAAGGCGGTCGCCCGCGATCCTGGCTCGCGCGCGAAAATCGGCGTGATTTCCCGCGATTCCTCGGTCGATCCGGTCGGCGCCTGCGTCGGCATGCGCGGCTCGCGCGTGCAGGCGGTGGTGAACGAATTGCAGGGCGAGAAGATCGACATCATTCCCTGGTCGCCCGACATCGCGACCTTCGTGGTCAACGCGCTGGCGCCGGCGGAAGTCTCCAAGGTCGTCATCGACGAAGATCGCGAGCGCATCGAGGTCGTCGTCCCCGATACCAACAACCAGCTTTCGCTCGCGATCGGCCGCCGCGGCCAGAACGTGCGTCTGGCCTCGCAGCTCACCGGCTGGGACATCGACATCCTGACCGAGCAGGAGGAATCGGAGCGCCGCCAGGCGGACTTCGAGAACTCCACCCGCGTCTTCATGGAATCGCTCAACGTCGACGAAGTTGTCGGCCAGTTGCTGGCGTCCGAAGGCTTCACCTCGGTCGAGGAACTCGCGATGGTGGACGTCAAGGAACTCGCCAGCATCGAGGGTTTTGACGAGGAGACCGCGCAGGAGCTCCAGAACCGCGCCCGCGAATATCTCGAGCAGCTGGAAGCCGAGCTCGAGGCCAAGCGCAAGGAACTCGGCGTCGAGGACGCGCTCAAGGACGTGCCCGGCGTGACCTCGAAAATGCTGGTGAAGTTCGGCGAGAATGACATCAAGACCGTCGACGACCTCGCCGGCTGCGCCACCGACGATCTGGTCGGCTGGACCGAGCGCAAGGAAGGCGGCGAGCCGACCAAGCATGCTGGTGCGCTCGACGGCATCGACATCTCCCGTGACGATGCCGAAGCCATGATCATGCAGGCCCGCGTCAAGGCCGGCTGGATCACCGAGGCCGATCTTGCCAAGCCCGAAGAAGCCGAGGCGACCGAAGATCAGCCGGCTTAAGGCGTGTTCAGCAAAAGTGGAGACCGGTTTTGCGTAAAGAACACGCGACTTAGAAGGCGAAGGAGGATGTCGACCGGATGCTCGCCAGCACTGACAGCGAACTCGACCATGGGCCGCGGACCGAAAAGTCCGCGACCATGCGGATGTGCGCGGTCAGCCGCGAGGTCCGGCCGATCGACGAGCTGATCCGCTTCGTCGTATCGCCCCAAGGCGACATAGTTCCCGATCTCAAGCGCAAGCTGCCCGGACGTGGCATGTGGATCACCGCCTCACGGCAGGTGGTTGCGGAAGCCGTGCGGCGTCACCAATTTAGCAAGGCCTTCAAGCGCGACCTGCGCACCCCCCAGACGCTTCCCGCCGACATCGAGACGCTTCTGGTTCGGAGCGTGACGGAAGCCCTTGGGATCGCCGCCAAGGCGGGCCAGGTCGTGGCTGGCTTCGGCAAGGTCGAGAACGCCCTTCGGGAAGGCACGGTCGAGGTCCTGATCCATGCCAGCGACGGGGCCGCGGACGGAATCCGCAAATTGGACATGCTGGCGCGTCAAAATGCCGGAAATCGCGGCGCCACGCCGCCGATTCCCGTCATCACCGCGCTGAAATCGATAGAATTGGATTTGGCACTGACCCGGTCAAATGTGATACATGCTGCGCTGCTCGCGGGCCCGGCGAGCAGGTCATTCCTGTCACGTAGCCAGATGCTGGTCCGATACCGGATGGCGGACGATGACAAGACGGCCGAAAAGCACGGCCAGGATTTCTGAGAGACAACGACGAACCGATACGACGGTGCGGCAACGCACAACGACAACAGATCAGGATTAGGACTGCTGAATGGTTGATACCAAGACCCCTGGCGACAAGAAGCTGAGCGTTCCGAGCAAGACGCTATCGCTCAAGCCGCGCGTCGAAACGGGCACCGTGCGCCAGAGCTTCAGCCATGGCCGCAGCAAGCAGGTCGTGGTCGAGAAGCGCGGCAAGCGCCGCATTGGCGACGGCCCCGAGCCGCACGCGCCCGAGGTGACGGCGAAGCCGGCACCGGCCGCGCCCGCGCCGTCGCGCCCGGCGCCACCGCCCGCCTCGCCGCGCAACGCCGGTTCCGGCGTGGTGCTGCGTACCCTGACCGAGGACGAACGTTCCGCCCGTGCCAGCGCGCTGGCCGATGCCAAGCTGCGCGAGGTCGAGGAACGCCGCCAGGCCGAGGAAGAGGCCCAGCGCCGCGCGGTCCGCGAGGCCGCTGAACGCGCCGAGCGCGAAGCCGCCGAGGCCCGCCGCAAGGCCGAGGACGAGCGTCATCGCCACGAGGACGAAGCCAAGCGGAAGGCCGAGACCGAGGCCAAGAAGCGTTTCGGCGAAGGCGAGCAGCCTTCTGCCGCACGTCCCGCAATGGCAGCTCCGACCGCTCCTGCGCCGCGACACGGCGCCCCCGCGGCGCGGCCCGGCACCCCCACGACGGCACGTCCGGGAACAACGACGGCGCGGCCTGCAACCACGACCGCGCAGCGTCCGGGTGGACCGGCTGGCCGCGGCCCCGCAGTTGCCGCCGAGCCCGACGAGGAGGAGGCTCCGCGCCAGATCCGTCGCGGTCCCGGCGGCGCCATGCGTCCCGCGGCGGCCCCCAAGACCACGCACAAGCCCGGCCCGCAGAAGGAACGCGGTCGCCTCACCGTCGTCACCGCGCTCAACGCCGATGACGTGCGCGAGCGCTCGATCGCCTCGTTCCGCCGCCGCACCCAGCGCCTCAAGGGCCATGCCTCGAACGAGCCCAAGGAAAAGCTCGTCCGCGAGGTGACGATCCCGGAAGCGATCACCATCCAGGAACTCGCCAACCGCATGTCCGAGCGCGCGGTCGACGTCATCCGCATGCTGATGAAGCAGGGCGCGATGCACAAGATCACCGACGTGATCGACGCCGACACCGCGCAGCTGATCGCCGAAGAGCTCGGCCACACCGTCAAGCGCGTCGCCGCCTCGGACGTCGAAGAAGGCCTGTTCGACCAGGTCGACGATTCCACCGATACCGAGACGCGTTCGCCAGTCGTGACCGTGATGGGCCACGTCGACCACGGCAAGACTTCGCTGCTCGACGCGCTACGCCATGCCAACGTGGTCTCCGGCGAAGCCGGCGGCATCACCCAGCATATCGGCGCCTATCAGGTGCTGTCGCCCGAGAGCGGCAAGAAGATCACCTTCATCGACACGCCCGGCCACGCCGCGTTCACCGCGATGCGCGCCCGCGGCGCCAAGGTCACCGACATCGTCGTGCTGGTGGTCGCGGCCGATGACGGCGTGATGCCGCAGACGGTCGAAGCCATCAATCACGCCAAGGCGGCAGGCGTGCCGATCATCGTTGCCATTAACAAGATCGACAAGCCCGACGCCAAGCCCGAGCGCGTCCGCACCGAGCTGCTCCAGCACGAGGTACAGGTCGAATCCTTCGGCGGCGAAGTCGTCGACGTCGAAGTGTCCGCCAAGAACAAGACCAATCTCGACAAGCTGCTCGAGATGATCGCGCTGCAGGCCGAAATCCTCGACCTGAAGACCAATTCGGAGCGTCCGGCCGAAGGCACCGTGATCGAGGCCAAGCTCGATCGCGGCCGTGGTCCGGTCGCGACCGTGCTGGTCCAGCGCGGCACGCTCCGTGTCGGCGACATCATCGTCGCCGGGGCCGAGATGGGCCGCGTCCGCGCGCTGATCTCCGATCAGGGCGAGACGGTGCAGGAGGCCGGTCCCTCGGTGCCGGTCGAGGTGCTCGGCTTCAACGGTCCGCCGGAGGCCGGCGATCGTCTCGCCGTGGTCGAGAACGAAGCCCGCGCCCGCCAGGTCACCAGCTATCGCGCGCACCAGAAGCGCGAGAACGCGGCGGCCTCGATCTCCGGCATGCGTGGCTCGCTCGAGCAGATGATGTCGCAATTGAAGACGGCGGGCCGCAAGGAATTCCCGCTGATCGTCAAGGCCGACGTGCAGGGCTCGCTGGAAGCGATCCTCGGCTCGCTGGAGAAGCTCGGTACCGACGAAGTCGCCGCCCGCATCCTGCATGCCGGCGTCGGCGGCATCTCGGAATCAGACGTGACGCTCGCGGAAGGCTTCAACGCCGCGATCATCGGCTTCTCGGTCCGAGCCAACAAGGAGGCCGCCGCGGCCGCCAAGCGCAACGGCATCGAGATCCGCTACTACAACATCATCTACGACCTCGTGGACGACGTGAAGAAGGCGATGAGCGGCCTGCTCGCGCCGACCTTGCGCGAAACCATGCTGGGCAATGCCGAGATCCTGGAGATCTTCAACATCTCCAAGGTCGGCAAGGTCGCCGGCTGCCGCGTCACCGACGGCACCGTGGAACGCGGCGCCAATGTGCGCCTGATCCGCGACAACGTCGTCGTGCACGAAGGCAAGCTGTCGACGCTCAAGCGCTTCAAGGACGAAGTGAAGGAAGTCCAGTCCGGCCAGGAATGCGGCATGGCCTTCGAGAACTATCACGACATGCGTGCCGGTGACGTCATCGAGTGTTATCGCGTGGAGACGATCCAGCGCTCCCTGTAAGTCCAAATCTTACCGAAGCGTTCGGATCTTTTTGAACTGAAATTGCGAGAGTGCGATGGCCGGATTTTTCCGGCCATCCACCTCTCTTCGTTTCAACAGGACAAATGACAATGCCCGTGTCCCAAACACGGGCATGACGAGGTGATTTTCGAGAATGCCCCGCCATCATCAAAAGAAGAGTTCCGCAGCCGGAGGCTCGCAACGTCAGTTGCGCGTCGGCGAGCAGGTTCGCCATGCGATGGCCGAGATTCTGGCGCAAGGCAACGTGCATGATGCGGATCTCGAAGGTCACATCATCACCGTGCCGGAGGTGCGGATGTCGCCGGACCTGAAGCTCGCGACAATCTACGTGATGCCGCTCGGTGGCCGCGACACCGAGATCGTCATCGCTGCGCTCGAGCGCAACAAGAAATTCCTGCGCGGCGAAGTCGCGCGGCGCGTTAACCTGAAATTTGCACCTGACATTCGCTTCCGCGTCGACGAACGATTCGACGAGGCGGAACGGATCGAGAAGCTTTTGCGAACACCTGCGGTGCAGAAGGACTTGGAACAGGATCCGGATTCGGATCGGGAAGAAGAACGATGACGATGGACCCGGCTCACGACACGATCAGCGGCGAACAGGGCGATCAACGCGACGTGCAGACAAATAATTTTGCCGATCTGGGCAGCAATTCTCAATCGTACCAGGAGCCGCGCCGCGTCAACAACGATCCGCGCGCCAAGCAGCAGCAGAAGGGCAACCAGCCGCGCCGCGACCGGCGCGACGTCCACGGCTGGGTCGTGCTCGACAAGCCGATCGGCATGACCTCGACCCAGGCCGTCGCCGTGCTCAAGCGCCTGTTCAACGCCAAGCGCGCGGGACATGCCGGCACGCTCGATCCGCTCGCCTCGGGCGGCCTGCCGATCGCACTCGGGGAGGCCACCAAGACCGTTCCCTTCGTGATGGACGGCCGCAAGCGCTACCAGTTCACCGTATGCTGGGGCGAGGAACGCGACACCGACGATATCGAGGGTCGGGTCACCGCGACCTCCGACCAGCGCCCGACCCAGGAGGCCATCCTGGCCCTGTTGCCCCGCTTCACCGGGGTAATCGAGCAGATTCCGCCGCGCTATTCCGCGATCAAGGTCCAGGGCGAGCGCGCCTATGATCTCGCCCGCGACGGCGAGGTCGTGGAGCTGGCGCCCCGCCCCGTCGAGATTCACCATTTAACCCTTGTGGATCAACCGGATAACGACCGGGCCGTGTTCGAGGCCGAGTGCGGCAAGGGCACCTATGTCCGGGCGCTGGCCCGCGATATGGGCCGGATTCTCGGCACTTATGGCCATATCTGCGCGCTGCGGCGGACCCTGGTCGGCCCATTTGGCGAAAACGACATGATTCCGCTGGATCAGCTGGAGGCTTTGTGCGATAGAGCCGCGTCCGGCGAGGGCAGCCTCGCCGACGCGCTTTTGCCCGTTGAGACCGCGCTGGACGACATCCCGGCACTGGCCGTCACTCGGGCTGATGCGGCAAGGCTCCATCGGGGCCAGGCCGTTTTGTTGCGCGGACGGGATGCGCCCACTTGTAGCGGCACAGTCTATGTCACGGTGGCAGGCCGTCTTTTGGCGCTTGCTGAAGTTGGCAATGGCGAAATCATCCCCAAGCGTGTGTTCAACCTGACCGGCCTGACTGCCAGCCCCGGTCGCAACGAGAGAAATTGACGATGTCGATTGCCGCAGAACGCAAAGCGGAAGTCATCAAGACCAATGCCACCAAGGCCGGCGACACCGGCTCGCCCGAGGTTCAGGTCGCGATCCTGTCGGAACGCATCAACAACCTCACCAACCATTTCAAGACCCACGTGAAGGACAACCATTCGCGTCGCGGCCTCTTGAAGCTGGTCTCGACCCGCCGCTCGCTCCTCGACTACCTCAAGAAGAAGGACGAGGCGCGGTACAAGGCGCTGCTCGAGAAGCACAACATTCGTCGTTAAGAGTTCCTGCGCGCGCCACTGGCGCGCGTTTTCGCGCGTGGTTTCGAACGAAAGCGCTTCCTTAAAGGTTTTTGATCGAGGCTGCGTGCGCGTCGGATGCGAGCCGTTGACGGCGAACATTCGGGGCATGATGAGCGAAGACCAAGGTTCGGTGTTCGCGTTCGTGCCGACTGACAGTCCAGCAGCAATCCGGCGGCTGGGCACAACGGGCAAGGCGCCCGTATGACCCGAAAGGATGGACGCCATCCGACATCCAAAAACCATGGCAGGATCGCAGGACGCTGATCACCCGCTCCGATCAGCGCCTCGCAATCTTGCGCATGGTTTTTGTTTTTCGAAGCGTGTCCCTTCTTTCGAGAACCCATGAAAGAAGACCTCTATGTTCAATAAGCATTCAGTCGAGATCGACTGGGGCGGACGCCCTCTCAAGCTCGAAACCGGCAAGATCGCCCGTCAGGCCGACGGCGCCGTCATCGCCACCTATGGTGAGACCGTGGTGCTTGCCACGGTCGTCGCGGCGAAGGCGCCGCGCGAAGGCGTCGACTTCCTGCCGCTGACTGTTGACTACCAGGAAAAGACCTACGCTGCGGGGCGCATTCCCGGCGGCTATTTCAAGCGCGAGGGACGTCCGACCGAGAAGGAGACGCTGGTCTCCCGCCTGATCGACCGTCCGATCCGCCCGCTGTTCGTCGACGGTTGGCGCAACGAGACCCAGGTGATCGTCACCGTGCTCTCGCACGACATGGAAAACGATCCCGATATCGTGGCGATGGTCGCGGCCTCCGCCGCGCTGACGCTGTCCGGCGTGCCGTTCAAGGGCCCGATCGGCGCGGCGCGTGTCGGCTTTGCCAATGACGAATTCGTCCTCAACCCGACGCTCGACGAGATGGTCGACACCCAGCTCGACCTCGTCGTCGCCGGCACCGCCGACGCCGTGCTGATGGTCGAGTCGGAAGCCAAGGAGCTCAACGAAGACGTGATGCTCGGCGCCGTGATGTTCGGTCACCGCCACTTCCAGCCGGTCATCAACGCGATCATCGAGCTCGCCGAGAAGGCCGCCAAGGAGCCGCGCGAAGTCACCGCGATCGACAATTCGGCGATCGAAAAGGAAATGCTCGGCCTGATCGAGCAGGAGCTGCGCGCCGCCTACGCGATCCCCGTGAAGCAGGAGCGTTATGCCGCGGTCGGCGTCGCCAAGGAAAAGGTGATGGCCCACTACTTCCCGGAGGGCCAGGAGCCGAAATACGACAAGCTCCGTATCGCCGGCGTGTTCAAGGAGCTCGAGGCCAAGATCGTTCGCTGGAACGTCCTCGACACCGGCAAGCGCATCGACGGCCGCGACGTCAAGACGGTGCGCAACATCGTCGCCGAAGTCGGCGTGCTGCCGCGCGCCCACGGCTCGGCGCTGTTTACCCGCGGCGAGACCCAGGCGATGGTCGTGACCACACTCGGCACCGGTGAGGACGAGCAGTACATCGACGCGCTGTCGGGGACGTACAAGGAAACATTCCTGCTGCACTACAACTTCCCGCCCTACTCGGTCGGCGAGACCGGCCGCCTCGGCGGCACCAAGCGCCGCGAGATCGGCCACGGCAAGCTCGCCTGGCGCGCGATCCACCCGGTGCTGCCGCCGCATCACGAGTTCCCCTACACCACGCGCGTGGTGTCGGAGATCACCGAATCCAACGGCTCCTCCTCGATGGCTTCGGTCTGCGGCGCCTCGCTGGCGCTGATGGATGCCGGCGTGCCGCTCAAGCGGCCGACCGCGGGCATCGCGATGGGCCTGATCCTCGAGGACAAGCGCTTTGCGGTTCTCTCCGACATCCTCGGTGACGAGGACCATCTCGGCGACATGGACTTCAAGGTCGCCGGTACCGAACAGGGCATCACCTCGCTCCAGATGGACATCAAGATCGAGGGCATCACCGAAGAGATCATGCGCGTCGCCCTTGGCCAGGCCAAGGAAGGCCGCATCCACATCCTCGGCGAGATGGCCAAGGCCCTGACCGCGGCCCGCGCCGAGCTCGGCGAATACGCGCCGCGCATCGAGACCTTCAAGATCCCGACCGACAAGATCCGCGAAGTGATCGGCACCGGCGGCAAGGTGATCCGCGAGATCGTCGAGAAGACCGGCGCCAAGGTCAACATCGAGGACGACGGCACCGTGAAGGTCGCCTCCAGCGACGGCGAGGCGATGAAGGCCGCGATCAAGTGGATCAAGTCGATCGCGTCGGAGCCGGAAGTCGGCCAGATCTATGACGGCACCGTCGTCAAGGTGATGGAGTTCGGCGCCTTCGTGAACTTCTTCGGCTCCAAGGACGGCCTCGTCCACATCAGCCAGCTTGCGCCCAACCGCGTGCAGAAGACCTCCGACGTCGTCAAGGAAGGCGACAAGGTCAAGGTCAAGCTGCTCGGCTTCGACGACCGCGGCAAGACCCGCCTGTCGATGAAGGTGGTCGACCAAGCCACCGGCGAAGACCTCGAGGCCAAGGAGAAGGCCGCCGAAGGCGAGAAGGCTCCGCGCGAAGCGGCCGGCGAGTAAGTTCTCGCGACACGGTCAAAAACACGAAGGGCGGCCGAAAGGCCGCCCTTTTTGTTTGTGGCTTGTCCCGTGCAAAGTGCGCCCCCTCTCCCGCTTGCGGGAGAGGCGTAGGCGGCCTATGGCCGCCGTTCTTAGATGAAGAACGCCGATGCAAGGCATCGGCTACCTTCGGCGCGACCTCTCCCGCAAGCGGGAGAGGTGCAAGACCTCAAGCCGCGAGATCGAACCGGTCGAGGTTCATCACCTTGGTCCAGGCCTTGGCGAAGTCCTTCACGAACTTCTCCTTGGAGTCCGAGGTGGCATAGACCTCGGCGAAGGCGCGGAGCTGCGAGTGCGAGCCGAAGATCAGGTCGGAACGCGTGCCGGTCCACTTCACCGCGTTGGTCTTGCGGTCGCGGGCCTCGTAGGTGCCGTCGGCAACCGGCGCCCATTGCGTGCTCATGTCGAGCAGGTTGACGAAGAAGTCGTTGCTCAGCGTGCCCACCTTCGCGGTGAAGACGCCGTGCTTCGAACCGTTCGCATTGGCGCCGAGCACACGCAGGCCACCGACCAGCACGGTTAGCTCGGGCCCGGTGAGCTTCAACAGCTGCGCGCGATCGACGAGCGCCTCTTCAGGCATCATGAACTGATGCTTCTTGCCGGTGTAGTTGCGGAAACCATCGGCCCGCGGCTCCAGCGGCGCGAAGGAGGCAGCATCCGTCTGCTCCTGCGAAGCGTCCATGCGGCCCGGCGCGAAGGCGACCTTGACGTCGACGCCGGCATCCTTGGCGGCCTTCTCGACCGCGGCGGTGCCGCCGAGCACGATCAGGTCCGCAAGCGAGACCTTCTTCGCGCCTGAGGACGCGTTGAAGTCCTTCTGGATCGCTTCGAGCTTGCCGAGGACCTTGGCGAGCTGAGCCGGCTGATTCACCTCCCAGTCCTTCTGGGGCGCGAGGCGAATGCGAGCGCCGTTGGCGCCGCCACGCTTGTCCGAGCCGCGGAACGTCGAAGCCGACGCCCACGCGGTCGAGACTAGCTCCGACACCGACAGACCCGAGGCCAGGATCTTGGTCTTCAGCGAGGCAATGTCCTGCTCGCCGACCAGCTCGTGATTCACGGCCGGAATCGGATCCTGCCAGATCAGCGTCTCCTTCGGCACCAGCGGTCCGAGATAGCGCTGGATCGGGCCCATATCGCGATGGGTGAGCTTGAACCAGGCGCGGGCGAAGGCGTCCGCAAACTGATCGGGATGCTCGAGGAAGCGCCGCGAGATCTTCTCATAGGCTGGATCGAAGCGGAGCGAGAGGTCGGTCGTCAGCATGGTCGGCACATGCTTCTTGGACTTGTCGAAGGCATCGGGAATGACGGCCTCGGTGTTCTTGGCCTTCCACTGCTGCGCCCCCGACGGCGCCTTCGTCAGCTCCCATTCGTACTTGAACAGGTTCTCGAAGAAGTAGTTGCTCCACTTGGTCGGCGTCTGCGACCAGGTGACTTCCGGGCCGCCGGTGATCGCATCGGCGCCAACGCCGGTGCCGTGCTTGCTTTTCCAGCCGAGGCCCTGATCTTCCAGCGCGCCCGCTTCCGGTTCCGGACCGACCAGCGACGGATCGCCCGCGCCGTGGGCCTTGCCGAACGTGTGACCGCCGGCGATCAGTGCGACGGTTTCCTCGTCGTTCATCGCCATGCGGAAGAAGGTCTCGCGGATGTCCTTGGCCGCCGCGATCGGATCCGGCTTGCCGTTCGGGCCTTCCGGATTGACGTAGATGAGGCCCATCTGCACCGCGCCGAGCGGCTCGGCGAGCTGACGCTCACCGCTGTAGCGCTCATCGCCCAGCCAGGTGCCTTCGGGACCCCAATAGAGCTCTTCCGGCTCCCAGACGTCGGCGCGGCCACCCGCAAAACCAAACGTCTTGAAGCCCATCGATTCCAGCGCGACGTTGCCGGCCAGCACCATCAAATCGGCCCAGGAGATCTTGCGGCCGTATTTCTGCTTGATCGGCCAGAGCAGACGGCGTGCCTTGTCGAGGTTGGCGTTGTCGGGCCAGCTGTTGAGCGGCGCGAAGCGCTGCTGACCGGCGCCGGCGCCACCGCGGCCATCGGTGATGCGGTAAGTGCCCGCGCTATGCCAGGCCATGCGGATCATCAGGCCGCCGTAATGACCGAAGTCGGCCGGCCACCATTCCTGCGAATCCGTCATCAGGGCTGTCAGGTCCTTAACGACCGCGTTCAGGTCGAGCGACTTGAACTCCTTGGCATAGTCGAATTCTTTGCCCATCGGATCGGACAGGTCGGAATTCTTGTGCAGCATCTCGATGCTGAGCTGGGTTGGCCACCAGTCGCGGTTCACGCGCGTGGGTTTTCCGCCCGTAAACGGGCACTTCGAAATGTCATCCATGATTACCTCCTCTGGTGGCGTCCGACGGCGCCTTTGACCAGGTAGAATTACTCTAAGCGTCGCCTCCCATCAGGTGAAGTTGACTTTAATGATCGCTGCGATAGGATTTTCTGATGATAAACCTGACGCTGCGGCAGCTCCGCTATTTCGATGCACTGGCGCGCCACGGCCATTTCGGCCGCGCGGCCGAGGCCTGCTCGATCTCGCAGCCGGCCTTGTCGATGCAGATCAAGGAGTTGGAAGAGACCCTTGGCGGCCTGCTGCTGGAGCGCAGCGCGCGGCAGGTCGCGCTGACCCGGTTCGGCGAGGAGCTCGCGCAACGCGTCCGCGACATTTTGCGCTCGGTCGATGAGCTCGGCGATTTCGCCCGGGCATCACGGGACCGCTTCGCCGGCCGCCTGCGCATTGGCATGATCCCGACCATCGCGCCCTATCTCTTGCCCAAGATCACCAAGAACCTGACGCGCATGCATCCGGAGCTCGATATCCGCGTGCGCGAGACCATGACGCCGCGACTGATCCAGGAGCTGGTCGAGGGCCGGCTCGACACCGCCATCGTCGCGCTGCCGGTGTCCGAGCCTTCGCTCACCGAGGTCGCGCTGTTCGACGAGAAATTCCTGCTGGTGCGTCCGGGCGCGGACGAGGGCACTCCGGTGCCGTCGCGCGAGATGATGCGCGAGATGCGGCTGTTGCTGCTCGAGGAGGGGCACTGCTTCCGCGATCAGGCGCTGTCCTTCTGCAACATGCAATCGGCGCCGCCGCGCGAGATGCTGGATGCGAATTCCCTCTCGACGCTGGTCCAGATGGTCAGTGCCGGCATCGGCGTCACTTTGATCCCGGAGATGGCGGTGCCGGTGGAGACGCGATCGGCCTCGGTCTCGCTGGCGCGCTTCCGTGACCCCCAACCCTCGCGCACCATCGGCATGGTCTGGCGCAAGACCAATCCGCTGGCGCGACAGCTGCTGCAGATCTCCGAGGTGGTGTGCCTGTCGGCCGGCAAGGCGCGCCCGCGTCCGGCCGCGCGCAGTCAGCGGGCTTGAGCGCCGGATGTCGCATCCGATCATCCGCCCAGCGCGCGCCGACGAACATGACGAGGTCGGCCGCGTCTGGATGGAGAGCTGGGTCTCGACCGGCCTCGCTGAGGCCAGCGACTTCCTGCTGGCCAACCTGCGTGCGCGCATCCGGCGCGAGATCGAGAACGGCTGGAGCCTGTTCGTCGCCGACGACAACGGCACGATCGCCGCGATGCTGGCGCTGCATCTGCCCAAGCGCTATCTCGACATGCTTTTCGTCGCGCCCGCCTATCAGAGCCAATCGCTCGGCCGGCAATTGCTCGCCTTCACGCGCACGCAACTGCCGGATGAGATGTACCTGCGCTGCGTGCGCGAGAACGAGAAGGCCTGGCGCTGGTACGAGCGCGAGGGCTTCGTATTCGAGAAGGAAGAGATCGAGCCGTCGAACGGGTTCGTGATGAAGTATTATCGGTGGAAGCGGTAGCGACCGACGGGATAGACGACGTTTGCCGGGTGCAGCTTGCGGTTGTCACACTCCCACCCTAGTGTGGTGTGTCCGACGCCCCCTTGCCTCTGATCCCGCTTGGAATTCATGTTTCGATTTGCTGCTTCGGTGCTCGTCCTGCTGTCCTTTCTGGCTCCGGCAGCCGCGCAAACCCCTCCTGCGACCGCAACTCCCTCCGCCCAGACCGCGCCCCAGGCAAAGCCGGCTGCCAAGAAGGCAACGGCGAAGCCGAAGGCTCCGGCTAAACCCACCGAGCAGACGACTGCCGGTCCTTGCGGCGTCGGCGTGATCGCGGCGACGCAGGACCCATTCGTCGTCGAGAAGATCGGCCTAACGGTGTTCGGCAACGAGTATGCGGAAGTGCCGGTTTCCTGGGGCCTTGACGACCTTGTCTTCGCACGTGTGCGTGCGGCGGCGGGCGCCACGCCGCTCAGGCGAATTGCCTACGCCAAAGGCGCGTTCGACGCCTATTATCATCCGAAGCCCAGTCTGTTTCGCAACGAGCGCGAAGAGCTGTCGAACCTGATCCGTCAGATCGCGGGCAATGCCGGCTGCGAACGATATGTCGTCGTCACGCGCGGCGAGGGGATGCTGCCGGGGACCAATCAGCCGCTCCGGGGACTCGGTATTCTCAATCGTGGCGCAGGTATCATCAGCTATTCGTTTCTGTACGCTTATATCGGCGTGACCGTGTTCGACGGCCAGACCTTTGAAATCAAGAAGGGGCCTGGCGTGACGCTGGAAGGCGTCATGAAGCATATGGCTGACAGTTTCGTGCAGGACGAACGTCTTCGCAAAGTAGACAACTCCCTGTTTCCGGTCACGGCGGCCGACTCCGCCGGCAACACGACCCTGCGTGACAACGTGCGCGATTTCCTGACGGAGCGGCTAGACAAGATCTTACCGCCCTATTTCGCGCAGTGAGACGCGGTGGGGTATAAGGATGAACGTTCTCGCCGCTGTCGCGATGGTCTCATATGCACTGTTATCGCCAAGCGGCGGTCTATGACGATCAGACCTTGGAGTTGACGAAGGAGGCGCCTGCCTTGATGACGGATGACACCTATATCGAGCGCATGACGCACAATTTTCTCGGCGGCCCCTCAACCCAGCTGGATCGCGCGATGTTTCCCGAAAAGCCTGCGGACGTGGTCAACAATCCGGTGCTCCGCGAGGGCGTGCGCACGCTGCTGACGAAAAGCCTCGACGAGACATTGCCATCCTTGTTGCAACAACCGGCGCAGACTCCGTCACGCTGATTGAAGGGGTCCGCCGACTTCGCGTTGACCAAGATGTGGCGACCGGGCGCCGCATCCGCCTAGGCGTAGTGCGTTGCGAATGCGTAGCAAACGCGTCATGAATTGCGCGCCGTTCGCCTCTCGCCGATGGAAGGTTCCTCGCCATGATCAAGCTCTATTGGTCGCCCCGCTCGCGCTCGTTCACGACGCTCTGGCTGATGGAAGAGAGCGGCCTCGCCTATGAACGCGTGCTGACCGACATCTCGACCGGCGCGCAGAAGACGCCGGACTATTTGAAGATCAACCCGATGGGCAAGGTGCCGGCGCTGACCGACGGCGACGCCGCGCTCGGCGAGGCCGCTGCGATCTGCGCCTACATTGGCGATCGCTATCCCGAGACCAAGCTCGCGCCCGCTGTGACCGATCCGCGCCGCGCGCGCTATCTGCAATGGCTGTTCTTCTCGCCGGGCTGCATCGAGCCCGCCATCATCCAGATCTACACCAAGATCGAGATCCCGACCTCGACCGCGGCCTGGGGCAGCGCGACACAGGTCTTCGACGTGCTGGAAGCCTCGCTCGAGAAGGGGCCGTGGATTCTCGGCGAGGAATTTTCTGCCGCCGACATCACCATCGGCTCCGACCTGAATTTCGCGGTGCGGCTGTTCAAGATGGTGCCGTCGCGCCCGGCGTTCGACGCCTATCTCGCGCGCTGCATGGCGCGGCCGGCATTGCAGCGCGCCGAGAAGATCGCGGCGGGGTAAACGAGCTCTCGTAGGGTGGGCAAGCGTAAGCGTGCCTACCATCTGTCCCGAATTGTCGAGAGATGGTGGACACGTCGCTTGCGCTCCTTTGCCCACCCTACAGAATCTCAGCTACTCCGTCTTCAAATCGTCAGGCCTCGGCATCAAGATGATGTTGTAGCCGGAATCGACGTAGTGGATCTCGCCGGTCACGCCGCCGGAGAGATCCGACAACAGATACAGCGCCGAGCCGCCGAGCTCGTCGAGCGTGACGCCGCGGCGCAGCGGCGCATGCTTCTGTTGGAATGCGAACATCGCCCGCGCCTCGCCGATGCCGGAGCCGGCGAGCGTGCGGATGGGGCCTGCGGAGATCGCGTTGACGCGGATGCCGCGCGGCCCGAAATCCGCGGCGAGATAGCGGACTGAGGCTTCCAGCGCCGCCTTGGCCACGCCCATCACGTTGTAATTCGGCATCGCGCGCTCCGAAGCGCCGAAGGTCAGCGTGATCATGCTGCCGCCCTCGGTCATCAGCTCGGCGGCGCGTTTTGCGACCTCCGTGAAGGAGAAGCAGGAGATCACCATGGTGCGCGAGAAATTCTCGCGGCTGGTGTCCGCATAGCGGCCCTTCAGCTCGTTCTTGTCGGCGAAGCCGATCGCGTGGATCACGAAATCGAGCTGGCCCCACTTGTCGCGAAGCGCAGCGAAAGTCGCATCGACGCTGGCGATGTCCTCGACGTCGCACGGCAGCACCAGATCGACGCCGAGCTGCTCCGCCAGCGGCTTGACGCGCTTGCCCAGGGCCTCGCCCTGGAAGGTGAAGGCGAGCTCGGCGCCATGGGCATGCAATGTCTTCGCCATGCCCCAGGCGATCGAATGATCATTGGCGATGCCCATGATCAGACCGCGCTTGCCTTTCATCAAACCTTCCATCTCACGATCACCTTCCGCTTTCGTCATGCCCGGGCTTGTCCCGGGCATCCACGCCCTTCGAAACCTGAGGCCAAGACGTGGATGGCCGGGACAAGCCCGGCCATGACGAGAAAATCAACGGTGCGCCAACAACGCCGTCACGCATCCAGCCGGCTGAACACGAGCGTGGCGTTGGTGCCGCCGAAGCCGAAGGAGTTCGACAGCACGGTGCCGATCTTGACGTTGTCGATGCGCTTGCGCACGATCGGCATGTCCGCGAACACGGGATCGAGCTCCTGGATGTGCGCGCTCTCGCAGATGAAGCCGTTGTTCATCATCAGCAGCGAATAGATCGCTTCCTGCACGCCGGTGGCACCCAGCGAGTGGCCGGTCAGCGCCTTGGTCGCCGAGATCGGCGGGCACTTCTCGCCGACGCCGAAAACTCTGCGGATTGCATCGATCTCCGGCGGATCGCCGGCGGGCGTCGAGGTCGCGTGCGGATTGATGTAGTCGACCTTGGTCTTCACCGTCGACATCGCCATGCGCATGCAGCGCTCGGCGCCTTCGCCTGACGGTGCGACCATGTCGTAACCGTCCGAGGTCGCGCCATAACCGACGATCTCGCCATAGATGCGCGCGCCGCGCGCCTTGGCATGCTCGAGCTCTTCCAGCACCAGCACGCCGGCGCCGCCGGCGATGACGAAGCCGTCGCGATTGACGTCGTAGGGACGCGAGGCCGTGGCGGGCGTGTCGTTGTATTTCGAGGACATCGCGCCCATGGCGTCGAACAGGACCGACAGAGACCAGTCCAGCTCTTCGCAGCCGCCGGCGAAGATGACGTCCTGCTTGCCGATCTGGATCGTCTCATAGGCGTTGCCGACGCAATGGTTCGACGTCGCGCAGGCCGAGGAGATCGAATAGTTCACGCCCTTGATCTTGAACCAGGTCGCAAGCGTCGCGGAGGCCGTGGATGACATCGCCTTCGGCACGGCAAACGGTCCGACGCGCTTCGGTCCCTTGCTGCGGGTGATGTCGGCGGATTCGACGATGGTGCGCGCCGAGGGGCCGCCGGAGCCCATGATGATGCCGGTGCGGATGTTGGAGACTTGGTCGGGCGACAGACCGGAATCCTGGATCGCCTGCTCCATCGCGACGTGATTCCACGCCGCGCCCTGACCGAGGAAACGCATGGCGCGACGGTCGACCACCGTCGCAGGATCGAGCGTCGGCTCGCCTTGCACCTGCGAACGGAAGCCGAGCTCGGCATATTTCTCAGCCCGCGAAATGCCCGACTTCGCCTCGTGCAGGCTCGCAAGCACTTCCTGGGTGTTGTTTCCGATCGACGAGACAATGCCCATCCCGGTGACCACAACCCGCCTCATGACAGCCTCGCCTAAATCGTTGCCTTCTTGGTGATGCGCTCAGCCCAGGCTCGTGCCCTGCTTGAACAGGCCGACCTTCAGGTCCTTGGCGCGATAAATAATCTGGTCATCGACCGAAAGCCACCCGTCGGCGATACCGAGCACGAGCTTTGAACGCATCACGCGTTTGATATCGACGTTGTACACAACCTTGCGGGCCTCGGGCAGCACCTGGCCGCCGAACTTCAACTCGCTGAGGCCGAGCGCGCGGCCGCGACCTTCGCCGCCGATCCAGCCGAGATAGAAGCCGACCATCTGCCACAGCGCATCGAGGCCGAGGCAGCCGGGCATCACCGGATCGTTCTTGAAGTGGCAGCCGAAGAACCAGAGGTCGGGCTTCACATCGAGCTCGGCGCGCACCAGGCCCTTGCCGAACTCCCCGCCATTGTCGCTAATTTCCGTGATGCGGTCGAACATGAGCATCGGCGGCAGCGGCAACTGGGCATTGCCCGGGCCGAACATCTCGCCGCGGGCACACGCCAGCAGATCTTCGTATTCGTAACCGTTGCGCCTGTTCAGCATGCACGAGCCTCTATTCTAATCCCGATTGAGCGACGTTTTTTGGCGAAAATGGGCCCCGTCTCGGTCGGAGAGCAACGCCAATTGCCATCGTCAGGCGCACCTCCCGCAAGCCCCGATGGACTGCGGACGGGCCGCCATGCCTGGCTGCGCCAAAATCGGCTAAGCGGAACCGCGCGCTCTCTAACACAGGCATTTCGGGTCGCAAAGCGCGTCCATGAAGGTAAAATGACCGCTCCCCTCGCCCGGTTCCAAGTCTGATTAGAACCTCTCTAGTTGCGAGAAACTTGCATCTGCATCTTTCTGTTCTTATATTGCAGGGAGATATTGTTCACGCGTGCCCGAAATCTGGAAATGAGCGAGAATACCGCGCCCCATCACGACGACGACGTCCATTCCGCGGCCCTCTTGTCCGGCCGCCAGCCGGCCCTGACCGGCTGCCCGTGGCACGACGTCAACGAAATGCTCCAGTCCGCGGGGCTCCGCCCGACGCGCCAGCGCATGGCGCTCGGCTGGCTCTTGTTCGGCAAGGGTGCGCGCCACCTCACGGCTGAAATGCTCTATGAGGAAGCGACCCTGGCCAAGGTTCCGGTGTCGCTGGCGACCGTCTACAACACGCTGAACCAGCTCACCGATGCCGGCCTGCTGCGCCAGGTCAGCGTCGACGGCACCAAGACCTATTTCGACACCAACGTCACCACCCACCACCACTACTACCTCGAGAACAGCCATGAGCTGGTCGATATCGAGGATCCGCATCTGGCGCTGTCCAAGATGCCTGAGGTGCCCGAGGGGTACGAGATCTCGCGGATCGACATGGTCGTGCGCCTGCGCAAGAAGCGCTGAGCCTCACTCTCCCGCGTCGTCCCGGCCTAGCGCGCAATTGCGCGCTAGGCCGGGACGACGGCAAGACGTCAGTTTACCTGCTCGTCCGAGTAGACGCCCCAGAGGCGCTCCTGCTGGATCCAGCCGTCAAAACCGTTGCCGGTGACGTGGCACCAGTTTGCGGTGCACTTCCTCACCTGCGTGACGACGCCGACCTGGAGCTTGGCTGCAACCGCGCTGTCGGGATCGGGACGGTCGTAGATCGGCGCGAGGTCGTCCTTGTTCTTCATGGTGACGACCGCGGTGCGGCGACCCGACAGCAGCGAATGATAAACCCAGCCCTCGGCGCCTTCGGAATCGCGCACCCGGCGCCAGTTCTCGAATTCAGCGGTGATTTCGACCGGCAGGCCGGCGCGGGTATAGACCCATGCCACGTCATGGTCCTTGGTCGGGCCGGCGCGAACGTTGACGTGATCCGACTTGAGGCTGACATAGCGCGGCACCGGCAGCCCGCTGGCGGTCTGGGGGGTGTTGTTGTCCTTCGCTGAATGCGAGGGGCTGACCGAGGCGCTCAACCAGGTACAAACGAGCGCCATCACCGAACAAAAACGCCCCAACGCCATCAAACCCGTCTCCTGTCGAAGACCCGCCCGAGCCGGGTCCTCACCCCAAAATCCAAAATCCTGCCGCGCCTGTCCCGCCCCACGCGGGTGTTCCCCAAAGCCAGGTCCTCAAGCCCTAACCCGTGGTTCTTGTCTTGGCCCGGTCTTCTGCTAGAGAGGACGGACGCTTGAACAACCAGTTTGCCCCGATTTTCCGGCCGGAAATATCGGGAGAGCTTGAAGGAAACGCCGGGGACGACACGGCAAGGGCAGTGTCGAACAACCGGGTTAATGAGGCCTCAACGGCCGGCCTTTGGTGACAGAGGCGGCCTGCGGCACCTCATGAGGCAGGACATGTCGGTGAAGAAAAAGCCCCTCGTCGTGGTGACGCGCAAGCTGCCGGATTCGATCGAGACGCGGATGCGCGAGCTGTTCGACGCGCGGATCAATCTCGACGACACGCCGATGTCGGCCGAGCAGATCGCGGAAGCCGCGCGCACCGCCGACGTGCTGGTTCCGACCGTGACCGACCAGATCAGTGCCGATGTCGTCAATCAGCCCGACTGCAAGCTTCGCCTGATCGCCAATTTCGGCAACGGCGTCGACAATATCGACGTCGAGGCCGCGCACGCCCGCGGCATCACCGTCACCAACACGCCAAAAGTTCTGACCGAAGACACCGCCGACATGACCATGGCGCTGATCCTCGCGGTGCCGCGCCGAATGATCGAAGGCGCCTCGATCCTGACCGAAGGAAAACCCTGGCCGGGCTGGTCGCCGACCTGGATGCTCGGCCATCGAATCGGCGGCAAACGGCTCGGCATCATCGGCATGGGCCGCATCGGCCAGGCCGTGGCGCGCCGCGCCCGCGCCTTCGGCCTGCAGATCCACTATCACAACCGCCGCCCCGTCGCGCCGAAGATCGCCGAAGAGCTGGGTGCGACCTATTGGGAAAGCCTCGACCAGATGCTGGCGCGGATGGACATCATCTCGGTGAACTGTCCGCACACGCCGGCGACCTATCATTTGCTCTCGGCGCGGCGGCTGAAGCTGATCCGGAAAGACGCCTACATCGTCAACACCGCGCGCGGCGAGGTCACCGACGAGGACACGCTGATCAAGCTGATCGAAGGCGGCGAGATCGGCGGCGCCGGCCTCGACGTCTACGAGCACGAGCCCGCGGTCAACCCGAAGCTGGTGCGGCTTGCCAAGGCCGGCAAGGTGACGCTGCTGCCGCATATGGGCTCGGCCACGATCGAGGGCCGCGTCGAGATGGGCGAGAAAGTGATCATCAACATCCGCACCTTCCTCGATGCCCACAAGCCGCCGGATCGCGTGCTGCCGAGCATGCTGTGAGGGCTCAGCGCCGGGCCTGGCTTCCTGGCCCCGCGATTTCAAGACTAGCTGCGACGTCCTCACCAGTACGGACAAGCCGACGCATTCGCGTCTCCTCCATCGCTGACGAAAGATCGCGGATCAGCTCCATAAGCTCCGGTTCGAGGTGCGTCGTATTCACGACCTTGATGACGTAGGGGGGCTTGAGGGCGTTCATTCCGCCCCCGAAAATTGAATCCAAAAAGGCAGCCACCACATCACCATGCCACTCCGGCGCCCCTATTGCTGCCTTGAGAGCTGATCGAAAATCCTGAGCAGTTGTCCAACTACCGGCATCGAGTTCTACGGTCTGCATATCGTTTTGCTGCCGTCCGTATTTGGGCCTGATGTTCCTATTTGCGATGGATGCTCAAATCCTCGAACACAGGCCCGTCGCCATTGAGCGGATTGGCTGGATCGCGCGCATAGCGCAGCGTCTCGAAGCGCATCGCACGCGCATCGATCATCAGGAGGCGGCCGACGAGGCCGTCGCCGAAGCCGACGATCTCGCGGATCGCCTCCAGCGCCATCATCGAGCCGAGCACGCCCGCCAATGCGCCCATGACGCCGGCTTCCGCACAGGCCGGCACGGTGCCGGGCGGCGGCGCTTCGGGAAACAAACAGCGGTAGGTCGGGTTGAACTCGCCCTGCTCGTTCGTCTCGTGGGCACGGATGGTGGTGAGCGAGCCATCGAAGGTGCCGATCGCCGCGGTGATCAGCGGCCGCTTGGCGAAGAAGCAGGCGTCGGAAACGAGGTAGCGCGTCGAGAAATTGTCGGAGCCGTCGAGCACGAGGTCGTAGTCGCCGATCAGGCTGAGCGCATTGTCGGCGTTGAGCCAGGTGGCGTGGCCGACGAAACGGACATGCGGATTGAGCGCCGCAATCCGCTCGGCGGCGCTTTCGACCTTGTGCCGGCCGATATCGGGCGTCGTATGGATCACCTGGCGCTGCAGGTTGGACAGCGACACCACGTCGTCATCGACCACGCCGAGCGTGCCGACGCCGGCGGCGGCCAGATACATCAAAGCGGGCGCGCCGAGTCCGCCGGCACCGATCACCAGCACGGAGGCCCGCTTCAGCGCAGCCTGGCCGGGACCGCCGACATCGCGCAGCACGATATGGCGGGCATAGCGTTCAAGTTCGTCCGGGCTCAGCATCGTTCTTCGTTCCTCTCACCCCTCATCGTGAGGAGGCGCAAAGCGCCGTCTCGAACCATGAAAGGCCCCGATCTCGCCCGTGGCCATCCTTCGAGACGCGGCCTTAAGGCCGCTCCTCAGGATGAGGACTTGGGTTCGTGGCCTCTATCGCCACCTGAACCACCCCATCATTGGTCGCGACCAAGGAGATGTGCTTCAATGACATGGCGTTCAATGGGCTGGCTGGATTTGTCATGAGATCGATGCTTGCGGCAACACTGATGTTTGCGGCTGCCACAGGCGCGAACGCCCAGATGACGGCGCCACAGGTCCCCGGCACCAAGCCGAAGACGGTGCAGACCGTGCCGATCCAGCCTCCGGCGATGCAGACGCCGTCGGCCACAGCGGATGCCATGGCAAGAGCTGAGCGGCTGGCGCTCCAGTCCGACCTCGCCTGGGTCGGCCAGTATAACGGCGCCATCACCGGCGACGTCAGCGAGCGCATGGTCAACGCCATCAAGGAGTACCAGAAGGCCAAGGGCGGCAAGCCGACCGGCGTGCTCAATCCGCAGGAGCGCGCCGCGCTTGCCGAGACGGCACGAAAGAAACAGGAGAGCGTCGGCTGGAAGATCGTGACGGAGCCGACCAGCGGCGCCCGGCTCGGCATCCCCGGCAAGCTGGTGCCGCAGCAAGCGAGCGACGCCAATGGCTCGAAATGGACTTCGCCGACCGGCACGGTTCAGGTGCTGCTCAGCCGCCGCAAAGAGGCGAACCCGACCTCGGCAAAACTCGCCGACCTGGAGAAGGAGCCGTCCGGGCGCAAGGTCGATTACACCGTGGTGAAGCCCGACTTCTTCGTGCTGTCGGGATTGCAGGGCCTTAAGAAGTTTTATGTCCGCGGCACCTTCAAAGGCGACGAGGTCCGCACCATGACGATCCTCTACGACCAGGCGACTGAGAACACGGTCGAGCCGGTCGTGATCGCGATGTCGAGCGCGTTCAATGCGTTTCCGTCGGGACCGCAAGCCGGGCCGCCGCCGCGCAAGACCGTCGAATACGGCACCGGCATCGTCGTCAGCGACGATGGTGCGATCGTCACCGACCGCCTCGTCACCGATGGCTGTCTCGCGATCACGATCGCCGGCTATGGCAGTGCCGACCGTCTCGCCGAGGACAAGGAGCACGATCTCGCGCTCCTGCACATCTACGGCGCACGCGGCCTGAAGCCGCTCAGCCTCATCGGCGGTGCGGCAAAGACGAGTGTCGATGTCATCGGTATCGCCGATCCGCAGAGCCAGGGGGGCGCGGCCGGCGTGTCGAGCCTCAAGGCTGCGCTGGCGCCGGTCGCATCAAGCAGTTCCGCACTGTCGCCTCCGCCGGCGGTCGGCTTCTCCGGCAGCCCGACCATCGATGCCGACGGCAAGTTCGCGGGCGTCGCGCTGCTGAAGCCGGCAATGGTCGCGGGACCTGCGACGTCGGTGCCGGCGTCGCAGGCGGTGATGGTCGCCGCGGAGACGGTGCGCGGATTCCTGAAAGCGAATGGCGTCACGGCGAATGGCACGTCGACGGACGCAAGAGCGGCCGTCATACGCGTGATCTGCGTGCGGAAGTAAACCAGCCGAGAGAATGATCCGCTCGTGTCCCGGACGCGGTGCGGCACGTAGTGCTGCGCCGCTGAGCCCGGACCCATGCTACCTCAAATTCCGTGGAGGTGATTTTTCTGGGCTCCGGCTCAGCAGCGCACCGCTTTCCGCTGCGCTTTGTCCGGGGCACCGCCGTGAGCACTATCTTACGTACGACTACGGGTCCGGTAATGGTACGGATTCGCTGGTATTCGCTATTCCGCCATCATCGTTGCCGTTGATTCGGACCTCCGCGATCCCCTTTGGATCGGGCCGGCACGTCCTGAGCGAGAAGAGCTCAGCATCGAGATCGATGCACGTTCGCGTGGCGTATTCCTGACCCAAGCATTCCAAAGGATTGATCTTCAATGCACACGATCGTACTGGCCACCCAAAAGGGTGGCAGCGGCAAGAGCACGCTTGCCATCGGCCTCGCGCTCGCAGCTCAGCAGGCCGGCTTCACCGTCCGCCTGATCGAGACCGACCCGCAGGGCACCCTGTCCAACTGGCAGCGCCGCCGCACCACGGATGATCTCGTCGTCGAGCCGATCTATCACGCCGCCGACATCGCGCCGCGCCTGAAAATGCTGGCCGACAGCGGCCTCCAGCTCGCGATCGTCGACACCGCGGCCGGCCTTAGCGCCGCCACCACCGCCGCGATCCGCCATTCCGATCTCTGCCTGATCCCGGCCCGCCCGAGCGTCGCCGACATCGAGGCGACCGCTTCGACGCTCAGCGTCGCGCGCGCCTGGAAGCGGCACTTTGCCTTCGTGCTGAACCAGACGCCGATCCGCGGCCAGCGCATCGACAATGCCGCCAACACCCTCGCCGAGGAAGCCGCGCTCGATCTTGCCGAGATGCTCGCGCGTCCGCTGATCGTGATGCGCAACGATCACCAGGACTCACTCGCGAACGGTCTCGCGGTCAGCGAATTCGCGCCGAACGGCAAATCGGCAGACGAGATCCGCGGCCTCTGGCAGTGGATCGAGACCCGGCTCGAACTCTCCACCACGACCCATCTGCTGGCCAGCCAGATGATGTCGGCTGCGGACGGCATGCTGCATGTCAGCGCCGAGCTTTCGGCGGACGAGACCAAGATACTGGCGTCCTGAGCGGGGCGATCGCTCGGACGGCAGCGGGCTCTTCACTATCCGGTTGAAGAGCCCAAGCGATGAAGCAACCCGGCCACCAGCCCGGCCGGGTTGCTTCGCTTCTTTTTTGGGGGACAGGCTCGACCTACCCGTCATTGCGAGCGAAGCGAAGCAATCCAGAGTACCTCCGCGGTGACAGTCTGGATTGCTTCGTCGCAAGAGCTCCTCGCAATGACGGTTGCGGTAGGCATATCGGCTAGCAGAAACTCACCTTCTGTCGGCCGCTCGCCTGATCCTCACTTCTGACATTTCGGACACCAGAAGGTCGACCGACCACTCTGCGTAAACCGCTTGATGGTGCCGCCGCAGCGCGGCGTCGTGCATTTCTCACCCTCGCGGTCATAAACCCTAAACGAATGCTGGAAATAGCCGAGCTCGCCCGAGGTCTGGCGGTGATCGCGCAAGCTGGAGCCGCCGGCCTTGATGGCATCGTTCAGCACGGTGTGGATCGCGCCGACCAATCGCTTGGCGTGGTCCGTCGGCTCGCCGCCGGCAACGCCCTTGCGTTGTCCGGCCTTGGTCGACAACGTCGCGGCGATCCGGCGCGGCGACAGATGCGAGCGGTGCAGCGCCTCGCAGACATAGATGTTGCCGAGCCCCGCCACCACGCGCTGGTCGAGCAGCGCCGCCTTCAGGCTGGTGGTCTTGCCGGCACAGGACCGCGCCAGCATCGCGGCGTCGAACTCGTTGCCGAGCGGCTCGGGACCGAGCCCGCGCAGCAGCGGCTCTTCATCAAGCGCAGCGCGTGCAATCACTTTCATGTATCCGAAGCGGCGCGGGTCGTTGAAGACGATGTCGGCGCCCGAGGACATCCGAAACAGCACGTGGTCATGCGCTGAGTCCTTGCCGCGGGGATAGTGAAACGCGCCGGGCGCGGCATCGTTGTCCGGCTTGATGACGCGGAACGAACCCGACATGCCCAGATGCATCAGGAGCACGTCGCCGGAGGCGAGATCGGCCATGAGATATTTTGCGCGGCGGCCGAGCCCGGTGACGACCTGCCCCTTGAGCCGCGCCACGAAGTCCGGCTGGAACGGAAAGCGCAAATCCGGCCGCCGGGCCTCGGCGTTGAGGATTTTCGCGCCCTCCATGACGGGCTGAAGGCCGCGGCGGACGGTCTCGACTTCGGGCAATTCAGGCATGGTCGGGCATTCACCTTATGAGGGCGGTGTGATAGCGCCATTGCGGCGGGCGCGCTATGGTCCGCCTCGTGGAGTAGAGTAATGGATCGGCCGGGCGAAACCACGCATTTTGGCTTCAGGGACGTCCCCTTAGGGGACAAGCAGACGCTGGTGAACGATGTGTTTCACAGCGTGGCCTCGCGCTATGATTTGATGAACGACCTGATGTCCGGTGGCCTGCACCGGGTCTGGAAGGACATCATGATCAACGCGCTCGACCCGCCGAGGAACGACCGGCCGTTTGCGCTGCTCGACGTCGCCGGCGGCACCGGTGACATCTCGTTCCGCGCCGCCAAGGCGGCAGGCTCCGGCTTCCATGCCACCGTCTGCGACATCAACACCGACATGCTCGCCGTGGGCCGCGAGCGCGCCATGAAGCGGCATTTCGAGACCCGGGTTGATTTCGTCGAGGGCAATGCCGAAGCGCTCGCCTTCGCCGATCGCAGCTTCGATGCCTATACGATTGCTTTCGGCATTCGCAACGTGCCGCAGATCGACCTTGCGCTCCGCGAGGCCTATCGTGTGCTCAAGCCCGGCAGCCGTTTCCTATGCCTGGAATTCTCGACCGTCGAGATGCCTGGCCTCGATCGCCTCTATGACTTGTTCTCGTTCAAGGTGATCCCGCCGCTTGGCCGCATGGTCACGGGCGACGCCGAGTCCTACCAGTACCTGGTCGAGTCGATCCGCAAGTTTCCAAAGCCAGGCGTCTTCGCCGACATGATTCGCGACGCCGGCTTTTCCCGCGTCAGCTGGCAGACGCTCAGCGGCGGCATCGTCGCACTGCATTCAGGCTGGCGTTTGTGATCTCTGCCATTAGCCACATTGCGCGCCTGACCCGCGCCGCGTTCGTGTTCGCGCGCGAAGGCGTGTTCGGCTCGGTCGATCGGAGCCTGGTGCCGCCGCCGGGACAGCTCGCGCTGAAGCTGGCGCGGCTCGTCGAGCGGCGCGGCGTCAAGCACGGTCCGCGGATATCGCGCGCCCTCACCCGAATGGGCCCGGCCTATCTCAAGCTCGGGCAGTTCCTGGCAACACGCCCCGACGTCGTCGGCGTCATCATGGCGCGCGACCTCGAAAGCCTCCAAGACCGCCTGCCGCCATTTTCGCAAGCCGAAGCGGAGGCGGCGATCACGTCGTCGCTGGAACGGCCGCTAACGGATGTGTTTGCGAGCTTCGGCCCACCGGTCGCCGCCGCCTCGATCGCGCAGGTGCATCGCGGCGAAGTCCTGCGCGACGGCGTCCGCAAGCCGGTCGCGATCAAGGTGCTCCGGCCCAACGTCGCCGCACGTTTCCGCCGCGACCTCTCCGACTTCTTCTTCGTCGCGCACAAGGCCGAAGCCTATTCTTCCGAGGCACGGCGCCTGCGCCTCATCGAAGTCATCAACACCATGTCGCGCTCGGTCGCGATGGAGATGGATCTGCGGCTGGAGGCCGCGGCGCTGTCGGAGATGGCGGAGAACACGCGCGACGACCCTGATTTCCGCGTGCCGATCGTCGACTGGGATCGCACCACGCACAACGTGCTGACGATGGAGTGGATCGACGGCATCGCGCTGAACGATCACAAGCGCCTTGCAGAGGCGCAGGTCGACCTGCCCGATCTCGGCCGCAAGGTGATCCAGAGCTTCTTGCGGCACGCGCTGCGCGACGGCTTCTTCCACGCCGACATGCATCCGGGCAACCTGTTCCTGGATGATACCGGCCGTCTCGTCGCGGTCGATTTCGGCATCATGGGCCGGCTCGGGATGAAGGAGCGGCGCTTCCTCGCCGAGATCCTGCTCGGCTTCATCACCCGCGACTACCGCCGCGTCGCCGAGGTGCATTTCGAGGCGGGCTATGTGCCCGCGCATCATTCGGTCGAGAATTTCGCGCAAGCGATCCGCGCCATCGGCGAGCCGATCCACAACCGCACCGCCGAGGAGATCTCGATGGCGCGGCTGTTGACGCTGCTGCTCGAGGTCACCGGCCTGTTCGACATGAGGACGCGGCCCGAGCTGATCCTGCTGCAAAAGACTATGGTCGTGGTCGAGGGCGTGGCGCGCGGCTTCGATCCCAAGCTCGACATCTGGAAGGTCGCGGACCCCGTGGTGCGAGAATGGATCGAGCGCAATCTCGGGCCGATCGGCCGGGTCCAGGGCGCGCTGGCGGGGACCGGAGACATCGCGCGCGTGCTGATGCGCCTGCCGGAGATCGCCGAGCGGTCGGTGAAGGTGCTGGAGCAGCTCGAGACCATGACGCGGGAGGGCATAGGGCTGTCGCCGGAGAGCATCGCCGCGATGGGCCGCAGCGAGAGCCGCAAGAACCGCGGGCGCACCGTGGCGCTCTGGATCATCGCCGCGACCTTCATCGGCATCCTGATCGCCATCCGGAATCTGTGATTGCACTGCAATCACACGGATGATAGCATCGCGATCATTCCGTGCTGGAGGGCGTCATGGCAAGCCTGACCATCCGCAAGCTCGACGACGCCGTCAAAACCTATCTGCGGCTGCGCTCGGCCAAGAACCGCAGGTCGGTCGAGGAAGAGGTCCGGGTCATCCTGCGGGAGCTCATCGAGGGCCGCGAGGAGCCCCTGACGCCGTTTGCGGTGCCGCCTGCGGCAGCCTCAGCCCCGATACCCCAACGTATCAGCGCCGCTCCCGAGGCCAGCGTCACCCTGATCATCGGCGGCGGCATTGCGGCCTACAAATCGCTCGACCTGATCCGAAGGCTCAAGGAACGGCGCGTCGAGGTCCGCTGCGTGTTGACCAAGGCAGCGCAGCAATTCGTCACGCCGCTGGCGGTGAGCGCGCTGTCGCATGAGCGCGTCTACACCGACCTGTTCGACCCCCAGAGCGAGTTCGACGCCGGCCACATTCGCCTCGCGCGCGACTGCGACCTGATCGTGGTGGCGCCGGCGACCGCCGACCTCCTGGCCAAGATGGCGAACGGCCATGCCGACGATCTCGCCAGCGCCATCCTGCTCGCGACCAATCGCAAGGTGCTGCTGGCGCCTGCGATGAACCCGCTAATGTGGAACAACGCGGCGACGCGCCGCAACGTCGCGCAGCTCCAGCGCGACGGCGCGGTGCTGATCGGCCCAAATTCCGGCGAGATGGCCGAGGCCGGGGAGGCCGGAACCGGCCGCATGTCGGAGGCGATCGAGATCGCCAATGCCGCCGAGCGGCTGCTGCGGCCGCCGGTGCCGCGCCCACTCGCCGGCAAGCGCGTGCTGATCACCGCAGGACCCACGCACGAGCCGATCGATCCGGTGCGCTACATCGCCAACCGCTCTTCCGGCAAGCAGGGCTTTGCCATTGCCGCCGCCGCCCAGGCCGCCGGCGCCGAGGTGATTTTGGTGAGCGGCCCGGTCGATCTCAGCGATCCCCAGGGCGTGACGGTGAAGCATGTCGAATCGGCACGGCAGATGCTGGAGCAGGTACAGGCCGCGCTCCCCGCCGACATTGCGATCTTCGCCGCCGCCGTCGCCGACTGGCGCGTCGCCAACGAGGGCGAGCAGAAGCTGAAGAAGACGTCGGCCGGCATGCCACCGCTTCAGCTGGTCGAAAACCCCGACATCCTCGCCACCATCTCCAAGCTGACCGACAAGCGCCCGCCGCTGGTGATCGGCTTCGCCGCCGAGACCGAACACCTCATCGACAACGCCAAATCAAAACTCGCGCGCAAGGGCTGCGACTGGATCGTCGCCAACGACGTCTCGCCGGCCACCGGCGTGATGGGCGGCGACCGCAACACTGTGCACCTGATCAGTCGCAAGAATGGTGAGAAGAATGGCGAGATCGCAGTTGATTCCTGGCCGGTGATGACCAAGGAACAGGTCGCCATCGAACTGGTCGCGCATGTCGCGAGGAGCGTGGCCGACAAATCCCGGGAGCCGGCATCTTGAGCACCAAAGTCACGGTCGAACTGCAACGCCTCGCCCATGCCGAAGGCCTGCCGCTGCCTACCTATCAGACCGCCGAGGCCGCCGGCCTCGATCTGATGGCTGCGGTTCCGGACAGCGAGCCGTTGACGCTCGCGCCCGGCCACTACGCGCTGGTGCCGACGGGCCTCGCAATCGCCTTGCCGCCGGGCCACGAGGCCCAGGTGCGGCCGCGCTCGGGGCTTGCCGCCAAGCACGGCGTCACCGTGCTGAACTCGCCGGGCACGATCGACGCGGACTACCGCGGCGAGATCAAGGTGATCCTGATCAACCACGGCCAAGCCCCCTTCGTGATCAAGCGCGGCGAGCGCATCGCGCAGATGGTGATCGCGCCCGTGGTGCAGGCCGCGCTGGTTCCCGTGGCCACCTTGTCGACAACCGATCGAGGCGCCGGCGGTTTTGGTTCCACCGGCCGCTAGTTCTTCACCTCTCCCGCTTGCGGGAGAGGTCGGCACGGAGTGCCGGGTGAGGGCTCTATCCTCTGGGGGAATGTCCCATTGTCGAGACACCCTCTCCCCAACCCTCCCCCGCAAGCGAGGGAGGGAGCGCACCTTCATCGAGGCAAGCACTCCGCATTGCCCCGCTAACGCGCGAGAGCTCCAGCCGAATCACCCGAAGAACTACGTGCGTTGGAGCATCGTGCCCGGCATTTTTGGGGGCCGCCATTGCGTTCACGATCTGGACTCTTACCGCCGGAGTCGCAGTGAGGGTATTGTCTTTTGATTCGCGCGCGACGGGGGTCGCCGCGCGCAAATCCGTGCGATCTTGGGGCAACTATGTCAGGCGTGATCGTGTCGATGCGTCGGACGCTGTTGTCGTGCACATCGTTGGCGCGCAACGGCTTGTTGGGGAGCGCTTTCGCGGCGCTGCTGCCGGCTGCGCCCGCTGAGGCCGCCGACCTCGTCGACACTCTCTCCATCATGCTGGATTTCAACCGGCAGGAACTCGCGGTGCTCGCCACCGCGCTGGCCTTGCTCGGCTTCTCGGTGGTGGCCGCGATCCTGTTGATGCGCACGCGCGTGCGCACGGCGGACAACGAGGCGCGGCTGCGCGCCCGGATCGGGGAACTGCAACTCCAGGCCGACCGCTTCGGCGCGCTGCTGTTCGCCGAGCCGCAGGTTCTGATCTCCTGGCCGGCCGGCGACAATCGCGCGCAGATCTCCGGCGACATCTCGATGGTGCTGCCGCGCGATTCTTCGCCGCAGCGCGTGCTCGCATTCGGAACCTGGCTGCCGCCGGAACCGGCGCTGCAGATGGATCACGCCGTCGATGCGCTGCGCCAGCACGGCGACGGGTTCCAACTGACGCTGACCACCGCGCATGGCCATACGCTGGAAGCCATCGGCCGCGCCATCGGCGGCCAGGCCATTGTCAGGATTCGCGAACTCTCCGGGCTGCGGCGCGATCTGGCCGAGACCAATCTGCGTTACAAGGCGCTCTCCGACGAGACCGAGATGCTGCGCGGCTTCGCCGCCGCTTCTCCATGGCCGATCTGGGCCAAGGGCGAGAACGGCGCACTGACCTACGCCAACCCCGCCTATGTCCGCGCGACCGAGGCGAACAGCGTCACCGATGCCCAGGAGCGCAAGCTCGAGCTGCTCGACAGCGCCGACCGCACCGCAATGGACCGGGGACTGAAGGACGCCGCCAACTTCAACTCACGGCTGCCGATCGTGATCGGCGGCGAGCGGCGCATGTATGACGTGCGCGCAGTCAATGTCGGCAGCGGCAGCGTCGGCATCGCCATCGACGCCAGCGAAGCGGATGCGCTGAGCTCGGCGCTCGTGCGCATGGCGGAGGCGCATCGCCGCACGCTCGACCAGCTCTCCTCGGGCGTGGCCGTGTTCGACGGTCAGCGGCGCCTTGCCTTCTACAACGATTCCTACCGGCGCCTGTGGGACCTCGACCGCACCTTCCTCGACGCCAACCCTGATGATTCCAGCGTGCTCGACCAGCTCCGCGCCGCGCGCAAATTGCCGGAGCAGCCGGACTTCCGCGCCTGGAAGGCCAAGCTGCACGAGGCCTATCGCGCGGTCGAGACCGCCAAGGACACCTGGTTCCTGCCCGACGGCCGCGCCCTCTCGGTCGTCACCACGCCGAACCCGGAAGGCGGCGTCACCTATCTGTTCGACGACGTCACCGAGAGCCTCGACCTAGCCCGCCGCTTCGACGGCCTGATCCGCGTGCAGCGCGAGACGCTCGACAGCCTCGCCGAAGGCGTCGCGGTGTTCGGCAGCAACGGCAAGGCGCAGCTGTTCAACCCGGCCTTCGTGCGGATGTGGAAGCTGTCGAGCGATGCCATGCGCGGCGAGCCGCATATCCAGACGGTCGAAGGCTGGTGCCATCAGCTGTTCGACGACCCCGGCGTCTGGCGCCAGATCCGCGAAGCCATCACCTCGATCGAGAACCGCGCCGACATCCCGCTCAAGCTGGAACGCAAGGACGGCAGCGTGCTTCATGGCATGATCCGCCCGCTGCCTGACGGCGCGACCATGTTGACGTTCCAAGACATTACCGACACCGAGAATGTCGAGCGCGCGCTGCGCGAGCGCAACGAGGCGCTGGAGGCCGCCGACCAGATGAAGGTGGATTTCGTCCACCACGTCTCCTACGAGCTGCGCTCGCCGCTCACCACCATCATCGGCTTCGCGCATTTCCTCAGCGATCCCTCAACCGGGCCGCTGACGCCGAAGCAGGCCGAATATCTCGACTACGTCACCAAATCGACCAACGCGCTGCTGGCGCTGACCAACAACATCCTCGATCTCGCCACCATCGACGCCGGCGCGATGAAGCTGGAACTCGGCCCGGTCGACGTCAGCAAGACCATCGAGCTCGCCGCCGAGGGCATCCAGGACCGCCTCGCCACCGACCGCATCCGCCTCAAGGTCGAGATCGCGCCCGACATCGGCAGCTTCATCGGCGACGAGAAGCGCGTGGTGCAGGTGCTCTATAACCTCCTCGCCAACGCCGTCGGGTTTTCTCCACAGGATTCCACCGTCGGCATCAGCGCACGCCGCACCGAACGCAGCGTGGTCTTCACCGTGACAGATTCCGGGCCTGGAATACCTGCCGACATGAAGGACAAGGTGTTCAACTGGTTCGAAAGCCGCTCGCAGGGCTCGCGTCACCGCGGCGCCGGGCTCGGCCTGTCGCTGGTGCGCTCCTTCGTCGAGCTGCATGGCGGCAAGGTGCGGGTGGATTCGATCGTCGGCCGGGGCACGGTCGTGATCTGCGATTTCCCGACCGACCAGGCGGCGCATCGCGACGCCGCCGAATGACCGAACCAACCACATTCTCCGTCGCGCTCCACAACGAGACGGCCACTGCGCAATTGATGGCCGACCTCGCGCTGCTGGTCGGCCCGGGCGATGTCATCACGCTCACCGGTGATCTCGGCGCCGGCAAGACCGCGGCCGCCCGCGCCATGATCCGCTATCTCGCCGGAGACGATGCGCTGGAAGTGCCGAGCCCGACCTTCACGCTGGTGCAGGGCTACGAGCTGCCGCCGTTTCCGGTGATGCATGCCGACCTCTACCGTGTCGAGGACGAGAGCGAGCTCGAGGAGATCGGACTGTCGCCGCTACCGGACGCAACCCTGGTTCTGATCGAATGGCCAGAGCGTGCGCCGTCGGCGATGCCGGAAGATCGCATCGACATCGCGCTGACGCACCGGCCGGCGCTGGGCTCGAATGCACGCGCGGCCGACATCACCGGTTACGGCAAGGGTGCAGCGCAAGTCGCGCGGCTGAAGGCGCTGCGCGAATTCCTCGATGCATCCGGCTATATCGACGCGACGCGACGGCGCATGAATGGCGACGCCTCGACGCGCTCCTATGCGCGGCTGCTGCGCGACGGCGAAATCGTCATCCTCATGAACTTTCCGCAGCGGCCCGACGGCGCGGCCCTCTATAACGGAAGATCCTACAGCGCTGCGGTGCATCTCGCCGAAAACGTCAAGCCGTTCGTCGCCATCGACGAAGGCCTGCGCGCACAGGGAATCTCCGCACCCGCGATCCATCACTCCGATCTCGATCATGGCTTCCTGATCACCGAAGACTTCGGCAGCGAAGGCGTGATCGAAGGCGATCCGCCGCGCCCGATCGCCGAACGTTATGAAGCTGCGACCGACGTGCTGGCCATGCTGCACAGCAGGACGTTGCCGGGGACGCTGCGGCTGGCGGACCAGACCTACACCATTCCTGTCTTCGACATCGAGGCGATGCTGATCGAGATCGGGTTAATGCCGGAATGGTATCTGCCCGACCGCAACGCGCCGCTGAGCGACGAGAAGCGCGCGGAATTCTTCGCGATGTGGCGCGAGCTGCTGAAGAAACCGCTGGCGGCGCCAAGAACCTGGGTCATCCGCGACTATCACTCGCCGAACCTGATCTGGCTCGGCAATCGCACCGGCATCGCGCGCGTCGGCGTGATCGACTTCCAGGACGCCGTGCTCGGTCCGCAATCCTACGACGTGGTGTCGCTGCTCCAGGACGCCCGCATCGACGTGCCGGAAAGCCTCGAGCTGACGCTGCTGTCGCGCTACATCAAGGCGCGCCGCGCGGCTGATGCGAGCTTCGATGCGGCCGGATTCGCCGAGCTCTACGTCATCATGTCCGCGCAGCGAAACACCCGCCTGCTCGGCACCTTCGCCCGGCTCAACCGCCGCGACGGCAAGCCGCATTATCTGCGTCACCAGCCGCGGATCTGGACCTATCTCCAGCGCTCGCTCGCGCATCCCGCGCTCACCGATCTGCGCGAGTGGTATCTCGCCAACGTCCCGCCGCCGCAGCCCTAGTCCGGGGCCCGATTTACCGGCCGTTAGCCAAGATGTCGCTATTCTGGCGGCGAGGCAGCCGGATCGTCACGGGGCTGGAGCAGGGGCAGATGGCGGCGAAAGCGGATCAACGCGGAAATAACCGGGTCGTTTTCGAGCGCGGGGTTCCGGCCCAGATGATGGGCATCGACGGCACCTGGCGGCGCGACTGCACCATGGAGGACGTCTCCGAGACCGGCGCCAAGCTGACCATCGACGGCTCGGTTGAGGGCCTGCACCTGAAGGAATTTTTTCTGCTGCTGTCGTCCACCGGACTTGCGTACCGGCGCTGCGAGCTGGCCTGGGTCAATGGCGATCAGATCGGCGTCAATTTCCTCAAGCTCGGCGACAAGAAGAAAAAGGCGCGCTCCACAGCCATCGGGGCGTAACGGCAACACTCGTCGTATAACCGTCACGGCGGGCGATTAAGGCGGTTGGGATGCGGTGCGGCAGGCCGAGGCTCATGCTAGGATTGCCGCGAAAGCGAAATAAAGGGATTTGAGAAAGCGAAGAATGTCCGTCAAACCGACCAAAGCCATGGTGCTTGCCGCAGGGTTCGGCCTGCGCATGCGTCCGCTGACGGACAAGATGCCGAAGCCGATGGTGCCGGTGGCTGGCCAGCCACTGCTCGACCACGTGCTCGACAAGCTCGGCCAAGCCGGCGTGACCGAGGCGGTGGTCAACGTGCATTACCTGCCCGATCAAATCATCGATCACACCGCATCGCGCCAATCTCCGCGCGTGATCATCTCCGACGAACGCAATCAGGTGCTCGGCACCGGCGGCGGCGTGGTCAAGGCGCTGCCGCTGCTCGGCGATGCGCCGTTCTTCCACGTCAATTCCGACACGTTGTGGATCGACGGGGTGCGCTCCAACCTGACGCGGCTTGCGGAAAACTTCGACCCCGCGCGCATGGACATTCTGCTGCTGATGGCGCCGACCGCGACCAGCATCGGCTATAGCGGCCGTGGCGATTACGGCATGCTGCCCGACGGCGCCCTGCGCAAGCGCAAGGAGAAGGAGGTCGTTCCGTTCGTCTATGCCGGCGCGGCGATCATGTCGCCCGCGATCTTTGCCGATGCGCCCAAGGGCGAATTCTCACTGACAAAAATGTTCGATCGCGCCAATGAGCAGGAGCGGCTGTTCGGCCTCCGCCTCGACGGCGTCTGGATGCATGTCGGCACGCCTGATGCCGTGCATGCGGCGGAAGAGGCGTTTCTGGAGAGCGTGGCGTAAAGGCGCCTCGAAGACGGTGCCGTAGGGTGGGCAAAGCAAAGCGTGCCCACCAATCAAGCCAAGACTCGAAGTTGGTATGGTGGGCACGGCGCAAGCGCGCCTTTGCCCACCCTACGACACCTGTTCCAGCATCGCGAACAGCGGGGAAGACCTCGCCCACACCCATGACCATTTGAGCTCGCCTCCCTATATTGGCGCCTGATTCCCGAATCAGGCAGCCCATGCGCGTTTTCAGCGTTCCCATCTCAGTTCCGTTCCTACGCACGGTCGTCGCGGCCCTGCTCGACGGCCGGCTGGTCGATGGCTTCGAGGCGCGTAAGGAGCCGGCGCGGCTTGCCGATGCCACGCTGTATCTGCCGACCCGGCGCGCGATGCGCGTGGTGCGCGAGATCTTCCTCGACGAGATGAAGGCAGACGCGGTGGTGCTGCCGCGCATCGTCGCGCTCGGTGACATCGACGAGGACGAGCTCGCTTTCGCCGACGAGGGCGAGCAGCTTTCGGGTGCAACACCTCTGGACATTCCGCCGCGGCTGAGTGAGCTCGAACGGCGGCTGACGCTGGCGCAGCTCGTCGCCGCTTGGGCCAAGGGCCCGGTGCTGGCGCCGCTGGTGGTTGGCGGCCCAGCTTCGACACTGGCGCTGGCCGGCGACCTTGCGCGCCTGATCGACGACATGGTGACGCGCGGCGTCGACTGGGGCGCGCTCGATGGTCTCGTGCCTGATAACCTCGACCGCTACTGGCAGCACTCGCTCGAATTTTTGCGCATCGCGCGCATTGCCTGGCCCAGCCATCTCGCCGAGGTCAAGCGGATCGAGCCGGCGGCGCGGCGCGATCTCTTGATCGCGGCGGAAGCCAGGCGGTTGACCGCGCATCCGAGCGGGCCGGTGATCGCGGCCGGCTCAACCGGCTCGATGCCGGCCACCGCAAAATTCCTCCATGCGGTCGCATCGCTGCCGCATGGCGCCGTGGTGCTGCCGGGCCTCGACACCGATCTCGACGATGACGCCTGGCGCACCATCGGCGGGGTGCGCGACGCGCACGGCAAATTCGCGGAGCATCCGGCCTCGAACCATCCGCAATATGCCATGCACGCGCTGTTGCAGCGTTTTGGCATCAAGCGCAGCGACGTCGAGATTCTCCAGCCGCCGGCAGAAGGCGGCCGCGATCTGCTCGCGTCCGAATCGATGCGGCCCTCGGCCAAGACAGAAGTTTGGCATGACCGGCTGAAGCAGCCGGATGTCGCCGCAAAGATCGCCGGCGGCATGAAGAACCTGGCGGTCGTGGAAGCCCCCAACCCTGAAATGGAAGCGCTCGCTATCGCGATCGCGATGCGCGAGGCCCGGCATCTCGACAAATCGGCGGCGCTGGTGACGCCCGATCGCGCGCTGGCGCGGCGGGTGATGGCTGCGCTGGCGCGATGGGACCTCGCCTTCGACGATTCCGGCGGCGATGTGTTGATGGAAACATCCGCCGGCGTCTTTGCCCGCCTGGCGGCAGAGGCGGCGACCAAGGGCCTGGAGCCGCCGACGCTTTTGGCGATCCTGAAGCATCCGCTGTGCCGGCTCGGCCGCGCGCCCAGTGCGTGGAAGGCAGCGATCGAGGGCCTCGAACTCGCGGTCCTGCGCGGCACGCGTCCACCCGCGGGCACGGCCGGCCTCCTGCGCGAATTCAACCGCTTTCGCGACGAGCTGGCAAAGCTGCGGCGCAGCGAAGTCTCCGCGCTCCACAGGGCCGAGCCGCGCGCGCGGCTCAAGGCCGAGGATCTCGACCGCATCCAGGCGCTGATCGATGCCTTGCAAAAAGCATTGGCGCCGATCGAGAGCCTGGCCTCGTCAAAACCGTATGACTTCGCCGAGCTCGCGCACCGGCATCGCGAGATCATGATCGAGCTGTCGCGCGACGAGCAGGGCATTCCGCTCGCCTTCGAGGAGCGCGAAGGCCTCGCCCTCGCCGGCGCCTTCGACGACCTGCTGCGCGGCGGCACGACCAGCGGGCTGATGGTGCCGTTGTCTGACTATCCCGATGTCTTCCAGACCGCGTTCGGCGATCGCGCCGTGCGGCGGCGCGACAGGCCGGGCGCCCGGCTGCAAATCTACGGCCCCCTGGAATCGCGCCTGATGCAGGCCGACCGCATCATCATTGGCGGCCTGATCGAGGGGGTCTGGCCACCGGCACCTCGCATCGATCCCTGGCTCAGCCGGCCGATGCGGCACGAGCTCGGTCTCGATCTGCCGGAGCGCCGCATCGGCCTCTCCGCGCACGACTTTGCGCAATTGCTCGGCGGCGACGAGGTGATCCTCACCCATTCCGCCAAGGCCGGCGGCGCGCCGGCGGTGGCGTCGCGCTTCCTGCATCGGTTAGAGGCAGTGGCGGGCGACGAGCTCTGGAAGGCGGCAGTTCGCGCCGGCGAGAAATACGTGCAGTTCGCGGGCGCGCTGGACCAGCCCGACGAGGTCAGGCCGATCAAGCAGCCCGAGCCACGACCGCCGCGCGCGACGCGGCCGCTCAAGATGTCCGTCACCGCGATCGAGGACTGGCTGCGCGATCCCTACACGATCTACGCAAAGCACATTTTGCGGCTGGATGCGCTTGACCCGGTCGACATGCCGCTCTCGGCCGCCGATCGCGGCTCGGCCATCCATGATGCGCTCGGAGAGTTCACGGAAACCTATGCGGCACGCCTGCCCGACGATCCCGCGCGCGTGCTGCGCGCGATCGGCGAGAAGCATTTTGCGCCGCTGATGGAGCGCCCCGAGGCACGGGCACTGTGGTGGCCGCGCTTCCAGCGCATCGCGCGCTGGTTCGGTGAATGGGAGACGGCGCGGCGCGATGCGATCGAGGCCATCACGGCGGAGACCCACGGCGAGATCTCGATCACGCTCGACACCACGCGTAGCTTCCGCCTCTCTGCGCGCGCGGACCGCATCGAGCGCCGCAAGGGCGGCTTCTATGCCATCCTCGACTACAAAACCGGGCAGCCGCCAAGCGACAAGCAGGTCCGCATGGGCCTGTCACCGCAGCTGACGCTGGAAGCCGCGATCCTGCGCGAAGGCGGCTTTCCCGACATCGACGCCGGTGCGTCGGTCAGCCAGCTCGTCTATGTCCGCCTGAGCGGCAACAATCCGGCCGGGGAAGAGCGCATCCTCCAGCTCAAGGTAAACAAAGGTGACGAGCCAATTCCGCCGGACACTGCCGCCGCCGACGCAAGAGCCAAATTGGAGGCGCTGATCCGCGCCTTCGAGGACGAGAATCAGCCGTACACCTCGCTAAACCTGCCGATGTGGGCGAACCGCTACGGCACCTATGACGATCTTGCCCGGATCAAGGAATGGTCTGCGGCCGGTGGATTGGGGATCGAGGAATGGTGAAGGCGCCGCGCCCCATCCCCGACGAGGTGCGCGCGCGGCAGGCGCGCGCATCCGATCCGACCGCCTCCGCTTTCGTGTCGGCCAATGCCGGCTCGGGCAAGACGCATGTGCTGGTGCAGCGTGTCATCCGCCTTTTGTTGTCGGGCGTGCCGCCGGAAAAGATCCTCTGCATCACCTTCACCAAGGCCGCCGCCGCCAACATGGCCGAGCGCGTGTTCACCACGCTCGGTCATTGGGTGACGCTGGACGATGCCGGGCTCGACGCCGCCATTCGCGCCGTCGGCATTCCCTACCCCAGCCCAAAACTGCGGCGCGAGGCGCGAAAGCTGTTTGCTTGTGCGCTGGAAACGCCGGGTGGCTTGAAGGTGCAGACCATCCACGCGCTCTGCACCCGCCTGCTCCAGCAATTCCCGTTCGAGGCCAACGTGCCCGCGCGCTTTGCCGTGATCGACGAGCGCGACCAGACCGACATGATGGAGCGCGCCAATCTGAAGGTGCTGCTCGACGCCGCACGTGATCCGGAGAGCGTCACAGGCCGCGCGCTGCTGACGGCGATGGCGAGCGCCGCCGACGTCAACTTCAAGGAGGTCGTGCGCGAGGCGTGCCTGAGTCGCGATCATTTCATGGCCTGGACCGATGAGGCCGGCAACGCCGAGGCAGCTGCTGCTCAGATGGCGGCGGTGCTGGGTGTCGACGCCGGCGACCGCATCGAGGACGTCGAGACGGAGATTCTCGACGGTCCGTTCCTGCCGCGGTCGCGCTGGGACGAGATCGCCTTCGCGCTGGAGGACGGCAGCAAGTCCGACAACGACCAGGCCGGCCGGCTCCGCGAAGCAAAAGTCTTTTCCGGCAGTGCACAGGTCGATGCCTATCTCTGCGTCTTCCTCACCGACGACAAGCTGCCGCGCAAGGCAGTGCTGACCAAGAAGTTTTGCGATCACAACCCGTCCGTCGCCCGCCTGTTCGAGGCCGAGGCGCAGCGGCTTGGTGGGATGATCGAGAAGCGTCGCGCTGTGACGGTTCGCGACCGCACTGCGGCCCTGCTGCACATCGCGACCGCTGCCGCCCAAAACTACCGCCGCGAGAAGCAGGAGCGCGGTCTGCTCGACTATGACGACCTCATCGACAGGACGCTGGCGATGCTGGACCGCGTCTCCTCGGGCTGGGTGCATTACAAGCTCGACCGCGGCGTCGATCACGTCCTGATCGACGAGGCCCAGGACACCAGCCCGCGGCAATGGGACATCGTCGCGCACATCATCTCCGAATTCACCGCAGGCGAAGGCGCGCGTGAGGGGCTGAACCGCACCGTCTTCGCGGTCGGCGACGAGAAGCAGTCGATCTTCTCGTTCCAGGGCGCAGCTCCCCATGAATTCGACGCCCGCCGGCGCGAGCTGCACCGCAAGTTCACCGCGGCCGGGCTGAAGTTCGATCCGGTCGCCTTCACCTATTCGTTCCGCTCGGGCGCCGCGATCCTGCACTCGGTCGACCACGTTTTCCGCGATCCCCAGATCTACAAGAGCATCCATTCGGTCGAGATCGGCCATCCCCTGCACAATGCGCTAGCCGATGCAGGCCCGAGCGTGATCGAGCTGTGGGACCTCGCGGAGGCCGACGAGCGACAGGACATTGAGGGCTGGCGCGCGCCGTTCGACGGCGTCGCCGTCACCAGCCCCGAGGTGAAGCTAGCGCGCCGCATCCAGGCCGAGATCAAGCGGCTGGTCGAAAGCGGCACGCTGACGGGACACGAAGGCGAACGGCGGCCGCTGCGCTATGGCGACATGCTGATCCTGGTGCGGCGGCGCGGTAATGCCTTTGACGCCGTGATCCAGGCGCTGAAGCACGCTGGCGTCCCGGTCGCCGGCGCCGACCGGCTCAAGCTGACCGAGCACATCGCCATCATCGACCTGATGAACCTTGCGGACGCGCTGCTGCTGCCGCAGGACGATCTCGCGCTCGCCGTGGCGCTGAAGAGCCCGCTGTTCGGGCTCGATGACGACGACCTGTTCCAGCTTGCCTGGGACCGCAAGGGATCGCTGCGCCGCGCGCTGGGCGAACATGCGGACACAAGCGAGAAGTTCGCCACGGCATTGCGGCGCCTGGAAGCCTGCGAGATGCGCACGCGCGAGGAGACGCCGTTCGCGTTCTACGCCTGGCTGCTAGGGGGCGATGGCGGCCGCGCACGCATCCTGCGCCGTCTCGGGCACGAAGCCAACGACGCGCTCGACGAGTTCCTGGAGCTGGCACTGAACTATGAGCGCAAGGCGCCGGCCTCGCTGCAGGGCTTCATGGCCTGGCTGCGTTCGGCCGACACTGAGGTGAAGCGCGACATGGAGATCTCGCGCGACGAGGTGCGGGTGATGACCGTGCACGGCGCCAAGGGTCTGGAGGCTTCCGTCGTATTCATGGTGGACACGACATCCTCGCCCGCGGATTCGCAGCGGCTGCGGCTAATTCACGTGCCGCGCGGCAATGGCGGCGAGGTGGTGGTCTGGGCCGGCCGTAAGGCCGACGATCCCAAGCCGGTCGCCGAGGCGCGCAAGGCCATGCTCGAGGAGACCGAGGACGAATATCGCCGCCTGCTCTATGTCGCGATGACGCGCGCCGCCGACCGCCTGATCGTCGGCGGCTGCATGCCCGGCAATATGAGGACCGTCCGCAAGCTGAGCTGGTACGATCTGGTCGACACCGGCCTCGCCGGCTCGGGCCTGGACAAGCAGATCATCGAGACGCCGCTCGGCAAGGTGACACGATTCGCGCGGCCAGAGGATGTCGCGGCGCTAGGCACGCCGGCGACGTCCGTGGACCAGACAATCGTTTTGCCGGACTGGCTGCGAGCGCCGGCCCCGCGCGAGGTTATCGACGAGGATCCAGTGCGCCCCTCGGGCCAGTCGGCCGAAGAGGGCCGCCGCGTGCGCAGCGGCGAATCGGTGCAGTCGCGCGCGCTGGCGTTGCAACGCGGCACGCTGGTGCACCGGCTGCTGCAATCCTTGCCCGACATCGCCGCCCAGCGCCGGCGCGAGGCCGCACGCGACTTCATGGCACGCAATGCCTCGGACTGGCCGGAGGCCGACCGCACCGCGCTGGCCGACAAGGTGCTCGCCTTGATCGCTGAGCCGCGCTTCGCCCCGGTCTTTGCCGCCGGCAGCCGGGCCGAGGTCGCCATCGTCGGCAAATTGGAGCGGCCGGGGCGCACCCCGGCGCTGGTGTCGGGGCAGATCGACCGGCTGGTCGTTCGACCCGAGGAGGTCCTGATCGTCGATTTCAAGACCAACCAGGCGGCACCCAGAAACGCGGCCGAGGCACCCGCCGCCTATGTCCGGCAGCTCGCGCTGTACCGGGCGGTGCTATCGAGGCTTTATCCCCAAAGGCCTGTCAGGGCTGTCCTGCTCTGGACCGAGGCCCTTGAATATATGGAGATTTCGGCCCCCGCGCTGGACGCGGCGCTGGCATCCCTTCATCTCGGTGTGAGCGTCCTTGACCCAGCAAGGAGCCGTTCATAGGTTGACCCCATGATCCCGGGCGCGATTCCAGGTCGCGCCGATTCTTTCAACCGAGTGAGGTACTCCAATGGCCGTTAGCAAGGTTTCCGACGCCGATTTCGAAGCCGAAGTGCTCAAGGCGAACGGCCCCGTGGTCGTCGATTTCTGGGCCGAATGGTGCGGCCCCTGCCGCATGATCGCGCCCGCCCTCGACGAGATCGCCGGTGCGATGGGCGACAAGGTCAAGATCGTGAAGCTCAACGTCGACGAGAGCCCGAAGACCGCGTCCAAGTATGGCGTGATGTCGATCCCGACTCTGATGATCTTCAAGGGCGGCGAGATGGCCTCCCGCCAGGTTGGCGCGGCACCGAAGGCAAAGCTCCAGCAGTGGATCACCTCCGCGGTCTGATCCTTCTCGCGCAGGATTATTTTCGAGAACGGCCGGCGAAAGCCGGCCGTTTTGCGTTGGTGGGGCGTGTTCAGCGTAGGACGAGTCCCAGCCCTTGCCCGCCCCTCCCGCAAAGCGCGTGCGAAAATCGACCTCCCTCGTTGCGATGGAGGCGCGGTCGGTCGATGCGATCCCGCGCGGCAAGGAGTGGCAGTACGAGCCGAAATGGGACGGCTTTCGCTGCTTGCTGTCGCGCAACGGCAGCGACGTCGATCTCCGCTCGAAATCCGGCGAGGACCTCACGCGCTATTTCCCCGAGATCGTTGCCGCCGCGTTGAAGCTGAGGGCGGATCGTTTCACGCTCGACGGCGAGATCGTCGTGCCGCACGGCAAGGGTTTTTCGTTCGACGCATTGCTGCAACGAATCCATCCCGCGGCAAGCCGCGTGAAGAAGCTCTCGCAGGACACGCCGGCGCTCTACCTCGTATTCGATCTGCTCGCGGCGGCGAAAGACAAGCACCTCGCTGGAAAGTCGTTGATCGAACGACGGCCGGCGCTCGAAGCGTTCGCGAAAGCCAACCTCAAGGGCAGCGTCTTCCGTCTTTCACCGTCGACAACGAGCTACGCCACCGCCCAAAAATGGCTGGCGCAATCCGGCGGCGGTTCGGACGGTGTCATCGCCAAGCGCATCGACCTGCCCTACCAAGCCGGCACGCGCGACGGCATGCAGAAGATCAAGAAATTCCGCAGCGCCGATTGCGTCGTCGGCGGCTTCCGCTACGCCACCAACAAGATCGCCGGCAGGAACGTGGTCGGCTCGCTGCTGCTCGGGCTCTATGACGACAAGGGTCTGCTGCACCACGTCGGCTTCACCTCGGCGATCAAGGCAGAGCAGAAGCCTGATCTGACCGATCGGCTCGAAGCATTGATTGGCGAGCCCGGCTTCACCGGCAACGCGCCGGGCGGGCCGAGCCGCTGGTCCACCGAGCGCTCCGCGAAATGGTGTCCACTCAAGCCGAAGCTGGTGATCGAGGTCTGCTACGACCATTTCAGCGGCGAGCGCTTTCGCCACGGCACCTCGATCCTGCGCTGGCGCCCCGACAAGGCGCCGCGGCAATGCACATTCGAGCAGCTGAAGCAGAAAGCGGCCGATCCGATGAAGTTGTTGAAGTGAGCTAGCCGTAGCCCGGATGGAGCGCAGCGTAATCCGGGAATTGTGCCACAAGCGACGACGGCCCCGGATTACGCTGCGCTCCATCCGGGCTACAAGATCACACCTACCCAATCCATCCCGTCGCCAGCGCGTTCGCCAGTTCAGGCTGCCCGTTTCGCCGCGCCAACGCCGCCATCGCTTCATAATCATACACGACGTGTCGGAACGTCGCCTGCCAAGCGCCATCAGCAAGTTCGAGAGTGGCATAACGCGCGTGCGGCGTGCCGGCTTCGACGACGTGCGGATACGGATGCTTGTCGCGGTAACCAGGGCTGCCGACACTGCCGGGATTGACGATCAGCCGGCCGTCGCGCAGGCGCACAGCGCGGGCGAGATGGGTGTGGGCGCAGAGGATCAGCGACTGCGTGATGCCTTGTGCGAATTGCTCGATGCGGTCCAGCGGCGACAGCGCAACCGTGCCGTCGGGATGCACGGTGTCGAGCCAATAGACTTCATCGCTATTGGGCGTCGCATGGCACAGGAAGACCTGGTCGCGAAACACACGCGTCATCGGCTGCGCGCGCAGCCAGTCGAGCTGCGCGGCATTGAGCTGCGCATGGGCGGGACGATACCACGAGCCCATCTGTTCCGGAGCGCGGTCGAGCAGATAGCGGTCGTGATTGCCGAGCACGTGCACGGCGTCGAGCGTCATCAGGATCTCGATCGTCCTGCGCGCATCGAGCGGTCCGCTCAGCATGTCGCCGAGATTGACGATGTCGGCAATGCCTTGCGCGCGGATGTCGGCGAGCACGGCTTCGAGCGCGAGACAGTTTCCGTGGACGTCGGCAATCGCGGCAAAACGCATCGTTCATCACCGTAGCCCGGATGGAGCGAAGCGAAATCCGGGGCCTTCATCGCTTGTGGCACGATCCCGGATTGCGCTGCGCTCCATCCGAGCTACGCAAACTCATGCAGGCGGCGTGCCGTTGATCGCCAGCACGTGGCCGGCCAGATACAGCGAGCCGGTGATCAGGATGCGCGGCGGCACCTCGTAGGCGAGCTTCGCCAAGGCGCGCAGCGCAGCTTCGATGCCGGGCGCGGGCTCGACGCGCATGCCGAGGCTGCGCGCGGCGTCCGCGAGGCGGTCGACCGGCATAGCGTTCTCGGTATCGGGGATCGGCACTGCGATGATGTGACGGGTGAGACCGGCGAAATTGGCGAGAAAGCCCTGAGCATCCTTGTTGGCCATCATGCCCGCGATGACGACCAGCGGCCGCGACACCCGCTCTTCGAGATCGCCGAGCGCAGCCGCCGCGACACGCCCGCCCTCGGCATTGTGCCCGCCATCGAGCCAGATGTCCGAGCCCTGCGGCCCCCAGGAGAGCAGCTCGCCCGAGGTGATGCGCTGCATTCGTGCCGGCCATTCCGCGCCGACGATGCCAGCCTCGAACGCCGCCTGGTTGACCTTGAACGCCGGGACGGCGCGCAGCGTCGCGATTGCAAGGCCGGCGTTGTCGAACTGATGACGGCCGAACAGGCGCGGCGCTGCAAGATCCATCAGGCCGCGCTCGTCGGAATAGACCAGACGTCCGCGCTCGACATTGACGTGCCAGCTTTCGTTCGCCGCAAACAGCGGTGCGCGCATGCGCCTCGCCTGTGCTTCGATCACGGCCATCACCTCGCCCGCCTGCTCAGCGCATATCACGGGCACGCCGCGCTTGATGATCGCGGCCTTCTCGCTGGCGATCGATGCCAGGGTCGACCCAAGGAAGTCCATGTGGTCCATGCTGACAGGCGTGATCACGCAGGCCGCCGGCACATCGATCACGTTGGTCGAATCGAGCCGGCCGCCGAGGCCGACTTCGAGCAGCACCACATCGGCCGGATGCTGTGCGAACAGATGCAAGGCCGCGGCGGTCTTCAGCTCGAAGACGGTCGCAGCCTCGCCGGCATTGACGCGCTCGACCTCTTCCAGCGCGGCGCGCAATTCATCGTCACTGACGAGCACGCCGCCACCGACGCGACCCAGCCGGAAGCATTCGTTGATGCGGACGAGATAGGGCGAGGTGTAGGCGTGCACGCGCAAGCCTGCGGCCTCCAGCGTCGCGCGCAGATAAGCGAGCGTCGAACCCTTGCCATTGGTGCCGGCGATGTGGATCACCGGCGGCAGCTTGCTTTCAGGGTGGCCGAGCCGCGCGAGCAGGCGGTGCATCCGCTCGAGCCCGAGATCGATGCGTTTCTGATGCAGGGCCGACAGCCGCCCGATCAATTCGCCGAGCGGCGGCTTTGCGCTGTCAGGGGACGCGTTCACGCGTGGGGCGCGGCCGGCGCCGTTTCGGCGGCCGATACGATCTGCGCCGGGCTCGCAACCGGCTGCACCGGCTTCGATGCGCTTTCCAGCGCCGGCGCCTTGGTCAGCAGGCGGCAGAGTCGCGCCAGCGTCGGACGCAATTCGTGGCGATGCACGACCATGTCGACCATGCCGTGCTCCTTCAGATACTCGGCGCGCTGGAACCCCTCGGGGAGTTTTTCGCGGATGGTCTGCTCGATCACGCGTGCGCCGGCGAAGCCGATCAGGGCGCCGGGCTCGGCGATCTGCACGTCACCGAGCATGGCATAGGACGCGGTGACGCCGCCGGTGGTCGGATTGGTCAGCACGACGATATAGGGCAATTTTGCCTCGCGCAGCATCTGCACCGCAACGGTTGTGCGCGGCATCTGCATCAGCGACAAAATGCCTTCCTGCATCCGCGCGCCGCCGGATGCGGCGAACACGATGAACGGCACATTCTTCTCGACCGCAAGCTCGAGCCCGCGCACGATGGCCTCGCCTGCGGCCATGCCGAGCGAGCCGCCCATGAAATCGAAATCCTGCACGGCAACGACGACGGCGGAGCCTTCGAGCTTGCCGTAGCCGACCTTGATCGCGTCGTTGAGGTTGGTGCGCGCGCGCGCATCCTTGATGCGATCAACGTACTTCTTCTCATCGCGAAACTTGAGCGGATCGGGCGTGACCTCGGGCAGCGCCACATCGAACCAGGTCTCGTTGTCGAAGATCGACTTCAACCGGGCCACCGCGCCCATGCGCATGTGGTAGTTCGAGCCGGGGATGACGAACTGGTTGGCCTCGACGTCCTTGTAGAAGACGAGCTGTCCGGAATCCGGGCACTTGATCCACAGGTTCTCCGGCGTCTCCCGCCGCAGCATGTTGCGGATCTTCGGCCGAACCACATTGGTAAGCCAGTTCATGGTTTGCTCCGATGTGCGAACCCGCCTCGCGGATCGCCTGAAGGGATATATGGCGGCCGGGCCGCTGCCCGGCAAGCCGCCGTGTCGCCCGCCCCAAGAGCGGAATTATGGCCTATTCCGCCGCCTGTTGCGCGCCCTTGACGCCCTGGGCCAGGGCCGCCGTCAATTCGGCGACGGCGTTGACGGTTTTGCCAGTCGCCCGCCCGTCCGCATCGAGGCTGTTCTTGAGCGCATCGACCAGCGCGGTGCCGACCACGGCACCATTGGCATGCGAGGCAATAGCGCGCGCAGCCTCCGGCGTGCGGATGCCAAAGCCGACGCAGACCGGCAGTTTTGTGTGCCGCTTGATGCGGGCAACTGCTTCGCTCACCGCCGAGGAGTCCGCGGCCGCCGCACCGGTGATGCCGGTAATCGAGACGTAATAGACGAAGCCCGAGGTGTTGGCGAGCACGGCCGGCAGACGCTTGTCATCGGTGGTCGGCGTCGCCAGACGGATGAAGTTGAGCCCGGCCTTCATCGCGGGCAGGCAGAGCTCGTCGTCCTCCTCCGGCGGCAGGTCGACGATGATGAGACCATCGACGCCGGCACTCTTGGCATCGGCCAGGAATTTATCGACGCCATAGATGTAGATCGGGTTGTAATAGCCCATCAGCACGATCGGCGTCGCGTTGTCGTCCTTGCGGAAGCCACGCACCAGCTCGAGCGTCTTCTTCAGCGTCATGCCGGCCTTGAGCGCGCGGAGCCCGGCGGCCTGGATCGACGGACCATCGGCCATCGGATCGGTGAAAGGCATGCCGATCTCGATCACGTCGGCGCCCGCCTTCGGCAGCGCCTTGATGATCTCGAGCGACGTCGCCGGATCGGGGTCGCCGGCCATCAGGAAGGTCACGAAGGCCGAGCGGCCCTGCTTTTTCAGCTCGGCAAAACGGGTATCGATGCGGGTGGTCACTTGCTCTTGCCCCTGAGGATGTCGCCGACCTGCGGGACGTCCTTGTCGCCGCGGCCGGAGAGGTTGACGACCATCAGGTGATCCCGAGGCCGCTTCGGCGCGAGCTCCATCACCTTGGCGATGGCATGGGCGGGCTCGAGCGCGGGAATGATGCCTTCGAGCCGCGACAGCAGCTGGAACGCGGCGAGTGCTTCGTCGTCAGTCGCGGAGAGATAGTTCACGCGGCCGATCTCGTGCAGCCAGGAATGTTCGGGGCCGATGCCGGGATAGTCGAGACCGGCCGAGATGGAATGCGCGTCCTGGATCTGGCCGTCGGCATCCATCAAGAGATAGGTGCGGTTGCCGTGGAGCACGCCGGGACGGCCGCCCGCGATCGAGGCGGCGTGCAGCTGCGTGAGGCCATGGCCCGCGGCCTCGACGCCGAAGATCTCGACCGAGGGGTAGTCAAGGAACGGATGGAACAGGCCCATCGCGTTGGAGCCGCCGCCAATGCAGGCCACCAGCGAATCCGGCAGCCGGCCCTCGACCTCCTGCATCTGCGTCTTGGTCTCGTTGCCGATGATCGACTGGAAGTCGCGCACCAGTGTCGGATAGGGATGCGGGCCCGCCACCGTGCCGATGCAGTAGAACGTGTTGTGCACGTTGGTGACCCAGTCGCGCAGCGCCTCGTTCATGGCGTCCTTCAGCGTGCGCGTGCCCGACTGCACCGGGAATACCTTGGCGCCCAGCATCTCCATGCGGATGACGTTGGGCTGCTGCCGCTCGACGTCGACGGCGCCCATATAGACCACGCATTCCAGGCCGAAGCGCGCGCACAGCGTTGCGGTGGCGACACCGTGCTGGCCGGCGCCGGTCTCGGCGATGATGCGCTTCTTGCCCATGCGCCGCGCCAGCATGATCTGGCCGAGCACGTTGTTCACCTTGTGCGAGCCGGTGTGGTTGAGCTCCTCGCGCTTCAGGTAGATTTTCGCACCGCCAAGATGCTCGGTGAGGCGCTCGGCGAAATAGAGCGGCGAGGGCCGGCCGACATAGTTCTTGAGATAGCCGTTCATCTCGGCCTGGAACGCCGGATCGGCCTTGGCTTCGGTATAGGCCTTCTCCAGATCGAGGATCAGCGGCATCAAGGTTTCGGCGACGAAGCGGCCGCCGAAAATGCCGAAATGGCCGCGCTCGTCGGGGCCGCTGCGATAGGAATTGGGTTTGGCGACGTTCATCGGACACTCAACTCTTGGCTTGTATCTTGGCTGGGGCGCGCGGCGCGAATGAAGGCCTTGATCATCTCGGGATCCTTGACGCCGGGGGCGCTCTCGATGCCGGAGGAGACGTCGACGCCGCTGGCGCCGGTGACGCGGAGGGCTTCGGCGACGTTGTCGGCGTGAAGCCCGCCCGAGACCATGTAGGGCAGGATCAGATCGAGATTTTCGAGCAGGTGCCAGTCGAACGGCGCGCCGAGACCGCCGGGGCGGGTTGCATCTTTCGGTGCCCGCGCATCGAACAGGATGCGGTCGGCGACTGCGGCGTAGCCGGGCAGCACGGCGAGATCGGCAGATGTGGCGACCGGCACCGCCTTCATCACGGGGCGGCCGAACCGCTGCTTGATGTCGCGCAGCCGCGCCACGCTCTCCTTGCCATGGAGCTGGAGAATGTCCGGTGACAGCGCGTCCATGATATTGTCGAGCGTGGCGTCGTCGGCATCGACGGTCAGCGCGACCTTGAGCGCACGCCGCTTCACCTGGCGGCCGAGCTCGCGGCCCGCGTCCAACGACAGGTGCCGCGGCGACGGCGGAAAGAACACGAACCCCACCATGTCGGCACCCGCCTCGAGCGCCACCTCGAGCGTCTCGGGCGTAGACAGGCCGCAGATCTTGACGAGCAGGGACATGGTCTCAAAGCGAATGGAGGCCGCGGGCCTGCGGCCGGAAAACAGGGCTTTCGGTTGCGGCCGCTTCTACAACGTCGCGCGCTGCTTGTCTCGCCCGATGGGCCCGTAAAGGCCGACCCCCGAGGCGACGGGGAGGCGCTGGGACTCGGGCTTTGCTGCGGCCATTTGGGCCCGCAGATCGGCCAATTCGCCCCTGGCAGCCCGTGCATCCGCATCATTCCGGCGCGCCGCGCGCCGCCAGTGCCGCTGGCCGAGCCAGACGGCGCAGCCACCTGCCAGCACGCCCAAGGCGGCGACCAGGATCAAAAGCAGGAACAGCGGCAAGGTGACCGACAGCGACGGGTCGGACGACAGGAAGGGATCGAAGGAGACGGTGACGAAATGCCGGTTGGTTACGGCGAAGACCACCAGGAGCAGGCCCAGCGGAATCACGATCAGCGCGGTCAGGAACTTTCGCATCTCGCTTCGCTCGCCTTGAATCAAGCTTGCGGCCGCATCGTGCGCGACCGCAGGAAATCCTGACGCCGGCCTCAGTCTGCCGCGCCGGGATCCGGATGGTCGCGGTTCAACCGCTCGCGCATTTCCTTGCCGGTCTTGAAGAACGGAACGCTCTTCTGGTCGACCGGCACATGGGCGCCGGTGCGCGGATTGCGCCCGGCGCGTGCCGGGCGATGCTTGACCGAGAAGGCACCGAAGCCGCGCAGCTCGACGCGGTCACCGCGTGCGAGGGCCGCTACGATCTCTTCGAGAATCGCATTCACAATGTTCTCGACATCCCGCTGGTACAGATGCGGGTTGTGCTCGGCGATACGCTGAACAAGTTCGGATTTGATCATCGAGAGATAGGATCCGGAAGCGTGCGGATGACCATTTCCGTGAAAATACCGTGATCTGTCAAGACGCTAAATCAAGGTTGAGCGTCGTGAAAATGCGTGACAAATGCCGAAAAAGCAGGCTGACCCGGCACTCGCCCCGCGGGAAAAACATCTGGGACTCGCCCAGTTCCCGTCAGTTTGACGCGGCCGGCTGCCACAAGGCCAGCATTCCATCCATTCCGAACCGATCGACCGCCTGTGCGACGCCGGCCTGCCCGATTTGATGCGCAATCGAGCCTAAACCCAGCGCTTCCAGCGTTACGGCGGCGGCCGTCTTGAGGAACGGCAGATCGCCGAAGCGCGGCTGGAGCTTGTAATCGCGCACGCTGAGCCCCTTCTTGACGCCCTTCTGCTCGACCAGCCAGGTCACGGCCGTCTTCTCGTCGCCGATCTGATCGATCAGCTTGAGATCGATCGCCTGGCGGCCGGTGAAGACGCGGCCATCGGCAACTTTCTCGAGCTGCGTGTCATCCATGCCACGCCGCTCCTTCACTAATCCCCTGAACCAGGCGTAGGAGTCCTTCACCAGCGCATCGAGCGCGGCGCGGGCCTCGGGGCTGGTGGGCTCGAAACCGTTAGGCGCGGCCTTCAGCGGCGACGACTTCACCTCCTCGACCTTGACGCCGATGGTCTTCAAAAGCTCGGTGACGTTCGGATACTGGAACAGCACGCCGATCGAGCCGACCAGCGAGCTCTGCTGGCCGATGATGTGGTCGCTCGCAATCGCGGTGATGTAACCGCCGGAGGCGGCAAGGCCCTCGACCACGACGACGAGCGGCTTCTTCGCCTTCAACCGGGTGAGCGAATCGTAGAGCTGCTCGGAGCCGGCGGTGGTGCCGCCCGGCGAGTTGATGTGAACGATGACGGCCGCGGCCTGCGAATTCTCCAGCCGCTCCAGCGCCTGGGTGCGATCGGAATCGCTGCGGATCAGGCCCTCGATGTGGACGCGCGCGATCGACCCGGCAGATGCGAACGTGCCGCGCGCACCTGGCGTCGCGATCAGCGCGAAGCTCGCGATCGCCGCGATCGCGATCAACGCGGCCATCACGCGCCAGAACGTCAGCTTGCGGCGGATCCTTCGGCGATCGACGATGATGTCCGAATCGAGCGACATCGGAATATCTCCAAATGAATGGCTAGACGCGTTGTGCCGTCACAGCGTGACTATCGGCTTATCTGGATACATCAATTGCGGCGCAATTTGAAGAAAACAAGGCTGTGACCGCGGTAGGTGCGTAGCCCGGATGGAGCGCAGCGAAATCCGGGACAGTCCGTCCGTGAGGCAACGACCCCGGATTACGCTTGCGCTCCATCCGGGCTACAAGCGTAACAAAAAGGCCCCGGCTCGCGCCGGGGCTTTGATGTCAGCGAAACCTGCGTTTCGCTTACTTGTTGTCGCGGTTCTTGAGCGCGGTGCCCAAGATGTCGCCGAGCGTCGCACCCGAATCGGAGGAGCCGTACTGCGCGATGGCCTCCTTCTCTTCGGCGACTTCGAGCGCCTTGATCGACACCTGGACCTTGCGGGCCTTCTTGTCGAACTGGATCACGCGGGCGTCGACCTTCTCGCCGACGGCAAAGCGTTCGGCACGCTGGTCGTTGCGGTCACGGGCGAGTTCGGAGCGCTTGATGAAGGTCGAGAAGTCGGTACCGGCGATCTTCACCTCGATGCCGCTCTCCTTCACTTCGAGCACTTCGCAGGTCACGACCGCGCCCTTCTTGACATCGCCCGGCTCGGCGAAGGGGTCGCCTTCGAGCTGCTTGATGCCGAGCGAGATGCGCTCCTTCTCGACGTCCACATCGAGCACCACGGCCTTCACCATGTCGCCCTTCTTGTAGTTGTCGATCACCTGCTCGCCCGGAAGCTTCCAGTCGAGATCGGAGAGGTGGACCATGCCGTCGACGTCGCCTTCGAGGCCCAGGAACAGACCGAACTCGGTCTTGTTCTTGACCTCGCCCTCGACCACCGAACCGGTCGGGTGACCTTCGACGAAGACCTCCCAGGGGTTGCGCATGGTCTGCTTGAGGCCGAGCGAGATGCGGCGCTTGACGGAATCGACTTCCAGCACCTGCACATCGACTTCCTGCGAGGTCGAGACGATCTTGCCGGGGTGCATGTTCTTCTTGGTCCACGACATCTCGGAGACGTGGATCAGGCCTTCGATGCCCGGCTCGAGCTCGACGAACGCCCCGTAGTCGGTGATGTTGGTGACGCGGCCGGTGAAGCGGGCGCCCAGCGGGTACTTGGCTTCGATGCCCTGCCACGGATCGTCCAAGAGCTGCTTCATGCCCAGCGAGATGCGATGCGTCTCGTGGTTGATCTTGATGATCTTGACCTTCACGGTCTGACCGATCGAGAGCACCTCGGTCGGGTGGTTGACGCGGCGCCAGGCGATGTCGGTGACGTGCAGGAGGCCGTCGATACCGCCGAGATCAACGAACGCACCGTAATCGGTGATGTTCTTGACCACGCCGTCGATGACCTGACCCTCTTCGAGGTTCTGCACCAACTCCTGGCGCTGCTCGGCGCGGGTCTCTTCCAGCACCGTGCGGCGCGACACGACGATGTTGCCGCGGCGGCGGTCCATCTTGAGGATCTGGAACGGCTGCGAGTTGTTCATCAGCGGCGCGACGTCGCGGATCGGACGGATGTCGACCTGCGAGCGCGGCAGGAAGGCCACGGCACCGTCGAGGTCGACGGTGAAGCCGCCCTTGACCTGGTTGAAGATGACGCCGTTGACCTTCTCGTTGTTCTGGAACGCCTTCTCGAGCTTGCCCCAGCTCTCTTCGCGGCGCGCCTTGTCGCGCGACAACACGGCTTCGCCGAGGGCGTTCTCGATGCGATCGAGGAACACTTCCACCTCGTCGCCGACCTTGAGGTCGCTGTCACGGCCGGGGCCGGAAAATTCGCGCAGGGCCACGCGGCCCTCGGTCTTCAGGCCGACGTCGATGACGGCCATGTCCTTTTCAATTGCAACCACCTTGCCCTTGACGACGGAGCTTTCCTGCAGGTTGCCACCTGCGAAGGACTCGTCGAGCATCGCGGCGAAATCGTCGCGCGAGGGGCTATAGGTATCAGCAGAAGTCGAAGCCATTTGTTCTCCAGTTGCGGATGTCTTGCCGGCCGTTGGGTTCATGGGCGCATCGCACACGCAGTGTCGGAAGGTCCGCAAGACCTTCGAGCGACCGCTCGCTGCTCCGGCTCGGCGCCGGAACTGCGGAAGCGGGCCGGCTGAGGCCCGCGCGTTCGATACGTGGAATCGTTGTCCGGGGCCTGGATCGCGCCGGTCCCATCAGGGACCGAAGGTTATCGACCTCAAAGAGCGGGAGCGGGCGCTTCCTCCAATGACGGCTGCGGCTTAACCCCGCGACCGGCCCGCTCGGACGGCCTCGATAATGTCGATGGCGGCCCGGACGCCGCCTTCTATATCCAGTTGGGAGTTATCAAGCAAGTGAGCATCCGGGGCCGGTTTTAAAGGCGCAATCAGCCGGTTCTTGTCGCGCTCGTCGCGCTGGACGATGTCGGCGAGCACGGCCGCCTCGTCCGCCTCCTCCCCCCGCGCCCTCGCCTCCATGGTCCGGCGATGGGCGCGGACCTTGGGATCGGCGACGACGAAAATCTTCACGTCGGCATGGGGGCAGATCACGGTTCCAATGTCCCGGCCATCGAGCACGGCCCCGGGCGGATCAGCGGCGAATTGCCGCTGGAAATTGACCAGGGCCTCGCGGACCCCAGGGATCGCCGAGACGATGGAGGCCCCCTCGCCGACCTTCTGGGTCTTCAGGGCGGGATTGCCGAACTTTTCGGGGTCGAGCTCCAGCGCCGCCGCGACCGCCGCGGCTTCATCGCGGAGATCGTGACCGGACTGCATCAGCTCGTAAGCCACCGCACGATAGATTACGCCGGTATCGAGATGACGATAACCGTAATGGTGGGCGAGGCGCTTGCCGAGCGTCCCCTTGCCGGAGGCCGCGGGCCCGTCGATGGCGATGATCATGAAAACTCGGCCCCTAGCGAACGCATCATCGGAATGAAATCCGGAAAGCTGGTGGCGATGAAGGCAGTGTCGTCGACGCTCACCGGCTGATCGGACGCGCAACCCATCACCAGCGCGGACATCGCGATGCGATGATCCATATGGGTGGCAACAACGCCGCCGCCGGGCACATGACCGCGGCCTTCGACGATCAGATCGTCGCCGGAGACCTCGACCTTCACGCCGTTGACGCGGAGCATGGCAGCCGTGGCTTCCAGCCGATCGGATTCCTTGACGCGCAGCTCTTGCAGGCCGCGCATAATGGTAGTGCCTTCGGCGAAGGCGGCTGCGACCGCCAGCACCAGATATTCGTCGATCATCGACGGCGCGCGCTCCGGCGGCACCTCGACACCGCGCAGTTTCGAGGCGCGCACGCGCAATTGCGCCATCGGCTCGCCGGCATCGCGACGGATGTCGTTTTCCTCGATCGAGGCGCCCATTTCGCGGAGCGTGGTGAACAGGCCGATGCGCAGCGGATTGGTCATGACATCCGACAGGATGACGTCGGAGCCCTCGGCGATCAGCGCCGCAACGACCGGGAAAGCCGCCGAGGAGGGGTCGGCGGGCACGACGACGGTGGCACCGTGCAGCTCAGGCTGGCCTTGAAGCGTGATGCGGCGGCCGTGCTGGCCTTCCTGCACCGATGTGATGTCGGCACCGAAATGCTTCAGCATCAGCTCGGTGTGGTCGCGACTCGCCTCGGTCTCAATCACCGTGGTGGTGCCGGGCGCAGCCAGGCCCGCCATCAGCACGGCCGATTTGATCTGGGCCGAAGCGACCGGGGTCTTGTAGGTGATCGGCAGCGGATCGCGCGCGCCCTGGAGGGTCAGCGGCAGACGGCCGCCCTCGCCGCCTGATACGACCCTGGCGCCCATCTGTTCGAGCGGGTCGAGGATCCGGCGCATCGGGCGGCTGCGCAGCGAGGCGTCGCCGTCGAACACCGCCGAGATCGGGCACCCCGCAACGGCGCCCATGACCAGGCGGCAGCCGGTGCCGGAGTTGCCGAAATCCAGCGCCCCCTTGGGCTGGGCGAAGCCGCCGACACCGACGCCGTTCACCGTCCACGCGAAATCGCCGGTGCGCGCGACCCTGGCGCCCAGCGCCTGCATCGATTTGGCGGTGTTGAGGACGTCTTCGCCCTCGAGCAGCCCCGAAATCTTGGTCTCGCCGACCGCGAGCGCACCCAGGATCAGGGCACGGTGGGAGATCGACTTATCGCCGGGCACCCGTACTTTCCCGGTCAGGGGGCCGCTGGCGCGAGACTGGAGCGGCCTCGGTTGGTCGGAATGGGTCAAGATTGTGTCCTTGGATGCCTTGAAGGCTGGGCCGCAGGTACCACATGGTCCGCGCCCCGTCACGGGCATGTCGTTCTTCCGTAATGCGCTATTGACAGCGGGCCGCCAACTAGCCAAGTGAAACACCGCTTTTCAGACATTCCCAGGATTCCTGCCGTGGCCAAGTCCGAACTCGGAACCAAACGTATTTGCCCGACCACGGGCAAGAAATTCTATGACCTCAACAAGAATCCGGTGATCTCGCCTTATACCGGCGAGGTGGTGCCGATCGCCCCCATCGCTCCCGCACGTGCGTCCCGCGGCACTGAAGCCCGCAGCATGGCCCAGGACACCGCGCCGGAGCCGGCAGAGGCCGAGGAGTTGGTGTCGCTCGAGGAGGCCGATGCCGAGGAGAACACCGGCAAGGTCAAGGCCGTCGTGCCCGAATCGGAGGACGATATCGAGGTCGACGAGACCCTCGACGACGACGATGACGATGATTCGACCTTCATTGCCGACGAGGAAGAGGGCGATGAGGACGTGACCGACATCATTGGTGATGTCGGAGGTGATGAAGAGACTTGAGATCAGCCCTGATCTGTGAAAAAGGGTGCACCGCGCGAGTCGCTAGGGCTCGCCGGTTGGGGTGATCCACCAGATTCACCCCGGTCTAAGGTTAAGGGGCCATAGCTCAGCTGGGAGAGCGCTTGCATGGCATGCAAGAGGTCGGCGGTTCGATCCCGCCTGGCTCCACCAGCCTTCGCTCGCTTCGCGAGCTTCGGCTGGGCAAGCCTAGGGAAGTCCCTCGTAGCGAAGTGAGCGAAGGCTGTCCCGCCATAGCCCGAAGGGCGGCGGCGGACTCTATCCGCGATCACCACCACGGCAACATCCTAGGCATGTCTTGAAGCTGCTATCCTACCCTCCAGGGAGGAAGCGCGATGAAGTACGTCTATATTCTCGAAAGTCTCGATTCCGAGCACTTCTACGTCGGCATCACCGACGATCTACGGGCGCGTCTGGCAAAGCATAACGCCGGCGAGGTGCCTCACACGTCGAAATACGGGCTTGCCGAATACGAACTTATTTCGCGTTCGATGACGCCGCACGCGCTGTCGCATTCGAACGATACTTGAAATCTGGCTCGGGGCGCGCGTTCGCGAAGAAGCACTTCTAGTCGCTCTAACTGCCCCTACTCCCCGATCACCGCATTAAGCCTATCCCGCAGCGCGACGATCTCGTCCTTCATCGCGACCAGTTCCGGCACCGAGCAGTCCGACGCCGCCAGAATCGATTGCGGCACGCTGCGCGCCTTGTCTTTCAGCGCGTAGCCCTGCGGCGTCAGGGCGATCAGCACCTGACGCTCGTCCTCGCTCGAGCGGGTGCGTTTGACGAGTTGGGCGGCCTCGAGCCGCTTGAGCAGCGGTGTCAACGTGCCCGAATCCAGGAACAGCTTCTCGCCGATGTCCTTCACCGGCACGTCGTCGCGCTCCCACAGCACCAGCATCACCAGATATTGCGGATAGGTCAGGCCGAGCCGCTCGAGCAGCGGCTTGTAGACGCGGTTGAAGGCATGCGCGGCCGAATAGACCGCGAAGCAGATCTGGTTGTCGAGCCGCAGCGGCGCGTCCGCTGCCGATGGTTTCCGGGCCATGGCGAATCTCACGGGATTTGCCCCGCATTGTGGGGCCGGGCGGCCGCATATTCAATTGCGAACAATTAAATGTGAGGCACCACAAATTAGATTGCGCACAATCTAATTGTCTGCGATACAGATCGCGCCCACCCGAACCCCCAGGGAGATGAAAATGTCCGTGAACGTCCTCTACAAGACCAGTGCCAAGGCGACCGGCGGCCGCGACGGCCATGCCGCAACCCTCGACGGCGCGCTCGACGTCAAGCTGACCACGCCGAAGGAGCTCGGCGGCGCCGGCGGCGCCGGCAACAATCCCGAGCAGCTGTTCGCGGCCGGCTATGCCGCCTGCTTCATCGGCGCGATGAAGTTCGTGGCTTCGCAGGGCGGCCCCAAGGTCCCCGCCGACGCCTCCGTCACCTCGACCGTCGGCATCGGCCCGCGCTCCGAGGGCGGCTTCGGTCTCGACATCGATCTGGCCGTCTCGCTGCCCGGCCTGGCCCGCGCCGAGGCCGAGGCGCTGGTCGAGAAGGCGCACCAGGTGTGCCCATACTCCAACGCCACGCGCGGCAATGTCGACGTTCGCCTGACGGTCATCTGACCGGAAGTGCGGATTGGCTGGCCCGAGATCCCCCTCGGGCCGGCCGCTTCCGTGGATTTCCCACTTCGCGGGATTGAGGCGTGCATACGGCCCTACGCGCGGGGCCATTGCTGGCCTGCACGAACCTCGCTAGGCCTGTGATCACACGTCGACACAGGGGAAGCGAAGGCATGAGTTCTGAAGCCGCCACAGGTGCCATGAGTGGATTGCGCGTCATCGATCTCACGCGCGTGCTCGGCGGTCCCTATTGCACCCAGATCCTCGCCGACCATGGCGCCGACGTCATCAAGGTCGAGCCGCCCGCGGGCGACGAGGTGCGCGAATGGGGCCCTCCCTTCCACGAGGAGGACGCGGCCTATTTCGTCGGCATCAACCGCAACAAGCGCTCGATCGGCCTCGACCTCGCCTCCGAGGGCGGCCGTGCCGTGCTGCTGAAGATGCTGGAGACGGCCGACGTCCTGATCGAGAATTTCAAGCCGGGCACCCTTGAGAAATGGGGCATCGGCAACGAAGTGCTGCGCGCAAAATTCCCGCGTCTCGTGCATTGCCGGATCTGCGGCTTCGGCGCCGACGGCCCGCGCGGCGGCAATCCCGGCTATGACGCCATCATCCAGGCCATGACCGGCATGATCGCCGCGACCGGCTCACCGGAGAGCGGCCCAATGCGGATCGGCGTGCCGCTGGTCGACATCACCACCGGCCTTTATGCGGCGATCGGCATCCTGATGGCGCTGTCGGAGCGCCAGCGTTCGGGCCAGGGCCAGTTCCTGGAGACGACGCTGTACGAGACCGGCCTTGCCATCATGCATCCGCACACCGCGAATTATTTCATGCATGGCAAGCCGCCCTCGCTCACCGGCAACGAGCATCCCAACCTCGTGCCCTACGCGATCTTCCCGACGAAAACCGACAACATCTTCATCGGGGTCGGTAATGACGGCACCTTCCGCAAGCTCGCCAAGGAGATCGGCAAGCCCGAGCTTGGCACCGATCCGCGCTTTGCCCGCAACAAGGACCGCATCGCCAATCGCGAGGCGCTGCGCGCCGAGCTCGCCGCGGTATTCAGCCAGCACGAGGCCGAGCCGCTGTGCAATCGCCTGCTCGCGGCCGGCCTGCCGGCAGGCCCGGTGCAGAAAATCGACCAGGCGCTGACCAACCCGCACACGATCGCGCACGGCGATATCATCGAGAAGGACTGGTACAAGGGCGTGGCCTCGCCGATCCGGCTCGATCGCAGCAAGCCCAGCCTGCGCCGCCTGCCGCCGAAATTCAGCCAGCATTCGGCGGAGGTGCTGGGCGAGTTCGGCTACTCCAAGACGGAGATCGACGCGATGGTCGAAAAAGGCGTGGTCTGCGGCCCCGAGCGCAAGCGCTGAGATAAGAGAGATTGAGCGGCGGCGCCGGTCCGCTCCCTCCCCCGCTTGCGGGGGAGACTGGGGAGGGTGTCTCCAAAACGGGACAATCCCCAAGCGGAGAGAGCCCTCACCCGCGCCTTCGGCGCGACCTCTCCCGCAAGCGGGAGAGGTTTTCGAGTTTGCGGCCGCACGCATTGCCACGAGCTACCAGCTCTGCTGATCGATCCGCTCGCCGCCAACCAAATGCTGCGGCGCGGTCGCACGCACGTCTTCGCCTATTTTCCGGCTTCCCTTTTCCAGCGCTTGCCGCTTTCGTTTCGGCCGCTTACACAGTCATGTGAACGTCATATGGCGCTGCTAGCGCAAGCGCCTCTTTATTGACGGGCAAGGGAGGTTTTCTTGATGGCTCTTCGACATTTTGGTGCGGCTGCAGCTGTTGCAATCACGGTTGGCTTGTCGGCCTCGCCGGCCCTGGCCGTGACTGAAATCCAGTGGTGGCACGCGATGACCGGCGCCAACAACGACGTCATCGTCAAGCTCGCGAACGACTTCAACGCATCGCAGAGCGATTACAAGGTGATCCCGACCTACAAAGGCAATTACGCCGACACGATGAACGCCGGCATCGCCGCCTTCCGCGCCGGCAACGCCCCGCACATCATGCAAGTGTTCGAGGTCGGCACCGCGACCATGATGGCCGCGACCGGCGCGGTGAAGCCGGTGTACAAGCTGATGGCCGAGACCGGCGAGAAATTCGATCCGAAGGCCTATCTGCCCGCGATCACCGGTTACTACTCGACCTCGAAGGGCGAGATGCTGTCCTTCCCCTTCAACTCGTCGTCGACGGTGATGTGGGTCAATCTCGACGAACTGAAGAAGGCCAATGTCGAGATCCCGAAGACCTGGCCGCAGGTGTTCGACGCCGCCAAGAAGCTGCACGACAACGGCCATCCGACCTGCGGCTTCTCAAACTCCTGGGTCACCTGGGTCAATCTCGAGCAGCTCTCCGCCTGGCACAACGTGCCGCTGTCGACCAAGGCCAACGGCCTCGACGGTTTCGACACCGTGCTCGAGTTCAACAGCCCGGTCCAGGTCAAGCACCTCGAGAAGCTGGTCGAGCTCCAGAAGGACAAGACCTACGACTATGCCGGCCGCACCAACACCGGTGAAGGCCGCTTCACGTCAGGCGAATGCCCGCTCTATCTGACCTCCTCGGCATTCTTCGGCAACGTCAAGGCGCAGGCCAAGTTCAACTTCACCGCCGTCCCGATGCCCTACTATCCCGACGTGAAGGGCGCGCCGCAGAACTCGATCATCGGCGGTGCCTCGCTCTGGGTCATGGGCGGCAAGTCGGCCGACGATTATAAGGGTGTCGCGAAGTTCCTGAGCTTCCTCTCCGACACCGATCGCCAAGTCTACATCCACAAGGCCTCGGGCTATCTGCCGATCACCAAGGCGGCCTATGAGAAGGCCAAGGCGGAAGGCTTCTACAAGGATCAGCCCTATCTCGAGACCCCGCTGCTCGAGCTGACCAACAAGGAGCCGACCGAGAACTCCCGCGGCCTGCGCCTCGGCAACATGGTTCAGCTCCGTGACGTCTGGTCGGAAGAGATCGAGCAGGCGCTCGCCGGCAAGAAGACCGCCAAGCAGGCGCTGGATGCCGCCGTCGAGCGCGGCAACACGATGCTGCGCCAGTTCGAAAAGACCGCCGTCAAGTGAGGCGATCAGCGGCAGGCCGGTAACCCGGCCTGCCGCTCCTGCGGGCATCATGCAAAAGCAAGCCATTTTCCAATCGAAGCTATTGCCCTACGCGCTGGTTGCGCCGCAGCTCGCGATCGTCCTGATTTTCTTCTACTGGCCGGCCCTGCAGGCGGTGATCCAGTCCTACCTGCTCCAGGACGCCTTCGGTCTTTCGACCAGCTTCGTCTGGTTCGACAATTATCTCGAACTTCTGAAGGACCGCGCCTATTTCGAGGCGATCGTGCGGACCTTCTTCTTCTCGTTCGCCATCGCAGTCTCGTCGCTGTCGTTTGCGCTGCTGCTAGCGGTGATGGCGGACAAGCCGCTGCGCGGCTCGATGCTCTACCGCACGCTCTTGATCTGGCCCTATGCGGTGGCGCCGCCGGTCGTCGGCGTGCTCTGGATCTTCATGCTGCACCCCTCGCTGGGTGTGCTCTCGCGCTATGTGCGCGCCTTGGGGGTCGACTGGAATCCGCTGCTAGACGGCGACCAGGCCGCAACGCTGATCATCCTCGCCGCCGCCTGGAAGCAGATCTCCTACAACTTCCTGTTCTTCCTCGCCGGCCTTCAGAGCATCCCGAGAAGCGTGCTTGAGGCGGCCGCGATCGACGGCGCGCGCCCGATGCGCCGATTCTGGACCGTGACGTTCCCACTGCTGTCGCCGACCATCTTCTTCCTGCTGGTCGTCAACATCGTCTACGCCTTCTTCGACACCTTCGGCATCATCGACACCATGACCCGCGGCGGTCCCGGCAAGTCGACGGAGACGCTGGTCTACAAGGTCTATTCCGACGGCCTGCTCGGCGGCAATCTCGGCAGCTCCGCGGCGCAATCGGTGATCCTGATGATCATGGTGATCGTGCTGACCGGAATCCAGTTCCGCTTCGTCGAACGCAAGGTGACCTACTGATGGTCGAGCAAGAGGGCATCAGGCGCTACGTCGCTCATATCATCCTCTGGATCGGGATCGCGATCGTCGCGTTCCCCGTCTACATCGCGATCGTCGCCTCGACCCAGGACAACGCCCTGATAGCGAACGGACAGATGTCGCTGCTGCCCGGCGGCCATTTCTTCCAGACTTACTACCAGACCATCTTCGTCGGCACGAGCGGCTCGACCCGCGAGCCAGTCGGCAACATGATGCTGAACTCGCTGGTGATGGCGCTCTTGATCGCGGTCGGCAAGATCGCGATCTCGATCATCTCAGCCTATGCGATCGTCTATTTCCGCTTTCCGTTCCGGATGCCGATCTTCTGGCTCATCTTCATCACCCTGATGCTGCCGGTCGAGGTGCGCATCTATCCGACCTACAAGATCGTCGCCGATCTGCACATGCTCGACAGCTATGCCGGCCTGTCGCTGCCGCTGATCGCGTCGGCCACCGCAACGCTGCTGTTCCGCCAGTTCTTCATGACGGTGCCGGACGAACTTTTGGAAGCCTCGCGCATCGACGGCGCCGGCCCCTTGCGCTTCTTCTGGGATACGCTGCTGCCGCTGTCGCGCACCAACATGGCGGCGCTGTTCGTGATCCTGTTCATCCTCGGCTGGAATCAATATCTCTGGCCACTGCTGATCACCACCCGCGACGACATGCAGACGATCCAGATCGGCATCCGCAAGATGATCACCACCAGCGACGCACTCACCGAATGGCCGATCGTGATGGCAACCGCCGTGCTGGCCATGCTGCCGCCGGTGTTCGTCGTTGTCGCCATGCAGAAGCTGTTCGTGCGCGGACTGGTCGAGACGGAAAAGTAGGTTCTTGGAAATGAGTTTTCATGGCTAACGTCACCCTGCGCAGCGTCCGCAAGACCTATCCCGGCGGCTTCGAAGCCATCAAGGGCGTCGACGTCGATGTCGGCGACGGCCAGTTCTGCGTACTGGTCGGCCCCTCGGGCTGCGGCAAGTCCACATTGCTGCGCATGGTCGCGGGGCTGGAGACCGTCACCGGCGGCGAGATCGACATCGGCGGCCGCGTCGTCAACCAGATCGAGCCGGCCGATCGCGACATCGCGATGGTGTTCCAGAACTACGCGCTCTATCCGCATATGAGCGTCTACAACAACATGGCCTACGGCCTGCGCAACCGCGGCATGGCGGAAGCCGAGATCAAGACCCGCGTCGAGGAAGCCGCGCGCGTGCTCGAGCTCTCCGCCATGCTCGAGCGCAAGCCGCGCCAGCTCTCCGGCGGCCAGCGCCAGCGCGTCGCCATGGGCCGCGCCATCGTGCGCCAGCCAAAAGTGTTCCTGTTCGACGAGCCGCTGTCCAATCTCGACGCCAAGCTGCGCATCGCGATGCGGGTCGAGATCCGCAAATTGCAGCGCCGCCTCAACACCACGTCGATCTACGTCACCCATGATCAGCTCGAGGCGATGACGCTCGCCGACATCCTGGTGGTGATGAACGGCGGCCAGGTCGAGCAGGTCGGCACCCCCCTCGCGATCTACGAGAAGCCGGCCACCACCTTCGTCGCCTCCTTCATCGGGGCACCACCGATGAATCTGATGTCGACGCGCCCTGACGAGATCAGATCGCAGCTCAATGGTGTAGGCGAGGCCGGCATCCTAGGCATCCGCCCGGAGGATTTCGTCATCACCGACCAGACCCCGGCCGGCGGCGTAGCGCTGCCGCTCACCGTTGAGGCGATCGAGCGCGTCGGTGCCGAAACCTTCGTCTACGGCTCGCGCCAGCAGGAGGAGCAGCGCGTCGCCGCCACCCCCGGCGAGCTGCCGCCGGGGGAGGTCATCGTCCGCATTCCCGGAACCGAGGCCCCCGCCATCGGCCAGAACATCCGCGTCGCGGCGGTGCGCCAAAAGCTGCACCTGTTCAGCGGCGACGGGCGCAAGCGGATCGAGGCCTGACCGGTTCCAGGGGCCGGCCAACCAAAAAGTGCGAAAACAACCCCATGCACAGTAGAAGGGGCTTGTTTTCGTTACGATAAATCGAGACTCGCCATGCCCGGGCTTGTCCCGGGCATCCACGTTCTTGGCGCCGCGGGTAAGATCGTGGATGGCCGGGACAAGCCCGGCCATGACGACCGGAAAGGCCCATCCACAGCCTCCCCGGCTACCTGCTTGAACCGCCTTGGGGATATGCCCATATTGCTGACCAAGGGGTGCCGCTTCCGGGCCCTGAAACACCAAAGTCGCTTCTGCGAGGACTTTGTAAACTATGTCTCGTGTTCCAACGCTCTCCAGTCCCTTTCTGCTGGGCTTCGACGAGATCGAGCGCGTGCTCGATCGGGTCGTCAAAGGCGCCGACGGTTATCCTCCCTACAATATCGAGAGGTGCGACCGCGCGGATGGCCAGCCCGAGCGTTTGCGCATCACGCTGGCGGTCGCCGGATTCACCCGCGACCAACTCGATGTAACCATTGAGGAAAACCAGCTCGTGATCCGCGGGCGGCAGCAGGACGACAAGACCCGGCAATACATCCATCGCGGCATCGCCGCGCGCCACTTCCAGCGCACCTTCGTGCTGGCGGAGGGGATGCAGGTGCTGGGCGCGGATCTGAAGAACGGGCTGTTGTCGATCGATCTGGCCCGGCCTGAACCGGAGAGGATCGTTAAGACAATCGCTATCAATGAGCACGAATAATGGAACGAGTAGCGGACTCGACCGCTTAGTGTTCCAGAGGAGTCGAGACCATGAGTGAAGGTCACGTTGCGTTCGAATATGAAGCCAAGAATGTCTCTCCGGAGACGCTGGCAACACTCGGCGAAGGTCATATCGCCTATGTGAAGCAGATCCGCTCCGAGGACGTGCCGGACCTGTTCCCCGAGGCGCCCAAGATTGCGCCGGGCCTCAAGCTCTTCGCGCTCCACGCCGCCGACGGCACGCCGATCATGCTGACCGACAGCCGGGAAGCCGCGATCGCCAACGCCTGGAGCAACGAGCTGCAAGCGGTGAGCGTGCACTGAGCGCACGCGCGTTCGCACGAATAGAGTTTCAAGCGGGCATGCCTTCACGCGAAGGCGTGCCCGTTTTCATTTCGAGCGATATCGTCTCGGCATCGTCATTGCGAGGAGCGAAGCGACGAAGCAATCCAGAATCCCTCCGCGGAAAGATTCTGGATTGCTTCGCTTCGCTCGCAATGACGGAGTGTGAGCCTACAAGGTGCTCAACTCTCGTGTCCCGGACGCGGTGCAGCGCGAAGCGTTGCGGCGCAGAGCCGGGACCCAGAAAGCAACACGCACAATGTGGAGACATGGGCCCCAGCTCTGCGGCGCACCGTACTCGACGATGCTTCGCATCGCGAGGGAAGCGCTGCGCTGCGTCCGGGGCACGGGAGCGAGTTGCGACGCTCTCTCGCTAGTCGGCAATGACGAAATAGATCAGGCCGCCGTCGCCGGCGGCAGCGCCAGCACCGAATAGATCGCCTGGGCGTCACGCGAGGCGCGGAGTTTTTTGGCGATGTCCTGGTCGCGCAGCAGGCGGGCGATGCGGGCGAGGGCTTTGAGATGGTCGGCGCCGGCGCCTTCGGGAGCGAGCAGCAGGAAGACGAGATCGACCGGCTGGCCGTCCATCGATTCGAAATCGATCGGACGATCGAGGCGCGCGAACAGGCCGAAGATCTTGTCGAGCTTGGGCAGCTTGCCGTGGGGAATGGCGACGCCATAGCCGACTGCGGTGGTGCCGAGCTTTTCGCGCTGAAGCAGCACTTCGAAGACGGAGCGCTCGTTCTGCCCGGTCAGCTCGGCGGCCTTGGCCGCGAGTTCCTGCAAGGCTTGCTTCTTGCTGTTGACTTTCAATGCCGGGAGAATCGCCTCGGGTGCGACCAGATCGGTAATCGGCATGGAAGCTTTCCGAGGTGAATTAAACCGTCAGGTTCCGATTTGGCCATCTTGGAAGACCAAGCTGAGCCGGTGTCAATAACATGAAGCAGGAGGGGGACTTAGCCCCGGTCCTGATGTGGGGCGCTTCTACTCCAACGCAATCCCGGTGCCAACTCCCGCGTGCGGCTTTGCCCACGGTCATTGTTAGGGCTTGCGGAGGGTACGGGACCATTAACCGTCCACCTTGCGGTCTGTTTTGCCGCCCGGAGGGTCGATCCAGCCCACATTGCCGTCGGCGCGGCGGTAAATGATGTTCACCCGGCCCGAGGAGCCGTGCTGGAACACCAGGCAAGGCGCCCCGCTCAGGTCGAGTTCCATGACGGCCTCGCTGACCGACAGCGACTTGAGCGAGGTGGTTTGCTCCGCGATGATCACGGGGCTGTAGCCGGAGACCTCGTCCTCGCCCTCGGGCGCCTCGAGCACATAGCTCGTGGCATTGAGCGCAGCCATCGCCTCGGTGGCGGCATGGGCCTTGCGGGCGGAACGGTCCTTGAGGCGGTTCTTGTAGCGGCGCAGCCGCTTCTCGATCATCAGCAGCGCCTGGTCGGCGCTGGCATAGGCATCCGGCGCGTTCGAATCGGCTTCCAGGGTGATTCCCGAATCGAGGTGCAGCGCGCAATCGGTGCGGAAGCCGAAGCCGTCCTTGCTCAGCGTGATGTGGCCGGAATAGTTGCCGTCGAAATATTTGCGCAGCACCTCGTCGGTGCGGTCGGCAACACGGCCGCGCAGGGCCTCGCCGACGTTGATGCTCTTGCCCGAAATCCGGAGAGTCATGTGATGCCTCGCTTGGTTTGCACCTCAGCTGCGATGACGGATCACCGCAGCTGAAGTTGTTCCCTGCGCATGATCTCCCCGCAAACGCGTTCCGCATTTGTCGGGAGGGAAAACCTTTTCCGGATCATGCGCATGCTTGGATCGGTCTCAATGGGGAGGTGAGAGTAGCGCGATTTCGCCCCGGCGCAATCAGGCCGGCTCGGTGTTGCGGGAACGATCGGACATTGCGGTGGAGAGGACGTTACCAAGAGCGCTCTGCTTGTCGCGGCGGCGTTGCACCGAGGATGGTATACGCATGGCTTCGCGGTACTTCGCGACCGTGCGGCGGGCAATATCAATGCCCGAGGCGCGCAAGCGTTCCACAATGGTGTCATCCGACAGGATCGCCGTGGGCTCTTCCGCATCGATCAGCTGCTTGATGTGGTGGCGAACGGCTTCGGCGGAATGCGCCTCGCCGCCGTCGGCCGAGGCGATCGAGGCCGTGAAGAAATATTTCAGCTCGAACGTGCCGCGATTGGTCGCCATGTATTTGTTGGCGGTGACGCGCGACACCGTGGATTCATGCATCTGGATGGCATCGGCGACGGCCTTGAGATTGAGCGGCCGCAAGTGTGCCACGCCATGGGTGAAGAAGCCGTCCTGCTGGCGCACGATCTCGGTTGCAACTTTCAGGATGGTGCGGGCGCGCTGGTCGAGCGCGCGCACCAGCCAGGTCGCGTTCTGAAGCGCATCGGTGAAGTAGGACTTGTCGCCGTCCTTGCCGATCTTCTTCGACAGCTCGGAATAGTAGGTCTGGTTGACCAGCACGCGCGGCAGGGTGTCGCTGTTGAGTTCGACGTGCCAGCCGCCGTCGGGACCCGGGCGGACATAGACGTCGGGCACCATGGTCTGGAGCCGCGCCGAGCCGAACTTCATGCCGGGCTTGGGATTGAGGCGGCGGATCTCGCCGATCATGTCGGCGATGTCCTCGTCGTCGACGCCGCAAAGCTTGCGCAAGGACGCGATGTCGCGCTTGGCGAGGAGATCCAGATGCTCGACCAGCGCCTGCATGGCCGGATCGTAGCGGTCGAGCTCGCGCAGCTGGATTGCCAGGCATTCGCTCAAATTGCGCGCGCAGACGCCGGGCGGATCGAATTTTTGCAGCACGGCAAGGACGTCCTCGACATCCTGTTGCGATGCGCCGAGACGCTCGGCGGCCTGGCCGAGATCCGGCGGCAGGTAGCCGGCCTCATCGACGAGGTCGATCAGGTACTGGCCGATCATGCGCTGCGCCGGCGCGGTGAAGGCGACCGAGAGCTGCTCGGCGAGATGGTCGGCGAGCGTTATCTCGGCGGCGACGAAGGCCTCGAGATTGTAGTCTTCATCCCCGGAGGCGCCGCCGCCCCACTCGGTGTAGGTCGTCGGCGCGGCGTCCTGGGCATTGCGCGCAGCCGCCTCGGCCGGCTCCTCGGAGAAGACGTTGTCGAGGCCGGTGTCCAGGGTCTGCTCGATCTCGGCGCGGGTGCCGAGATCCTTGCTCATCCATTCTTCCTGGCCGGGCTCGAAGGCCTCCGCGCTGCCACCAAAGCCGTCGTCGCCAAAACTGTCGCCGTTACCATCGTCTTGGCCGCGGGCCTCCTCGCCGTACTGGCCGGCGTCGGCGGAAGCTTCGCCGCCGGCTTCGTCATTGGCCCGCTCCAGCAGCGGGTTACGCTCGAGTTCCTCCTCCACGAAGGTCGTGAGATCGAGATTGGACAATTGCAGCAGCTTGATCGCCTGCATCAGCTGCGGCGTCATGACCAGCGACTGCGATTGCCGGAACTCTAATCTCTGCGTGAGCGCCATGAAGCAAGAACCGTTCCCAAAAATTGGTCCGATTTTTGCTTATCCTAGTCCGGGCCAGATGTACACGTCTTGACGAAACGCAAAAACGGGCTAGAGGCGGAATTCCTCGCCAAGGTAAAGCCGGCGCACGTCTGGATCGGCGACGATCTCATCCGGGGTACCCTCGGTCAGGATTTCACCGGCATAGACGATGTAGGCACGATCGGTGAGGCCGAGCGTCTCGCGCACATTGTGGTCGGTGATCAAGACGCCGATGCCGCGATTGGTGAGATGGCGGACGAGGTCCTGGATGTCGCCGACCGCGATCGGATCGATGCCGGCGAAGGGCTCGTCGAGCAGCATGTAGTTCGGCCGCGTCGCCAGCGCGCGCGCGATCTCGACGCGGCGGCGCTCACCGCCTGATAGCGCGATCGACGGCGATTTCCGCAGGCGCGTGATGTTGAACTCGTCGAGCAGCGAATCGAGCTGCTGCTCGCGCTTCTTGCGCGAGGGCTCGACCACTTCGAGCACGGCGCGGATGTTCTGCTCGACGGTGAGGCCACGGAAGATCGAGGCCTCCTGCGGCAGATAGCCGATGCCGAGCCGCGCGCGCTGATACATCGGGAGTTTCGTGACGTCGTGGCCGTCGAGCTCGATGGCGCCGCGATCGGCCTTGATCAGGCCGGTGATCATGTAGAACACGGTGGTCTTGCCGGCGCCGTTCGGGCCGAGCAAGCCGACGGCTTCGCCACGGCGCACATAGATGCTGACGCCGCGCACGACCTGGCGGCTGCCAAAAGCCTTTTCCACGCTATGCACAGCCAGGAAGCCCGGCCGCCGCAGCAGCTGCGGTCCGCCCGTGCCATTGGACCTGCTGGCGGCCCTGACGGGGTGAACCGCCTGCGGACGCGGCGGCTCGGCTTGATAGTCGGCCTGGTAGTCGCCCTGGAATTGGTCGGGCGCCCGCATCGCCTGGTCACGGGCGAGCGGCGGCGCGTCCCGCACTGGGCTGGTCACGAGACCGCCAACGTTGTCACCGAGCGCGGTGATGTCCTGACGCGCAAACCCTGGCCGGCCGCGTTTGGCGGGGCGCCGACGGAACATGCTGAAGAGATCGACCATCCCCGCCTTCTAGCCTTTCACGACGATCCTGCACGACAATCCTGCACGATGATCCGCGCGTGATCCCGCGATCTGCCACCCCGGCCTTGTGATCCGCCGGTGCAGCATGGGTGAAGGGATGTCTCATGCCCAGTGAAACACGCCCGAAAAGCGGCGAACCCCGCTTCGAAAGCCCTTCGCGCTAGATACAGTCTTGCCGGGCAAGCTTCAACCTCGGATCGGGAGCATCCGACACAAGTGCTTGAATTTACTTTTGTTTACTTGCGCCCGGTAACTGCAAAGGCGGCGCCGTGCCGGGTTTGGCGCCCTGGCCGCAATCACTGCTGCCGCCCTGCGGCAGCAGGGCCTGGACGCGGCCGCTGTCGGATTCCACACGTGAGACGCCGGTCGTCATGTCGACCATCAGACGGTCGCCGCGCAGCACGTTCTTGCACTGCGTCAAGACCACGCCGCCGATCATGGTGATGAGGTTGGTCTTGGTATCGAACACGGCGGTCTCGCCCGTTACCACCTGGTCCTTCTGGGTGACCACGACATTGCCGCGCGCCTCCAGCCGCTTGATCGCGGAGCTGCCGCCCGGACCGGGCGTTGCCGACTGCATCGGCGCCGCCTTCGCGCCCTTCGCCGCGGGCTGCGGCGTGGCCGGCTTATCGCCGCCGCTCGACTCGTAAAACACCACAAGCGTTTTCGAGGTCATGGTGGTGTCGCCCTGCACGACCTTCACATTGCCGGCGAAGGTCGCCTCCTTCTTCTTGTCGCGCATCTCGAGCGAGGCGGCCTCGATCTGGATCGGCTGATCGCGGTTTTGCGAAAAGCCCTGCATCGCGTTGGGCACGCCTTGCATCGTGCTCTGTGCGACCGCGCCACCTGTTGCCATCAGCACGACAGCGGCGGCAAGCGCGGCCGCGTTGATGATGGCGCTCCGCTTGTTGTCGTTGCGCGAAAAAAAACTGATCATGAAAATCACTTTGAATTGGCAGACTTGTTCTGAGGCGTGCGCGTCTTCGCAGGTGGCGCTGGATCGGGTGGCGCAGGCTGCGCGGCGGCGGTGTCGTCCAGCTTGTCGAGGTGCATCACCACGTTGCCCTCGAAGCGGATGAGATCGCCGCCCTCAGTGATCCGCAGCCGGTCCGCAGTCAGCGTGCCGTTGGTCAGCTTGACGTCGACGCGCTCGTCGGAAGTGACCGTGCCTTTGTTCATGTCGACGAAGGCGGAGTTCAGCCGCGCCTCGTAGCCGGTGGAGGTACGCAGCAAGATGTCCTTGTGCAGATCGAGCTGCTGCTGCTTGTTGTCGAAACGGCCGGTGCGAGCGTCGAGGAACAGGGTGGATTGATCCTCCATCAGGACCTTCGCGCGCAGATCGGCGAGATCGACATGATCGGGGTCGGTGATGTCCTGCGTCGCGGTCTTGGCCCAGAGCTCGTAGGGCCGCTGGTCCGGGGTGAAGCCGGCGAGATGCGGCGATTCCATCGTGATCTTGGTGCCCGACACCACCATGTTTCCGGAATCGAGCGGCAGCTTCGGCATCAGCATGCGGAACGGATTGAAGACCGACACGCCGACGATGGCGGCCATGGACAGCAGCACCGCGCCCGGCACCGCGACACGCAGAATCCGCACCAGGCGGCTGTGGCGCGCCGCGCTGGCAAACTTCGCCGCAAGCGCGGCGTCGTAGGTGGGATTCTGGGCCGAGTTCACCGCTGCTCCAGCGTGTCGCTAACCTTGTCCAGTCGAAGGCGCCCCATTGTACCCGGCGCCGCCGAAATATGCAGCCGGCGACAGGCCGTTACGAAAGTGTCCGAAACGGGGCGGCAGCCCTGAACCTGGCGACCACAGGAGGCGTCAGGAATGCGCGAAAATGTCCTCTTCCGCCCAACCCTGCAGGTCGAGCAGGGCGCGGGTCGGCAGGAAGTCGAAACAGGCCTGCGCCAGCTGGGTGCGGCCTTCCCGCACCAGCATGGCATCGAGCCGCTCGCGCAGGCCGTGCAGATGCAGCACGTCGGAGGCGGCATAGGCGAGCTGCGGCTCGGTCAGGCTGTCGGAGCCCCAGTCGCTGGACTGCTGCTGCTTGGAGAGGTCGATGTTGAGCACCTCGCGCACGAGGTCTTTCAGGCCATGGCGGTCGGTATAGGTGCGGGTCAGGCGGGAGGCGATCTTGGTGCAGTAGATCGGCCCGGTCATGACCCCGAAGGTCTGGTACAGCACCGCGATGTCGAACCGCGCGAAGTGGAAGATCTTGGTGATGGCGGGATTGGCCAGCAGCGCCTTCAGATTCGGCGCGTCGGTGTGGCCCTTGGGGATCTGCACCACGTCGGCACTGCCGTCGCCGGGCGAGAGCTGCACCACGCAGAGCCGGTCGCGGTGCGGGTTCAGCCCCATGGTCTCGGTGTCGATCGCCACCGCTCCGGTGTAGCGGGACAGGTCGGGCAGGTCGCCGCGATGCAGGCGTACGGTCATGGCGTTTCAAAACCTCGAATCGGTCGGTCGGCAGAATAGGCTAATCGGGATTACCCGCGATGTATCCACTCGCAGCACGCCGCGCAAGCGCCGGCCGTGACCTTACGGGCCGGTCAGATCGCCGCCAGCATGATGCAGAGCATCGCCGCCACCGTGATGCGGCTGGGGCCGTCGCGGAAAGCGTAGAGAATCGGATCGTCAGGCATCTCGCGGCGATGCGCCATCATCAGGGCGCGGCCGAACCAGTAGAGCAGCAGCGGGTTGAGCAGCCATAGCATCCAGGGGCGGCTGTAGAGCGGCGTCACTGCGGAGGAGGAGACGTAGAGCGAGAACACGGTCACCGCGTTCATCGCGCTCGCCGCCGCCATCGCGGCGATGACATGCAGATCGGTGATCCTGTAGTCGCGGTTGGAGGGATCGGCGAGGCCGGCGCTCTCGCGCATGCTGAGCTCGCTGAAGCGCTTGATCAAGGCGAGCGAGGTGAACACGAACAGCGAGAAGATCAACAGCCATTCCGACAGCACCACGCCGACGCCGACGGCGCCGGCGATGATGCGCAAGCTGTAGAGGCCCGCCAGCGTCACCACGTCGACCAGCATCTTGCGCTTGAGCGCGAGCGAATAGGCGATCGTGGTGACGAGGTAGGCGCCGAGCACGCCGAGGAAGAGGGGCGAGATGCAGAGGCCGGCGACGAGCGCGAACAACCACAGTGCAGGAATCGCTGATAGCGCGGAGGAGATCGGCAAATCGCCGGCCGCGAGCGCGCGATGGCGCTTGGTTGGATGCTGCCGGTCGGCCGCGAGATCCAGGAGATCGTTCATCAGATAGGCGCCCGACGCGCAGGCCGAGAACGCCATGAACGCCAGCAGCGCATAGCCGAGCGTCGAAAGGTTCAGCTGATGCGCGGTGAGCGCCGGCACGAACACCAGCGTGTTCTTGGCGTATTGATAGACGCGCAGCGCCTTGGCCCAGGTTCTTAGGCTGACGCGACTTCCGCCTCGGTTGTCGATGCGCTCGACCGCGCCGCGATCGAACGGCAACGTGTTGCCCGCAGCAAGATCGGCCGGCGTCACGACGCCGTCAAAACCAAGATGCGCGGCAATGCCCGTCGCATGATCGACGAAACGTCCGGCGACGAGATAGATCTTCGCGCCCCGCGCCCGCGCCGCCAGCGCCCGGTTCAGCACATCGGAATCATAGGGCAGATGGGCATAGTCGATCTCGGCCCGCGCCAGGATTTCCGTGAGCGCCGCCATGCCCGCCCGTCCGCCTGCGCCGAAGCGGGCCAGCATGCGGCCAGGCGCGCTGAACAGCGCTTCCATCAGCAGTTCGGAACGCAGCAGCGCGCCTTCCATGTCGACGACAAGCGTCCGCCCAGCCGCCGCAATCGCCGACGGTGCCGGGTCGCTAGAATCGTACTGCCGGGCAGGCTGCTCCATCCGAAAATGCTCTTACTTGCCGCCAAATGACCGGCCCAAAGGCCGGGGAGCAGGGGAAATGGACGGCCGCGAGCCTAAGCGGCATTCGCTAAGGGCGGCTTAACTTGCCGTAAGAGGGGGCGGACGGTCTCCCGCCGAAGGCCCTGTTGCCCAAATCCCACAACCCGCGCGCGCATCCTGTTCCGGCAGAGCTTTTGCCTTGCGCCCTGTGGACATCGTCCCAGCCCACCCTATCTGCCAGTTTCTCGCGCCCCCGTCGCCCTCACCCTGAATCAGGTGCCATGACCGAACAGACGCTCGCTGCGCCCGTCGACGACCCAAGGGAACGCCAACGCGGCTTTTCGCGCTATCAGGCGGTCCTGATCGCGCTGCTCGCGTTCACGCAGTTCACGATCATCCTCGATTTCATCATCATGTCGCCGCTCGGCGCCATCCTGATGCCCTCGCTCAACATCACGGCCGGGCAGTTCGGCGTCGCGGTGTCGGCCTACGCGTTCAGTGCGGGGATCTCGGGCATCCTGGCCGCCGGCTTTGCCGATCGCTTCGATCGCAAGCGCCTGCTCTTGTTCTTCTATGTCGGCTTCACGCTCGGAACGATGCTCTGCGCCGCCGCGCAGACCTACCATGTGCTGCTGCTCGGCAGGATCGTGACCGGATTGTTCGGCGGCGTGATCGGCTCGGTCGTGCTCGCCATCGTCACCGACCTGTTTCCGCTGCACCTGCGCGGCCGCGTGATGGGCTTCATCCAGACCGCGTTTGCCGCGAGCCAGGTGCTCGGCATTCCCGCCGGGCTGTTTCTCGCCAATCACTGGAACTGGCATGTCTGCTTCGCCGCAATCGTCGTGGTGTCGATCGCCGCGATCGCGATCATCGCCCTGGTCATGGAGCCGGTCGACGCGCACCTGAAATTGAAGCAGGACAGAAACCCGTTCCGCCATCTGATCGCGACGATCGGACAGACGCGCTATACGCTGGCCTTCGCCGTCACAACGCTGCTGGCGACCGGCGGCTACATGCTGATGCCGTTCTCCAGCGCCTTCACCGTGCACAATCTCGGCATCGATATTACGCATCTGCCGACGATCTATCTCGTCTCCGGCCTGTTCAGCATCGTCACCGGGCCGCTGGTCGGCAGGGCGAGCGACGCGTTCGGCAAATACCCGACCTTCGTGTTCGGCAGCGTGGTGTCGGTGATCATGGTGCTGATCTACACCCATCTCGGCCACGTCTCGCTGGCGACCGCGATCCTCGTCAACGTCTTGATGTTCGTCGGCATCTTCTCGCGCATGATCCCGTCGCAGGCCTTGATGTCGGCGATCCCCGACGCGAGCCAGCGCGGCTCGTTCAGCGCGGTCAGCGCCTCGCTGCAGCAGCTCTCCGGCGGGCTCGGCTCGGTGCTCGCCGCAGGCATCATCGCGCAGCAGGCGGACGGCTCGCTGATCCATTTCGACCGCCTAGGCTACATCGTCGTCGCGACCTCGATCGTCTCGCTGGTCGCGATGTATTTTGTGCAGAAGGCGGTGGCGGAGCGGGCGGGGAAGCGGGTGGTGTGAGGGCGGCGGGCTGATTTGTACTACAGAGGCACCGTTGTGGCGGCGATACTTCGGCGATCCCAATAAGTCATCGTCCGAACCGCTGGACTAGCCTCGCTCTTCAGGCTCATCGTTGCTCTCCAGTTTCTTCCGTAGCGCCGTGACGACACGGTGAACGGCTTGCAGGTCCTTGACTGCGAGCCCTTCCGAAAGGCCGTTGGCCCACGGCGCCTGCAAAGCCATGGCAGCGTCGAAAGTGCGCCGTCCCTTATCGGTCAGGACGACAAGTTGCGCTCGCCGGTGATGCGGGTTGGCCTCGAGCGCCACAAGCCCTTCCGCGAGAAGGTCGTTGACGATCCGCTGCACGTTCTGCCGATTGGCACCCAGATCGCGGGCAATCCATGCGACTGGCTGGGGGCGCTCTGCATGCACGATGGCGCCGAGGATTTGCCAGCGGGCGCTCGTGAGCCCGAGGCGGGCCACCAAGCGGTCGCCTGCGGTCAAGAGCAGGCTGTTCAGCCGGAACAGGTCAAGCATGAGGTTGGTCAGGGCATCGCCGGCTGGCGTGCGTTCGGATTTCAGCATCTGTCACCATAAATCTAGATTGACATTATGATGTCAAATTGGTATATAGCATAATACCATGATGACATCATGCAACCAACCTCACGGAGGCTTCATGTCGCACCTACGCCCACTGGACCCCGCCTTTCCGATCGATCGTCAGCTCGGCATCGATACCAGCCCTGTCGTGCTGGTGAATGTCTTCACGCTCGACAAGGCCGACGAGCAGAGCTTCCTCCAGGTCTGGCAGGACGATGCCGCCTTCATGAAGCGGCAGCCGGGCTTCATCTCCACCCAGCTTCACCGCGCGATCGGCGAAAGCCCGACCTATCTGAACTATGCCGTCTGGGAATCGACCGCCCACTTCCGGGCTGCGTTCACGCACCCTGAGTTCAGATCGAAGATCTCGGCCTATCCCTCGTCCGCCGTCGCCTCTCCGCACCTGTTCCAGAAGGTCGCCGTGCCCGGCAACTGCGTCGCGTAGCTCGCTTCGAAAACGGCAGGATCCGATGACCAAGATCATCCACCCGATAGCGGGCGCGGTCGCACTGACGACTGTTGCGACCTTCTGGCTTTCCACGGCTTTCGCGGAGATGCTCGCGTCACACGCGAGCGTGACCATGGTCAAAACGGCCATCCCATGGGGCTCCCTGCTGTTGGTACCGGCGCTGGCAGTAACGGGCGGCTCGGGCTCTTCCTCGCTAAGAAGCGACGCGCTGGCCTGATCGGTGGGAAGATCAAACGCATGCCGTTCATTGCCGGCAACGGCATCCTGGTTCTCATTCCCGCTGCCTTGTTTCTAGCTTCCAAGGCGAAGGTCGCCGAGTTCGACTCCACGTTCTACGCGGTGCAGGCGCTCGAACTGCTTGCCGGCGCCACCAACATCGTTCTTCTCGGTCTCAATACGCGGGATGGCTTCAAGGTGAAGGGCCGCTTCCGCGCCCGCCCAGGCGGGCGCTTCGACGCCAAGGCAAAGGTCTGAGGACCGCCCGCAACCTCGCTCTCGATCGATCAGCCCCGCTCATGTCCGGAATTGCCGGACTCCCGATTTCCGAAAGGCAATGATGATGAAATTGGAGATCCGGGACTCCTAGAGTCCATAAACGGAGTCCATAAACGCTGTGTCCCGGCCTTGTGTACCGGTCAGCGGCTCAATTTCCCTGCAAATGAGCGATTTCAACCACTTGGGTTGGGGATGGTGCCCAGGAAAGGACTCGAACCTTCACGGCCGTTAAGCCACTGGCACCTGAAGCCAGCGCGTCTACCAATTCCACCACCTGGGCATGCCGTTTGGGGCACGGAGGCGGTTACTACGGTTCGGTGACGCCGTTGTCAATTCATGCGTGAAGCCTGTTTCGGGATGCCGATTGCGCATCGCAAACCGGCCCGATACAAGCCTGACAACACGTTACCCACCTGCAGGAACCGACCCCCATGGCATCGAATCTGGACACGCTCGTCACGATTTTCGGCGGATCGGGGTTTTTGGGCCGGAATGTCGTCCGCGCCCTGTGCAAGCGCGATTACCGGATCCGGGTCGCGGTGCGGCGGCCGGAACTGGCCGGATACCTCCAGCCCTCCGGCAAGGTTGGGCAGGTCCACACCGTGCAGGCGAACCTGCGCTATCCGGCCTCGGTCGAGGCGGCGCTGCGTGATTCGCATGTCGTGATCAACCTCGTGGGCGTCCTCACCGAGGGCGGCCAGCAGACCTTTGACGCCGTCCAGGCCAAGGGTGCCGAAACCGTCGCCAAGGCGGCGGCGGCCGCCGGCGCCAGCCTGGTGCATGTCTCCGCCATCGGCGCCGACGCCAAATCGCCCTCGCGCTACGCCAAGGCCAAGGCGGCCGGGGAGGAGGCGGTAAGGGCAGCCGTGCCGTCGGCGACGATCTTCCGTCCCTCCCTGATGTTCGGGCCCGAGGACCAGTTCACCAACCGCTTTGCCGCGCTGGCCCGGATTTCGCCGGTGCTGCCGCTGATCGGCGGCGAGACCAAGGTACAGCCGGTCTATGTCGCCGACGTCGCCACTGCGATCGCCGACGCCGTCGACGGCAAGGCCAAGGCGGGCGCGACCTACGAGCTCGGCGGGCCGGACGTGCTGACCATGCGCGCGATCATCGAGGCCATCCTCGCAATCACCAATCGCGAGCGGATGCTGATCCCGCTGCCGTTCGGGCTCGCCCGCTTCAAGGCTAACTTCCTGCAGTTCGCGCCGGGCGCGCTGAAGCTGACGCCGGACCAGGTCACGATGCTCGAGCTCGACAATGTCGTGTCGGATGCGGCGAAGGCGGCGGGCCTGACGCTGGAAGGGCTCGGCATCACCCCCGATTCGCTCGACACCATTGCCCCGCAATATCTCTGGCGCTTCCGCGCGGCGGGCCAGTTTCAGCGCAAGAGCGCGTGAGGTTGACACCTCTCCCGCTTGCGGGAGAGGTCGCCGCGAAGCGGCGGGTGAGGGCTTTCTCGTCATCGGGATCTTTCTGTGGAGACACCCTCTCCCCGACCCTCCCCCGCAAGCGGGGGAGCGAGCGCACCGCCGGTGCGGATACACCTCAAAACTTCAGCTTCTTGAACACCGCTTCGGGCAGCGTCTTGATGATCAGCATCACCAGGCGCCACTTGCCGCTGACATAGACGACGTCGGTTTTGCTCTCGACGGCCTGAAGGATCGCATCGCCGACCACCGGCGCTTCGACTGTGAGCGGGGCGATCAGCTTCATGCCTTCCGTCATCTTGGTGCGGACGAAGCCGGGCTTGACGGTGACGACGTGCACGCCACCGCGGCTGGCGCGGGCACGCAGGCCCGACAGGAACGCGGAGAAGCCGGCCTTGGCCGAACCATAGACATAGTTCGAGGCGCGGCCGCGATCGCCGGCAACGGACGACACGCCGACGATCGTGCCATTGCCGCGGCCTAAAAACTTTTCGGCGAACAGGCCGAGGATCAGCGACGGGCCTTCGTAGTTGGAGCGCATGATCATGGTGGCGTGGGCGAGATCGCTCTCGGCCTTCTCCTGCACGCCGAGCAGGCCGACGATCGAGACAACGACGTCAGGCAATGCCGGCAGGCCGCCGACAAAGCTCTCGAACGACGCAGTGTCGAGCACATCGAATCTGTAAAGGCCGACCTCGATGTTGTAGCGCGCGCGCAGATCGGCGGCATCAGGCTCCAGCACGGCAACGTCGCGGCCGGCGAGGCCGACATCGTATCCCGCTTTGGCAAAGGCGCGCGCGGCGGCGCGGCCGATATCGGAGGAGCCACCCAGCACCAATACGGACTTGCGTGACGTCACGGCCTAGACCTCATCAAACAGGCGTTGTGAAAGTTTCGAGCGGATGGTCCCGGCGGGATCGAGCGATTTGCGGATCGCATTGAAGCGCTGCAAGGCCGGATAGCCGGCGGCGAACGTCGCGCGCGACTGACGCGCATCCTTGGCGAGATACAGCCGGCCGCCGGCAGCGACGACCAGGCGATCGATCTCGTCGAGGAAATTCAGGATGTCGCCCCTCAGCGGGAAATCCAGCGCCAGCGTGTAGCCGGGCAGCGGAAACGACAGGATGCCGTCGCCCTGCCCGAGCTTCTTGAGCACGGCGAGGAAGGAGGCATCGCCGCGACGTGCGACGCGCTCGAGGATGTCGCCGAGCACCGCGCGCGCCCCCTGCTCCGGGATCACGCATTGATGCTGGAGGAAGCCGCGCTTGCCATAGATGCGATTCCAGTCTTTGAGGCTGTCGAGCGGAAAGAAATACGGATAGAGCGAGACCACCTGGCTGCCGCCGGTGCGCCGCGCACCCATGCGGTAATACAGCTCGTTGAAGGCGCGGATGCTGATGCGGTTCAGCGTCATCGAGGGCAGATCGACGGGCACGCGGAGGCCGGGATCTTTGCCGATGGGAAATGCAGCGGCGCCAGCGGCGAGCTCGTCTTTGCCGGCGTGCTCGCCGAGATAAATCAGCGCGCGGCCGAGATCCTTGCCGCGCGCAACACAATCGATCCAGGCCACCGAATAGGTCGCGGAATCGCTCGCATCGAGCGCGCGCATCGCCGCATCGAGGTCGGATGCGGAGATCACCCGTTCGCGGATCCATCCCGTTTTGGCCGGACGCAACCGCATCGTCGCCTCGAGGATGATTCCGGTCAGGCCCATGCCGCCGATAGTCGCAAAGAACGCATCGGAGTTCTGCTCGCGCGAGGCTTCGATCACCTCGCCCTGTCCGGTTCGCAGCAAAATACTCTCGACATAGCGGCCGAAGCCGCCCTCGCAATGATGGTTCTTGCCATGCACGTCGGCCGCAATCGCGCCGCCGATTGACACGAAGCGCGTGCCGGGAACGACGAAGGGCAGGAAGCCGCGCGGGCCGAAGGTCTCGATCAGGTCCGACAGCAGCACGCCGGCCTCGAGGCGGATGCGTCCGGTCGCCGGGTCGAACCACCTGACCCGGTCGAACCCCGTCATCGCGACGGTCCTGGCGGCGCCGATCGCGGCATCGCCATAGGCGCGGCCATTGCCGCGCGCGACAGTGCCGGCCGAGATAGCCTCGCCGACCGCCGCGAACGAGCGCGGCCGCAGCACATCGCTATCGACGACCGGGAAGCGCCCCCAGCCGCTGACGAGGGTCATGGTTCAGCTCCTGTACCGGGGCTCCGCCCGGCGTTGGAAACTGACTACCGATCAAAAGCTTATTTTGCGTTGAAAACGCTCTTCCAGCCATCGCGGCGTAGCCCGGATGGAGCTGGCGGATCGGCGCAAAGCGCCGACCGATGGCGCAATCCGGGATCGTGCAGCAAGCGACGCCGGCCCCGGATTACGCTAGCGCTCCATCCGGGCTACAGCCAGGCGCTTTAGTGCCCCAGCGCCAGCGCGATCAGGCCGAGCGTGCCGACGATGACGCGCCACCAGGCGAACAGCATGAAACCGTGCCGAGTGACGTAGGTCAAAAACGTCTTGACCACGATGATCGCGGTGATGAACGACACCACGAAGCCGATCGTGACGATGTTCATGTGATCCATCGTCATCTCGGAGCGGTTCTTGTAGAAATCGTAGGCGAACGCGCCGATCATGGTGGGGATGGCGAGGAAGAACGAGAACTCCGCCGCCGCGCGCTTGTCCGCGCCGAGCAGCATGGCGGCCACGATGCTGGCGCCGGAGCGCGACACGCCCGGGATCATCGCCACGCACTGCGCGATGCCGATATAGAGATACATCAACAGCGGAAACTTGGTGGCCTCATACTCGCGCGGCTTGAGCTCGAGCCTGTCGACCCAGAGCAGGATGGCGCCGCCGACGATCAGCGTAAAGCACACGACCCACGGATTGAACAGCATGAGCTTGATGTACTTGCCGGCGACGAGGCCGACGATCACGGCTGGCAGGAACGCCACCAGCACGCCGATCACGAAGCGGCGCGCATAGGCATCGCCCGTGAACAGGCCAATCGCGACGTCCCAGAGCTTCTTGAAGTAGAGCCCGACGATCGCGAGGATCGCACCCAGCTGGATCAGAACCGTAAACGAATCCCAGAAGGCTCCTTCGCCGAGGTGGAAGAAGCGCTCGGCAAGCAAGAGGTGGCCGGTCGAGGACACGGGAAGGAACTCGGTCACACCCTCGATGATGCCGAGGATCACTGCCCGTATTGCATCTGACATATTTACGGTCCATTTCGGCTGGAAAAGCGGGGCTCTTCTCGCCTATTCGCCCCCATGCCGCAATCGCAAAATGCGACATCACGCCCTTGCTTCGCGGTTTTGAGGAACTAGTGTGGCGCCGCACAAACATTGATGGATTCTTAAGCACCATCAAATAGTCAAAGGCTTCATGTTTACGCTGTTTCATCATCCGTTCTGCCCGCATTCACGCTTCATCCGCCTGATCGCGGGCGAATACGGGCTCGACCTGAAGCTGGTCGAAGAGCGCAGCTGGGAGCGGCGCGAGGCGTTTCTGCTGCTCAATGCGGCCGGCACGACGCCGGTTCTGGTGGACGATGAGCAGCCGCCCATACCGGGCGCGGCGATCATCGCCGAATATGTCGACGAGGCCCATGGCGCCGAGATGGGACCCAAGCGCCTGATGCCGCAAACGATCGGCGAGCGGGTCGAGGTGCGCCGGCTGATGGCCTGGTTCAACGAAAAATTCTTCGAGGAGGTCTCGCACCCTCTCGTCACCGAGCGCATCTACAAGCGGTTCATGAGCGAGGAGGACGGCGGCGGCCCGCCTTCGGCCGACGTGATGCGCGCCGCCAAGGCCAACGTGCGCTATCATCTGGCCTATATCGGCTGGCTGGCGCAGACGCGTAACTTCCTCGCGGGTGATCGGCTCACCTACGCGGATCTCGCCGCCGCGGCGCATCTCTCGGCGATCGACTATCTAGGCGACGTGCCATGGAGCGAGGACGACGCAGCAAAGGCGTGGTACGCACGGGTGAAGTCCCGCCCGTCGTTCCGTCCGCTGCTCAGCGAATGGCTGGCCGGCGTACCGGCGTCCCGGACTTACGTGGACCTGGATTTCTGAGCTCCGATCCGGCTGAACTGAAGACGGCGCTTGCGCGCGAAGCCCGCGCGCTCGGCTTCGACTGCATCGGCATCACCGCACCGGGCACGATCGAGAGCGCCGGAAAATATTTTCTCGAATTCATCGCATCCGGCGGCCATGGCGACATGGACTGGCTGGCCGCAAGCCCTGAGCGCCGCGTCGATCCGCGCGGGCTGTGGCAGGACGTACGCTCGGTGATCATGCTCGGCGTCAATTACGGCCCCGACCAGGATCCACTGGTGATCCTGAAGCAGCGCACGCGTGCGGCGATCTCGGTCTATGCGCAGGGCGATGACTATCACGACCTCATCAAGAAGCGGCTGAAGGCGCTGGCGCGCTGGCTGGTCGCGACCGCGCCGTCCGACGTGAAGGTGTTCGTCGACACCGCGGCGGTGATGGAGAAACCCTTGGCGCAAGCCGCGCATCTGGGCTGGCAGGGCAAGCATACCAATCTCGTCTCGCGCGCGTTCGGCTCCTGGCTGTTCCTCGGCGCGATCTACACCACGCTGGAGCTGCCGCGCGACGATGCGGAGATCGACCATTGCGGCTCGTGCCGCGCCTGTCTCGACATCTGCCCGACTGCCGCGTTTCCCGCGCCCTACAAGCTCGATGCGCGGCGCTGCATCTCGTATCTCACCATCGAGAACAAGGGGCCGATCCCGCACGAATTTCGCAAGAGCATCGGCAATCGCATCTATGGCTGCGATGATTGCCTTGCCGCCTGCCCCTGGAACAAGTTCGCGCAGGAGGGCCGCGAGACCAAGCTCGCCGCGCGCGATGAATTGCGCGCACCCGGTCTCGCTGAACTGGCACGGCTCGACGACGCGGCGTTTCGCGCGCTGTTCACGAAGTCGCCGATCAAGCGCATCGGCCGCGATCGTTTTGTGCGGAACGTGCTGATCGCGATCGGCAATTCCGGGGAGGGGGCCCTGGCTGCGGAGGCGCGGCGATTGCTGGAGGATGCGAGCCCGCTGGTGCGCGGGGCCGCGGTGTGGGCGTTGGGGCAGTTAATGTCGGAGGAGGAGCTTGCGGCGATGAAGAGCGCTGCGATGGATGGAGAGTCTGACGAGAGCGTGCGTGAGGAGTGGCGCATCGCCTCCTGAAATTTTCCTCATCCGCGACTCACATCTGAACCAGCGTCAGTGCCACATCCTCCGTCATTGCGAGCGCAGCGAAGCAATCCAGAATCTTTCCGCAGAGGCAGTCTGGATTGCTTCGTCGCAAGAGCTCCTCGCAATGACGCGAGCGCGAGCGCCGTTCGGCACCCTGTACGATCTTGATTTCCAAGCGCGTTTCTTCAATCTCGCGCGTCATGACAAACATGCCTTTCTTCACCCGCGACGGCGACACATTCCATCCGACGGAAGTCGCCAACGGTCCATGGGACCCGAAATCGCTGCACGGGCGCGTCATCATCGGCCTGCTCGGTTTCGCCATCGAGGAGCGCTATTCCGGCCCCGAATTCGTGCCGGCACGACTCACCGTCGACATGTTTCGGCTGCCGACCATCGACAAGCCGATCGAAGTGACGACGCGGCTCGTGCGCGACGGCTTGCGCATCCGCGTGTTGGAAGCGGAGTTCGTCTCCGGCGGAGTCAGCATGGCGCGCGCCTCGTGCCAGCTGTTGCGGCGGACGCAGAATCCGGAAGGTAACGTCTGGTCGCCGCCGAACTGGGACGTGCCGAAGCCGGCCGACATTCTAAAGCCGACCGATCCCAGGCTCGGCATGAACGGCAAATGGACGACGCGGCCGATCATCGGCCATATGGGCTCGCTCGGACCGCGCCGGCTCTGGATGAGCGAGGTGCGCGAGCTCGTTGCGGGCGTGCCGATGACGCCGTTCGTCCATGTCGCTGTTGGTGCCGATTTCGCCAGCCCGTTTGCGAACGCCGGCGACAAGGGGCTCGGCTACATCAACAGCGACGTCACGATCTATCTGCATCGCCTGCCGGTCACGAAGTGGATCGGCTTCGAGGTGGTGAACCACCACGCCACCGACGGCGTCGCGATCGGCGAATGCTGGCTCTATGACGAACAGGGCCCGATCGGCACCGCAACGGTCGCGGCGCTGGCCCAGCGCAAGCCGATGGTGAAAGCGCCGCCGCCGTAACCACGCTGCCATTCCGGTGCATCGACCGCGATGAACCCGGAATCTCGCTCAACCATCTCTGGATTCTCTGGTGCGCAATTGCGCACCGTAGTTCGCGCTCCGCGTGCCCCGGAATGACGGCTAGACGAGATGCCGCCGCATCTCGGGGCGCGCCTTCAGCTCGGCGCCCTGCTTGGCGACGATCTTCGCGATGCGCTCGGGTGCGAACTTCAAATCGACGAACGCCGGCGCGGTATTGGCGACCTCGTGATAGCTGGCGATCTTGCCGCCCGTCAGCGTCATGATCGCCACGCCCTCGAACATCGCCCGCGCGCCGTTCGCCTCCGGCAGGGTCGATTTGTAGCTGAACGTGTAGCGCGCATAGAGCGTGGTGCCGTCCGATACGGGATTGTGCATGTCCCAACGGAAATCGGTTGCCGTGCGATAGAACCAGTCATCGATCATTTCGGCGATCTTGGCGCGACCGGCGAAGGCACCGTAGAAGACGTCGTGATAGACGCCGTCCTCGGTGAACAGCTCAGCAAAGGCACGGCCGTTGCGCTGCTCGACCGCATCGCAGAAGGTGCGCAGCATGGCGGTGGTGGTGGTCATTGTGTTGCCTCCCGGTGCTTCTTATTGTGCCCTCTCCCCTTGCGGGAGAGGGCAGCTCCGCTCGTTGATACGCATTCGCTTGGGTGAGGGGTCTGTCTCGGCGAACACGTCTATTCGAGTTCGCGGAAACCACCCCTCATCCGGCGCTTCGCGCCACCTTCTCCCGCAAGGGGAGAAGGAAGAGAGACACTTCACTCGATCTCCGCCACCGCGGCAAGAATGCGCGCGATGTCCTGCGGGCGGGAAAGGCGGTGATCGCCGTCCTGGATCATGGTCAGCACGACGTCGTCGGCCGGCAGGCGATGCGTCAGCGCGAAGGCGTGCTGCCACGGCACATCGGGATCTTTCGCCCCTTGCAGAATGCGGACGGGGCAGCCGAGATCGATGGCGCTGCCAAGCACGAGGTGATTGCGCCCCTCCTCGATCAGGTTTCGCGTGATCGGATAGGGCGAGCCGTCGCCATAGTCCGACGGCCGCATCCAGACGCCTTTGGTCTCGATCTCCTTCTTCACCGCGGGTGAGAAATTCTTCCACATCAGCGCCTCGGTGAAGTCGGGCGCCGGCGCGATCAGGACGAGACCGGCCAGCGAGGCCTTGGCTTGCTGTTGCTCTTGGCGCTTCTTGATCTCGCGTGCGAGCAGCAGCGCCATCCAGCCGCCCATGGAGGAGCCGATCAGGATTTGCGGACCGTCGCAGAAGCGCTCGAACACCGCGACGCTCTCCTCCAGCCAGCGCCCGATGGTTCCATCGGCGAACTCGCCGCCGGATTCGCCGTGACCGGAATAGTCGAACCGAACCACGGCGCGGCCGTGCTCTCTGGCCCAGGCGTCCAGCGCCAGTGCTTTGCCGCCCTGCATGTCCGATTTGAATCCACCGAGCCAGACCAGCCCGGGGCCCGTTCCGCCACGGCGGCGCACCGCGATCCTGCGCGCGGAAGGGCCCTCGCCGACATCAATGAAGTCGAGCACGGTATCGGGAATTGCATTGATCATGGAACGTTTACTCTGGCTGTGCGGTTTGAGCTGTTTGGTCGCGCCCCGCAGCTCAATTCGGTGTCGGCATTGGCCCTTTGGGACGCTTGCGGAACAGAAGCAAGGTGTCTATGTCGTCTGCGTGCCAACGGGCGTGACCAAAATGCCTCGCATTTGAGGGTTTTTCGCGTCTCGCACGAGCGACTTGCTTGCCGGCAAACGCATCTTCCTTCAAAATGGCCGCTTCCTTCACAACTTTGGAGAACCACCCATTCGCCGTCCTAATAAAGCTCCGCCCGCTGCCAGCAAAGACGGGCCCCGCATCAATGATGATATCCGCAATGCGCAGATCCAGCTGATCGATCAGACCGGTGAGAACAAAGGCACGGTCGAGACCGTCGTCGCCATCCGGATGGCCCAGGACGTGGGCATGGATCTGGTCGAGATTTCGCCGAATACCAGCCCTCCCGTCTGCAAGATCATGGACTACGGGAAGTACAAGTATTCCGCTCAGAAGAAAGCCGCCGAAGCCCGCAAGCGACAGAAGACCGTCGAGATCAAGGAGATCAAGCTCCGCCCGATGATCGACGATCACGATTACGACGTGAAGATGCGCGCGATGCAGCGGTTCTTCGAAGAGGGCGACAAGGTCAAGATCACGCTGCGCTATCGTGGTCGCGAAATGGCGCACCAGGAGATCGGCACCAAGCTTCTGGACAAGATCAAGACCGACGTCGCCGAGCTCGCCAAGGTCGAGCAGGACGCAAGGTTCGAGGGCCGCCAGGTCGTCATGGTGCTGGCGCCGCGCTAACGGCTGGCTTGTTAGGATTGAGAGTTCAACGGCCCGTCCGGATCTCCGGCGGGCCGTTTTGTTTTGGTCGAGGTGCAAGCCGCGAGCGCTGCTGCAACCTCTCCCGCTTGCGTGAGAGGGAGCACATCGAACGCTTGGCGCCTACGTCCTTGTCGCCTGCCAGGTGCCGCTGCACTGGTCGCCTGAGATGATGCCTCTCCACGAGCCGGCGCCGTTGATGCCGGCGAGCCGGCCGCCGCCGCTGGCGTGGGAGGCGCCGACCGAGACCTGGACCGCCACAGTGCCCCCGCGATTGACCTTGCCCGACACCAGTCCGCCGCCGGCAGACGACACCCGGCTGCCGGTGACGGTGAAGGGAACGCTGTAGCCGGAGCTGCAATTGCCCCTCGTGGTGGCGAAGGTGACGTTCCAGATGCCGTCATAGCCGCCGGCGCGGGCATCGGCAGTCGAAGGCATCATGGCGGCGGCAAGCACGGCGAGCAGCGCCAGGCGGCGCGGGCGGGCAAAGGTGGAAATCGATTGTGGGAAATCGGCCATTTTGGTCCTGCTCCGGAAATGAAGGCGTGGATATTGGGGGTGGCAACTCCAAATAGTCGGCGGGCAGGTTCCGGCGGTTCATCGTTGCCATTTGGCTCCCGCTCTGTCATAAGCCCAGCCTTCATCGCCCGGCTGATTAAGGGCTGCCGTGGCGATGTACCGTGCGGGTTTCGCGCTTGTTCGTAAAACCTGAGCACAATCAACGCTCTAACGAGCATTTTAGACGGCCAGCCGCCTTCACGGGCGGATTTCTGTTGCGGCCATAGGAGAGCCAAATGCCCAAGCTGAAGACCAAATCGGGCGCTAAAAAGCGCTTCAAGGTGACTGCCACCGGCAAAGTGATGCACGCCCAGCGCGGCAAGCGTCACGGCATGATCAAGCGGACGAAAAAGCAGATCCGTCAGCTCCGCGGCACCCGTGTGCTGTTCAAGACCGACGGCGACAACGTCAAGAAGTACTTCTTGCCGAACGCCTGATCGCGTCCACGATCACTGCCACCTCGCCCCGTTTACGCGCGGCGATCCGAAAACCAAGTCACCTCTGAAGGATTTCTGTCATGTCTCGCGTCAAACGCGGTGTGACCGCCCACGCCAAGCACAAGAAAGTCTACAAGGCCGCCAAGGGTTTCTACGGCCGCCGCAAGAACACCATCCGCGCCGCCAAGCCGGCCGTCGAGAAGGCCGCGCAGTACGCCTTCCGCGACCGCAAGCGTCGCAAGCGCACCTTCCGCGCGCTCTGGATCCAGCGTCTCAACGCCGCGGTGCGTCCGTTCGGCCTGACCTATAGCCGATTTATCGACGGCCTTGCCAAGTCGGGCATCACCGTGGACCGCAAGGTGCTGTCGGATCTCGCGATCCGCGAACCCGCCGCGTTCCAGGCGATCGCCGAGAAGGCCAAAGCCGCGCTGGCGGCGTAAGCCGTCTTCCACTGTGCTCTGCGCAGCGTTTAGCTTGTGATGGCCCGGGCAGCGGCGCGTCTTGGCGTTTGTCTTGGCGCTTCGACTGCCCCAGCCGTCATCTCTTGCGCAAACACACTTCTCCGACGTGGATGCCCGGCAGAGTGCCGGGTGTGACGGGCTAGGATCATCGGCTCAGCATCCTGGCCAAAAGGGATTGCCATGACCGATCTTGCTCAGCTCCAAGCCCAGATCACCGCCGACATCGCCGCCGCCACCGATGAGGCGGCGCTCGAATCCGTGCGCGTCGCGGCCCTCGGCAAGAAGGGCTCGATCTCAGCACTGCTCGCAACGCTCGGCAAGATGTCGCCGGACGAGCGCAAGACGCAGGGCGCCGCGATCAACCAGGCCAAGGACGAGGTTAGCCAAGCGCTCGCAGCAAAGCGCGACGTCTTGAAGTCGGCGGCGCTCGATGCGCGGCTTGCCGCCGAGACCATCGACGTCACCCTGCCCCTGCGCGATGCGGCGGCTGAAGCCGGCCGCATCCATCCGCTGAGCCAGGTCTGGGACGAGCTGACCACGATCTTCGCCGACATGGGCTTCTCGGTCGCCGAAGGTCCCGACATCGAGACCGAGGACTACAACTTCACCAAGCTGAACTTCCCGGAAGGCCATCCCGCGCGCGAGATGCACGACACCTTCTTCTTTCATCCGAAAGAAGACGGCTCGCGCATGCTGCTGCGGACCCACACCTCGCCGGTGCAGGTGCGCACCATGCTGAGCCAGAAGCCGCCGATCCGCGTGATCTGCCCGGGCCGCACCTACCGCATCGATTCGGACGCGACCCACACGCCGCAATTCCACCAGGTCGAAGGCCTCGTCATCGACAAGACCTCGCATCTCGGCCACCTCAAATGGATCCTGCATGAGTTCTGCAAGGCGTTCTTCGAGGTCGACCATATCAACATGCGCTTCCGCCCGTCGTTCTTCCCGTTCACCGAGCCGTCGCTGGAAGTCGACATCCAGTGCCGCCGCGACAAGGGCGAGATCCGCTTCGGCGAGGGCGAGGACTGGCTCGAGATTCTCGGCTGCGGCATGGTGCATCCCAACGTGCTGCGCGCCTGCGGCATCGATCCCGACGAGTACCAGGGCTTTGCCTGGGGCATGGGCATCGACCGCATCGCCATGCTGAAATACGGCATCGCCGATCTGCGCCAGCTGTTCGACAGCGACATCCGCTGGCTATCCCATTACGGCTTCAAGCCGCTGGAGGTACCGACGCTAGCGGGAGGATTGAGCACGTGATGGCGACGCTCGGACACAGGAAGACTCTCTCCGTTCCCTCCGTGGAGAGAACCCTCTCCCTACCCCTCCCCCGCAAGCGGGGGAGGAAACGGATGGAGCGTGCGCGTAGCCTTTGTCTCGTGGGTACGTATTCTGTGTCTGCTCGACAGGTCGAACTCCCTCCCCCGCTTGCGGGGGAGGGTTGGGGTGAGGGTTTCTCCGCAATGGGGCTGCCGATGGTTGATCCCAAGCATCCGGACTGGAAAGTGTCACCCAGACTGCGCGCCAATGCGCGCGCGCTCAGGCGCAACTCGACCGATGCAGAGCGAATCCTCTGGTCGGAGCTGCGCGGCAACCGGCTGAATGGCGCCAGCTTTCGCCGCCAAGTGCCGATCGAGAACTATATCGCCGATTTCATTTGCCATTCAGCGAACCTCGTCATCGAGCTCGACGGCGGCCAACACTTCTCGGACGAAGGCGAGCGCGCCGATGCGCGTCGCTCAGCTCTGATCGAAGCCAAGGGCTTCAAAGTGCTTCGCTTCAGCAATCTCGATGTCATGACCAATCGTGCCGGCGTTCTCGAAACAATCGCAACCACCGTTGCGGAGAGAGCCCCCACCCCAGCCCTCCCCCGCAAGCGGGAGAGGGAGCAGACCGTCCCTGCGGAGAAAAAACAGCCATGAAATTCACTCTCTCCTGGCTGAAGGATCATCTCGAGACCGACGAGTCACTCGACAAGCTCGCCGACAAGCTCACCATGATCGGGCTCGAGGTCGAGAACATCGAGGACAAGGCGAAGGCGCTCAAGCCCTTCACCATTGCGAAGGTGATCTCGGCCGAGCAGCATCCGAATGCGGATCGCCTGCGGGTCTGCATGGTCGACACCGGTGACGGCGGTGCGCCGGTGCAGGTCGTGTGCGGCGCGCCGAATGCGCGGGCCGGACTCGTCAGCGTGTTCTCGCCGCCCGGCACCTACATTCCCGGCAAGGACATCACGCTCGGTGTCGGCACCATCCGCGGCGTCGAGAGCCGCGGCATGCTGTGCTCGGCGGCCGAGCTGCAGATCTCCAACGACCATGACGGCATCATGGAGCTGCCGGCGAACGCGCCTGTTGGCGCTGCTTACGCCGAATGGGCCGGGCTCGGCGATCCCGTGGTCGAGATCAATCTGACGCCGAACCGGCAGGACTGCACCGGCGTGCACGGCATTGCGCGCGATCTTGCCGCCGCCGACATGGGCAAGTTCAAGGACCCCACGATCAAGCCGATCAAGGGTGAATTCCCCTGCCCCGTGAAAGTGACGGTCGAAGACGCCACGCTGTGCCCGGGCTTCGCGCTGCGCCTCGTGCGCGGCGTCAAGAACGGGCCGTCGCCGGAATGGCTGCAGAAGCGGCTGACCGCGATTGGGCTGCGCCCGATCAACGCGCTGGTCGACATCACCAATTTCATGACCTTCGATCGCGCGCGGCCACTGCATGTGTTCGACGCCAAGAAGGTGAAGGGCAACCTCGTCGTGCGCCGCGCCCGCGAGGGCGAGACGCTGCTCGCGCTCGACGGCCGCACCTACAATCTCGATCCCGCGATCTGCGTGATCGCGGATGAGCACGGCGTCGAATCGCTCGCCGGCATCATGGGTGGCGAAGCTTCCGGCTGCGACGAGAACACCACCGACGTGCTGATCGAATCGGCGCTGTGGAACGAGATCAACATCGCCCAGACCGGCCGCAAGCTCGGCATCAATTCCGATGCGCGCTACCGCTTCGAGCGCGGCGTCGATCCCGCCTTCATGGTGCCGGGGCTCGAGCTCGCGACCAAGCTGGTGATGGAGATGTGCGGCGGCACGCCGTCGGAGACTGCCGTGGTCGGCAAGGCCTTCGGCGACGATCGCGTGATCGATTTCCCGGTCACCGAGGTCAAGCGTCTCTCCGGCATCGAAGTGCCGCAAGCAGAGATGAAGCGCATCCTGACCCATCTCGGTTTCATGATGGCGGGCCCGGGCCCGGTGGTGAAGGTCGCAGTCCCCCCCTGGCGCACCGACGTGCACGGGAAGGCCGACATCGTAGAAGAGATCGTCCGCATCTTCGGCGTCGACAAGGTGCCGGAAACACCGTTCGAGCGCGGCGAGGACGGGCGCAAGCCGGTACTGACTCCGCTTCAGCTCCGCACCCGCCGCGCGCGGCGCGCGCTGGCAAGCCGCGGCATGGTCGAGTCGGTGACCTGGTCGTTCATCGCAAAACCTGCGGCAAAATTGTTCGGCGGCGGTCAGCGCGAGCTCGAAGTCGCCAACCCGATCGCGTCGGACCTGTCCGACATGCGCCCGACCCTTTTGGCGGGCCTGATCGCCGCGGCGCAGGCCAATGCCGATCGTGGCTTTGGCGATGTCGCACTGTTCGAGGTCGGGCAGCTGTTCAGGGGTGACCGCCCGCAGGATCAGTTCATGGCGGCGAGCGGCGTGCGCCGCGGCGTTGCTTCTTCGGAAGGTCTGGGACGGCACTGGTCCGGTTCGGCGCAGGCTGACGTTTTCGATGCCAAGGCGGACGCGCTGGCGGTGCTCGCCGCTGCGGGCGCGCCGATGCAGGCGCTTCAGATCGTCGCCGGTGGTCCCGGCTGGCTGCATCCGGGACGCTCGGGCACGATCCAGATCGGTCCGCAGAACGTGCTCGGCTATTTCGGCGAGATGCACCCGCGCGCGCTCGAGTCGCTCGGCGCCGACGGCCCGTTGATGGCGTTCGAGGTGATTCTCGACCGCATCCCCGAGGCGAAGAAGAAGCCGACCCGTGCCAAGCCTGTGATCGAGCTGTCGGCGTTCCAGCCGGTCTCGCGCGACTTCGCCTTCATCGTCGATCGTACCATCAAGGCCGGTGACATCGTGCGCGCCGCGCAAGGCGTCGACAAGAAGCTGATCACCGGCGTCAATGTCTTCGACGTCTACGAGGGCAAGGGCATCGACGACGGCAAGAAGTCGATCGCGATCGCGGTGACCATCCAGCCGCGCGAGAAGACGCTGACCGACCAGGAGATTGAGGCTGTGGCCGCGAAGGTCGTTGCCGAGGTGACGAAGAAGACCGGTGGCACCTTGCGGGGATGAGTCTCACCGACTTTCTTCCCATGGACGTCAGCCTCACCATTGCGATGGCGCTCTGCGCCGTCGCTTTCGTTTCGGGCACCGCCCGCGGCTTCTCCGGCTTCGGCTCGGCGCTGATCTTCATGCCGCTGGCGAGCAGCATCGCGGCGCCGCGGCTCGTGGCTGCACTGCTGCTCGTGATCGATTTCGTCGCGGCCGCGCCGCTCCTGCCCGACGCCTGGCGCAAGGCGGACCGCAAGGCCACTGCCGTGATCGTGCTGGGCGCGCTGACCGGCGTGCCCCTTGGCACCTATTTCCTCAGCGTGCTCGAGCCCGTCACCACACGCTGGATCATCTCCTGCTTCGTCGCTGCACTGCTGCTCCTGCTGCTGTCGGGCTGGCGCTATCGCGGCAAGGACCACGCCTGGCTCTCGGTCGGCATCGGCAGCCTCTCGGGATTCTGTAGCGGGCTGGCTCAGACCGGCGGCCCTCCGATCGTCGGCTACTGGCTCGGGCGCCCGATCGCGCCGCTCGTCGCGCGCGCCAACATCGTGCTGTTCTTCGGCGCGTCGGATTTCTTCTCGATGGTCAGTTACGCGACCACGGGTCTGATCTCGCGCGAGTCGCTCGTGCTTTCGCTGATCGTCGGCCCGGTCTACGCGCTCGGCGTCGCGTTCGGCGCCTCGCTGTTCGGCCGCGCCAGCGAAAAAGTGTTTCGCGGCATCTGCTACGCGCTGATCGCGATGGCGGTGATTGCGGGATTGCCGGTGCTGGATGGGGTGTTGCGTTGAACCATCCTCGCGTCGTCCTGGCGAAAGCCAGGACCCATTACCCCGGTCAGCATTTTTAGCCCGGGTTGGTGACCACTGGCCGTCGCCAAATCCCTCCCTGGGGTAATGGGTCCTGGATCTGCGCTCCGCCCTGGACAACGCTACGCGTTGCCAAGAGCTGCGCTTGTCCAGGACGACGACTGAATCAATTCCGCGGCGGCTTGGCCCTACGCTTCTTCGTCGACTGCGTCGGCACGTCCGCCGGCTCGTCCTTGAGCGCGCCGATCTTGCGCAAGGCGGCCTCCGCGGCGCGTTCGCCGCTTTCCCAGGCGCCGTCGACCGTGCCCCACAGCGTCTCATGCGTGGCTTCGCCGGCGAGGAACATGTTGCCGATCGGCTCCGCCAAAACCTTTCGCGAGAGCTGGCCGCCGGGCGAGGCCGCCGACATCGCGCCCATGACATAGGGCGAGGCATTCCAGCGCGTCGCGCTGGTCTTCTGCACGGCGGCCGCAGCCTCACTGCCGAACAGCTTGGTGATCCACTCCTTCGCGAAAGCCGTCATCGCCTTCTCGCCCTGCTCGGCGAGATCACGGCCGAACGAGCCGCCGACGTCGACCGAGCACAGCGAGGAGCCGCCGATATTGGCGAACATGCGGGCCGTGCGCGTCGAGTTGCTCTGCTCGATGAGGATGTCGTCGCGCGACAGGCCGAGCGGATTGCCCGGCAGTTGCAGCACGATGTGATCATAGCTGCCGAGGGTGAGCTTCGATGCCGCGTCTAACGTGCGTTTCGGAATGTCGGGCGCGAACTTGATCGCGCCTGAGGTCAGCACGTTGGTCGAGACCGTGATGATGGCGGCGCGGGCGGCGATCTTGCCGCTCGGGGTCTCCACGCCGACATCGCGATTGCTCCAGACGATCCGGCTCGCCGGCGTCGACAGCGCCACCGGCGCCTGCTCGCCGAGTTTCGCGATCAGCGTCCCCAGACCCTGGCGGCAGGCGATCGCGCCATTGCGGTCCTGCGCGCGGGTCTTGTCGATCGCCGAAAGCTCCTTCAGATCCTTGCCCGCAAAGCCCGCGCCCAGCATGAATTCGGCCGCGCCGGCCCAGTCGCCGAGATCCTTCGGCAGCACGGAGGCGCAGGAAGTATCCAGCTTGCCGCGCGCGGCGTCGTCGATGGCGCGGTTGGCGCGCACCAGCGCGGCCAGGAACTCCTCGGTCTCGCCGGCGCGCGCATTGCGGCGGCCAATGCGCATCTTCTGACCTGATGGCGCCGGCAGCACGTCGAGCCCGGCGCTGCGCGCCAGCCGGATCATCGGATTGGTCTCGGGATTGTGCATCCAGCGCGCGCCGCGGTCGAATGGCGTGCCGAAAGTCGTGCTGTCCGTGATGCAACGGCCGCCGATCTGGGCCGCCGCTTCCACCACCACAACCTTGCGGTTGGCAGCCATGATGCGCCGCGCTGCGGCAATTCCCGCAGTCCCCGCGCCGATCACGACGATGTCAGCCTCCCGCGGCGGGATCGCGGCGGTTGCGCGCAGCACCGGCACCGCAGCAAGAGCCGCGGACGCCGAAAGGAAACTGCGGCGCGTGATTGTCATGTCATGGTTTCCGGGGACTTGCGGCGAACGGGAACAGCCCGCGAACCTTGCCGCATCTGATGTTGCGCAGCAACCATCATGGTGAATCAACCGTGCTTGATCTCACAGAGTGATGAACCGAATTGCAACACGTTTCGACCATGATAGAGAAGGGAAAAAGACGGCCGGAAAAGGCCGTGGGGGGAGTTCGAAATGGGGACGGTCCTGGACTCAGTCGGCAAGCTGATTGCCGCGTACCTCTCGAAGGAGGTGCCGGGCTACGAGCCGTTCACGCCGAGCGACCCGGAGCACCTGCGCGGCGTCATCGAGCCCGGCGACGTGCTGCTGGTCGAGGGCAACAACCGCATCTCCGGCATCATCAAATATCTGACGCAGTCGACCTGGTCGCATGCTGCGCTCTATGTCGGTCCGATCGAGGGCGCGGAAGAGGCGGACGGCGAGCCGCATGTGCTGATCGAGGCCAATATCGGCGAGGGCGTCACCTCGGCGCCTTTGTCGAAATATTTCCCCTATCACACCCGCGTCTGCCGCCCGGTCGGGCTGTCCTATGAGGACCGCACCACCGTCTGCCGCTATGCGATCAACCGCATCGGATTCGGCTACGACACCAAGAACATCGTCGACCTCATGCGCTTCCTATTCCCGCTGCCGGTGCCACAGCGCTGGCGGCGGCGCATGATCGCGCTGGGATCGGGCGATCCGACCAAGATCATCTGCTCGGCGCTGATCGCGCAAGCGTTCGACGCGGTGCGCTACCCGATCCTGCCGAAGATCACCAAGGCCGGCAGCCGCGCCGCTCGCCGCGAGATCCTGCACATCCGCGATTCCTCGCTCTACATGCCCCGCGACTTCGACATCTCGCCCTATTTCGAAGTCGTCAAACCCACCATCGTGCACGGCTTCGACTACACGGCCTTGCACTGGGCCGACAAGCAGAAGCCGCTCGAGGAGGTGGCGGGCACATTCAGTGTGTTTCCAGAAACGCTCCGTGCGCCGCCGCTCGTTCCTGAAGCGATTGACGAAGAGACGCCGGCTGAGATTTCGGCTGAGGAAGTGAGCAAGCAACCTGCCGAGATGGCCGGCCATGTCCCGCTGCTGAAGAGGCTGGCGATGTATCGCCCAAGGCGGCGAGGCCGGGCAAGAGAGAGGGCGGCGTAGCTCCACTGTCGTCCCGGCGAAGGCCGGGACCCATTACCCCAGGGAGCAGTTTGGCGAAGACTCCTCGTTCGGTACGCCTACCGAACGCAATCGATAGATTCCGCGGTATGGGTCCTGGCTTTCGCCAGGACGACGCAAGAGGAGTTATCTCGCGTCCCTCTCCACAGTCATTGCGAGCGCAGCGAAGCAATCCAGGATCCCTAAGCAGAGACAGTCTGGATTGCTTCGTCGCAAGGGCTCCTCGCAATGACGGTGAGAGCCTACCGCTCCGCCCGTCCGATCACTGCCATCAGCTCCGCGATCTTCTCGCGCTGATCGGCCTTGTCGCCGCTGGCGATGGCGTGCTCGACGCAATGGGCGACGTGATCCTTCAGGATCTCCTCCTCGACCCGGCGCAGCGCGGCGCGCACCGCCGAGATCTGCGTGACGACGTCGATGCAGTAGCGGTCTTCCTCCACCATTTTCGAGAGGCCACGAACCTGGCCCTCGATCCGGCCGAGACGTTTTCCGACAGATGCCTTGATGTCCTTGCGCATGCGGCCTATATACCCCTACCGGGTATAGGTTGCAAGGCCGGAGCATGGAAATGAACAGCAGCGAACACAAGCCTCATCACGACGCCGCAGATGGACATTCGGGGTGCGGTTGTTCCGCCAAGGCCGAGCCCGCAGCGCCCGAGCCGGCGTCCTCCTGCTGCGGCGGACACGGCGATCACGCTGGCCACGTCCATCATCACGCCCATGACCATGGCGATGCCGCGACCAAGGTTCTCGATCCCGTCTGCGGCATGACGGTCGATCCCGCGACGTCGAAGCACCACCTCACACATCACGGCGAGACCTTCCATTTCTGCTCGGCCGGCTGCCGCACCAAATTCGCCGCCGACCCCGCCAAGTACCTCGCGAAGGACGGGGCGCCCGAGCCCGAGATGCCCGCGGGCACGATCTACACCTGCCCAATGCACCCCGAGATCCGCCAGGTCGGCCCCGGCACCTGCCCGATCTGCGGCATGGCGCTGGAGCCGGAAGTCGCGAGCCTCGAGACCGGGCCCAATCCGGAGCTTGCCGACATGACGCGGCGGTTCTGGATCGGCGGCGCGCTGGCGCTGCCGGCCGTGGTGCTGGAGATGGGCGGCCACCTCGCGGGCCCGCACAACTGGATCGACCAGACATTGTCGAACTGGATCCAGCTCGTCATCGCCACGCCCGTGGTGCTGTGGGCCGGCTGGCCGTTCTTCGTCCGCGGTTGGCAGTCGCTGCTGACGCGCAACCTCAACATGTTCACGCTGATCGCGATGGGCACCGGCGTCGCCTATGTCTACAGCATCATCGGCACCGTCGCGCCGCAGATATTCCCTGACACCTTCCGTGGCCATGAGGGGGCGGTCGCCGTCTATTTCGAGGCGGCTGCCGTGATCACCGTGCTGGTTCTGCTCGGTCAGGTGCTGGAGCTGCGCGCCCGCGATGCGACCTCGGGCGCGATCAAGGCGCTGCTCCAACTCGCGCCGAAGACCGCGCGCCGCGTCGATGCCGATGGCAGCGAGCATGAAGTCGAGATCGATACGCTGCATGCCGGCGACCGCCTGCGCGTTCGTCCCGGCGAGAAGGTGCCGGTCGACGGCGCGATCCTCGAGGGCCGCTCCTCGCTCGATGAATCGCTGGTCACGGGCGAATCGATGCCGGTCACCAAGGAGAGCGGAGCCAAGGTGATCGCCGGCACGCTCAACCAGTCCGGCAGCTTCATCATGCGCGCCGACAAGGTCGGACGCGAGACGCTGCTGTCGCAGATCGTGCAGATGGTCGCCGACGCGCAGCGCTCGCGCGCGCCGATCCAGCGGCTGGCCGATCAGGTCGCCGGCTGGTTCGTGCCGATGGTGATTGTCGTCGCCATCGCCGCCTTTGCGGCCTGGTCGTGGTTTGGACCGGAGCCGCGGCTCGCTTTCGGCCTCGTCGCTGCGGTCAGCGTGCTGATCATCGCCTGCCCCTGTGCGCTCGGACTTGCGACCCCGATGTCGATCATGGTCGGCGTCGGTCGCGGCGCGCAAGCGGGCGTGCTGATCAAGAACGCCGAGGCGCTGGAGCGGATGGAGAAGATCAACACGCTGGTGGTCGACAAGACCGGCACGCTGACCGAGGGCAAGCCCAAGGTGGTGGCGATCGTGCCGGCTGCCGGCTTTGCCGAGGATGACGTCCTTCGCCTCGCCGCCAGCGTCGAGCGTGCCAGCGAGCACCCCCTGGCCGACGCGATCGTGCGCGCGGCAAAGGAGAAGCAGCTCACGCTTAGCCAAGTCGAGCATTTTGACTCGCCGACCGGCAAGGGCTCGACCGGCAAGGTCGACGGCAAGACCATCGCGCTCGGCAATGCCAGATATCTGACGTCGATCGGCATCGACACCAAGGCGCTCGATGCCGAAGCCGAGCGGCTGCGCGGCGACGGCGCGACCGTGATCAACATGGCCGTCGACGGCCGGCTTGCCGGCCTGTTCGCGATCGCCGATCCGGTCAAGGCCTCGACCCCGGAGGCGCTGAAGGCCCTCGCCGCCGAAGGCATCAAGGTCATCATGCTGACCGGCGACAACCGCACGACGGCGCAAGCGGTGGCGCGCCGACTCGGCATCGCCGATGTCGAAGCCGAGGTGTTGCCGGACCAGAAGAGCGCGGTGGTGACCAAGCTGCAAAAGGCCGGCCGCAGCGTCGCAATGGCCGGCGACGGCGTCAACGACGCGCCGGCGCTGGCGGCGGCCGAAGTCGGCATCGCCATGGGCACTGGCACCGATGTGGCGATGGAGAGCGCCGGCGTGACCCTGCTCAAGGGCGATCTCGTCGGCATCGTGCGGGCGCGAAAGCTCTCGCAGGCGACGATGAGCAACATCCGCCAAAACCTGTTCTTCGCCTTCATCTACAACGCCGCCGGCATCCCGATCGCGGCCGGTATCCTCTATCCGGCCTTCGGCGTGCTGCTGTCGCCGATCATCGCCGCGGCGGCGATGGCGCTGTCCTCGGTGAGCGTGGTCGGCAACGCCCTGCGGCTGCGTGCGACGCGACTGTGATGGTGTACTCCCTCTCCCCGTTCTTACCGGGAGAGGGTTGGGGTGAGGGGCATCTCCACACAGGCGGTAACAGCCGCATTCGCGGAAGCTCCCCCTCACCCGTAATTCAAGCTACGCTTGAATTACGACCTCTCCCCGCAGGCGGGGCGAGGTAAGAAGGGGCCGCGCGAGGGAGCATCTGATGCAGCGAATTACGATCACGATCGAGGATGATCTGCTGGCGGAGATCGACGCGGCGGCGGAAGCACGCGGCTACCAGAACCGCAGCGAGATCATCCGCGATCTCGCGCGCGCCGGCCTGCAACAGAGCACCGAGGACACCGCGCAGACCGGCCCCTGCGTCGCCGGCCTCGTCTATGTCTACGACCATAGCGCCCGCGATCTCTCAAAACGCCTGGTGCAGGAATTCCACGGCCATCACGACCTCGCGCTGGCGACCCTGCACGTCCATCTCGACGACAACAATTGCATGGAGATGACGGCGCTGCGCGGCGCGGCCTCCGAGGTCAAGCATTTCGCCGACCACATCATCGCCGAACGCGGTGTGCGCTACGGCCGCGTGGTGATGATTCCGACCGGCGAGGGCAAGCACGTGAAGGCGCGGAAGCACGGTCACGGTCATCGGCATGAGTAGGCTACTCTAGGAGAGCGTAGCGGCTCTTACCCTCCCCTGGAGGGGGAGGGTCGATCGCGCGCAGCGCGAGCGGGGTGGGGTGACAGTCTCTCCGCACGAACAATGCCCGAGTGGAGAGATCACCCCACCCCGTCACGCAATCTCGCTTCGCTCGATCACGTGCCGACCCTCCCCCTCCAGGGGAGGGTAAGCAAGAATTCGCGCCGCGTCGCAGCCGACGGCGGCGGAGCCGCCCGCCCTTGCCGAAGCTGCCTTGCATGTCTACCTCTCGCGGGTGGTTTCGGGAGAGGGTGCCCCATGCTGGATGCCGCCGTGAAGGCGTTGTCGCAAATGATCTCGCCGCCGATGCGCTCGATCTTGTGGCGATCGATCGGGCTGGCGCTGGTGCTGATCACCGTGCTCGCGATCGGCCTGCAACGGCTCCTCAGCTGGTTTGCGACCTCTGGCGAGGTCTGGCTGGAGGGCCTGCTCGGGCCGGGCTGGCACTCGTCGCTCGAGGTCCTCTCGTGGATCGTCTCGATTGCCGCCGGCCTCGGCGTCGTGTTCGGAGGCATCTTCCTGATGCCCGCCATCACCTCGCTGGTGGCGAGCCTGTTCGTCGACGACGTCGCCGACATCGTCGAGCGTGAGCATTATCCCGCCGAGCGGCCCGGTGTCGCGCTGCCGTTCAGCCAGGCAATCCTCGAGGGCGTCAAGACCGCATTGCTGACGATCCTGGTCTATCTCGCCGCGCTGCCGCTGGTGCTATTCGCTGGCGCCGGCTTCCTGATCTTCTTCATCGCCGCCGCCTGGCTGCTCGGCCGGGAATATTTCGAGCTCGCGGCCATGCGCTTCCGCCCGCCTGCGGAAGCCAAGGCGATGCGGCGCGACAATGCCGCGACCATCTTCACCGCCGGCCTGTTCATCGCCGCCTTCGTCTCGATTCCGATCGTGAATCTGGCGACGCCGATCTTCGGCATGGCCTTCATGGTCCATATGCACAAGCGCCTGTCCGGCTCGCGACCCGAGCTGATCGAGCCAGCGCGACAGATGCGGTGACGCGCCCGACGCGGCACTATCTCACACCGTCTTCTCCGGCCACCGGCAGAGATCGTTGATCAGGCAGACCTCGCAGCGCGGCTTGCGCGCGAGGCAGGTGTAGCGGCCGTGCAGGATCAGCCAGTGATGGGCGTGCCGCATGAACTCGGCCGGGATCACCTTTTCGAGACCGAGCTCGACCTCGAGCGGTGTCTTGCCCGGCGCAAGCCCGGTGCGGTTGCCGACGCGGAAGACATGCGTGTCGACCGCCATCGTGTGCTCGCCAAAGGCCATGTTGAGCACGACGTTCGCAGTCTTGCGTCCGGCGCCGGGCAGCGACTCGATCCCGGCGCGCGTGCGCGGCACCTCGCCGCCGAACTCGCTGAGCACTTTTGCCGATAGCGCAATGACGTTCTTCGCCTTGGTGCGATAGAGGCCGATGCTCTTGATGTACTCGCGCAGGCGCTCCTCGCCGAGATCGAGCATCTTCTGCGGGGTGTCGGCCACTTCGAACAACGCGCGCGTCGCCTTGTTGACGCCGGCGTCGGTCGCCTGCGCCGACAGCACCACGGCGACCAGCAGCGTGAACGGATTGATGTGCTCAAGCTCGCCCTTCGGCTCCGGATTGGCCTTGCGGAAACGGCTGAAGGCCTCGTGAATTTCGGCGGGCGTCCAGGGTTTTGCGGCTTTGCGCGACTTTTTCGCGGGCGGTTTCGGCTTTGCCGCGGCCGGTTTTGCCTTCTTCTTCGGCACGGCCGCTTTGCGCGGAGCCGGCTTGCGGGTGATTTTCGCCATGATCGGGATATACTGAGGGACGATGAGCACAGGCAACGAAATTGAGCGCAAGGGCTCCGAAGATCAGCGCGAAGTGCAGATCTTCTCCGCGCTGCTGACGCCACACCGCTCGCTGAACCGCACCGGCTTCCTCGCCGTGATGCTGTTCCTGAGCGTTGTCAGCTTCGTCACGGGCCTTGCCTTCCTGATGATGGGGGCCTGGCCGGTATTGGGCTTCTTCGGGCTCGACGTTCTCGTGATCTGGTGGGCCTTCAAAGCCAATTTCCGCGCCGCACGGGCCAGCGAGGAGATCGTGGTCACCCCTTCCGAATTGCGGGTGCGCCGCATCAGTGATCGCGGCCAGGTCGTCGACTGGACGTTCAATCCGCTCTGGGTCCGGCTCGACATGGAGATCGACGAGGAGTTTGGCATCGAGCATCTCTATCTGATTTCGCGCGGCCACCAGATCCAGATCGCCCGCTTCCTGGGTCCTGACGAAAAGGCGAGCTTTTACAAAGGCTTGGTTGAGGCGCTGAACGCCGCCAAGCGCGGCCCGACCTACAATCCGATCACCTGATTCCAGATCAGAAATCGGGTGGTTTCATACCCTTCCCGCTCCTACATTCCGGTCATGATGACACTCGCCATACATGATCAGCGCCTGGCCAAGCCGGGCCCCCAGAACGCCGCGCTGCGCGACTATGATTCCGTGCGCCGGGCGATCGCGTTCATCTCGGAAAACTGGCGCGCGCAGCCGACCATCGAGGCGATGGCCGATGCGGCCGGCGTCACGCCCGATGAGCTGCACCATCTGTTCCGCCGCTGGGCCTCGATCACGCCGAAGGCTTTCATGCAGGCGCTCACCCTCGACCACGCCAAGGGGCTGCTCAGGGATTCCGCAAGCATCCTCGATGCGGCACTCGACTCCGGCCTGTCGGGCCCGGGCCGCTTGCACGATCTCTTCGTCACCCACGAAGCGATGTCGCCGGGCGAATGGAAGAACGGCGGCGCCGGATTGACGCTGCGCTACGGCTTCCATCCCTCGCCGTTCGGCACCGCGATCGTGATCGCGACCGACCGCGGCCTGTCGGGCCTCGCCTTCGCCGATCACGGTGAGGAGAAGATCGCGCTCGCCGACATGACGCGGCGCTGGCCGAACGCCACTTATGTGGAAGATCACGACGGCACCGCGCCGCTCGCAGCGCGCATCTTCGACCCCAAGCTGTGGCGGCCGGATCAGCCGCTGCGCGTGGTCCTGATCGGCACCGATTTCGAGGTGCGGGTGTGGGAGACGCTGCTGAAGATCCCGATGGGCCGCGCGGTGTCCTACTCCGACATCGCCTGCAACATCAACAGCCCGAAGGCCTCACGCGCCGTCGGCGCTGCGGTCGGCAAGAATCCGGTCTCGTTCGTCGTCCCCTGCCATCGCGCCCTCGGCAAGAGCGGCACGCTCACCGGCTATCACTGGGGCATCACCCGCAAGCAGGCGATGCTGGGCTGGGAGGCCGGGCGGGTGGGGATGCAGTAGGCAATACGCGAACTGCCTTCACATGGTCGTCCTGGCGAAAGCCAGGACCCATTACCCCAGGAAGGCGTGGTGGCGTGAAGTGCTCACCACCAATCTTTGCAACAACGACGGCCGGTGGTTATGGGTCCTGGCTTTCGCCAGGACGACACCGAGTATGAGGCGCGGCCTCACCGCACCTCACGCAAAATCTGGCTCAACCCGCCAGATCCAGCTTCGACGCCACCGTCGAATCCGCATTGAGGCGATAGATGATCGGCACACCCGTCGCCAGCTCGCGCTTCAAGATGCCCTCCGGCGAGAGCTTCTCCAGCACCATGATCAAGGCGCGCAAGGAGTTGCCGTGGGCGGCGACCAGCGTGCGCTTGCCGTTGAGGACGGCGGGCAGGATCTCCTGCACGTAGTAGGGCAGCGCCCGCGCCAGCGTGTCCTTCAGGCTCTCGCCGCCGGGCGGTGGCACGTCGTAGGAGCGGCGCCAGATCAGCACCTGGTCCTCGCCCCACTTCTTGCGGGCGTCGTCCTTGTTGAGGCCGGAGAGATCGCCATAGTCGCGCTCGTTCAGCGCGAGGTTCTTCGCGGTCGGCAGGCCTTCTTGCCCGAGCTCGCCGAGGATGAGGTCCAGTGTGTGCTGCGCGCGCGTCAAGACCGAGGTGTAGGCGACGTCGAACACGAGACCCTGTGCCTTCAGCTTGCGGCCGGCTTCCTTGGCTTCGCTCACGCCGAGCTCGGTGAGGTCAGGATCCTTCCACCCCGTGAACAGGTTCTTCAGATTCCATTCGCTCTGGCCATGCCGCACGAGCACGAGAAGACGTTCGCTCATCAACTGCTTTCCATCTAGTTTATTGTTCTGAGCATGACCTTGTCGGAAAACCGCTTCGCACTTTTCCGGATCATGCTCTGGTTCAGATGTCGGACAGGCCGAGCACGTCGGCCATGGAGTAATGCCCCGGCGCTTTGCCGTGCGCCCACAGCGCCGCCTTGAGCGCGCCATGGGCGAACAGCATGCGGTCCTCGGCGTGATGCGACAGGGTCAGGCGTTCGAACTGGCCGAGGAAGCTGACACTGTGATCGCCGGCCACGGTGCCGCCGCGCAAGGAGGCAAAGCCGATGTCGCCGGGCCGGCGTGCGCCGGTGATGCCGTCGCGGCCGCGCGCGGAGTGTTCGTCGAGCGGGATGCCGCGCCCGCTAGCTGCCGCCTGGCCCAGCATCAGCGCGGTGCCCGAGGGCGCGTCGACCTTCATGCGATGATGGGTCTCGACGATCTCGATATCAAAACTCTGGTCCAGCGCCTTGGCGACGCGCTTGACCACGGCGGCAAGCAGGTTGACGCCCAGACTCATATTGCCGGATTGCACCACGACGGCGCGGTTGGTCACGCTCTTGATCACGGCGTTATCGGAGGCCGACAGCCCGGTGGTGCCGATGACATGGACAAGGCCGCGCTGGGCGGCGATCGCGACATTGGCGATGGTCGCCGCCGGCACGGTGAAATCGAGGATGCCATCGGCATCCTTGGACATCGCCCAGAGATCGGCGGAGAGCATGATGCCGTTGGCCGGCAGGCCTGCGAGCACGCCGGCATCCTTGCCGAGCAAGTCCGAGCCCGGCGCCTCCAGCGCGCCGGCCAGCACCGCACCTTTGCTCTCGGCAATCGCCCGCGTCAGCGCGCGGCCCATCCGGCCACCGGCCCCAGCAACAATCAAGCGCATGTCGGACATGGTGTGATCCTCTCTAGGGCCGTTGTAGCGGGGGGAGGCAGTTCCGGCAACCGAGGGGGATCAGAGGCGTGCTTCCACCCTCCCCTGGAGGGGCAGGGTCGGGCGCGCGATCGAGCAAAGCGAGATTGCGTGACGGGGTGGGGTGACGGTCTCTCCGCAACCAGCCGTGCCCGAGCGGAGAGATCACCCCACCCCGCTCGCGCGGCGCGCGATCGACCCTCCCCCTCCAGGGGAGGGTAAGAAAGATCGTGCCTCAGCCGTCCGACGGCTGCGGGCCGTCATAGCCCTCGATGATGATGAGCTCGGCGATGGAGTGCGGCTGGCGCACCTTGATATTGGCTTGGTATTCCGGCGAGTTGTAGCAGGCGAGCGCGGTCTCGTAGTCCGGGAATTCGATCACGACGTTGCGGTTGCGGCTGGCGCCTTCGACGGTGGTGAACTTGCCGGCGCGAACGACGAAGCGACCACCCCATTTCTTGAAGATCGGACCGTTGGCGAGTGCATAGGGCTTGTAGCCCTCGTCATTGCTCACATCGACGCGCCCGATCCAGTAGCCTTTTGCCATTGTTCTTCTCTCCCTGGTTGTTGCTCAGCCGAGCGCTTGCGCGATCTCCGCTTGGATGGCGTCGGCCGCCGCCCTGGGGTCGGCGGCTTCGAGGATCGGACGTCCGACGACGAGATAATCGGCACCTGCGGCGATCGCACGACCCGGCGTCATGATCCGCTTCTGGTCGCCACTCGGCGCGCCCGCGGGGCGGATGCCTGGCGTGACGAGGCTCATCTGGTGACCGACGATCTTTCGCAGGGCGCCCACTTCCTCGGGCGAGGACACGAGGCCATCGACACCGAGCACCTGTGCCTGTTGGGCGCGGGCCTCGACCAGCTCTGAGACGCCGAGCCGATATCCGGCCGCGTGCAGATCGTCGTCGTCGTAGGAGGTCAGCACGGTGACCGCGAGAATCTTCAAGCCCGAGCCGCCACGTCCCTCGACGGCCGCCTTCATGGTCTGCGGATAAGCGTGGACGGTGAGGAAAGTCGCCCCCAGCTTGGCGACACTCTCGACACCGCGCATCACGGTGTTGCCGATGTCGTGCATCTTGAGATCGGCAAACACCTTCTTGCCCGTGTCGGCAAGCTTGCCGATCAGCGGCAGGCCACCGGCATAGGCGAGTTGGTAGCCGATCTTGTAGAAGGTGACGCTGTCGCCAAGCTTTGCGACCATCGCCTCGGCAGCCTCCGGGCTCGACAGGTCGAGCGGAACGATCAGGCGGTCCTTGGGGGCGATCTCGGCTGGCGTCATGTCACCTCACATCATGCGTTGGGAAATGTCGATCAACTGCCGCACCAGCGCCTTCAACGCGGCGATATCGCCCTCGTTCTTCAGCCTGTCCATATCGTCATAGGCCTGATCGGCAAAGGCAAGCGTGAGCTGGCTGGCAATCACATGGGCGTGGCAGGAGGTCAGGATCAGCCGCAACGCCTGCAGCGCACGGGCCGCGCCCAGCCGGCTCTGCGACGCGCCGGCGAGCGCGAAGACGCGGTTGCGGAACACGTCGCCGCGCGCCTCGTGCAGATCGTGCACGCGGCTGACCCAGTCGATCGCGTTCTTCAGCAGCGGCGGCACCGAAGCATTGTATTCGGGCGTGACGATCAGCACGCCGTGATGCGCGCCGATCATGCGCTTGAGATTGATGGCGTGCTTGGGCACGCCGGATTTGGCCTGGAGATCGCCGTCATAGATCGGCAGCGGAAAGTCAGCGAGCGAGATGCGGGTGACGTCGACGCCGGCCTGGTCGAATTCATAGGCTGCGAGCGCCGCCAGCTTCGCATTATGCGAGCCGGTGCGCAGTGAGCCGGGAATGACCAGGATCTTGGGAGCTGACATCCGGGCGGCGAACTCCGTTCACCTCTCCCGCTTGCGGGGGAGGTCGACGCGCGAAGCGCGGCGGGGGGCTTTCTCGACTGGGGGAATCCCACCGTGGAGACACCCCCAGCCCTTCCCCGCAGGCGGGAGAGGGAGCGCACCGCGTTTGTGGCGACAGGTTAGTCCTTGCGATACACCCAGACGCGGGCCGGAGGAAGGTTCATCCAGATCCGTTCCGAGGCCTCTGTGGACACGCCGGGCAGCGATTTCGGGATCGGCGGCACCACCGCATAGGTGAACTGGATGAACGGCGCACCGGGCGCCAGCGCCGTGAAGGCATCGCGGATGAGGCGCAGCCGCGTCAGCATCGGTTTTGTGACGAGCGGCAGGCCGGAGACGACCGCGGAGGCCGGCGCGCTCAAGACGTTCCAGAGCGTGTCGCGCAGGCGATAGGCATCACCCTGCACTACCTTGGCTTGCGGGTAGCGGTCGCGCAGCAGGGCGCAGAAGCCGGGATTGTATTCGACAAGGACGAGGCGCTTCTGGTCGATGCCGCGCTCGATCAGCGCCGAGGTGATGGCGCCGGTGCCGGGCCCGAGCTCGACCACTGGCGCGTCGGAATCGATATCGACGTAATGGGCCATGGTCCGGGCCAGCAGCTTGCCCGACGGCATCACCGCGCCCATGTGCAGCGGCTTTTCGATCCAAGATCTGAGAAAGCGCACCTCATCATCAAGACGAGGCTTCTTCAACGCACGCGCGGACGATGGCAATGGCATGTCAGGACCGGACGGGACCGCGGGACGCGGCGTGTCAGAAAATGGTCATAAAGACGTATAGGCCGAAGACGGCACGGTCAAGACACGTCAACTCGCCCGGTTGCCGAAGAAATCCTTGACCTTGGCGAAGAATCCTTCGGATTCCGGCTGGGTGTTGCCGGAGGAGAGCTTTTCGAACTCGGCCAGCAATTCCTGCTGCTTCTTGGTGAGGTTCTGCGGGGTCTCGACCACGACCTGGACGTACATGTCGCCCATCTGACGCGAGCGCAGCACCGGCATGCCCTTTGATGCAATGCGGAAACGGCGGCCCGACTGGGTTCCGGCGGGCACCTTCACCTTGGCCTTGCTCTTCTCGATCGTCGGCACCTCGAATTCGCCGCCAAGGGCGGCCGTCACCATCGAGATCGGCACGCGGCAATGCAGATCGGCGCCGTCGCGCTGGAAGAACTGGTGCTGGGCCAGCGACAGGAAAATGTAGAGGTCGCCGGGCGGGCCGCCGCGGACCCCGGCCTCGCCCTCGCCGGCGAGCCTGATCCTCGTGCCGTCCTCGACCCCTTGCGGAATATTGACTGACAACGTGCGCTCGCGGGTGACCCGGCCCTGTCCCGAGCAGGACGGGCAGGCATCCTCGATCGTCTGGCCGCGTCCCTGGCAGCCGGGACAGGTGCGCTCGAGCGTGAAGAAGCCCTGCGACTGCCGCATGCGGCCCGCGCCGCCGCAGGTCGAGCAGGTCTTCGGCTTGGTGCCGGCCTTGGCGCCGATACCCGAGCAGGCCTCGCAGGTGACCGAGACCGGAATCTCGATCTGCGCGGTCTTGCCGCCAAAGGCTTCCTCGAGCGTGATCTCCATGTTGTAGCGCAAATCGGCGCCGCGCTCGCGGCCGCCGCGGCCGCGCTGTCCGGCCATGCCGAACAGGTCTTCGAAAATGTCGGAGAAAGAGGAGGCGAAGCCGGCGCCGAAACCGGCGCCGCCGCCAAAGCCGCCGCCCTGCTCGAACGCGGCGTGGCCATAGCGGTCATAGGCGGCGCGCTTGTCCTTGTCCTTCAGGACCTCATAGGCCTCGTTGATCTCCTTGAACTTGACTTCGCTGGTATGGTCCCCGGGATTGCGATCGGGATGGAATTTCATCGCCAGCTTGCGGAACGACGATTTCAGCTTGGATTCGTCAGCGTCGCGGTCGACTTCGAGGGTCTCGTAGTAGCAGCGCTTGGTGGACGTGGACATGTTGGACTCGGTCTATCCAATCGCGAATCAAGTCGGGGCGAAACGATGCCGCTGCGCGACGACATAGGCAGCCTTGATATAGGCGGCCTTGCGCGTCGCGGCAGAGGGCAGCGTAGCAACATTGAGCATAACGGCTGGGAATTGATTGATCGTAACAGGCGTCTTGCCCGCCCGTCCCGACACGTTGGCCTCCCCCGCGAGGGAGGAGGCCTTTAGCGCGTCTGTGGTCCAAGCCGTCCGCATCGTCACCCTCTTGGGGTTTAAGCGGACTTCTTGTTGTTCTTCTCGTCGTCGACCTCGGTGAATTCCGCGTCGACGACGTCGTCCTTGGCCGCGTCCTTCTTGGCGTCGGCCTCGGCCTGCTGCTTGTACATGGCTTCGCCGAGCTTCATCGAGGCCTGGGCCAGGGTGTTGGTCTTGGCCTTGATCGCCTCGGCATCGTCGCCCTTCAGCGCCTCCTTGAGGTCGCTGACGGCATCCTCGATGGCGCGGCGCTCGGTCTCGGAGACCTTCGAACCGTGCTCGGCGAGGGCCTTCTCGGTGGAATGCACCAGCGCGTCCGCATGGTTCTTGGCATCGACCGCCTCGCGGCGCTTCTTGTCGGCCGCCGCATTGGCCTCGGCGTCCTTGACCATCTTCTCGATGTCGGCTTCCGACAGGCCGCCCGAGGCCTGGATCCGGATCTGCTGCTCCTTGCCGGTCGCCTTGTCCTTGGCCGAGACGTTGACGATGCCGTTGGCGTCGATGTCGAAGGTCACCTCGATCTGCGGCATGCCGCGCGGAGCCGGCGGAATGCCCATCAGATCGAACTGGCCGAGCATCTTGTTGTCGGCCGCCATTTCACGCTCGCCCTGGAAGACGCGGATGGTGACGGCATTCTGATTGTCTTCAGCCGTCGAGAACACCTGGCTCTTCTTGGTCGGGATCGTGGTGTTGCGGTCGATGATGCGGGTGAACACGCCGCCCAGCGTCTCGATGCCCAGCGACAGCGGGGTCACGTCGAGCAGCAGCACGTCCTTGACGTCGCCCTGGAGCACGCCGGCCTGGATCGCGGCACCAATCGCCACGACTTCGTCCGGGTTGACGCCCTTGTGCGGCTCCTTGCCGAACAGCTGCTTCACAACCTCCTGGACCTTCGGCATGCGGGTCATGCCGCCGACCAGCACCACCTCGCCGATTTCACCGGCGGTGACGCCGGCGTCCTTCAGCGCCTTGCGGCAGGGCTCGATGGTTTTCTGCACGAGGTCGTCGACCAGCGCCTCGAACTTGGCGCGGGTGAGCTTCATCGTCAGATGCTTCGGGCCGGTTTGGTCCGCGGTGATGAAGGGCAGGTTGATCTCGGTCTGCGTCGTCGAGGACAGCTCGATCTTGGCCTTTTCAGCGGCTTCCTTCAGGCGCTGCAAGGCGAGCTTGTCGTTGCGCAGATTGATGCCCTGCTCCTTCTGGAACTCGTCGGCGAGATAGCCGACCAGGCGCATGTCGAAATCTTCGCCGCCGAGGAAGGTGTCGCCGTTGGTCGACTTCACCTCGAACACGCCGTCACCGATCTCGAGAATGGAGATATCGAACGTGCCGCCGCCGAGGTCGTAGACCGCGATGGTACCGGCCTTGGTCTTGTCGAGGCCATAGGCAAGCGCGGCCGCGGTCGGCTCGTTGATGATGCGCAGCACTTCGAGGCCCGCGATCTTGCCGGCGTCCTTGGTCGCCTGGCGCTGGGCGTCGTTGAAGTAGGCGGGAACGGTGATGACGGCCTGGTCGACCTTCTGGCCCAGATGAGCTTCCGCGGTCTCCTTCATCTTCTGCAAGATGAACGCCGAGACCTGCGAGGGCGAGTAGGTCTGGCCGTCGGCCTCGACCCAGGCGTCGCCGTTGGAAGCCTTCACGATCTTGTACGGAACGAGCTTCTTGTCCTTCTCGACCATCGGGTCGTCGTAGCGGCGGCCGATGAGGCGCTTCACTGCGAAGAAGGTGCGCTCGGGATTGGTGACGGCCTGGCGCTTGGCCGGCTGGCCGACGAGGCGCTCGCCGTCATCCGTGACGGCGACGATCGAAGGCGTCGTGCGCATGCCCTCGGAATTCTCGATGACTTTGGCGTTCTTGCCATCCATTACGGCGACGCACGAGTTCGTGGTGCCGAGGTCGATCCCAATGACCTTTCCCATGGTCCTGATATCCTTCCTTTTGCGGCAGGTTGGCTGGGCCCAGAAGGCACCCGACCGAAACCCCCTAAGATCAAACATCCGCGATATTGCGATGATTGAGGCTCATATAGGAGGGGGAGAGGGGCCCGCAAGGACCGAACGCAAGTTTCGGCCGCGAAAACATCGGGTTTTGGAAGATCATATCCGGGCTCAACCGCCCTTGCGGGTGAGGAAATATTAACAGGTTCAGGCCTCGGCAAGCCCCCGCTATCGCAGTCCGCCCCACCCTGTTGCGGCAAGGCCAAACCCGCTAAAAGGCGGTCCGGCCGGCAACCGCAGCGCAGCTGCTCCGCGCGACAAAGCGGCCCAATGGCCGACCATCGAACGGCCTCAATGTGAACCAATCAGAGTGCCCATGAAGCTGATCCGCCTCCTCGCCGCGTTCGCCCTCCTCGTCGCCTCGGCGCTTCCGGCCCTTGCTGCCGACGCCGTTTACCCGCCTGGCCTGCGCCTCGGAATGGTGCCGCTGGTCGGCCTCAACACGGCAAAAACCTTTCCGGGCTTCGAGAGCGAGGACGGCAGCGTCAAGGTGCTGATCACCGAGCTGCCGCCTGCGGCCTATGGCGAGGTCGTGAGCGCCTTCAATTCCAATCCGGCCGGTGCGAACGGCGTCAAGCAGGACAAGATCGAGACCCCCGCGGGCCTTGCCTATTTCACCACCGAAAGCGGCAAGGCCGGCGACACTCCGGTGAGGCGCTATTCGATGATCGTGCCGGGCGCCGGCTTCTCCGGCTATGTCGCGGTGCAGATCCCGGAGAATGCGACCAAGATCTACACCGATGAAGCGGTGCGGCAGATGTTTGCGAGCACTGTGACCCGCAAGCAGGTCTCGGCCGAAGAGCAGATCGCGCTGATGCCGTTCAAGATCACCGATCTCGCCGACTTCAAGGACATCCGCACGCTGGCGCCGGGCGCGAGCATCATCCTGGCCGACGGCAACGAGAGCGCAGGCTATGAGTCGAAGCCGTTCATGATCCTCGGCCTGATCGGTGCCACCCCGCAGCAGGCCGACGACCGCGCCCGCTTTGCGCAGGAGGCGGCGCTGCAGATTCCCGGCGTACGCGAGTCGCGCGTCACCATGTCCGAGCCGATCCGCATCAACGGCCAGCAGGGCTTCGAGACCCGGATCGACGGCGTCAGCGGCAAGGACAAGACGCCGGTGACCGTGGTGCAGTGGATCCGCTTCTCGACCGGCGGCGCCTCGCTGCGCATCATCGCCAGCGCCCCGCGCGACCAGTGGCAAGCCGCCTTCACCCGCTTCCGCGCCGTGCGCGACGGCATCCAGCCGAAGGGGTAGTCGCATCCACAAACTGGATGCGCTTCCTCCCCGGCTGGCGGGGGAGGGTTGGGGAGAGGGTGTCTCCGCAAGGGGACACTCTCGACGTGGACAGAGCCCTCACCCGCCGCGCTCTGCGAGCGCAGCGACCTCTCCCGCAAGCGGGAGAGGTTAAGCGAACCCGCCGACCAAGCCCAACCACTCACCAATATCGGCTGCATTTTCGGGCTTCTGTTCGTATGCGAACGGAACTAGGCTTTCTTCCCGTGGATCATCCTGGAGGGGAGACGAACGATGCTGGATCGGCGACACATGTTGGCGGCGCTTGCGACTACCGCGCTCGCGGGCCTCGCTCCAACCGCGCTGTTTGCGGCCGCGTCAATCAAGCCGGACGAGGCCTCCGCCCTGCTCGTGATCGACGTGCAGAACTGCTTCCTGCCCGGCGGCAGCCTCGCGGTGAAGGAAGGCGAGCAGGTGGTGCCGGTCATCAACAAGATCGCGAAAGCGTTTGCGAACGTGGTGATGACGCAGGACTGGCACACGCCCGGCCACATCTCGTTCGCGTCGGTGCATTCCGGCAAGAAGCCGTTCGAGACCGTCGATCTTCCCTACGGCAAGCAGGTGCTGTGGCCGGACCATTGCGTGCAGGGCACCGACGGTGCGGCGCTGTCGAAGGACCTTGCGATCCCGCACGCCGAACTCATCATCCGCAAGGGTTTTCACAGGGACGTCGACAGCTACTCGGCCTTCCTCGAAGCCGACGGCAAGACCTCGACGGGCCTTGCCGGATACCTGAAGGGCCGCAAGATCAAGCGCGTCTTCGTCGCTGGCCTCGCGACCGATTTCTGCGTCGCCTGGACCGCGCTCGATGCGCGCAAGGCGGGCTTCGACGTCTATGTGGTGGAGGACGCCTGCCGCGGCATCGACACGCAGGGCTCGCTGGCAAAGGCCTGGGCCGATATGGCCAAGGCCGGCGTGAAGCGGATTCAGTCTGCCGATATCGCGGTGAGCGCGTAAGAGTTTCGCACCGTCATTCCGGGGCGATGCGAAGCGTCGAACCCGGAATGACGGCGAAGCCGTGAGACTCAATTCGTCGCGCCGCTCGACTCATTGTTGTTGGCCGCGGCCGCAGCCTTCGCGCCGCCCTTGGCGACACCGACCAGGGCGGGACGCAGCACGCGTTCGCCGATGGTGTAGCCGGCCTGCACGACCTGCACTACGGTGCCCGACGGCACCGACGCATCGGGCACCTCGAACATCGCCTGCTGGAAATTCGGGTCGAACTTCTGGCCCTGCGGATCGAACTTCTTCACGCCATGCTTTTCCAGCGCGTTGAGCAGCGAGCGCTCAGTGAGCTCGACGCCCTCGATCAACGAGATCAGGCCGGGATCGGCCGCGGCACGCGCCTCGGCCGGAACGGCATCGAGCGCGCGCTGGAGGTTGTCGGCGATGTCGAGCACGTCGCGGGCAAAGCCGGTGATGCCGTAGAGGCGGGCGTCGGCGACTTCCTTGGTGGTGCGCTTGCGCAAGTTCTCCATCTCGGCCAGCGTCCGCAGCATGCGGTCGCGCGCCTCGGCGGCTTCCTTCTGCAGCGTCTCGACCGAACCAGGCTCGGGATCGTCGGGCATGATGTAAGGCTTCGACACCACGGGCTCGCCGGTCGGCGCGGTCGTGTCTTCGGGTTGCCGGTCTTGATCGGTCATCGGCCTATTCTCGAACTCGTCTCAGGGGATTGTTGGCCCGGATATCGTGCCTAAGCTTACGAAAATCAAGCGCCTGTGATCGGAGGAAACGCCGGTCAGCCCCCCAAAAGGCGACTGACGATGCGGGCGGCGTAGTCCACCGTCGGGATCACGCGGGCATAATTCAGCCGCGTCGGGCCGATCACGCCGAGAACGCCGACGATATGGCCGGCGGCATCCCGATAGGGCGAGATGATGGTGGAGGAACCCGACAGCGAGAACAGCTTGTTCTCGCTCCCGATGAAAATTCGCACGCCTTCGGCGGTCTCGGCCCGGCCGAGCAGGTCGATGACGCCGCGCTTGGTCTCGAGATCGTCGAACAACAGGCGCACCCGCTCCAGATCCTCCAGCGCGTGCAGATCCTCCAGAAGATTGGCGTGACCGCGGACGATGAGCTGGCGGTCCTCGTTCTCCCCGCCGGACCAGCTTGCGATGCCAGCCGAGATCACCTTTTGCGTCAGCTGATCGAGCTCGGCGCGGGCCTCCCCGAGCGCGGTCTCGAGCTCGAGCCGCGCCTCGGCCAGCGTGCGGCCGCGGATCCGCGCATTGAGGAAATTGCCGGCTTCGGTCAGCGCCGAGGAGGGAACTCCGGGCGGCAGCGTCAGCACACGGTTTTCGACCTGGCCATCCTCGCCGACCAGGATCACCAGCGCCTTCTCCGGTTCCAGGCGGACGAATTCGATGTGCTTGAGCCGCGCATTGGATTTCGGCGTCAGCACGACTGCGGCGGCACGGGTCAGGCCCGACAGCCGCATCAGGGCCTGGTCCAGCGCCGCCTCGACCGATTGCGCCTCGCCGACGGAAGAGAGCTGGCTCTGAATGGATCGCCGTTCGGCCTCGTTGAGGTCGCCGACCTGCATCAAGGCATCGACGAAGAAGCGCAGACCGAGTTCCGTCGGCAGCCGGCCGGCGGAGGTATGGGGCGCATAGATCAGGCCGAGCTGTTCCAGATCGGCCATGACATTCCGCACGGAGGCCGGCGACAGCGGCATCGCGATCAGGCGCGAGATATTGCGCGAGCCCATCGGCTCGCCGGTCGCGAGATAGCTTTCGACAATTTGACGAAAGATGTCGCGGGAACGCTCGTTGAGCTGGGCGAGGCCTGCGCGCGGCGCGATCAGATGGATCGGATCGTGATGGGCCACAGACGGTAACTCCTCTCAGATACTCATAATTTGTCCATCCCGGGCGCTTCTGACAAGCGTGGCGTTTACAGGCTCGAAATCAGGGGGTGAAAAAACCTTGCCGCCTACCCTCGCCCCTCCTACAAGCACCGCGAACAGCCTTTCCCGTGAGTTTTGGAGGATTTCCCATGCGGCCAAGCCGCCGTGCGCCCGACGAATTGCGCCCCGTGACGCTGGAGCGCGGCGTGGTCAAATATGCGGAAGGCTCGTGCCTGGTGAAATTCGGCGACACCCATGTGCTGGTCACCGCCACGCTGGAAGACCGCCTGCCGCCGTGGCTGAAGGGCCAGGGCCGCGGCTGGGTCACCGCCGAATACGGCATGCTGCCGCGCGCAACCTCCGAACGCACCCGCCGCGAGGCCTCCGCCGGCAAGCAGAGCGGCCGCACCGTCGAGATCCAGCGCCTGATCGGCCGCTCGCTTCGCACCATCGTCGATCTGGAAGCGCTCGGTGAGCGCCAGATCACGGTCGATTGCGACGTGCTCCAGGCCGACGGCGGCACCCGCACGGCCTCGATCACCGGCGCCTGGGTCGCGCTTGCCGATTGCATCAACTGGATGAAGGCGCGCAACATGATCAAGACCAACGTGCTGCGCGACAACGTCGCCGCGATCTCCTGCGGCATCTACAACGGCACGCCGGTGCTCGATCTCGACTACGCCGAGGATTCGGAAGCCGAGACCGACGCCAATTTCGTCATGACCGGCGACGGCCGCCTCATCGAGGTGCAGGGCACCGCGGAACGCGAGCCGTTCACCGAAACCGAGTTCCTGGCGTTGATGGCGCTGGCGCGCAAGGGCGTCGCGCGTCTGGTAGACTTGCAGAAACTGGCGGTAGCGTAGTCAATAGGCCATGCACCGCCGAATCACGGACAAGCTCGTCATCGCCACCCACAATCCCGGCAAGCTCGCCGAGATGCGGGAGCTGCTTGCCCCGTACGGCATCGAGGCGGTGTCGGCCGGAGATCTCGGCCTGAGCGAGCCCGAAGAGACCGGCAATGATTTCCGCAGCAATGCCGCGATCAAGGCGATCGCGGCGGCGCGGGCAAGCAAGCTCCCGTCCTTCGCCGATGATTCCGGCATCGTGGTCGACGCGCTCGACGGCGCGCCCGGCATTTTCTCCGCGCGCTGGGCCGGGCCAAACAAAGACTTCGCAGTGGCGATGGCACAGATCGAGCGCCTGCTCCAGGAGCGCGGCGCGACGATTCCGGCGAAGCGCACCGCACATTTCGTCTCCGCGCTCTGCGTCGCCTGGCCCGACGATCATCTCGAACAGGTCGAGGCGCGCGTCGACGGCACGCTGGTCTGGCCGCCGCGCGGTACCGCCGGCTTCGGCTACGACCCGATGTTTTTGCCCGACGGCCACAGCCGCACCTTCGGCGAGATGGACAGTATCGAGAAGCACGGCCTGCCGCCGCTCGGCCTCGGCCTGTCGCACCGCGCCCGCGCCTTCGTGAAACTGGCGGAGATCTGCCTTGAGCCGCGCTAAGGAAGCCTTCGGCGTCTACGTGCACTGGCCGTTCTGCCTGTCGAAATGCCCCTATTGCGACTTCAACAGCCATGTCCGCCACGCACCAATCGACGAAGCGCGCTTCGCCTCGGCCTTCGCCCGCGAGATCGCAGCGACCGCCGAACGCGCGCCCGGCCGGGAGGTCACCTCGATCTTTCTCGGCGGCGGCACGCCGTCATTGATGCAGCCCGCAACCGTCGGCGCAGTGCTCGATGCGATCGGCAAGCACTGGCATGTTGCTGACGATGTCGAGGTGACGCTGGAGGCAAACCCGACCAGCGTCGAGGCCACACGCTTCGCCGGCTATCGCGCCGCCGGCGTCAACCGCGTCTCGCTCGGCGTGCAGGCGCTCGACGATGCCTCGTTGAAGGCGCTCGGCCGCATGCACAGTGCGCGCGAGGCCCTCGATGCCGTCGCCATCGCGCGCCGCTCGTTCGACCGTTATTCGTTCGACCTGATCTACGCCCGTCCTGACCAGACCCCGGCGATGTGGGCCGAGGAGTTGCGTCTCGCGATCGATGAAGCGGCCGAGCATCTGTCGCTCTACCAATTGACGATCGAGGAAGGCACGCCGTTCTTCGGCCTGCACCAGGCGGGCAAGCTTAAGACACCGGACGAAGCCGTCGCGCGTGCGCTTTACGACGTCACGCAGGAAACCTGCGACAAGCTCGGCCTGCCCGCCTACGAGATCTCCAACCACGCGCGGCGCGGCGCCGAGTGCCGGCACAATCTGGTCTATTGGCGCGGCGAGGAATATGCCGGCATCGGCCCCGGCGCCCACGGCCGCCTCGACATCGACGGCGTGCGCCATGCCACCGCCACCGAGAAGCGCCCCGAGGCCTGGTTGGTGCGGGTCGAGACCAACGGCGACGGCGTCGTCACCGACGAGCTCCTCAACAGCGAGGAACGCGCCGACGAATTCTTGCTGATGGGGCTGCGCCTCGCCGAGGGCATCGACCCCGAGCGCTACAGAGCCCTCTCCGGCCGCCCGCTCGACCCCGGTCGCATCGCGCTGCTCCGCGAGGAAGGCGCGATCACGGTCGACGCGACGGGCCGGCTGCGCGTGACCAGCAGCGGTTTTCCGGTGCTGGATGCTGTGGTCGCGGATTTGGCGGCGTAAGCCTCAGCCAAGTCATTGGTGCGCTCCCTCGCCCGCTTGCGGGAGAGGGTTGGGGAGAGGGTGTTTCCGCAACGGGAGAATCCCCAAGAAGAAAGAACCCTCACCCGGCGCTACGCGCCGACCTCTCCCGCAAGCGGGAGAGGTGAACCATCAAGCCCCAAAACTCTTCGGCGAGCCCGCGACCGCAACGCCGCCACCCTGCGTCACCTTCATGACCGCAAGCCCGCGCTCGTTGGTGCCGTCGGCGCGGAAGCGAAACAGACCGTCGATGCCGGCAAAGCCCGAGGGGTTGGTGAGCACATCAGGCGAGAAGCGCGTCGTGCCTTGCGTGCGCGCGAGCGCGGCGACGAGGGCGACCGCATCATAGGCGAGCGTCGCGGTGCGTATCGGGTCGGCGCCGTATTTGGTGCGATAACGGCCGGAGAACGCGCGAAAACCGGCCGGGTCCGGCGCGGCATAGAGACCGCCTTGCAACGCAGCGCTGGCATAGACGCGCGGATTGTCCCACAGGCCGGTGCCGAGTAGTTGGATGTTGCGCAAATTCGCACCCGCCGCAGTCATCGCATCCGCCACCGAGACGACGGCATCGCCGTCATCAGCAATGAACAGCGCGTCCGCGCCGCCGAGCTGCTGCGCCACAGTCCGCGCCGGCGTGGCGCGATCGGCGCCGTATTTCTCGAAGGCGACGATGCGCCCGCCACGCCGCGGCACCGCCGCCTTCACGGCGGCTTCGACGACATTGCCATAGGCATTGTCGGGCACGAGCACGGCGACGGAGCGTTTTCCGATGCTGGCGGAATATTCGACGATGCGGTTGACGTCGGACTCCGGCAGGAAGCTCAGCAGATAGACGCCGCGTCCGGCGATGCTGGAATCGGTCGAGAACGCGATCACCGAAATGCCACGCGTGCGCGCGACCTGCGCCACCGCAGGCACCGACTGCGCGAACAGCGGTCCCAGGATGATCTCGGCGCCCTCATCGACCGCCTGCTGCGCACCTGCTTGCGCGCCTTGCGGGCTGCCATTGTCGTCCTTGATCAGGAGCTGGATGTTCGGGTTTTGGAACTCGGCCAGCGCCATCTCGGCGGCGTTGCGCATGGATTGTGCCGCGAGGCCCGCATTGCCGGCGGCCGAGAGCGGCAGGATCACGGCGACCTTCACCCCGCCGGTGCCCGCGGTCGCGGCCTGTTGCGGCGGGCCAGCCGGCTGAGCCGGGGGCGCCGAGCTGGAGAACTGACTGAGACTCTGCTGCACGCCGGCGCAGGCCGACAGCAAGGGCGCGCCGAGCAGGAGGCCGAGCGCACTCCGCCGGGTCGCCGCCGACGATCGGGGCCCGGGAGCGGAAGACTCCTCCGAAGAGGAAGATCTGGGATGACGCGGGCCCACCATGGCAACTTCTCTTCCGACCGGCCGTCGGCAGCCGGTCACTCCTTCCACGACACAAGCCGGGGATTCAGGCATATTGTCGACGAATAGTTAACCAAAACAAAAGGATAATAGCCACTTAACCCGGCCGCCTTCCGTCCTGGCCAACTGCTCACGCACTCACGCAGCATCAAGGCGGCGTTTCGGTCGCGAATATGGCGCGAGGACCCTTACTCCCTCGCAACGCGATCCCGGATCGATCACATTCCCGTCCGCCCTCACCTCGGCACGATCTTTTTCGAAGAGCCGGTTCCCAGCCCTGCGGATCGTGCCTAAGTTGACTTCATTATGCGCGCAAAGCCGGCCCCGATAAATACGCCTGAAGCTCAAGATGCCGCCTCGCGCGGCTTCTCCATCGACGCCCATCGGCTTACGGCGCCGAAGGCGGCGCCCGGCCTTCATCTGGTGGCGACGCCCATCGGCAATCTCGGCGACATCACCCTGCGGGCGCTTCAGACGCTCGCCGGCGTCGACGTCATCGCCTGCGAGGACACCCGCATCACCCGGCGCCTGACCGAGCGCTACGCCATCGCTGCACAACTCAAGCCCTATCACGAGCACAACGCGGAAGCCGCGCGCCCAAAGATCCTGGAGGCGCTTGCGGCAGGCGGCTCGGTCGCGCTGGTCTCTGACGCCGGCACGCCGCTGATCTCCGATCCCGGCTTCAAGCTGGTGCGCGAGGTCTGCGCTGCCGGCCATGCGGTCTATGCGCTGCCCGGCCCGTCGTCGGTGCTGGCGGCGCTGTCCGTCGCCGCGCTGCCGACCGACCGCTTCTTCTTCGAAGGCTTTTTGCCGGCGAAATCGGCCGCGCGCCGCGCACGCCTGGCCGAGCTTGCGCGCATCGACGCGACGCTGGTGATGTTCGAATCGGGCAATCGCATGCAGGCCACATTGACCGATCTCGCCGAGATCATGGGTGAACGAGAGGCCGCGGTTTGCCGCGAGCTGACGAAGTTGCACGAGGAGGTCAGGCGTGCGCCCCTCGCCGAGTTCGCGCGGCAAGCCGACGCGCCGGAGACGCGCGGTGAATTCGTTCTGGTGATCGGTCCGCCTGCAGCAACCGCCGACGTGCTGGCATCGGATGCGCTCGACGATCTCTTGCGCGAGCAGCTGGCCGCGCACAGCGTCAGGGATGCCGTGGCGCATGCGGTCGCACTTTCGGGCCGGCCACGACGCGAGGTCTACGCCCGCGCGCTCGAGCTCGCCAAAGACGTGCACAAGGACTTGCGGGGCGGCGATGGCGAAGACTGAGGTCCCGGCGGAACCGAAAGTCGCCTCGCCCGAGCGCGTCGCCGCGTTCCGCACCGGCATCTCCGCCGAGAGCCGCGCCGCCGCCTTTCTCATGGCCAAGGGCTATCGCATCCTCGCCAAGCGTTATCGCACCCCGCATGGCGAGATCGACATCGTGGCGCGCCGCCGCAATCTGATCGCCTTCGTCGAGGTCAAGGCGCGGGCGACGCTGGATGACGCCGCCTTCGCGGTGACGCCGCGCCAGCAGCAGCGCATCATCGATGCCGCACAAGGCTGGCTCGTGGCGCATCCCGAGCATGCCGAATTCGAATTGCGATTCGACGCCATGCTGATTGCGCCGCGATCACTTCCGCGCCATGTGTTGGCGGCATTCGACGCCTCGACCTGAAAGGCAGACCATGAAACTGAACGTCGCCGTCCAGATGGACCCCATCGCCCGTATCAACATCAAGGGCGATTCCACCTTTGCACTGCTCCTGGAGGCGCAGAAGCGCGGCCACGGCCTGTCCTATTACACGCCGGACAAGCTCTCGATGGTCGGCGACGAGCTGGTCGCTCCGGTTCAGCTCCTCACGGTGCGCGACGAGCCCGGCGACCATTTCACCCTCGGGGAGCCCAGGCGCGAGGCGCTCAACGGCTTTGACGTGGTGCTGCTCCGCCAGGACCCGCCGTTCGACCTCGCCTACATCACCTCGACGCATTTCCTGGAGCGCATCCATCCGAAGACGCTGGTCGTCAACGATCCCGCCTCGGTGCGGAATGCGCCGGAAAAGCTGTTCGTCATGAACTTTCCGCAGCTGATGCCGCCGACCCTGATCTCGCGCGACCTCGACGAGATCAACGCCTTTCGCGACAAACATGGAGCCGTTGTCATGAAGCCGCTGCACGGCCATGGCGGCGCCGCGGTTTTCCGCGTGATGCCGCAGGACATGAATTTCGGCTCGCTATTCGACATGTTCTCGGTGACGTTCAAAGAGCCCTGGGTGATCCAGCAATTCATCCCCGAGGTGAAGCACGGCGACAAGCGGATCATCCTCGTCAACGGCGAGTTCGCCGGCGCGGTAAACCGCGTGCCGGCCGCGGACGACCTCCGCTCCAACATGGTGCGCGGCGGCGCGGCGCAGGAGACCGAGCTCACGGTGCGCGAGCGCGAGATCTGCGCCACCGTCGGACCGGCGCTGCGCGAGCGCGGCCTCCTGTTCGTCGGCCTCGACGTCATCAACGGCAACCTCACCGAGATCAACGTCACCTCGCCGACCGGCATCCGCGCCATTACGCGGCTCGGCGGCCCAGATGTGGCGGCGAAGATCTGGGACGCGATCGAGCAGAAGCGGGCGAAGTAGCGTCGGGCTACGCAGGCGTCAATTTATCACCGTCATCCTGAGGCGCTTGTCCTGCATAGCAGGACGAGCCTCGAAGGACGACGGCCCGGCTGCATCCCGGCCGCTCATCCTTCGAGGCTCGCCTTGCGATGCGTTGCATCGACAGCCTCGCACCTCAGGATCACGGATCGCCGACGCGTCGCAGCACACACTGCGATGACGCGCGACTTCGAGCCTCTCCCATCACTAACCACCCATTCACCATGACGCCCCCGCGCTGCATCCGCACGCGTCTCACGCGCTACGTGAATCTACGGGGCCGCTGGCCGACCGAATAACGCTGCGTTCACCATCTGCCGAAAACCCGCAGCGTGATCGGCCATCACATTCGACCTCGCAACACCCCTTATACTTTTACTCCCTACTCATCGACGCGGGGGAACCCGCCACGTGCGGTTCGAGTGCCCCGCGTGAGAGTAGAAGCGTATGAATACCGCGCGCATTGTCGTTCTCGTCATCGCACTGGGCGCCGGCGGCGTCGCTGCGTATCTGGCGAGCAGCTATCAGAGTGCGCCCTCGCCCGTTCTGCCCGTCGCCGAGAAGCTTCCGACGGTCGAGGTCCTGGTCGCGAAAAACGACATCGGGCTCGGCCAGGCCGTGAAGCCCGAGGATCTGCTATGGCAGGCCTGGCCGGCGGCGACCGCGAGCAACGCCTTCATCCGCCGCGACAGCAGGCCCGAGGCGCAGACCCAGATCGCCGGCTCGATCGCGCGCGTGCCGTTGATGCAGGGCGAGCCGATCCGCGAGCAGAAGCTGGTCAGGGCCGAAGGCTCCGGCTTCATGGCTGCGATCCTGCCTTCCGGCATGCGGGCCGTCTCCACCGAAATTTCAGCCGAGACCGGCGCCGGCGGCTTCATCCTGCCGAACGACCGCGTCGACATCGTGCTGACCCGCCGCCTGAAAAATCCCGACACCAACGGACCGACCGGCGGCAATGACCTGATCGTGTCCGAGGTCATCCTGACCAACATCCGCGTGCTCGCGATCGACCAGGCGCCGAAGGAGAAGGACGGCCAGACCGCCGTGATCGGCAAGACCGTCACGCTCGAGCTCAAGCCTGACCAGGTCGCCACGCTGTCGGCTGCGCGCCAGGGCGGCACGCTCCAGCTCGCGCTGCGGAGCATCGTCGATGCCAACGCAGTCGATGGCACGCCCGAGGACCAGGCGGTCAAGCGTCCCGCCGGCGTGAATGTAATTCGTTACGGCGTGCAGGCGCGGCAACTGACGTCACAGAAGTGATGATGGGGATAGCATGAACTACGGGGATGATCGGACGGGCGTGCGCATTCGGGGGAAGCGCGCGCGCTCGTTCTTGGCGGGGACGATGCTGATGCTGGGGCTGCTCGCAGCCCCCGACCGGCTCAGTGCCGCGGACGCACCGGTCGGCGACCAGACACCGATGCAAGCGCCTGATCTCGGTGTGTCGCCGGTCGCGACGATCGCGCCGGCACGGACGCGCTTCCTGTCGCTCGGCGTCGGCAAGTCCGTCGTCATCGACCTGCCGCGCGAGGTCAAGGACGTGCTGGTGGCCGATCCCAAGATCGCCAACGCGGTGATTCGCTCGGCGCAGCGCGCCTATATCATCGGCGGCCAGGTCGGCCAGACCAACGTGGTGTTCTTCACCGCCGACGGCCAGCAGGTCGCCTCCTACGACATCGCGGTGAAGCGCGACCTCAACGGCATGCGCGCCGCGCTGCGCCAGTCGCTGCCGGGCGTGCAAATCGAAGGCGTCGGCGACAGCGTGATGCTGACGGGCTCGGTATCGAGCCCGGTCGAGGCCCAGCAGGCCGGCGACGTCGCCGCAAAGCTCGTCGGCGGCAGCGACAAGGTCGTCAACAACATCGTCGTGCGCGGCCGCGACCAGGTGATGCTCAAGGTCGTCGTCGGCGAAGTCCGCCGCGATATCGTCAAGCAACTGGGCGTCGATCTCAGCGCCAGCCTGAATGCCGGCACCGCCGTGGTGAACTTCAACAACTCCAACCCGTTCTCGGTCTCTGGTGGACCGATCGTCGCCAACAACGGGCTCGGCGTCGCCGGCCTCGCCAAGGGCGTCGCCACCGTGAGTGCCACGATGCGCGCAATGGAAAGCGCCGGCGTCATGCGCACCCTGGCCGAGCCGAGCCTGACCGCGATCTCGGGCGAATCCGCAACCTTCATCGCCGGCGGCGAATTCCCGATTCCGGCCGGCTATTCCTGCGATCCGGTCACCCACGTCTGTACCACCCAGGTCACCTACAAGAAGTTCGGCATCTCCCTGAATTTCACCCCGGTCGTGCTCAGCGAAGGCCGCATCAGCCTGCGCGTCATGACCGAGGTCTCGGAGCTGTCGAATACGAACGCGATCACGCTGACGCAGGCGGTGTCCTCGACCTCGAGCAACTCCATCACGATTCCCTCGGTTCAGACCCGCCGCGCCGAAACGACGCTGGAAATTCCCTCCGGCGGCTCGATGGCGATGGCCGGCCTGATCCAGCAGCACACCAAGCAGGCGATCAACGGCCTGCCCGGCGTCGACCAGGTGCCGATCATCGGCGCGCTGTTCCGCAGCCAGGACTTCGTCAACAACGAGACCGAGCTGATGGTGATCGTGACGCCCTATGTGGTGCGCGCCGTCGCCCAGAAGGAATTGTCGCGGCCCGACGATGGTTTCGCGCCGGCCTCCGACGCGCAGACGGCGCTGCTCGGCCGCATGAACCGCCTTTATGGCATCGCGCGCCGCGTCGATCCGATCAACGGCACGCCTGGCGATTTCGGTTTCATCATCGACTGACGACGAGCGGACGGCCCGGGGGAACGGGACAGGAAACGGGGCAAGAGGGGATCAAGCGATGACGAGGACGATAGCCGACCGACGCCGCCACTTCAGCGTAGCGATGGCGCTGACGGGACTGTCCGTCATGCTGGGTGCGTGCAACACCACCGGTGAAATCGTCACTCAGACGGTGCCGACCGACTATCGCCAGCGCCACCCGATCGCGGTGCAGGAGGGCAAGCGCTCGATCGTGATCTTCGTCGGCAAGGCGCGCGGCGGCCTCTCGGCTGCGCAACACGCGGATGTCGTCGGCATTGCCCGGGACTGGGTGCGCGAAGGCACCGGCTCCGTCGTCGTCGACGTGCCCACCGACACCGCGAATTCGCGCGCGGCGGCGGCAACCTATCAGGAAATCCGCTCCGTGCTCGCATCCGGCGGCGTGCCCTCGCGCGCCATCGTCCAGCATCCCTATCGTCCCGAGGATCCCGGCCTCCTGCCGACGATCCGGCTGAGCTATTCCAAGATCAGCGCGGTGGCCGGACCCTGCGGACTGTGGCCGGAAGACGTTGGTCCGAACATCCTCGACCCCGGCTACAACGAGAACCGGCCGTATTTCAATCTGGGCTGCGCCAGCCAGCGCAACCTCGCGGCCATGATCGACAACCCCGCCGACCTCGAGCAGCCGCGCGCCGAGACGCCCGCCTACACCGCTCGGCGCGACATCGCCTTCGACCGCTATCGCAAGGGCTCGCCCACTGCGACTGCCTATCCCGAGGCCGACAAGGCCAAACTCAGCGACACCGGCAAATGACAGGCATCCACGACGAAGACGCGGACGATCCGCGGCACCCCGACGAACACATTGCGCCGGTTCCCCGCATCTCGGTGCAGGCCTTTTGTGAGACCGAGCAGACGCTCGCCGCGGTGACCGCGGCGGGGGAGGATCGCCGGCTCGCCAAGGCGCATCTCACTGCCAGGGACGGTGGCCTTGCTGCGGCGATCGAAGTCTATGAATCGATGCCGACGCCGAACGTGATCGTGATCGAGTCCGACGGCACGCGCGACATCCTGGAGGGGCTCGACGACCTCGCCGGCGTCTGCGATCCCGGTACCCGCGTCGTGGTGATCGGCAATCCCAACGACACCGCGCCCTATCGCGAGCTGGTCCGCCGCGGCGTCAACGATTACGTGGTCGGACCGGTCGAAACCCTCGACGTGGTCCGCTCGATCTGCAGCCTGTTCTCGGCGTCGGAAGCCATCATCACCGGCCGTGTCATCGCGGTGGTCGGCGCCAAGGGCGGCGTCGGCGCGTCCACCGTCGCGCACAACGTGGCCTGGACCATCGCCCGCGATCTCGCGCTCGATTCCGTCGTGATCGATCTCGACCTCGCCTTCGGCACCGCGAGCCTCGACTACAATCAGGATCCGGTGCAGGGCATCGCCAACGCGGTGCTGTCACAGGACCGGCCGGACACGGCGCTGATGGAGCGCCTGCTCGCCAAATGCACCGAGCGTCTCAGCCTGCTGGCCGCGCCCGCGACGCTCGACCGCGTCTACGATTTCGGCGCCGAAGCCTTCGACGCGGTGTTCGACACGCTGCGCATGACCACGCCTTGCATCGTGCTCGATGTTCCCCACCAATGGTCGGGCTGGACCCGGCGCGCGTTGGTCAACGCCGACGACATCGTGATCGTCGCCGAGCCCGATCTCGCCAATTTGCGCAACACCAAGAACATGCTGAGCGTGCTCAAGGCGGCGCGGCCGAACGACCGGCCGCCGCTGTACTGCCTCAACCAGGTCGGCATGCACAAGCGGGCGGAGATCGAGGTCAAAGCCTTCGCCAAGACCATGGAGAGCCAGCCGCTCGCGGTGATCCCGTTCGATTCGAAGCTGTTCTCGACCGCTGCCAACAATGGCCAGATGATCGCGGAGGTCTCCAAGAGTCACCGCACCACCCTTCTGTTCCAGAGCATGGCGAACCGCCTCGCCGGCCGCGGCGAGATGAAGAAGCCGAAGCGTTCGCTGGTCGGGCCGCTGCTGAAAAAGCTGAAGGGCAGGTCGGGCCGCGGATCCGCCCCGCATCGCAAGGCGTCGTAAGGCTGGAAGCGTCTTCGAGCGAACTGGCTACCGGTTCGTGCGAAGACAACGCGTCAAAACGAGAATCTACGAAGAGAAGAGCGTGGGCTATCTGTCCGCCCGCTGCTGCTTCTTCGCGAGCAATTGCCGCAGCGCCGTGACCTTTGCCGCCGCCTGATCCGGCGGCAGATCGGCCTTCACGATGGCCTCGGCCTCCGCCTGCTTTCCTTCCAGCCCCAGCACGAGCGCGAGATTGGCGCGCACGCGGGGGTCAGTGGGATTGCGCTCATGCGCGCGGCGCATCGTTTCCTCTGCCCGCGGCAGATTGTTCTGGAGCATGTAGGACAGGCCGAGATTGGACAACACCTGCGGCTCGTCGGGCACGATCTTCAGGGCGGTCGCGTAATATTGCTGCGCCTCCTCGTTGCGGCCGAGCTGATCGAGCGCCGCGCCCTGCGCCGACAGGATGCGCCAATCCGGATCCTCGGGCGTATGCGCACGGCCGAGAACATCGAAGGCCTGCTGAAAATTGCCGTTGTCGGCGAGCGCGCGGCCATAGCCGGCGAGCAATGCCTTGTTGCTGGGATGGGCGAGCACGGCCTGCTCCATCACCGCGACGGCCTGCGCCCGCTGGCCGCTCTCGCGCAGCGCCTTGCCGTAGGCGAGCGCAACGCTGGGATCGCCGGGCTTGGCGCGGTAGCGCTCACGCAGGGCGTCCATGTCCGGCCTGGCGTCGGCCGTGACGGTCGTTTCAGATCTGACGCCGAGCGCGCCGGTCACATCCTCGATGCCATTGGTCTGGCAGCCGCCGAGCACGAGCACCATCAACGCGGGAAGCAGGAATTTCGCCGAAGGAAAGGCGGCGGACGGACGCTTGGGCATACTCTGATCACTCGGCGACTGATCAGAGATGCTTACCCATTAACGCTAAAGCCCGGTTAAGGAGGCGCAACCATTAAGGCCTAATCGACGAACTCCGCGCCGAACTCGCAGCCGATGCGCCAGCGCAGGCGGCATTGGCGGGAATAATCGGGCGCGAAGATGATGGTGAATTGCGGCGGCACTTCCAGGAATTCCGCCACCACTTTCACGCCGCCATCCGAAATATCCGTGATCGTGCAGTCGCGCGGCAGCGAGCCCGCACCAAAATGGATCTTGGCCAGCCGGCTGCACACCCGGCGTTCGCTTCTCCGGCGATTTGCAAGCATTTGAATTCTTCACCCGTTAGATCACGGCCCATCCCGCAGCCCCAAGAGTAGCGGACATTCGTTGGAATGTGCTGAGGAGAGCCGCTCGCATTCGAGGCGTAGTGTCGGCATCGCGTTTACGGTCGGTTAGGGCTTGCTTGGCCTCGGAAATGTTCCTGTATTGTTCTTGCGAAGGGCGCCAGGCTCTGCTACCCCTAATTGCACGAGAGGGCAGGCTGGTTCGAGCATGGTTCAGCGGGTTTCTACCGTCGCCTTTGAGGGGATCGAGGCCCGTGCGGTCGACGTGCAGGTGCAGGTCGCCCCGGGCCTGCCGGCCTTCGCCATCGTCGGCTTGCCGGACAAGGCGGTGTCGGAGGCGCGCGAGCGGGTCCGTTCGGCCCTGATCGCCTCGGGGCTGGCGCTGCCGGCGCGGCGGATCATCGTCAATCTGGCGCCGGCCGATCTGCCCAAGGAGGGCAGCCATTACGACCTGCCGATCGCGCTCGGGCTGATGGCGGCGATCGGCGCGATCCCGCCGGATGCGCTGACGGGTTTCACGGTTCTGGGCGAGCTCGGCCTCGACGGGTCGATCGCGCCGGTCGCAGGTGTCCTGCCCGCCGCGATCGGCGCCAATGGACGCGAGGAGGGCCTGATCTGCCCCGCCGCCTGCGGCTCGGAGGCGGCCTGGGCGAGCCCGGACATCCAGATCATCGCCGCACAATCGCTCATTCAGATCGCCAACCATTTCAAGGGCACGCAGGTGCTGTCGCGGCCCTCACCGAAGGTGCATGAAGCCGCCGCCTCGTCCCTCGACCTGCGCGATATCAAGGGCCAGGAAAGCGCCAAGCGGGCGCTGGAGATCGCAGCTGCCGGCGGGCATCACCTCTTGATGATCGGTGCGCCCGGCGCGGGCAAGTCGATGCTGGCGGCGCGCCTGCCCTCGATCCTGCCGCCGCTGTCGCCGAGCGAATTGCTCGAAGTCTCCATGATCGCGTCCGTCGCCGGCGAGATCGAGGGCGGCGCGCTGACCGCGCGGCGGCCGTTCCGCTCGCCGCATCATTCCGCCAGCATGGCCGCGCTCACCGGCGGCGGCATGCGCGCCAAGCCCGGCGAGATCTCGCTGGCGCATCAGGGCGTGCTGTTCCTCGACGAGCTGCCCGAGTTCGATCCGCGCGTCCTGGATTCGCTGCGCCAGCCCTTGGAGAACGGCGAGGTCGCGGTGTCGCGCGCCAATCACCGCGTCACCTACCCTGCCCGCTTCATGCTGGTGGCCGCAATGAATCCCTGCCGCTGCGGCAATGCGTTCGAGCCCGGCTATGCCTGCAAGCGCGGCCGCATCGACCGCTGCACCGGCGACTACCAGGCGCGCATCTCCGGTCCCCTGATGGATCGCATTGATCTGCGCATCGAGGTGCCGGCAGTGACCGCGGCCGATTTGATCCTGCCGCCGCCGGCGGAAGGCTCCGCCGAGGTCGCCGCGCGCGTGGCGGCCGCACGCGACATCCAGCTTGCGCGTTATGCCGATGCCGGCCTGCCCAACGTCCGCACCAATGCCGAGGCGCCGGCCTCGGTCCTCGAAGAGATCGCCAAGCCGGATGCGCAGGGCGCCAAACTGCTGCGCGACGCCGCCGAGACCATGCGGCTGTCGGCGCGCGGCTATCATCGCGTGCTGCGGGTCGCGCGCACGCTGGCCGATCTCGACAACGCCGACAAGATCGGCCGCTTGCACCTCGCCGAGGCCCTGTCCTACCGCGCACTCGCGGAGGATGTGCGCCAGTTGGCCTGATCATTCCGCGCATCAACCCGGCGGTAACGAGTTTCCTTTACGCTCTGCAAACCATAAGCCCCATGTGTTTCCAACACGAGTTCCCGAGGGGCCCGGGCGAGTAGAGTGTCATGTTGCGTTTCAAGATCCTGGCCTCGGTTGTCCCCCTGTTGGCAGCGGCGGTGTTCGCCCGCGCTGAGATCGGATCGGTCTCGCATCCCTGCATCGCCCTCGGCGAGACCTCGGTCGAGCTCACAACTCTGTTCTGGACCGCCGGCGTGCACGTCGCCTTCACCGAGGATCCCGCGCAGGCCACGGTCCGGGTTCAGGTCACCGACGATGCGGACGCTGCGGATTTCGCGGTGGTGGACGACGGCCTCGGTTCGGAATCGGAAACCTGCCAGGCCACTCCGTCGACGCGCTTGGTCTCGATCGCGGCGCAGCCCATCGATGGCGCTCAGGTGATCTATCTCTCCACCGAAGGGCCGGCTGATTACCGCATCTATGTGCGCTCGAAAACGTTCTCGCAGCGCGAGGCGGCGGCGCTGATCGTCGGCGCCCGCGGCGGCCACCGCCAGCTCCAGGCCGCCTCGCTCTGAAGCATTAACACCTCGTCAACCCTGTTTGGAGGCGGCGCCGAAGCCTCAAACTGTTCGCAAGGTCGAGGCGACATCGTCACACACGGCGAGCGCGGGGTTTCGGACAAGAGTCGGGGTCGGTGGCGATGGGTCGGACGTTCCGGATCAAGGTGCGCATGCGCCGCTTCAGGCGACGGCATCCCCGTATCGCTTTCGCGCTCCGCTCCTTCATGATCTTCTCGGCGACGTTCGGCGCCGCCTATGGTTTCGTCTCCGGCAGCCGGTCCGAGAACTCCGGCTACGATCCGAATGCGTTTGCGATCGGCGCGAGCTTCCTGTTCGCCCTCGCCTGTCTCGGCCTTGCGACGCTGAGCATGCGGCTGCGTTTCGTCAACAAGCGGCTGCGTACGCTCGCCGCCCACAATGAGACGCTGATCGATCGCAATTGGGAGCTGAAGGAAGCCGAAGAGCGTGCCCGCAGCCTGTTCGAGCAGCAGGGCGATCTGATCGTGCTGCGCGACACAAACGGGCGCATCACCTTTGCCAATGACGCCTATTGCGCGCTGGCCGGACAGGCGCGGAGCGCGCTGGTCGGCACCCGCTTCGATTTCGACGTGCTCGAGCAGGGCGACAGCGCGCGCGAGAGCAGCGGCACGCGCGTCCACGACCAGAAGATCGCAACCCCGCTCGGCGCGCGCTGGATCGCCTGGCGCGAGGGCTATGTCCGCCTCGATGCCGGGCAGCCCGCCGAATTGCAGAGCGTCGGACGTGACGTCACCGACCGCACCGAGACCGAACGCGCTTTGTCCGACGCCCGCGATCAGGCCGATGCCGCCAACCGCGCGAAATCGCGTTTTCTCGCGATGGCCTCGCACGAAATCCGCACGCCCCTCAACGGCATCATCGGCATGGGCGGCCTTCTGCTCGATACCACGCTGACGCCGGAGCAGACGACCTATGCCAAGGCGGTGAAAACCTCCGGCGAAGCCTTGATGACGCTGATCGAGGAGCTGCTCGATTATTCCAAGATCGAAGCCGGCAAGCTCGATCTCGAGCAACGTCCCTTCGCCTTGTCCACGCTGATCGAGGAGATCACCGAGCTTCTGGCGCCGCGTGCGCAGACAAAAACTCTCGAGATCGCATCCTATATCGACGAGCGCCTGCCGCTCGAGGTGGTAGGCGACGCCGCGCGGCTGCGTCAGGTGCTGCTCAATCTTGCGGGCAACGCCATCAAGTTCACCGCGAGCGGAGGCGTCGCGCTGATCGTCGAGCCCGGCATCTGGCCGCACGAGATCAGCTTCCTGGTCCGCGACACCGGCATTGGCATCGCGCCGGAAGCGCAGTCGCGCATCTTTCGGGAGTTCGAGCAGGCGGACGAGCGCGTCGCGCGCACTTATGGCGGCACCGGGCTCGGCCTTTCCATCAGCGAGCGCATCGTCAAGCGCATGGGCGGCCGGATCACGCTCGCGAGCGAGCCGGGCAAGGGCTCGACCTTCGAGGTCGCGGTGCCACTGGCCCCGTCACAAGCCGGCGCCGGACAGACGGCATTCCCCAGCCCCGACCTCGCCGGCAAATCGTTACTCCTCGTCGCCGAGGGCATCGAAGCCTCGCTGATCGCGCGGCGCCTGGAACGCTGGGGCGGCCAGACCTGCATGGTTGCGGATGCGGCGGTCGCCGAGGCGCTACTGCCGGAGCGTTCATGGCACGCCGTACTGGTCGATCGCGCGATCGGTCCTGCCGCTGCCGACCATCTCGGCGAAGCGGCGCGGGCGCATGCGATGCAGCGGCTCGTGCTGCTGACGTCGAGCTCGCGCCACGAGAAATTCTCCCCGGCCTTCTCCGGATTCCTGGTGAAGCCGCTGCGCGCGGCCTCGCTTGCCACACGCCTCGCGCTGACGCCGGAGATCGCCTCGCCCGATCTCGCGCCGGAGCCGGTGACAGAATCCACCAGCGCAACGCGGGCGAGGGGTTTCTCGATTCTCGTTGCCGAGGACAACGAGATCAACGCATTGTTGATGCGATCGCTGCTCACCAAACTCGGCCATCGCGTCGTCATCGCCGTCCATGGCGAGGCGGCGCTGGAATCCTGGCTCGCCGCCTCATCGGCCGGCGCGCCCTATGACCTCGTGCTGATGGACATCCAGATGCCGCAGCTCGACGGCATCGAGACGACAAAACGCATCCGCGCACATGAGGCAGCCACGGGTCGCCAGCACACACCGATCCTGGCGCTCACCGCCAATACGCTGGTCGAGGACCGCTACGCCTGCTTCGAGGCAGGCATGAACGGATTCCTGATCAAGCCGCTCGACCGCGAGAAGCTGGACGAGGCGCTGGCCGGGCTGGCCGCGTCGCGGAACCTGGCAGTCTGATCCAGAATTTCACGGGAACCTCAGCTCGCCGGCGCCAGCTATGTTGCGGGGCAGGCCGGGAGCCGAGCATGCCCCGTGTCGTCCGGCGGGACGATCGTTCCTTCATGAGCAGTAAAACGCGGCGCAGCGAGCTTATCAGGCGGCGTTTGGGGGCCTTTGAATATGGTGTCCGTCTTTGCCGCGCGCTTGCAATGTGGGCACACGAAGAGATGCGCGATGATCGGGGTCGGCTCGTCCGCGAGCAGTTCGGAGCGGAACCACTTCATCTCGATATGGCAGTCCGGGCAGATCGGCGCTTCAAGCTGCTCCGCGGCGCTTCTGAGACGATCAACCATGCTGCCTCCCAGCCGTTTTTGAAGGCATAGCGGAATACCGATTGTCGGTCAGCAACAAAAGACACTCAGCCCGGACCAGCCAGGGACCCATGTTCACCGGCGCGATTACAGCCGCCTGAGCGCCACGCTCTCCACCGTGTGGTCGGCGCCCTTTTTCAGGATCAGCGTCGCGCGGGGGCGGGTCGGCAGAATGTTGTCCTCGAGATTGGCAAGGTTGGTGCGTTCCCAGATTGCGATCGCGGTGGCGGTCGCTTCCTCATCCGACAACAGGGCGTAGCGGTTGAAGTAGGATTTTGGATTGGTGAAGGCGGTGTCGCGCAGCGCCAGGAAGCGCTTGATGTACCATTGCCGCAGCGCCGCCTCGTCGGCGTCGATATAGACCGAGAAGTCGAAGAAGTCGGAGACCACAGGCACCGCCTTGCCGTCACGCGGCAGCTTTCCGGTCTGCAGCACGTTGACGCCTTCGACGATCAGAATGTCGGGCCGATCGATCTCCGCCCACTCGTTTGGCACGATGTCATAGGTCAGATGCGAATAGACCGGCGCGCGGACGTGACGACGGCCGGACTTGATGTCGGAGAGGAAGCTGAGCAGCAGCGGCAGGTCATAGCTGTCCGGAAAGCCCTTCTTCTGCATGATGCCCTGCCGCTCGAGCACCGCGTTGGGATACAGAAATCCGTCGGTCGTGATCAGTTCGACCTTCGGCCGCGGCGACCAGCGCGCCAACAGCGCCTGAAGCACGCGGGCCGTGGTGGATTTTCCGACGGCGACCGAGCCGGCGACGCCGATGATGTAGGGTACTTTTCGGTCGCGGATATTGAGGAACTGGCGCTCGGCGTAATACAGGCGCTGCATGGCGTCGACATAGATCGACAACAGGCGCGACAGCGGCAGGTAGATGTCCTCGACCTCCTGCAAGTCCAGGCGATCGTGCAGCGAGCGCAGCCGGTCGAACTCGCCCGGCTCCAGAGTCATCGGCGTATCGTCGCGCAGCCTGGACCACTGCTCGCGCGTATAGACGCGGTACGGATTATACTGCTGCTCGGGTGCGCGGATATCCATGACGCGATCTTTCCACCTCGGCTAGTTGCCGCTCTTGCGCGACGCCTTTTCTTCCAACCCTGACATCGACGTCCGCTTGTCCAGCGCGGCCTCGACCTCCTCCAGCTTTACGCCGCGTGCCTTGAGCAGCACAAGGAAATGGTAGAGCAGGTCGGCGCTTTCGGCGATCAGATGCGCGCGATCGTTTTCGACTGCTGCGATTACGGTTTCGACTGCTTCCTCACCGAACTTCTTGGCGCAATGCTCGGCGCCCTTGTCCAGAAGCTTGCGGGTATAGGAGGCTTCGCCACCGGATGCCGCGCGGGCATCGATGGTCTCGGCCAGATCGTGGATCGTGAAACGCGGCATACAGACTACTCGGAAAGCGCGATCCGGCCGAACGAGCCGGTCTACCGGCTCGTGTAGCACTTTTGTGAACGGGAGTCGTCAGGCATCGAGGCGCATGGGCAGTCCGCAGCGGGCCATGTGCTCCTTGGCTTCGCGGATGGTGAATTCCCCGAAGTGGAAGATCGAGGCGGCCAGCACGGCGGTGGCGTGCCCGTCGCGGATACCGTCGACGAGGTGGTCGAGATTGCCGACGCCGCCGGAGGCGATCACCGGGACGGAGACGCTGTCGGCGATCGCCCGGGTCAGCGGAATGTCAAAACCCTGCCGGGTGCCGTCGCGGTCCATCGAGGTGAGCAGGATTTCACCGGCGCCGAGCGAGACCACTTCCTGGGCATATTCGATGGCGTCGATGCCGGTCGAATTGCGCCCGCCATGGGTGAAGATCTCCCAGCGGTCGCCGCCCGGACGCTTGACGCGCTTGGCGTCGATCGCCACCACCACGCACTGCTCGCCGAACTTCTCGGCGGCTTCCTTGACGAACTCGCGTCGCGACACCGCGGCGCTGTTGATCGAGACCTTGTCTGCGCCGGCGCGCAGCAGCGTCTTGATGTCGTTGACCTCACGCACGCCGCCGCCGACGGTGACGGGCATGAAGCAGGCTTCCGCCGTGCGCCGGACCACGTCCAGCATGATGCCGCGGTTCTCATGGGTCGCGGTGATGTCGAGGAAGGTGAGCTCGTCGGCCCCGGCGGCATCATAGGCGATCGCGGCTTCGACAGGGTCGCCGGCATCGCGCAGATCGACGAAGTTGACGCCCTTGACGACCCTTCCGTCCTTGACGTCGAGGCAGGGGATCACGCGCACCTTGAACATTGGATGTCTCCTAGTACGCGTTGCGGATCAGGGTGAGGGCGGCGGCGGGATCGAGCCGGCCGTCGTAGAGCGCGCGGCCGGCGATCGCGCCAGCGAGCTTCTTGGCGCGCGGCGTCAGCATCGCCTTGACGTCCTCGATCGAGGCGAGGCCGCCTGAGGCGATCACGGGAATGGAGATCGCGTCCGCCAGCGCAATGGTCGCGTCTAAGTTCAGGCCCTTGAGCAGGCCGTCGCGCGCGATGTCGGTGAAGATGATGGCGGCAACGCCGGCATCCTCGAAACGCTTTGCGATCTCCAGCACCGTGACCTGCGAGGTCTCGGCCCAGCCTTCGACCGCGACCTTGCCGTCGCGGGCATCGAGACCGACCGCGACGCGGCCGGGGAATTTCTTCGCCGCAGCCTTCACCAACTGGGGATCGCGCACCGCGGCGGTGCCGATGATGACGCGGGTGATGCCCTTGTCGAGCCAGGCTTCGACGGTGGCGAGATCGCGAATGCCGCCGCCGAGCTGCACCGGAATTTTGATCGTCTTCAGCATCGCCTCGACGGCCTCGGCATTCACCGGCTTGCCGGCAAAGGCACCGTCGAGGTCGACGACGTGGAGATACTCAAAACCCTGCGCGGCAAAGCTCTGCGCTTGCGCCGCCGGATCGAGGTTGAACACGGTCGCGCGCGCCATGTCGCCTTGCTCGAGGCGCACGCATTGGCCGTTCTTGAGGTCGATCGCGGGGAAGAGGATCACGGTTTCCATCGCAAAAAGTTCGAGATCAGGGCCAGGCCGAAACGCTGGCTTTTCTCGGGGTGAAATTGCGTGCCGATCGCGGTGTCCTTCGCGACGATCGCGGTGACAGGCCCGCCGTAATCGGCGCGCGCCAGCACATCCGCCTCGTTGGCGGGGTTGAGGTGATAGGAGTGCACGAAATAGGCGTGCTGGCCCTTAGGGCCAAGCGGCAGCTTGTTCAGCACCGGATGCTCGCGCAAAACCTCCAGCGTATTCCAGCCCATGTGCGGGATCTTCAGGTTTTCGTCACGCGGCGTGATCTTCTCGACATCGCCGCCGATCCAATTCAGGCCGTCCGTCGTGACATGCTCCTTGCCGCGGCTTGCCATCAACTGCATGCCGACGCAGATTCCGAAGAAGGGCCGCGCCTTGACGCGCACCGCTTCCGTGATCGCCTCGACCATGCCGTTGACGGCATCAAGTCCGCGCCGGCAATCGGCGAAAGCGCCGACGCCCGGCAGCACCAGACGGTCGGCGCTGTAGGCCTGGTCCGGATCGCTGGTAACGAACACCTTTTGCGGATTGTCCAGGCTGCGCGCGGCGCGCTCGAAGGCTTTCGCGGCGGAATGCAGATTGCCGGAACCGTAATCGATGATGGCGACGCTCATCTTGGCCCTCCCGGTTCTGGAAACAACCCAATGATGCCGCCCGCCGGCAATGGCGGCGGGTTCGAGAATTGCTGACCCGGCACGCCGCGGGTCGGCGGCGGGCCGCCGCGATCAACGGCCCATTGATCGTTGACGATGCCGTGCTGCTTCTGGCTCCAGCGCTCGAAGAAGCGGTGCTCGGCGGTATCCTCGTTGTCGGCAATCACGACGTCGAGCTGCCGCCACTTGCCGCGCGACAAGGTCCAACGGCGAAGGCTCGAGGCCTCAAAGCCCATCAGCAGGGCGATAATGAGATCCGCGTAGAAGATCGACGAGCGCCCGAGACCGAGGCTGGACAGCCCCGCATTGAACGCGGCCACAAAGATCAGCCAGCCGATCAGCGCCAGCCACAGCCGATTCCACAGCAGCCAGACCGGGCCGAAGATCATCGCCCAGAAGTGGAAGCCGTCGCGCACGAAGACGAACTTGTCGGTGGCACGCAGATCGGCTCCGGCAGGAGAGGGAGCATGAACCGTATAGACAGGCATGGTGATGCCCCGTTCTCTGAATTCAGTGATACCGGAGGCGGCGCCCGCCGCCGGACCGAGACGTCAGCCGCCGAGCGAACCCTTGGTGGACGGGATTTCGCCCACAGCCTTCGGATCGATCGCGACCGCAGTGCGCAGCGCCCGCGCCAGACCCTTGAAGCAGGACTCGGCGATATGGTGGCTGTTATCGCCATATAGGGTCTCGACGTGGAGAGTCACGCCGGCGTTGATGGCGAAGGCCTGGAACCATTCGCGCACCAGCTCGGTGTCGAACTCGCCGATCTTGTCGCGGGGGAAGTCGGCCTTGAACACCAGGAACGGGCGGCCCGAGATGTCAATGACGACGCGCGACAGCGTCTCGTCCATGGGCATGTGCACGCCGGCATAGCGGGTGATGCCCGCCATGTTGCCAAGCGCCTGCTTGACCGCCTGGCCGAGCGCGATGCCGGTGTCTTCGGTGGTATGGTGATGATCAATGTGCAGGTCGCCCACCGCCTTGACCGTGAGGTCGATGCGGGAATGGCGGGCCAGGAGATCGAGCATATGGTCGAAAAAGCCGATGCCGGTCGCGATATTGGCCACGCCGGTGCCATCGAGGTTCACGGTGACCTCGATGTCGGTCTCCTTGGTCTTGCGCTTGATCGTCGCGGTGCGCATCAAAACTAGCTTTCATCCTAGTTCGGGGCCGAAAACGCCGGTCTTTTAACAGCCAAATGACGCCTTCGCTACTGCGGGAACGGGTAGCCGGGCCTCTACTTCTGCCTATGGTGAGCGAATTAGGCCCGGAGCGGCCCGTTGTCCGCCGGTTGTCCGGCTGTTGTCCCATTGGCCCCGACCGCCTAAATCAGACCCCACAACGAGGATCATTCATGCAGGTTTCCCAGAACAGCTCGCCGGGCTGGCACGGCACCACGATTTTGACGGTCCGCAAGGGCGGCAAGGTGGTGGTCGGCGGCGACGGCCAGGTCTCGATCGGCCAGACCGTGATCAAGTCCAACGCCAAGAAGGTCCGCAAGCTCGGCAAGGGCGACGTCATCGGCGGCTTTGCCGGCGCGACCGCCGACGCCTTCACGCTCTTTGAGCGGCTGGAGAGCAAGCTCGAGCAATATCCGGGGCAGCTGACCCGCGCTGCGGTCGAACTGGCCAAGGACTGGCGCACCGACCGCTATCTGCGGCGGCTGGAGGCCATGATGATCGTGGCTGACAAGGATGTTTCGCTGGTGCTGACCGGCACCGGGGACGTGCTCGAGCCCGAGGCCGGCGTGATGGCGATCGGCTCCGGCGGCAATTATGCGCTCGCCGCGGCACGCGCCCTGCTCGATACCGACAAGGACGCCGAGACCATCGTCCGCCGCTCCCTCGACATCGCCGCCGACATCTGCGTCTACACCAACCGGAATGTGACCATCGAGAGCCTGGCGACAGGGTAGGGCCCACCTGTGACTCAACGGCGGGGCACCGGACTGGCTGTAACTTCTCCCGCTTGCGGGAGAGGTCGCGCCGAAGGCGCGGGTGAGGGCTTTTCTCCTCTGGGGGATTGTCCCATTGCGGAGACACCCTCTCCCGACCCTCTCCCGCAAGCGGGAGAGGGGGCGCAGCATCGCCGCGGCTAGCTGATGGCCATAACCTACATCTTCCGCCCGATGACCGCGGCCGATCTGCCGCTGATCCGGCGGTGGCTGGGCGAGGCCCATGTGCGGGAATGGTGGGGCGATCCGGACGAGCAGTTTTCGCTCGTCAGCAGCGATCTCGACGAGCCGGCCATGAACCAGTTCATCGTGTTGGTCGGCAACAGGCCCTTCGGCTATCTTCAATGCTACCGCCTGACCGCCTGGAATACGGGCTTCGGGCCGCAACCGGAGGGCACGCGTGGGATCGACCAGTTCATCGGCGAAAGCGACATGATCGCGTGCGGCCATGGCGCGGCGTTGATTCGCCAATTCGTCAACGCGCAGCTGCGGAACGGCCTGCCGCGGATCGTCACCGATCCTGATCCGCTCAACGCGCGTGCCATACGCGCCTATGAGAAGGCTGGCTTTGTCCGCGACCGCATGGTCAAGACGCCGGACGGACCGGCGCTGTTGATGGTGCGTGAATCGTGACGCTGACGAGCACGCAGCAGAGCAAAGTCGCGGTACCCCCGCAAGCCTGGGTGGGCATCGCGTTATTGCTGCTCATGCTGCAAGCCTCGATCCTGTTCGCGGTGGGACGCGTGCCGATCTGCACCTGCGGCTATGTGAAGCTGTGGCATGGCGTGGTGAACAGCTCGGAGAATTCGCAACACATCGCCGACTGGTACAGTTTCTCCCACGTCCTGCACGGCTTCCTGTTCTACGGTTTGACTTGGCTGCTGTTCGCGCGACTGCCCTCGCTGCCTTTGTCATGGCCGGCACGATTGATCATCGCCATGCTGATCGAAGGCACCTGGGAAATCGTCGAGAACTCGCCGTTCATCATCGAACGCTACCGCGCCGGTACGATCTCGCTGGACTATTACGGCGACAGCATCGTCAACTCGGTCTCGGACGCGGTCTTCATGGTACTGGGGTTCCTCGTTGCCCGTGTGCTGCCGGTGTCAGTGACCATTCTGATCGGGCTCGCCTTCGAAATCATGCTGGCGCTCCACATTCGCGACAATCTGACACTCAATATCCTGATGCTGATCCATCCGGTGGACGCCGTGAAGCAATGGCAATCCGGTCCGCCGAGCATCTGATGGCCGAAAAAAGCGGCTTGTCCCAGCCCGCATCTGACCCTAGCTAAGGTGCCATGACAGACTTCTCCCCCCGCGAAATCGTTTCCGAACTCGACCGTTTCATCGTCGGCCAGGCCGATGCCAAGCGCGCCGTCTCGATCGCACTGCGCAACCGCTGGCGGCGGCAGCAGCTCGAAGGCTCCTTGCGCGAGGAGGTGCTGCCGAAAAACATCCTGATGATTGGCCCCACCGGCGTCGGCAAGACCGAGATCGCGCGACGGCTCGCCAAGCTCGCAAATGCGCCGTTCCTGAAGGTGGAAGCGACCAAGTTCACCGAGGTCGGCTATGTCGGCCGCGATGTCGAGCAGATCGTGCGCGATCTCGTCGAGGTCGCGATCGTCCAGGTGCGTGAACGCAAGCGCAAGGACGTGCAGGCTCGGGCGCAGCTCGCGGCCGAGGAGCGTGTGCTCGATGCGCTGGTCGGCGCCAATGCCTCTTCCGCGACCCGCGAATCCTTCCGCAAGAAGCTGCGCGCCGGCGAGCTCAACGACAAGGAAATCGAGATCGAGACGCAGTCGTCCGGCGGCGGCATGCCGATGTTCGAGATCCCGGGCATGCCGGGCGCGCAGATGGGCGCGATCTCGATCGGCGACATCTTCGGCAAGCTGGGCGGCCGCAGCAAGACGCGGCGGCTGACCGTTGAGGGCTCGCACGAGATTCTCGTCAACGAGGAATCCGACAAGCTCTTGGACACCGAGCAGCTGACGCTGGAAGCGATCAGCGCGGTCGAGAACAACGGCATCGTGTTCCTGGACGAGATCGACAAGATCTGTGCCCGCGACGGCCGCGTCGGCGGCGATGTCTCGCGCGAGGGCGTGCAGCGCGATCTGTTGCCGCTGATCGAGGGCACCTCGGTCTCGACCAAGCACGGCGCGGTCAAGACCGACCACATCCTGTTCATCGCCTCCGGCGCCTTCCATGTCGCAAAGCCCTCGGACCTGCTGCCGGAATTGCAGGGCCGCCTGCCGATCCGCGTCGAATTGCAGGCGCTGACCCGCGACGACATGCGCCGCATTCTCACCGAGCCCGAAGCCTCGCTGATCAAGCAATATGTCGCCTTGATGCAGACTGAGGGCGTGACGCTCGACATCACCGATGGCGCGGTCGATGCGCTGGCCGACGTCGCCGTGGCCGTCAATTCCGCCGTCGAGAACATCGGCGCGCGGCGGCTCCAGACCGTGATGGAGCGGGTGCTGGACGAGATCTCCTTCACCGCCCCCGACCGCAATGGTGAGACGGTCCGGGTCGATGCTGACTACGTGCAGAAGCACGTCGGAGATTTGGCCAAGAATGCCGATCTGAGCCGGTTTATTTTGTAATTTTGCCCCGGCGCTGTATCTATTCCGCCGTCGTCCTGGCGAAAGCCAGGACCCATTACCCGCGGCGGTCCTTGTTGAAACAGATGGCGACTCCGATCTCGGCTCAAACAACCTTCTGTGGTTATGGGTCCCGGATCAGCGCTCGCTATGCTCGCTTGTCCGGGACGACGGCTGAGTTGGCCGCCAATGCGCAGGTGCGGCGTGCCCGCTAGCCTCTGGCAAAACCCGTGGCGGCTGCTGCTCGCGATCAACGCCGCCGTCCTAGTCGGCGTGTTCGTCCACAAGATCCAGCTGCCGCCTTACGTCCCCTATATCCACCTCCTCGTCGACTACCATTTCGGCTTCATCAAGCGTGCGCTGATCGGGGCGATCGTCGCGCTGTTCACGGCGAAGGTGCCGGTGTGGCTGGTGTTCGCGCTCGGCGGGGTGACGTGGCTGGCGACGCTGGGGCTGTACGCAAGGCTGTTCCAGAAGACGTTCGGCTTCACCGCGAAGACGCTGCCGCTGTTCGTCTTCACCGCGGGCTCGCCGTTCTTCCTCAAGAACTTCATGCACACGCTCGGCCATTTCGACATCTATGGCTGTGCGCTGGCGATCGTCCTCTTGCTGATGCCGGCGGGCTCGCTGCTCTTCGTGGCGACGGCTACACTGTTCTCGATCATGCTCGTGTTGATCCATCACATCCATCTCTTGATGTATGTGCCGACGATCATCACCATCGTCGTGATCAGGCATTACCTGGCTTGCGGCTGCAATCGCACCAACAATACGTTCGGTGTCGCGGCTTTTGCCATCGTCTCCGCGCTGTTCTTCGCGGCGCAGTTTCTGGGAACGATGCCGATCCCGGAAGCGGATTTCGTCGCATATCTCAAGAGCCGGATGGCCGATCCGTCCCGCACCGATCTGCTGCAATTCAGCTACATCTGGTATCAACCGCTGGCGAAGGAGGTTGCCGACACCTGGGGCCGGCTGCCGCACAACATTCTCGGCGTGCCCGTGTTTGCGCTACTGATCTGGCTGCACACGCCGCTGTGGCGTTATCTTGCGAGCCTGATCGACGCGCTTGCGAAGGATATGCACCGGCGGCTGGTCCTCGCGGCGGTGATCGGCGTCAGCCTCGCCTATCTCGTGATGTTCGCGATGGTGTTCGACTATTCGCGCTGGATCTCGAACTGGGCGGTCTGCATGTTCCTGATTCTGCACGCGGTGAAGATGCTTCCCGCCGCGCGCGAGACGCCGCCGATTCCGGCCGAGGATCGGAAGACGAACACCTTCGGCCTGATCCTCACGCTGATCCCGCGCGTCGGAATCATCCGGCCGTTCTGAGACGACTCAGTCCAACTCCGGAGACGGTGCGCTCCCTCTGCCGCTTGCGGGAGAGGGCTGGGGTGAGGGTGTCTCCACAAAGAGATTGCCCAAGATGAGAGAGCCCTCACCCGCAAGCGGGAGAGGCAAGAGAAGTCCGCGCTCGCAATCGCCCGGCCGCTCTAGACCCTCGCCCGCCGAATTCGCACGTACAGCGCACCTTCGCCGCCGTGCCCGATATGGGCCTCCTCGAAGCCGACGACGAAAGCGCGGAATTCCGGCAGGCTGAGCCATTCCGGCACCTGGCGGCGCAGCACGCCGCTTTCGCCGCCGCTGCGGCCCTTGCCGGTGATGACCAGAACGAAGGTCAGGCCGTCGTGCTGGGCGCGGTGCAGAAAGCCGGTCAACGCACGATGGGCGCGCGTCTGGGTCATGCCATGCAGGTCGAGCCGCGCTTCGATCTCGCTGCGCCCACGCGATAGCTTTGCGCGCTCGCGCTTGCCGATCGGCGCCAATGGCGGGACGGACGGTTTTGCGACGCGCGGCACCGGCGCAGCGGCGACCGGCCTTGCGGGCGGCGCGGGTCTTGCGGACGGGAGCGTCGGTGATGGCTCACCGCGCGGCGCGGCCGGCGCCTTCGCCACGCGAGACTTCCTCAGCGGCTTGACCTGTTTCGCAACATTGTCCCACAGCGCGCGCTCCTCCTCGCTCAGCGCACGGCGGCGCGGTGAGGGACGCGGCTCCAGCACGGGCGGACGGGACGATCGCTTCATTGCTGCGGGTGGGAACGACGATTCACGCGCTTGCGCTGTTCGCGGTCGGGCTTGATGTTGGGACGCGGCTCCGGCAGCGGCACCGGGCTCGCCACCGCAACGGTGGCGTCCTTGGCTTGTGGCACGGCAGGCGAGGGCGCGCCAGCTTTGCCTGACTCAGCAGCTTTCGCCGCAGCCGCCGCGTTCTTCGGATCCTTGGCCGGGTCAGTCTGCGGGAACAGCTTTGCGATCTTCTCCGAGGGACGCGGGTCCGGCACCGGCAATCGCGCGCCGCGCATGCTGGGATCGAGGCTCTTGGGCACCAGCATCACGAAATGCATGGGATGGCGCAGCCGCCCGGAGACGCGGCCGGCATCCGGGCCCGCGCCGAAATAAAGATCGGCGCGCGCAGGTCCAATGATGGCCGAGCCGGTGTCCTGCGCGATCATCAGCCGGTGGAACGACGTCTTGGCGCGTTCGGAATCGATCGGCAGCTCGCCCTCAATGAAGAATGGCGTGCCGTAGACGTGCAGCGACTTGTCGACTGCGATCGAGCGGCCGGCCGTCAGCGGAATGCCCTGCGCGCCGACCGCCTCCTCCTTGTCGGAGAGATTGACCTCGCGGAAGAAGATGTAGGCGCGGTTCTGGCGGCGCAGCTCCTTGGCGCCCTCAGGATTCTGCGTCATCCATTCCCTGATCTTCTGCATCGACATCTCTTCCTTCGGAATGATGCCGCGCTCGATCAGGATGCGGCCGACCGCCGTGTAGGGATAGCCGTTATAGGCGTCGTAATTGAGCCGGACGGTGCCGCCGTCGTCGAACTTGATCCGTGCCGAGCCCTGGATCTGCGCGAACAAGAGATCAGTGGGGTCCTTGAGCCAGGCGATCTCCAGCCCGCGGCCGGCGATCTTGCCGTCCTCGATCTCGCCGCGGTCATAGTAGGGCACCAGCTTGCGGCGGCCGATCTTGCGATAGACCGGACCCTTGTTGGGCAGGCTGACCGAGTCCTGCTTGTAGCCGCGCACGAACAGGTTGGAGGGGCGGCGATAGACCGGAACGTTGTAGACGTCGGTCTGCGTCCGCGATCCCTCCAGCACGGGCTCGTAATAGCCGGTGACGAAGCCGTCGGGCTCGCCGAGGCGCGAGATGCGCAACGGCGAAAAATTCTCCTCGAAGAAGGTCTTCGCTTTGGCGTCGTCGGTGAGCTCGAGCGATCTGGCGGCCCGGCAGGGCTTGCTCAGCGAGGCGCCAAGTGCTTTGGATTCGGCTTTGGATTCGGCTTTCGGCTCAGATGCGCCGGTCTGCGCGTTGATCGACCGGCAGCTCGCACGGAAGGTCTTGTAGGCGGCGAGATGATTGTCCTCGCTCCAGCCCTTCACGTCCGCCCAGGCCAGCGGCAGATATTGCGCGCCGGAAATCTCGAACGGCAGGGGAAGCTGCGGATAGGGCAAGGCCCGCGGCGGGGCGGCAGGCAATGTCGGAGGATGATGGTGGTGGCTGCGGTAGTGGCGCCGCGCCGCCTCTGCGCCGAGCGAAAACGACGACAGCACGACGACACCTGCGCAAAGCGCCGTCGCGCTGTTCTTCAGAAATATCTTAATTCGCGCTTCCGGTGCCAACCAGCTTCCAGTTCGGATCGCGAGAGGAGGTGTCGCGGGCGAAAGTCCAGATGTCGGTGATGTCGGCGACCGTGTCGGCGCTGCCGTCGACGATGTTGCCGGCCTTGTCGCGGGTGGCCGAGATCATCTGCGAGACGAAGCGTACGGTGAGCTGAGCGGTGCGGTCGCGCAGCTCGGCGCCGACGAGCTCAGCCTTGTCGATCGAGACAAAACGCGTCTCGGTCTTCTGCTCGTTCTTCTCGCGCTCCTTGATCGCGGCATCGAAGCTCTCATAGACCTCCGACGACAGCAGGTCGCGCAGCGCGCGGCGGTCGCCATTGGCAAAGGCGAGCACGATCATCTCATAGGCGCCACGAGCACCCGAGATGAAATGGCGCGGGTCGAAAGTGGAATCCTTGTCGACGATGGCGTCGAGACCCTGCGCGAGTGGGGTGCCCGGCTCGGCCAGGCCCTTCCAGCGATCGGCGGGCGGGGTCGGCTCGGCCGTCGGCGCCAGCGGGGCTTGGTCGATCACCTTGCCCGGCATGGTCACGACGTTCTTGTCCTGGGCACCCTGGAGCGCATTGCGGTCGAACGGCGGCCGTTCGTTGCCGGTGCGCTGTCCCAGCACGCTGCGCAGCCGCAGAAAGATAAAGACCGCCAGCGCCAGGAAAATGATAGTGTAGATGTCCACGTCGTATTCGCTTTCTGGTCTTTGCTTTTGGTCTTCGATTTGAGGTCGTCGCCGGGAAAATCAATCCGGCCAGTAGACCGTTCCATACGGAAACGGCAAGTCTACATCACCATTTAGGTCCGCGCGTCTGGTCCCTGGGATGTAGGCACGAAATCTTGCCCGGCCAATGGCGCCTTTTGGCACGGCGCTGAGTGTAGCGCGTTTTATGCTTAAGGGGAAACCCGATCCTGCCCGGAAATCGCGCTTCTTCAATCGTTTAGGGCGCAATTTCGCGCAAAAGACCGGGTGAACCGCACAGTTGCGGGCGCGGCTCCGATATCTCACCCGGGGTCGTTCGTCCTTGTAGAATGAGGCGGGCCTATGTTAGCCAACCGCCGCGAAATTCAGCCCAAATCGGGTAAGGAGAGACTTTCATGACCAACGGTAACGGCACCCCTCCCGAGGCGGCCCAGGCTCCCCAGCTCAACGTGCTGGCGCAATATACCAAGGACCTCTCGTTCGAAAATCCGAACGCGCCGAGCTCGCTCCAGCAGCAGAGCCAGCCGCCCCAGATCAACATCCAGATCAACGTCAGCGCCAACAACCTCAGCGAACAGGAGTTCGAGGTGACGTTGTCGGTCGAGGGCAAGGCCGAGGCGGCGAGCAAAGTGATGTTCTCGTTCGAGCTCGCCTATGCCGGCGTGTTCCGGATCGCCAATGTGCCGAAGGAGAATTTGCATCCGCTGGTCATGATCGAGTGCCCGCGCCTGCTGTTCCCGTTCGCGCGCGAGATCATCGCGACCGCCGTCCGCGACGGCGGGTTCCCGCCGCTGATGCTGGATCCGGTCGACTTCGTCGGTCTCTATCGTCAGAACATGGAGCGGCAAATGGCCGCTCAGGGCCAAGCCGGTCAGGCCTAACCGGCCGCCATGGCAGCTGGAGCGGGCAGGTACTCGTTCCAGATCGCCTTGTCGCCAAACGTTGCGATGAAGGCCCGGTGGGCCTCGCGTTCGGCATCGGAAACCCGCGGCGCAAGCGGCACCAGGCGCTGTCGCCGCGGCGCTTCGCCGGTCGCACTGACGCGAATCTCCTCGGTGTCCGAGGCCAGCAGCAGCTGCGACTGCCGCGCCCCAACCAGATCGACATAGACCTCGGCCAGGAGCTCGGCGTCGAGCAGCGCACCGTGCTTGGTGCGGTGTGAATTGTCGATCGCGTAGCGCGAGCAGAGATCGTCGAGCCGGTTCGACACGCCGGGATGCTTGCGCCGCGCCAGCAGCAGCGTATCGACCAGCCGCTCGCGCGGGATCGCCGCGCGCTTGATCCTATCGAGCTCGGCATTGATGAAGCTGATGTCGAACGAGGCGTTGTGGATCACCAGCGGCGCATCGCCGATGAATTCCAGAAACTCGTCGACGACCTCGTGGAACAGCGGCTTGGTCGACAGGAATTCGGCCGACAGCCCGTGCACTGCGAAGGCCTCCGCCGGCATGTCCCTTTCGGGGTTCATGTAGCGGTGGAAGGTCTGTCCGGTCGGCATGCGGTTGAAGATCTCGACACAGCCGATTTCGACCAGGCGATCGCCGCGGAGCGGATCGAGGCCGGTGGTTTCGGTATCGAGAACGATTTCGCGCATGATTGGGATGGCCGTGCAAAAATCGGCGAATCAGGCTCGCCGCTGCGGCATCTTAACGACCTCGGCCAGGATGTGCTTGATTTGAGCACGCACCGGGTCCAGCCCGTTTGAGGTATCCACCACGAAATCGGCGCGCTTGCGCTTTTCGGCGTCGGGCATCTGCTTGGCGATGATGGCGTCGAGCTTTGCCTCGTCCATCGTGCCGCGCGCCAGCACCCGCTCGCGCTGAAGTTCCCGCGAGGTCGAGACCACGACCACGGCGTCGACCCGTTTCTCGCCGCCAGTCTCGAACAGGAGGGGAATGTCCAGGACCACGACGGGGACCTTGGCCGCTTCGGCCTCGGCGAAGAATTTTTTGCGGGACTCGCCCAGCATTGGATGGACGATCTGCTCGAGCTGCTTGATCGCGGCGGGATCGTGCACGACCCGCGCGGACAGTTTGGACCGGTCGACCTTGCCGTTGATGGTGGTGCCGGGGAAGGCAGCCTCGATCGCGGGAGCCGCTTCGCCTTCATACAAGTGATGAACTGCGGCATCGGCGTCGTAGACGGGAACACCAGCCTCCGCGAACAATTTCGCGGTGGTGGATTTGCCCATCCCGATCGAGCCGGTCAGTCCGAGGATCCGCATCAGCGCCCAGCCATGTCTGTCGTTCACACCGCAACTAGCCGCTCGCGGCGCAGGAACGCAAGCAGCGGCAGCAGCGGCAGGCCGAGAATGGTGAAATGGTCGCCCTCGATGCGCTCGAACAGATGAATACCCAGCCCTTCGAGCTGATAGCCGCCGACACTGGTCGCGACGGCGTCACCGGCGGCATCGAGATAGGCTGAAAGCTGGGCCTCGGTCATATGCCGCATGGTCATGCGGGCTACCGAAACATCCTCGAAAACAATCTTTCCGCCATGCGCCACCGCCACCGCTGAATTCAGCTCGTGGCTGTTGCCGGCGAGATCGCGCAATTGCGCCATCGCCTGGGGACGACCGGCAGGCTTGTTGAAGAGGCGCTCGCCAAGAGCCAGGGTCTGGTCGGCGCCGATCACATAGCTTCCGGGATGAAGAGCCGAGACGGCCTTCGCCTTTTCACAGGCCAGCAACAGAGCGATCGCGCGCGGGTTTGAAAGCTTCGACGCAGCCTGAAGGCCGCGCTCGTCGATGTCAGCCGTCACGCTCTCGAATTCGAAGCCAGCATTCGCCAACAGCATTTTCCGCGCGCTGCTTTGCGAGGCCAGGATCAACGGAGATGTGCCGCGCCACAGACCCATTGCGAAACTATTCTGAGGGCCGGTTGCGCTGGCGATCGGTGTAGAGCTTCATGATCGCCGCGGCGGTTTCCTCGATCGAGCGTCTGGTGACATCGAGCAGTGGCCAATCATGCTTGGCGCTGAGCTTGCGTGCGAACGCAACCTCCTCGGTGACCGATTGCTTGTCGGTGTAGGTGTCGCTGCCAGACTCGGCTCCCATAGAGAGCAGGCGATTCTGACGGATCTGGATCAGCCGTTCCGGCGTCGCATGCAGGCTGACGACCAGCGGACGCGTCAGCGTCTCCAATTGCGAGGGCACCGGAATGCCCGGAACCAGCGGCACGTTGGCGGTGCGGATGCCGCGATTGGCAAGATAGATCGACGTCGGCGTCTTCGAGGTGCGGGACACACCCACCAGCACCACGTCGGCCTCGTCGAGGCCTTCGACATGCTGACCGTCGTCGTGGATCATGGTGTAGTTCAGCGCATCGATGCGCTTGAAATATTCCGCATTGAGCACGTGCTGGGCGCCGACGCGGCCGGTGGTCGCAGCGCCGAGATACGCTTCGAACAGCTGCATCACCGGGCCGATGATCGACAGGCTCGGAACGTTGATCTCCTTGCACTTGTTCTCGAGCCTGAAGACCAGATCCTTCTCCAGCAGCGTGAACAGCACGATTCCCGGCGCCTCCTCGATCTCGTCGAGCACGCGATCGAGCTGCTTCTGGCTGCGCACCAGCGGATAGACGTGCTCGACCGGCGTCACGTTGGCGTATTGAGCCGCGACCGCGCGCGCCACGGTGATGAGTGTTTCACCGGTGGAGTCGGAGACCAGGTGCAGATGGAAATAGTTGTTCGAGGTCGGCACAAAAACTCTTTGGATTTTGGCGGGGCAGTTTGTGGATTTCTGTGGAGCTTAACCTCTCGGAAAGAGATGCGCGACACCAGGGACGGGACAACGGCCAATTTTCTTCACACCGCTGCCCGCCAGAACAAGTTTGCCGGCCGGCCGGCGCGGAAACGGGATTGCGCGGACAAGCCTCTTGATAAGCTGCCGACAGGCGGGCGCAAGCCCCTGAGACCGGGTCACTTATTCCGACCGGCCAGACCGGCGCAGGAGATGTTGATGGATGTGAACAAGCGCGCGTGAAGTGGCGGACGGAATTGCGTGAGTCCAATCCACGGTCACAAAGACTCAAACCTTAAGATTCTAAAATTTTTAGGTTTAGAAGAGCCGAGCACGCGGATATGTGTGTGCGCCCAAATCTATGAATGAATTCTTACCGAACACCTTCCATCCACTGTTCGGTGAGCAGAAAGCGGTTTCGAGCAGAATGGATCCCGGTTCGCGTCGGCAAAGCGGGTCGAAAACAAGAATGGAAGGCTGCCGGCATGTATGAGTGGATCAAGGCGCTGCACGTGATCGCCGTCATCGCCTGGATGGCGGGCATGCTCTATCTGCCGCGGCTGTTCGTCTATCACTCCGAAGCCGAAATCGGCTCGAAGCAGTCCGAAACGTTCAAGGTCATGGAACGCCGGCTGCTCAAGGCGATCATCAATCCCGCCATGACGGTCACTTGGCTCGCCGGGCTCTATCTCACCTGGTCCGGCCATTGGTTCAGCTCCGGCTGGCTGCACGTAAAACTGGCACTGGTCCTGGCAATGTCCGCGGTCCACGGCTTTTTTTCCCGCTGGCTGAAGGATTTCGCCGCCGATCGGCGCCCGCGGACCCAGAAATTCTATCGAATTATCAATGAGGTGCCGACCGTCCTGATGATTTTCATCGTGATCATGGTGATCGTGAAGCCGTTCTAGGCAAGGCGCGCGACGAATCGCTCAGCGCTTCGGCTTGCGGAGCAGGGAGCGATTTTCTATATTATCGATATCCCACCCAACGCAGGCGGATGTGGTTGTGTCCGAGCTTTCCAGAGGCCGGACACCGCATCAGGTTTGAAGCCTCATCGGCACTCTCCTTGCCAGACCTGCGGACCTTACCTGCACTGCTCGCGTCCGCATTTCAGAGCCACCTCGCACCCCCCCTCCAAGGTTACCCCACAGGACCACCCCAATGCGGGAAATTAAACTCCAGGACCTCAAGTCGAAAACCCCGGCCGAGCTGGTCTCGTTCGCGGAAGAGAACGGGGTCGAGAATGCCAGCACCATGCGCAAGCAGGAGCTGCTGTTCGCCATCCTCAAGCAGCTCTCGCTGGCCGAGACCGACATCGTCGGCGAGGGCGTCGTCGAGGTGCTCTCCGACGGCTTCGGTTTCCTGCGCTCGCCTGATGCGAATTATCTGCCCGGCCCGGACGACATCTACGTGTCGCCCTCGCAGATCCGCCGGTTCGGTCTGCGCACCGGCGACACCATCGAGGGCCATATTCGCAGCCCGAAAGAGGGCGAGCGCTATTTCGCGCTGCTGAAGGTCAACACGCTCAATTTCGAGGACCCGGAAAAGGCCAAGCACAAGGTCAATTTCGACAACCTCACGCCGCTGTTTCCGAATCAGCGCTTCCGCATGGAGATCGATGATCCTACGCGCAAGGATCTCTCCGCACGCGTGATCGACATCGTCGCGCCCATCGGCAAGGGCCAGCGCGCGCTGATCGTCGCGCCGCCGCGCACCGGTAAAACCGTGCTGATGCAGAATATCGCGCACTCGATCACCGCGAATCACCCGGACTGCTATCTGATCGTGCTCTTGATCGACGAGCGTCCGGAAGAAGTCACGGACATGCAGCGTTCGGTGAAGGGCGAGGTGGTGTCCTCCACCTTCGACGAGCCGGCGGTGCGCCACGTTCAGGTCGCCGAGATGGTGATCGAGAAGGCCAAGCGCCTGGTCGAGCATGGCCGCGACGTCGTGATCCTGCTCGATTCGATCACCCGCCTGGGGCGCGCCTACAACACCGTGGTGCCGTCATCCGGCAAGGTGCTGACCGGCGGTGTCGATGCCAACGCGCTGCAGCGTCCGAAGCGCTTCTTCGGTGCCGCCCGTAACATCGAGGAGGGCGGCTCGCTGACCATTATCGCGACCGCGCTGGTCGATACCGGCAGCCGCATGGACGAAGTCATCTTCGAAGAGTTCAAGGGCACCGGTAACTCGGAGTTGATCCTGGACCGCAAGGTCTCGGACAAGCGCACCTTCCCGGCAATCGACATCTCGCGCTCCGGCACCCGCAAGGAGGAGCTCATCACCGATCCGCAGGTGCTCAAGAAAATGTACGTGCTCCGCCGTATCCTCAACCCGATGGGCACCATGGATGCGATCGACTTCCTGCTCGACAAGCTGCGCTCGACCAAGAGCAATTCGGAGTTCTTCGACTCGATGAACACCTGAGTGCAGTGCAGCGATAAGTTGGAGGGCGCCTTCGGGCGCCCTTTTTCATTGTGCAGCCTTCCTGCGGCGAATTGCAGCAGATTAGCGGCCTCTCGCTCGACCCCGATTTTTGGTTAAGCCTTTGATAGAATACAATAAGATTGAATTTTTTTGAGCCTGCTGGGCTTGAGCGGCTGGATCCTGCAGCAAAATTTCCGCAGCTTTATTGCATTGCAATATCAGCCTTAGTTGCGGGACTTGGCGCAGCAAAACTAGGCCACCTGGCGTTCGAAAATGGTGGATTTGCCTTTTCTCCCGCAGCCGGACAAATAGGCCATGCATCCGCAAGACCAGACCATCTTTGCGCTGTCGTCCGGCCGTCCGCCGAGCGCGATTGCGATGGTGCGCGTCTCCGGGCCGCAGGCCGGCGTGGTGTTGACGACGCTGACGGGTACGCTGCCTGCGCCGCGGCAGGCCAGCCGCCGATTGCTCCGTGACGGTATGGGCCAACCGATCGACGACGCAGTCGTGCTCTGGTTTCCGGGACCGGCAAGCGCGACCGGCGAGGACGTCGCCGAATTCCACGTCCATGGCGGACGTGCGGTGCTCTCGGCGCTTCTCGCATCTATTTCTGATATACCGAATACGCGGGCGGCCGAGCCTGGTGAGTTCACGCGGCGCGCGTTCGAGAACGGCAAGCTCGACCTCACCGAGGCCGAGGGCCTCGACGATCTCATCCACGCCGACACCGACCGCCAGCGGCGTCAGGCGCTGCGCCAATTGCAAGGCCTGCTCGGCGATCGCGCGCGCGATTGGCGTGAGCGCATCATCGAGGCTTCTGCCCTAATCGAAGCCGGCATCGATTTCTCGGACGAGGGCGATGTGCCTGCCGAGCTCCTGGCGCCGGCCATCAAGGCGATCCGAGCGCTGCATGGTGAAATTGCAGAAGTCCTTGCGGCACAGGGACAAGCCGAACGTCTGCGCGATGGCCTGGTGGTTGCGATCGCAGGCGAGCCGAATGTCGGCAAGTCGACGCTGATGAATCAGCTCGCCCGCCGCGAGGTCGCGATCGTCTCGCCGCATGCCGGCACCACACGCGATGTGATCGAGGTACAGCTCGATCTCGATGGCTACCCCGTGACGGTGATCGACACCGCCGGTATTCGCGAAACCGATGATCCGGTGGAGCAGGAGGGCGTGCGCCGGGCGCAGGCCAGGGCCGAAGACGCAGATCTCGTGCTGTGGTTGGTGGAGGGATCGCAGGCCATCGATCCCGACGCGACGCGGTCGCTGTGGAAGGCCGGCGAAGGCGATCGGACCGGTGGCTCGATCTGGATCGTGCGCAACAAGATCGATCTCGGTGGGGTGGGGGAAGCCGGGCCGCGCGGCGAGTTCGGGATCTCGGCGAGCCGGGGCGATGGCATCCCTCAGCTGGTCGACGCGCTGGTGACATTTGCCTCTGAATTCTTCGGAACCAGCGAGGGCGCATTGGTGACCCGGGCGCGCCAACGCGACCTGTTGCGCCAAGCGGCAGACAGCTTGCGCCGGAGCTTGGAGCTTGTAGAAGAGGGCGAAGAACTTGCCGCGGAGGAACTACGTGCCGCCGCCTATGCCCTGGGTCGGCTGCTGGGCCGGGTGGATGTCGAAGACGTCCTTGGGGCCATCTTCCAGAAATTCTGTATTGGAAAGTAGCGCTAGTTCTTCATTGTAGGATTAGCGCTTGTTCCATTTCTTGCCTGAAGGGGTCAGGTGAATAGGCTTACGAGTTCCGGTTTGTTTCACGTGAAACAAATCTGACCCGTTTCGATCTTGGTCTCTTCGATCTAGGCCCGAAAACAGCGGTGCCGGAATCGAAACCTGGTGCTCAATCTCGTCATTGCGAGGAGCCCTTGCGACGAAGCAATCCAGTCTGCCTCCCGAGAGAAGATGCTGGATTGCTTCGCTGCGCTCGCAATGACGGCGGGGGTGTCGATCTCGCTCAATGCTGAAATACCTAGGCATCGAAACATGGCGGGCTTCGCTGTCTACCTCCCATCGATCGGCGCCTTTAATATTGTTTCACGTGAAACAACCTCCCTTTCATCCCCTCTTTCAACGCCCTTTGTACTGTGCATGGGGTTGTTTTTACGAAATCGCTTTTCGCATCGTTTCACGTGAAACGTCCGCCTCACCCAGTTTTCCGCTTCCGGCTTTTCCGCCTCTGAGCTAGAAGTCCGCTCATGCGAACAGAGCGAGAGAGTTTCGACGTCATCGTCATCGGTGGTGGTCACGCCGGCTGTGAAGCCGCGGCTGCTGCTGCGCGGATGGGTGCAGCGACCGCTCTGGTGACGCACCGTTTCTCCACTGTCGGCGCCATGTCCTGCAACCCCGCCATTGGCGGTCTCGGCAAAGGCCATCTGGTCCGCGAAGTCGATGCTCTCGATGGTCTGATGGGTCGCGTCGGCGACGCCGGCGGCATTCAATTTCGCGTCCTCAATCGCCGCAAGGGTCCCGCTGTTCGTGGTCCTCGCGCTCAGGCCGACCGGAAGCTCTATGCGGCCGCGATGCAGGCCGCGATCAGGGAAACCGAGGGTCTTTCCGTCATCGAGGGTGAGGCTGACGAGCTGATCGTGGTGGAAGGCCGGGTCACCGGTCTGCGCCTGGCTGATGGCCGGCAGCTTCGAGCAGAGGCGATTGTCGTCACCACCGGCACTTTCCTGCGCGGCCTGATCCATCTCGGTGAGAAGAATTGGCCCGCCGGTCGTGTGGGCGAGGCGCCGGCGATGGGCCTGTCCAGCTCCTTTGAGCGTGCCGGCTTTACCCTCGGACGGCTGAAGACGGGGACTCCACCCCGTCTGGACGGCACCACGATCGATTGGTCGGCGGTCGAAATGCAGCCCGGAGACGAACCACCGGAGCCGTTCTCGGTGATGACGGAGCGGATTACGACCCCGCAGATCCAGTGTGGGATCACCCGGACCACCTCGGCGACCCATGAGGTGATCCGGGCCAATGTCCATCGCTCCCCGATGTATTCCGGTCAGATCAAGAGCTCCGGTCCGCGCTATTGTCCGTCGATCGAGGACAAGATCGTCCGCTTCGGCGACCGCGATGGCCATCAGATCTTCCTGGAGCCGGAAGGGCTCGACGATACGACCGTCTATCCCAACGGCATCTCGACCTCGCTTCCCGAAGAGGTCCAGCTCGCGATCCTCGCCAGCATTCCAGGCCTGGAACGGGTGAAGATGGTCCGTCCGGGCTATGCCATCGAATACGACCACATCGATCCCCGGGAGCTCGATCCGACCCTCCAGACCAAGCGTTTGCGCGGTCTGTTCCTGGCAGGGCAGATCAACGGCACCACCGGATACGAGGAGGCCGCCGGGCAGGGCATCGTGGCCGGCCTCAACGCAGCGCTCTCCGCCAGCGGGGCCGCACTGACCGTGTTCGACCGGGCGGATGGCTATCTCGGTGTGATGATCGATGACCTCGTCACCCGCGGGATCAGCGAGCCCTATCGGATGTTCACCTCCCGGGCCGAATACCGGCTGACGCTGCGGGCCGACAACGCGGATCAGCGTCTGACCGAGAAGGGCATCGCCTTGGGGTGTGTCGGCAGTGCCCGCACGCAGCACCATCGCGCCAAGATGGATGCCCTGAACGCAGCCCGGACGCTCTCGAAGTCGCTCACGATCACCCCGAACGAGGCGATCAAGCACGGCCTGTCCCTGAACCGCGATGGCCAGCGCCGGTCCGCCTTCGAGCTGATGGCGTATCCCGACATTGGCTGGAGCCAGGTCCGCGCCATCTGGCCGGAGCTGTCGGCAATCGACCCCGTCATCGCCACCCATCTTGAGATCGACGCCAAATACGACGTCTACCTGGAGCGCCAGAGCGCCGATGTCGAAGCCTTCCGACGCGACGAGGGGATGGTGCTGGCTGAGGTCGACTACCAGCGGGTGCCTGGTCTCTCCAATGAGGTGCGGGCCAAGCTGGAAAAGGCCCGGCCGTTCACGGTCGGCCAGGCCGGCCGGATCGATGGGATGACGCCGGCGGCGCTCGGCATTCTCGCTGCCTATCTGCGGCGCGAGGCCCGGAAGATCTCAAAGGCGATCGCGTAGGCGTTTCACGTGAAACATCGCGGGCCGGGAGGCGGCAGATCGTCATCAAGAAAATCCGCGGCGGGTGAGGGCGCCGGCGGTCGACCCGAGCCGAGGCCGACCAGACCGAAGATCGACAAGGCCAGCGCCACCGATCAATCACTGGACGCGGTCATCGCTGCCGACAAGATCGCAGCGCTCAAGCTCGCGCCCGTTTCACATGAAACGGAAGACCGGCTCGATCGCTTCATCGCCTTGCTCCGGGAGTGGCAGGCCAAGACCAACCTCGTCGCGCCCTCGACGCTGCCGCACCTTTGGACCCGGCACATCGCCGACTCGCTTCAGCTCGTGGATCTCGCACCGGCGGCAAAACGCTGGGCCGATCTCGGCAGCGGCGGTGGCTTCCCGGGCGTCGTGCTCGCCTGCGCCATGGCCGGGACGCCGGATGCCCGCGTCCATCTCGTCGAGCGAATCGCCAAGAAGGCCGCATTCCTGCGCGAGGCGATTCGCGTCACCACATCTCCAGGGCTCGTACATCTCGCTGAGATCGGGGATAATGTGGATAGAATCACCGGCCCCGTCGATTGCGTCACCGCGCGCGCGTTGGCTCCGCTACATCAACTTATCGGCTTTGCGGAGCCGCTGATGCGCCAGGGCGCAAAAGCGTTGTTTCTCAAGGGTCAAGATGTAGAGGCTGAATTGACCGAAGCCGCTAAATATTGGAATATTCAGACTCAGCTCCATCCAAGCCGCACCGGTGACGGGTGGATCGTGGAACTGACGTCCGTCGAACGGCGCGGGTGAGGCGTTCAGGGGCCTGAGTGGGGGAATTTGCGATGAGCGTGATTGACGAGCCGCAGCAAGAACAGACCGCCCAAGAGACCAATGAGGTGACCAATGAGGTGCCCCCTGGCCACCCCCGCATCCTGGCGCTGGCGAATCAGAAGGGCGGCGTGGGAAAAACAACCACAGCGATCAATCTCGGCACGGCGCTCGCCGCGATCGGCGAACGCGTCCTGATCGTCGATCTCGACCCCCAGGGCAACGCCTCGACCGGCCTCGGCATCGATCGCCGCAGCCGTTCCTGCTCCACGTATGACGTGCTGGTCGGCGAAGCCGCCCTGCGCGAGGCGGTGGTCTCGACCGCCGTGCCGCGGCTGCACATCGCGCCCTCGACCATGGATCTCTCCGGCCTCGAGCTCGAACTCGGCACCACGCCCGGCCGCGCCTTCAAGCTGCGCGACGCCATCGGCGCGCTCAACAACAATGTCTCGCCGGACGCCGACTACACCTATGTGCTGATCGACTGCCCGCCCTCGCTCAACCTGCTCACGGTGAACGCGATGGCGGCGTCCGATGCGATCCTAGTGCCGTTGCAATGCGAGTTCTTCGCGCTCGAAGGTCTGTCGCAATTGCTGCAGACGGTCGAGCAGGTGCGCTCGACGCTCAACCCCAACCTGTCGATCCACGGCATCGTGCTGACCATGTTCGACTCGCGCAACAACCTCTCGAACCAGGTCGTTGCCGACGTCCGCCAGTTCATGGGCGAGAAAGTCTACAAGACCATGATCCCGCGCAACGTGCGCATCTCGGAAGCGCCGTCCTACGGCAAGCCGGTGCTGGTCTACGATCTCAAATGCGTCGGCAGCGAAGCGTATTTGCGGCTCGCCACCGAAGTGATCCAGCGCGAGCGCGAGCTGCGCATGACGCATTGACGCTGCCGTAGGGTGGGCAAAGGCGTCTTCGCCGTGCCCACCACCTTCCGTACACACCGCGTGGGCATGCTTCGCTTTGCCCACCCTACGAGAATTCAGTTCTGGAGTGCTGCACCGTGAATCCAAGGGAGCTGGCGATGGCCGACGAAGCGCGTTCGCGACTGGGCCGAGGTCTTGCGAGTCTGATCGGTGATGTCGGCGGCGAGGCTCAGCATGTCGATCGTCCGCGCGCGCAGCGCAAGGTGCCGATCGAATTCATCAAGGCCAATCCGCGCAATCCGCGCCGTACCTTTTCGGAGGCCGAGCTCAAGGAGCTCTCCGACTCCATCAAGCAGCACGGCGTGATCCAGCCGATCGTGGTGCGACCGGTGAAGGGCACACAGGACCGCTACGAGATCATCGCCGGCGAACGGCGCTGGCGCGCTTCGCAAATGGCCGGCCTGCACGAAGTGCCGATCGTGCCGGTCGACATCAGCGATAGCGATGCGCTGGAGTTCGCGATCGTCGAGAACGTGCAGCGCGAAGACCTCAACCCGATGGAAGAGGCGCAGGGCTATCACGCGCTCGCAAACGAGTTCAAACGCAGCCAGGATGACATCGCAAGAGTCGTCGGCAAGAGCCGCAGCCACGTCGCCAACATGATGCGGCTGACGAAGCTCCCGGCCGAGGTGCAGGCCTTCATCGCGACCGGCGAGCTGACGGCCGGCCATGCCCGCGCGCTGATCGGCGTGCCCGATCCGCTCGCAGCCGCCAAGCGCATCGTTGAGGAGGGCCTCAATGTTCGTCAGGCCGAGGCGTTGGCGCATGAAGAGGGCGTGCCGGAGCGCAAGCCGCAGAAGGCGCGCGCTGGCGCGAAGGAAAAGGACCCCGATACGATCGATCTCGAAAAGCGCGTCAGCGACGCGCTCGGGCTCAAGGTCACCGTCAATCACCGTGATCCCGGCGGCTCCGTGCAGATCAACTATCGCAACCTCGATCAGCTCGACGAGGTGATGAAGCGGCTGGCGAAGGGCGGGATTTGATCGCGGCCGCGACCTGCTCCGGCATTGTGAGCCGGGCAATTGGCTGTACCCTCGGTGTCGTCCTGGCGAAAGCCAGGACCCATACCGCGTGATCTATCGATCGTGGAAGGTCGCAGTACCGGATCACATCTTCGCCAAACGTCTCGCTGCAGCATTGAGTCCTGGCTTTCGCCAGGACGACAGTTGCGTGTGTGGCGCCCGTCTACATCAATCACGTCATTGCGAGCGAAGCGAAGCAATCCCAGAATTTTTCCGCGGAAGGATTCTGGATTGCTTCGTCGCAAGTGCTCCTCGTAATGACGGTGCTGAGAGAGCTGCGCTCGCAATGACGTGGTGAGCGCCGCGCTTACCCCCGCCGCTTCGCATTCGCGGCGATCGCCATCAGCGTGCGCTGGGCGATGGCGGCGGCGAGGGTGGACTGCTTGCGGGTCTCGAGCGCGGCTGTCGCGAGCTGCTCGATGATGGCGGCAAGCCGGACCGGGCTGAAATTGCGCAGCGCCGTTTCGACTGCGGGCTTTCGCGAGAAGTGCAGCCGTGGAAAGCCGCCGTCGAGCACGGCGGAGGCCGGCGTGCCGTCGGCAATCGCGAGCGCCGATTTGTGCAGCCACGCGGCCTGACGCTGCGCGGCGGAGATGATCACGCCGGGATAGGTGCCGGCGATCATGGCCTTGGCGAATTCGGTCTCGACGATGTCGGGTCGGCCGGCGAAGGCGCCGTCGACGATGGGATCGAGCTTCAGCTCGGAGGCATCGGCGACCACGGACATCACGTCGTCCAGCGTGATCTCGCCTTTGCCATGGGCATAGAGCGTGAGCTTGCGCAGCTCGTTGCGCGAGGCCTGGCGGTCGCCGCCGAGGAACGACATCAGCGCCGCGCGGGCATCCTGCGCGATGCGCAAATTGGCAGTGCGGAGCTCGTCCTCCATCAGCTTGGCGAGGTCGCGCTCGGTGTCGGGGTAGCAGCCGATCGCGACCGCCGTCTTGGCGCGCTCACAGGCTTTGCGCAGCGGCGATTCCGGGCGCAGCTCGCCGGCCTCGATCACGATGCGGCAATCTTTCACGCTCATCTCGGCTAGGGTGTCGATGCCGCTGGCAAAGCTGCGCGAGCCGGCGCGGACGCGGATGGCGCGGCGGCCGCCGAACAGCGGCACAGTCATGGCCTCGTCGACGAGGCGGGACGGCTCGGCGGAGAGCTCGTCGCCATCGAGCTTGACCAGTGAGAATGGATCGTTGGGATCGTCGACGGCCGATGCGATCAGTGCATCGGCGCGCTCGCGCACGAGGCCCGCGTCAGGACCGTAGAGCAGGATGATCGGACGGCCCGCATCGGGGCGGGCGAGGAAGGCATCGATCTCTTTTCCGCGCAGCGCGACCATGCCGCCTCAAAACTCGTCATTCCGGGGGGCCCGAAGGGCGAACTACGGCGCGCAATTGCGCGCCTGAGAATCTCGATCCACAATCTCTGGATTCCGGATTCTCGCTTCGCGAGCCCCGGAATGACTGGAATGAATCAGGTGCCCGCGGTGAAGAACGAGGCGAGCCGGGTCGTGATGTTCTCGGCGATCTCGTTGGCGGCACGATCCTCGGCGTCGCGATAGGCCCGGTTACGGGCAAAGCGCTGGTACGAGCCGGGCATGTCGTAAGACACACGCGAGAAGGTGGTGCCGGTCATCACCGATTTGCCGCTGACGACCTCGATCAGATTGTACTGGGCGTCGATGCCGTAATTCTCGCTGGTCGGCAGTCCGGTCGCGGCGCTGACGATCAGCGAGGAGCGGGTAGATGTGAAGCGGATCTCCAGGCGGTGCGTCGGTGGCATGCCTGTCGCCGTGCCGTAGAGCTTGAAGGCCAGGGCATTGCGGACCTCGACGCCAACGCGCGCCTCGCGCGACGCGTTCGGCTTGGCGATCGGCGGCAGCTCGACCCCCATCAGCTTCTCGCGCAGGCCGGGAGTGCCGTCGTTACGCTCGGCATACATCGGCTGGAAGCAGCCGGCCGTCAGCGCCGCCAGGGCGGCGACCGCCAGCAAGCGGGCTGCGATGCGGATCCTAGCCGACAACATTCACGATCCTCTTGGGGACGATGATCACCTTGCGAACGGGCTTGCCGTCCAGGGCCAGCTTTACCGCATCGAGGGCCAAAACGGCAGCCTCGATTTCCGGATTCTGGGCCACTGTTGCAACCGTGACCTCACCCCGCTTCTTGCCATTGACCTGGACCACCAGGGTCACGCTGTCTTCAACCAGCAAATCGCGTTCGATTTGGGGCCAATTGGCCTCCGAAACCAGCCCGCTCTGGCCCAAAGCCTGCCAGCACTCTTCGGCCAGATGCGGCATCATCGGGGAGAACAGCTGGACCAGGATCTGGCCGGCCTCCCGGATCGCCCAGGCCAGGTCCGCGGCAGGCTGGCCGGGGCGCTGGAGCATCTCGGACAGGGCATTGGCGAATTCGCGGATATGGGCGAGGCAGACGTTGAAGTGCAGCCGCTCGATGCCGGTCGTGACCTTGTCCAGGGCGCCATGGGCGGCCTTGCGCAAGGCGGTCGCATCCGTCCCGAACGAAGCTGGCCGGGCCGCCGGCGCGTCCTTGCCGAGTTCCTTCGCATCGTTCACCAGCCGCCATAGCCGCTGCACGAAGCGCGATGCGCCCTGGACGCGCTCGTCGCTCCAGATCACGTCGCGGTCGGGCGGGGAGTCCGACAGCATGAACCAGCGCGCGACGTCGGCGCCGTAGGTCTCGATGATGTCGTCGGGATCGACCGTGTTCTTCTTCGACTTCGACATCTTCTCGATCGGGCCGATCTGGATGTCTTCGCCGGTCGCGAGCAGCGTGGCGCGGCGACCATTGCCGCCGACCTCGACCTTGACCTCGGCCGGCTGCACATAGGTGCCGTCGGCCTTCTGGTAGGTCTCGTGCACCACCATGCCCTGGGTGAACTGACCGGCGAACGGCTCGTCCAGCGCAATGTGCCCGGTCGCCTTCATCGCGCGGGTGAAGAAGCGCGCGTAGAGCAAATGCAGGATCGCATGCTCGACACCGCCAATATACCAATCGACCGGCATCAGCCGATCGACCACCGACCGCGTGGTCGGCGCCTTCTCGTTCCAGGGATCGGTGAAGCGCGCAAAGTACCAGGACGAATCCACGAAGGTGTCCATGGTGTCGGTCTCACGCTGCGCCTTGCCGCCGCATTTCGGGCAGGTGACGTGCTTCCAGGTCGGATGATGATCGAGCGCGTTGCCGGGCTTGTCGAAGGTCGCATCCTCCGGCAGCGTCACCGGCAAATCGGCATCCGGCACCGGCACCACGTCGCATTTCGGGCAATGAATGACGGGAATCGGGCAGCCCCAATAGCGCTGGCGCGAAATGCCCCAGTCGCGCAGGCGGAAATTGACCTGCCGCTCGCCGACCGCCGCATTGCCGCTCAGCTCGCCTTCCAGCCGCTTCGCCACCTCTTCCTTGGCTTGATCAATCGTCATGCCGTCAAGGAAGCGCGAATTGATGATGCGGCCGTCACCGTCATAGGCGGTGTCGGTGATGACGAATGTCTTCGGGTCCTGGCCCTCGGGGCACACCACCGGCGTGTTGCCGAGATTGTACTTGTTGACGAAGTCGAGGTCGCGCTGGTCGTGCGCCGGGCAGCCGAAGATCGCGCCGGTGCCATATTCCATCAGCACGAAATTGGCGACATAGACCGGCAGCTTCCAGGAGGGATCGAACGGATGCACCGCGCGGATGCCGGTGTCAAAGCCCTGCTTCTCCGCGGTGTCGATGACCTCCTGCGCGGTGCCGATCTTCTTGATCTCGGTGATGAACTCCGCAAGCTCAGGGTTCTTCGCGGCGGCCGCCTGCGCCAATGGATGATCCGCCGAGATCGCCATGAACTTCGCGCCGAACAGCGTGTCCGGGCGCGTCGTGAAGATCTTCAGCTCGTTCTCGCCGGCCGGCGTCGTCGCCGCATCCAGCGCGAAGCGGATCAACAGGCCTTCGGAGCGGCCGATCCAGTTGCGCTGCATCAGCCGCACCTTGTCGGGCCAGCGGTCGAGCCCATCCAGCGCGGACAGCAGCTCCTGCGAGTATTTCGTGATCTTGAAGACCCACTGATTCATCTCGCGCTGCTCGACGACAGCGCCGGAACGCCAGCCGCGGCCGTCGATCACCTGCTCGTTGGCGAGCACGGTCATGTCGACGGGGTCCCAGTTCACTTTGCGCTTCTCGCGCTCGGCGAGGCCTGCGCGCAGGAAGTCCAGGAACATCTTCTGCTGGTGCTTGTAATAGGAGGGATCGCAGGTCGCGATCTCTCTGGACCAGTCCAGCGACAGCCCGATCGAGCGGAGCTGCTTCTTCATCGCGGCGATGTTGTCGTAGGTCCAGGCTTTCGGCGCGACCTTGCGTTCGATCGCCGCGTTCTCGGCCGGCAGGCCGAAGGCGTCCCAGCCCATCGGATGCAGCACGTTGAACCCCTTGGCGCGCTTGAAGCGGGCCAGCACGTCGCCGAGCGTGTAATTGCGGACATGGCCGATATGGATGCGCCCGGACGGGTAGGGGAACATCTCGAGGACGTAGTATTTCGGCCGCGAATCGTCGTTTCGGGAGACGAAGATCGCCTGTTCGTCCCAGAGGCGTTGCCAGCGCGGTTCGGCGTCGCGGGCGTTGTAGCGTTCGGAGGTCATGGAATCGTTGGCTTTTCGTGGTTCGGCCGGCTTAAAGACGGCGGACTAGGCCATAGAAGTCCGCAAGGGGTCAATGGGTTGCCGCAATCTGGGGAACCTTCCGAACTGCTCCGCAAAAATACCGAGGCCGTCGTTGGGGTGTGATTAAGGGGTCGATGCGAAGTTGCGGCCGCCAAGGACCCCCGATACTTGCGATGGATTCCAGCTTCGACGATCCCGATTACGACTATGCCGCGTCCATTGCCGGACGGGCGCTGCGGAGCATGGCCGAGCAGCGGATTGCGCCGACCCCGGCCAATTTTGCCGTCTGGTTCCAATATCTCGCCGGCAGCCAAGACGATCTGCGCGACGCGATCGATCTCCTGATCGACCACAACCGTCCTTTCGACAGCAGAACCAATCAGGATCTGTTCGAGACCTACATCGCGCCGCAGGTCAGTGCCATCGTCGTCCGCACCTCCGAGCGGCTGCATGCCCTCATGGGTGCGGCAAAGGAGTTTCTGACGACGGCCATCGCCGACAACCATTCGCAGATGCAGGCGATCAGCGAGGTCGCGGACCAAGGCAAGGCCGGCGTCGATCCGAAGGCACTGGTCGCCCAGCTCATGAACGAGCTGGCCCGCGCCGCCACCCGCGCGACACGGCTCGAGGCAGGCTTTGCGGAAAAGACCCGCGAGCTCGACGTGATCCGTGATTCGCTGTCGAGGTCCGAGCAGCGCGCCCGGACCGATACGCTGACGGGGCTGGCGAATCGGCGGGCGCTCGACGAATTCCTGCGCAAGGCGCAGGCGACCGCGGAATGGGGCGAGCCGCTCAGCGTGCTCTTGCTCGACATCGACCACTTCAAGACCTTCAACGACAATTTCGGCCATGGCATCGGCGACCAGGTATTGCGCCTGATCGCCAAGGTGTTGCGCGAGAAGGTCCGCGAGCAGGATCTGCCGGCCCGCTATGGCGGCGAGGAGCTGATCGCGGTGCTGCCGGATGCCGACCTTGCCGCCTCTGCCGAGACCGCCGAGCGCATCAGGCGCGCGATCGCCGAATGCAGGATCACGCGTCGTTCGACAGGTGAGATCCTGCCCAATATCAGTGTGTCGATCGGTGTCGCGCAATACCGGACCGGCGAAGCGATCACCGATTTCATCGAGCGCTGTGACCGCGCGCTCTATCTCGCCAAGGGCGGTGGCCGCAATCGCGTGGTGACCGAGATCGAGCTCGAGCGCGCCGGAGCGGCGGGCTAGAGCATTATCGGTTCCGATTGAATCAGAACCGAAGCTCTAGATTCTTGTTTTGACGCGTTTTCTTCACGCGAACCGGTGTCCACTTCGCTCGAAAACGCTCTAGCCGTTAGCCGCCATCATCATCATGTCAGTCGTGCCGGTCTCGATCGCCTGCACGCCGTGCTCGACGACGTTGTTGCGGCCGCGATGCTTGGCGGCATAGAGCGCGGCGTCGGCGGCTTCGATGAGATCACCGGGGCGCAGTGTCTCGTTTGGCTTCGTCGCAGCAACGCCGATCGAGACGGTGACGATCATATGCGCGGAGGTGATGTGCGGCAGGCAGAGTTTCAGCACGGCCGCGCGCACCAATTCGCCGATTTCGACGGCGCGGGGCACGTCGGTGTTCGGCAGCAGCAGGCAGAATTCCTCGCCGCCATAGCGTGCCGCAAAGCCCATCGTGTCGGCGGCAATGCCGGACAGTGATTCGCCGAGCCGGGTCAGGCAGGAATCGCCTTCGAGATGGCCATAGGTGTCGTTGAAGAGCTTGAAGTGGTCGACGTCGATCATCAGAAGCGCGAGCTCGCTGCCATATTGCTGCGCGCGCATCCATTCGAAATCGAGCCGGCTCTGGAAGCCGCGGCGGTTGGCGAGGCCGGACAGCATGTCGATCGAGGCCATCACCGTCAGGCGGTCGTTGCTGGCGATCAGCTCGCGCTCGCGCTGGCTCAATTGCGCGGCCATTGCGTTGAACGCGCGGGCCAGCGGCACGAACTCGGCGGGCAGGCGACTGCGCGCCGCCCGCGCCGACAGATCGCCTTCGCCGAGACGCTTGGCCATGTCGGCCAGCATCTCGATCGGCTTGATCACCAGTTTCTCGGCGGCGATCAGCGCGCCGAGCAGGACGAACACGACGACGAAGGCGAACTGGAGATAGGCGGTGCGGATGTCGCGGCTCACGGCCGCAGATACCTTGTCCTCGTCGATGCTGGCGATCAGGCGAGCATTGGTGCCGGCGATGCGGATATAGCTGACCGCGCGGCGGGAGCCGTCTGCAGCAAGAAACGACAGCGAGCCTTCGTCCTGGTCCGACCGCAGTGCCCTGTCGGCGATCGCCGACATCAGCGGCATGTTGTCGAGGGGACGGCCGACCGCGCTGTGCTGGTCGGCGGGCGCGGCGAGCACGGTGCCGGCGCTGTCGACCAACACCGCAGAAATGCCGGCGCGGCCGCCGAGATTGCTCATGACCTTCGACATCCAGTCGAGATTGACGGTGGCGAGCACGACGGCATCCGGGACGCCGCTGAACGCGGACACCGGATAAACCGCCATGACGGTCGGCGTCGGCGCGGGCCGGGACATGATGAAGTCGCTCAACACGAAGCGGCCGGTTTGCTGTGCCTGCAGGAAGTAAGGCCGGTCACTGAGGTCGAGGCCGACATACATGTTGTTGGTGGCACATTGGATGCGTCCGTCCTGGCCGGCGATCAGAAGTGTGCGGATCCAGGGCAGGCTGGACGGCAGGCTCGCGCGCAGCACGTCGCAGCTCTTGCTGATGCCGCCGGCGGACGCCCGAATGAAGGCCTCCGATTTCAGGATGGTCTCGACCGACGAGATCACCTCGCGCTGCGCATCGGCGCTGTGCCTTGCGACGGTGGTGAATTCGGCCGCGGCCTGCGCGATCTGTCGCGCGCGCGTGTCTTCGAGCGAACGGATGCGCTCGAGCATCAAGGGGGCCACCAGAATCACCGCGAGCAACGCCAGCCGCGCTCGGATACCGAGAACCTGCTTGAGTTTCGCTCGTTTGCGGTTGAGACTGACGCTTGCCATCTTCGCTACCCACCCCATGGGCCAAGGTAAAGCGAAGGGTTCAAAAACTCTTTCTTGAACTAGGTAAAATTGGACTTACCTCGGTTACGACCACAGCCAATCGACGTCATGACAGAAGCCAATGCCGCGCCGGTAACCGGCCATTCACCAAACGCACTCGCCGCAGTCGAAGCCGAAATTGCACGCGCCTGCAAGGATGCGCAGCGTGATCGCGCCTCCGTGACGCTGATCGCGGTGTCCAAGACTTTCGCCGCGGATGCGATTACCCCGGTCATCGTCGCCGGACAGCGCGTATTCGGCGAGAATCGGGTGCAGGAGGCCAAAGCCAAGTGGCCTGCGTTAACGTCTGTTTACTCCGACATCGCGCTGCATCTGATCGGCCCGCTGCAATCCAACAAGGCGAAAGAGGCGGTCGCGCTGTTCGATGCCATCCATTCGGTCGACCGTCCGAGCATTTGCCAAGCGTTAGCCAAAGAAATCGAATCCCAGAACAAGCACCCGCAGCTCTTCGTCCAGATCAACACCGGCGAGGAGCCGCAGAAGGCCGGCGTCGCGCCCGGCGAGGCCGATGCCTTCCTCGCGAGCTGCCGCGACACCTATGGGCTGACGATTTCCGGCCTGATGTGCATTCCGCCGGTCGACGAACCGCCGGCGGCGCACTTTGCTCTCACTGCCAAGATCGCGGAGCGCAATGGATTGAAGAACCTGTCGATGGGCATGAGCGCGGATTTTGCGACCGCGATCATGCTCGGCGCCACCCATGTGCGCGTGGGGAGCGCGATCTTCGGACACAGGTGAGAGCCGTTAGCGAGGAACGCACCCAGCAACCGTCATCGATTTCGTCATTGCGAGCGAAGCGAAGCAATCCAGAATCTTTCCGCGGAGGGATTCTGGATTGCTTCGTCGCAAGGGCGCCTCGCAATGACAGCGGAGCGTGTGCGCCTACACAAACCCCACCGACACCTTCCCCAACACGCCGAAATCCGCCGCAAAATGATCGCCGGCCTTAATCGGCAGCGGCGGATGGCATGTGCCTGTGGTCACCACCTCCCCTGCCCGCAAGGTGATGCCGAGGCCGCGGAGCTCGTTGGCGAGCCAGGCGAGGGCTGCGCGGGGATCGCCGAGCACGTTCTTGCCGTGACCGATATAGCGCTGGCCACGTAGCGTGATTTGTGGCCGCTCCTCGACGAGATCCAGTGCGCGCCAATCCGCAGTCGTCGGCGCGCCCAGCACGAACAGATGCGCACAGGCATTGTCGGCGATGAGCTGCGCCTCGCCGGCGCTGGCGAAATCGGTAAAGCGCGAATCGGGAATTTCGATTGCGGGATGGAAGGCGTCTACGGCGGCGAGGACCTCGTCGACAGTGTACGGCACCGCGCGCGGCGATAGATCGCGCCCCATGCGGAAGGCGAATTCCGGTTCGCCGACGCGCATCTCGTTGCCCAGCATCGACGCGGTGCCGCCATCGGCGATTACGGTGTCGCTCATGATGCGGCCGGCCAGCGGTCCCGTGACGTTGATGTGCTTCTGTCCGGACTCGCTCGTTGCCGCGATCTTCCAGCCGAATAATTTTCCGCTCGATTGCGTTTCGAGCGCGGCCTGGATGGCATAGCCATCAGCGCGGCTCTGCGGCCGCAACCGGGCATCCAGCGCGTCAAGCTTGGTGCCGTCGCGCCCATGCTTCACCAGGACTTGCGATGCGACGGCGATCTGATCCTTGTCGAGCATGCGTCTTCACCCGATGATGATTCTTGTTCTTGGTCCCAGCCGTCGCAGCAATTGCAGCATCGCAGATTTCGTCATGGAGACGCAGCCTGCAGTCGGGCCGAAATTGTCGCGGGCGAGGTGCAGGAACACCGCGCTGCCGCGGCCGGCGATCCGCGGCCTGGTGTTGTGGTCGATCTCGATGATGAAATCGTAGAGGTGGTCGGCGCGCTTGAGCCGGTCGCCGCCCTGCCCCTCGCCGAGCCGGATACCCTGGTTGTAATGACGGTCTTTGGGATCCTCGCACCAGGCGTCTTCGCCGGTGATGATCCGGGCCGGCAAGAACGTCTGGGGGCGGCTGTGCCGGTCGCCCCGCCACCACAATCGCCTGGGACGGAAGCTGCCGCGCGGGGTACCGCCGTCGCCCTCGCGCTTGTTGGCGAGAATGCCGCCTCGCCCCAACGCCACCGGTATCGTCAGTGCTCCGGCCGTCAGCCAGCCCCGGCGCGGATTACCGGCAGCTGGCTTAACGCGGATCGCGGACAGCGGCCTGGCCCTTCGATTCTGGGTGTAACTAGCTGACGCAGCTTTGTTTTTCATGTGAACATGCGATGTCGAATTCATTACAGGACATTCATCAAAACGCCCTGCTATTCTGGGTTAGAGTGGTTCTGGCTTGTGAATCGGTAACAGCCCACTACTTCAACACGAACAACAATAACAACGGCGACCCTAACTTTCCCTCGCGGCTGGGTGCGGCATGGATGCGCGCCGAGCCGGATCCAAAAGGATGACCCCCCATGGCCAATGCCCGCAAGATCCTGATCGTGGATGACGATACCGATCTGCGCGATACGTTGGTGGAGCAATTATCGCTGCACGAAGAATTCGAAGCGTCCGCCGTCGATACCGGCGCCAAGGGCGCGAGCGCCGCAAAGGCCAATGCGCCCGATCTCGTTCTGATGGATGTCGGCCTGCCTGACACCGATGGCCGCGAGGTGGTCCGCTCCCTGCGCAAGGGCGGCTTCAAGGCCCCGATCATCATGCTGACCGGCCACGACACCGATTCCGACACGATTTTGGGCCTGGAATCCGGCGCCAACGACTATGTGGCAAAGCCCTTCCGCTTCGCTGTGCTGCTCGCCCGCATCCGCGCTCAGCTCCGCCAGCACGAGGCCAGCGAGGACGCGGTGTTCTCGGTCGGCCCCTACTCCTTCCGCCCGGGTTCGAAGATGCTGACCGCGGCGAACGCGCGCAAGGTGCGCCTCACCGAGAAGGAGACCGCCATCCTCCGTTTCCTTTACCGGGCCGGCCAGATGCCGGTCTCGCGTGAGACCCTGCTCCAGGAGGTCTGGGGCTATAATTCCGGCGTCACCACCCACACACTGGAAACCCACATCTACCGCCTTCGCCAGAAGATCGAGAAGGACGCCGCCAACCCGGAAATCCTGGTCACGGAAGCCGGTGGCTACAAGCTGGTGCCGTGATACGCTTCAGGGGCCTGCGAATCGTTTGAGATCGCGTGCCTTTGAGCCTCGGACCTGAATGTCAATCGACGACGATGTAGCGCTTCTCGAGCGAGTCCCGACACTGCGCCTGTTGGGAGACGCATCGTTGCGCATGCTGGCGATCGGCTCCGAGCAGCGGAACTTCGTCCGCGGCGACGTCCTGTTCAATCTCGGCGATGAGGCCGATGCCGGCTTTGTGGTCCAGCGCGGCGCCTTCCGGGTCGAGGACGGCGCCGGCGCCGAAATGATCGCCAGTCCCGGCGCGCTGATCGGCGAGCTCGCGCTGGTGGTGCCGATGAAGCGGCCGTCGAGCGCGGTTGCGCTGGAGCACGCCTCCGTCATCCGCATCGCGCGCAGCCTGTTCCAGCGCGTGCTCGAAAGCGACCCCGCCGCCGCGGTTCGCCTCCGCGACGAATTCGCGGTCCGCTCCAGCCAGATCGCCAGCGATATCCTGATGGCGGGCGCGAAGCTGACGAGCTGAAGTCGTCCTGGCGCAGGCCAGGACCCATAACCCCAAATGTTTGTGGCTTGGTGCGACTGCCGACGTCCTCGCGCAACAACGAACACTGGTGGTAATGGGCCCTGGCTTTCGCCAGGGCGACAATCATAGATCCAGCGTCACCGTGACGGGGACATGGTCCGACGGCCGCTCCCAGCTCCGCGCGTCGCGCAGGATATTGAAATCACTGACAGTATCCTTCAGCGCGCGCGAGATCCAGATATGGTCGAGCCTGCGACCGCGATCGCCGACGGTCCAGTCGGCGGAGCGGTAGCTCCACCAGGTATAGACCTTCTCCGACATCGGAATGCGCTCGCGCGCGACATCGATCCATTCGCCGGCCGCCAGCGCCGCCTTCAGCTTATCGGTTTCGACAGGCGTGTGCGACACCACCTTCAGGAGCTGCTTGTGGGACCATACGTCGTTCTCGTGCGGGGCGACGTTGAGATCGCCAACCAGGATATGACGGTCCTCGCCGCGCGGATGCAGCGGTTCGCAGGCCTTCATCTCGTCGAGGAAGCGGAGCTTGTGATCGAACTTCTCGTTCAGCGCGGGATCGGGAATGTCGCCGCCGGCGGGCACGTAGAAATTATGCAGCACCAGTGGCTTTGCGATGTTGGCCTTCTCGCCGAACGACACCGAGATATGGCGCGAATCGATCTTGTCACAGAAGGTGCGGATGTCTTTCGATTCGAACGGGATCTTCGAGACGATGGCGACACCGTGATAGCCCTTCTGTCCGTTCAGCGCGACGTGCTCATAGCCGAGCCGCTTGAAGCGCTTCAGCGGAAAGGCGTCGTCGATGCATTTGGTCTCCTGCAAACACAGCACGTCCGGCCGCGCACTCTTGAGGAATTTCGCGACCAGATCGATGCGCAGCCGCACCGAATTGATGTTCCAGGTTGTCAGGGAGAGACGCATGAGGGATGCGTCTTAGCAAGCTCTCGTAGGGTGGGCAAAGGCGCAAAGCGCCGTGCCCACCGTCTTTTCGGGTGCGAGATGTGAGGATCTGGGCGTGCTTTTGTAGGGTGGGCAAAGCGAAGCGTGCCGACGTGCCGATCGCGAGGAGGAAAGATGGTGGGCACGGCGCTCCGCGCCTTTGCCCACCCTACGGCAGCGGAGCGCTCAACCCGGCGATGGGCCGTAATTGGTGAAATCGATCTTGAACATGCCCGGATCGAGCTTCTTGCTCGAATCCAGATTGTAGACCGCGATCGTGGTATCGTAGCCCTGCGGGTCGGTGACGGTCCACTGCTTCAACTGGCCGTCCTTGGCGCCGAACATCAAGAGGAGGCGGCTGGTGCCGACCAGCGCCTGCTTCTCCTCGATAGTGACACTGGTGAAGACGTCGTCGGCCGAGACGTTGACGACGTTGGTGTCCTTCATCAGGTCGATGCGATCGGACAGCAGGAAACGCAGCGGCGTCTGCGACAGCGGATAAATGTCCTGGGTCGCAAGCTTGCGATCACGCACCACCAGCGATGATCCGTCGGCGACGATGTCGATCGGGCTCGGCGCGTCATATTCGAAGCGCACCTTGCCCGGCTTCTGGATGTAGAAATCGCCCTGCGTCTTGCTGCCGTCGGGGCCGACCTGGACGAAATTCCCGACCAGTGTCTGGAGCGAGGAGAGATAGGCGCTGATCTTGGCGGCCTGCGCCTTCTGGTTGGCATCGAAGGTCTGGAAGATACTGCTCGGCACGTTGCGGCGCGGATCCGGGATGACCGGATTCGGCGGCGCCTGCGTCGCACCGGTGACGGCGGGCCCTCCCCCCGCCGCACCGCCATCGCGGCCCTTCGGCGCTGGCTTCGGCACGGGCACGGTCTGCGCGAGCGACGTAGCGGTCACCATCGCGGCGGTGACGAGAAGCACGCCGGCCACGCGCGCGCTTCGCGCAGCGATGGTGGCAGCGAATCGAATGTCCGGATGTCTGATCAACGCGTCGTCCTAACGTGGCTGGGCGCCTTTTAGCGTGATTTCGTGCAAAAGCAGATATCGATTTTGCGTGAAATGATGTGTTGAGGCTCCTCGCCTCACATATGGCTGTCTTCTTCCTCGACCAGAATCTCGCGCTTGCCGGCATGGTTGGCGGGCCCGACGATGCCTTCCAGTTCCATGCGCTCCATCAGCGATGCAGCGCGATTATAGCCGATTTGCAGGCGGCGCTGGATGTAGCTGGTCGAAGCCTTGCGGTCGCGTTTGACGATGGCAACGGCCTGCGCGAACAAATCGCCGCCGCCATCGGCACCCATGCCTGTGGCGTCGAACACTGCGCCGTCCTCGTCCTCGGTGGGCTCTTCGGCCGTGACCGCTTCGAGATATTCGGGCTGGCCCTGAGTCTTGAGGTGACGCACCACCTTCTCGACCTCCTCGTCGGAGGCAAAAGGTCCGTGCACGCGGCTGATGCGGCCGCCGCCGGCCATGTAGAGCATGTCGCCTTGGCCGAGCAGCTGCTCGGCGCCCATCTCGCCGAGAATGGTGCGACTGTCGATCTTGGACGTCACCTGGAAGGCGATGCGGGTCGGGAAGTTCGCCTTGATGGTGCCGGTGATGACGTCGACCGACGGACGCTGCGTGGCGAGGATCACGTGCAGGCCGGCGGCGCGCGCCATCTGCGCCAGACGCTGCACCGCGCCTTCGATGTCCTTGCCGGCGACCATCATCAGGTCGGCCATTTCGTCGACGATGATCACGATGTAAGGCAGCGGGTCGAGCGAGAGCTTCTCTTCCTCGTAGATCGCTTTGCCGGTCTCCTTGTCGAAGCCGGTATGCACCGTGCGCGTCGGCTCCTCGCCCTTGGCCTTCAATTCGAGCAGGCGCGTGTTGTAGCCGTCGATGTTGCGCACACCGAGCTTGGCCATATTCTTGTAGCGCTCTTCCATCTCGCGCACGGCCCATTTCAGCGCAACCACCGCCTTCTTCGGATCGGTCACAACAGGCGTGAGCAGATGGGGGATGCCGTCATAGACGGAGAGTTCGAGCATCTTCGGATCGACCATGATCAGCCGGCACTGGTCGGGGCGCAACCTGTAGACCAAGCTGAGGATCATGGTGTTGATGGCGACCGATTTGCCGGAGCCGGTGGTACCGGCGATCAGCATGTGCGGTGTGCGTGCGAGGTCGATGATCACGGGGTCGCCGCCGATGGTCTTGCCGAGGCAGAGCGGCAGCTTTGCCACCGTGTCGGTCGCCTCCTTCGCCACCAGCAGTTCGCGCAGGTAAACTTTTTCGCGATGCGCGTTCGGCAATTCGATGCCGATCGCGTTGCGGCCGGGCACGACGGCAACGCGTGCCGACAGCGCGCTCATCGAGCGCGCGATGTCGTCAGCAAGCCCGATCACGCGCGACGACTTGATGCCGGGCGCCGGCTCCAGCTCGTACAGCGTGACCACGGGACCCGGATTGGCCTTCACGATCTCGCCGCGCACGCCGAAATCCTGGAGCACGCCTTCGAGCGAGCGGGAATTGGTCTCCAGCTCCGCCTTGCTGAGCGGCTGGCGGTCACCGGCCTTTGGTGCGGCCAGCATGGAGACGGACGGAAGATCGAACTTGTCGGAGGATTTCTTGGCAGAGGTTTTCGGCGCGGCCTTCTTGCGCGGTGCGCGCGCGGCGGGCTCCTCCTCTTCCTCCTCCTCTTCCTCTTCTTCGTACTCGTCCTCGTGGTCCTCGTCTTCGGACTGTGGTGAGATCGAGGGCGCGGCGCGGCCGCCGCCGAGATTGGGCTCCTGACGGCTGAACTGAGCGGCCTTGGTCTTCGGCCCGCTCGAGACCAGCGAGCGGTAAGCGGCACCGAAGAGCCAGATCAGTCGCGCTTTGGTGCTCATCAAGGCGTGGAACAGCCAGCCCAGCGACACCGAGCCGCGATCGCTCTCCTCGTCTTCGTCGAGCGGTTTGTCGTCATCCTCGATCTCTGCGAGCTCGTCGTCATGCTCGCGTGCGCCGAGACCGCAGGCGATCAGGAAGGTCACGGCCATCGCGGCGAACAGGATCGTGCCCAGCACGATGCGATAGATTGTTCCTGCAGGTCCGAAGATCACGGCGGGCGCGCGCACCAGAGCATCGCCGACGACACCGCCGAGGCCGGTCGGCAGCGGCCAGGCGCCGCCATGTGGCCAGCAGCTGACAAAGCCCGCGGCGATCACCGTGCAGAGAATCCAGGAGCCGAGCCGCAGCGCTTCGCGGTCGAACGGGCGATGCGTCATCATGCGCCAGCCCCAGACCGCGACGGTCAGGACCAGCATGATCGCGCCAAGGCCGAGGATCTGCATCGAGAGGTCGGCACCGATCGCACCGGCATAGCCGAGGATGTTGCGGATCGGCCGTGAGGTGGCGTGGCTGAGGCTGGGATCCTGCACCGACCAGGTCATCAGCGCCGCCGATGCGACGCCCGCCAGCGCGATCAGGCCGAGGCCGGTGAGCTCGCGCAGACGTCGCGCCAGCCCCTCTCGGATCGAGGGCGGCAGATGGCCGACCAGTGGAATGACACGTTCGATTGCCGACATGCTCATGGGCCCCGCCTAACCCAGAGTCTCGACCAGGCGGTGCAGCGCTTGCGCCGTGGTCTCGCCATCCTGCACCAGCGCGAGGCGAATATAGCCCGCGCCGGGATTGAAGCCGTCAGGCTGGAGCCGCGCCAGATAGCTGCCGGGCACCACGCGCACGCCTGCTTCCGTGAACAGTCTCAGCGTCACCGACACGTCGTCGCCGAACTCGGATGTGTTGAGCCAGACGCAGAAGCCGGCATCGGGCCGGCGATAACCATAACGATTGCCGATGATCTGGTCGGCGAGATCGAACTTGATCCGGTAGAGCCTGCGGTTCTCCTCGACATGCGCTTCGTCGCCGTAAGCAACGGTCGCGACATGCTGGAGCGGTACCGGCACCTGCGGCGCGGCGATGTTGCGCAGCTCGAGGAAGATGCCGATGAACCTCTTGTCGCCGGCGGCGAAGCCGACGCGCAGGCCGGGCAGGTTGGAGCGCTTCGACAGCGACTGGAACGCAACCACGCGGGTGAAATCGGGGCCGGCGCATTCGAGCGCGCTGCCCGGTGCCTCGCGGGTGTAGATCTCGGAATAGCACTCGTCGCTGAGGATCACGAAGCCGTAGCGGTCGGCGAGCTGTTTCAACCGCTTGAAATAGTCGGGCTTGGCGACCGAGCCTTGCGGATTGGCGGGCGAGGCCAGATAGAACGCCACGGTGCGCGCCAGCGTCGCTTCGTCGATGGCGTCGAGATCGGGCAGGAAACCGTTTTCGACCGTGGTCGGCAGGTAGACCGGCTCGCAGGCCGCGGCGCGAGCGCCGGCGCCATAGACCGGATAGAACGGGTTCGGCATCAGGATGGCAGGCTTGCCGGGGCGCGGACCGACATAGCGCGCCGCCGCGAGCGCGGCGAGGAACAGCCCCTCGCGGCTGCCATTGAGGACGAGAATCTCGTTCTCGGGGTCGAGCGGCCGCGGCAGCTTGAAGCGCGATGACAGCCAGCCACCCGCCGCGTTGCGGAAGGGGTCGGTGCCCTTGTTCGCCGGGTAACGGCCGAATTCGGCGATGTGCTTGGCCAGCACCGGGCCGACGAAGTCAGGCACGGGATGCTGTGGCTCGCCGACTGCAAGCGTAATCAAGGGCTTACCTGGCTGATGCGGGCCCAAGAGCTCGTTCAGCCGGACGAAGGGCGAGCGTTCGCTGTCGGAGCTTCCACTGGCCTGCGGCGCACGGGATGAAGCGGTCATGACCATTCTGGGCGCCAGCACTCTTGGAACAGCCGGTCGCACCAAGGCGCCGGCGGGAAGCGGTTCAGTTCACCATAGATAGGGCGAGGTTAAGACGCGATTAACCATCGGCCGCCGCCCCCGTCCAGAGCGGGAATAATGGGGCCGGATAATAACGGGATGCATGGGCGGGTTCGTCACCTCTCCCGCTTGCGGGAGAGGTCGACGCGAAGCGTCGGGTGAGGGTTCTCCCCTCTTGGGGTTCTCGCCCGCGGAGGCACCCCACCCCAGCCCTCCCCCCGCAAGCGGGAGAGGGAGCGCAGCGTCTCCCTGGCTCGATTCGAGCTTCAATGCCCCGGCAGCTTCTCGAATGTCTTCATGCCCGCGGGGATCGCGTGGAACTCCTGCTTGTCGCAGGTGTAGATCGCCATCTGCGGATGGAACTGGCCGGGCTCGTCCAGCGTGCCGACCTTCACAACCGCGGCCGGCAGGCCTGGAACCTTAGTCACAAGATGGGTGCCGCATTCGGCGCAGAATTCGCGCGTGACGGCGCGTTCGAGGTCTTTGCGCGTGAACTGCTTGGGCTGTCCGGTGATGTAGCTGAAGCCGGCCGCCGGCATTGCGATGAAGGTGTTGGGCGCGCCGCCGGTGATGTACTGGCATTCGCGACAATGACACTGGGCCTGCATCATCGGATCACCTTCGGCCTTGTAGCGCACTGCGCCGCAATAGCATCCGCCTTCCAAACGCATGACGACCTCCCGATTGTTGTTCTTGAGGTCGATATTTCTGCGCCGGCGGTCCGCAATGGCAATGTTTTTCTTCGGCGCTCCGACCAAAAGAAAGGGGCTCCAACTTGCGCTGGAGCCCCTCAACGGTCGGGGCATTGCCGGGTATGTGCCCAAACCGTAGGTCTGGTCGCGATCCCCGAGGAGATCGCGGCCGGGAGGAGAGTTACATGTTGTAGGCGCGCTCGGTGTGCTCGGTGATGTCGAGGCCTTCACGCTCGCTCTCGACATTGGTGCGAAGGCCAACGATCACATCGACGACCTTGTAGAGGATCGCCGAACCGATGCCCGACCACACCAGCGTGGTGCAGACGCCCCAGAGCTGGGCGATCATCTGCGTGGCGAAGTCGTAATCGGCAACCTTGGGCGGGATCGCGGTGTAGTCCATGATGCCGGCACCACCGAGCGCCGGGTTGACCAGAATGCCGGTGCCGAGGGCGCCGACGATGCCGCCGATGCAGTGCACGCCGAACACGTCGAGGGAGTCGTCGTAGCCGAGCGCGTTCTTCACGACGGTGCAGAAGAACAGGCAGACCACGCCGACCACGAGGCCGAGGACGATCGCACCCATCGCGCCGGCGAAGCCGGCAGCGGGCGTCACGGCCACGAGACCCGCGACAGCGCCGGAGATCACGCCGAGCACCGACGGATGACCCTTCACGATCCACTCCGCGAACATCCACGACAGCGCGGCGGCGGCAGTAGCGACGAAGGAGTTGGTCATGGCGAGCGCAGCGCCGCCATTGGCTTCCAGGTTGGAGCCGGCGTTAAAGCCGAACCAGCCGACCCAGAGCAGCGAGGCGCCGATCATCGACATGGTCAGCGAGTGCGGAGCCATCAGCTCCTTGCCGTAGCCGACCCTTTTGCCGATCAGGAGAGCGCCGACGAGACCTGCGATACCGGCGTTGATATGCACCACGGTGCCGCCAGCGAAGTCGATGGCGCCCTTCTTGAAAATCCAGCCGGCGTCGGCGTTGATCTCGTCGAGCTTGGCCTGCGCCGCGGTCTTGGCTGCCGCATCACCCGCCGCAGCGAGCGCCTTGGCCGCATCCTGGATCATGTCCGGGCCGGGCCAGTACCAGACCATGTGCGCGATCGGGAAGTAGATCAGCGTGACCCAGAGCGGGATGAACAGAGCGATCGCCGAGAACTTCATGCGCTCTGCGAAGGCGCCGACGATGAGGGCGGGCGTGATCGCCGCGAAGGTCATCTGGAAGCATACGTAGATGAGCTCCGAGATGTTGGCGTCGACCGAGAAGGTGGCCGCCTTCGAGTCGGTGGTGACGCCCATCATGAAGGCCTTGGAGAAGCCGCCGATGAAGTCGGAACCGCCGGTGAAGGCGAGGCTGTAGCCGTACACGGCCCAGATCACGGTGACGACGCAGACGGTGTAGAACACCTGCATCAGGACCGAGAGCATGTTCTTGGAACGGACGAGACCGCCGTAGAACAGTGCGAGGCCGGGGATCGTCATCAACAGCACCAGCACTGTCGATGTCAGCATCCAGGCGTTGTCTCCCTTGTTGACCGTTGGCTCGGCATAGGCTGCGGTCGCAGCGAACAGGCCGACTGCGAGAGCCGCCAGTCCCGCGCCATAGGGACGCTTAAACGTCATTGTATTCACTCCTGATTGGATAAAGGTTGAGCGCGAAATCAAAGGGCCGCGGCGTCGGCCTCGCCGGTGCGGATGCGCACCGCATGGTCGAGGTTGATGACGAAGATCTTGCCGTCGCCGATCTGGCCGGTTTTCGCGGCGGACGTGATGGCGTCGATGGTCTTGTCGACCTGGTCGGAGGCGACAGCGACCTCGATCTTGATCTTGGGCAGGAAGCTCACGGCATATTCGGCGCCGCGGTAGATTTCCGTATGGCCCTTCTGGCGGCCATATCCCTTGACTTCCGTCACCGTGAGACCATGAACGCCGATGGCGGTCAGGGCGTCACGGACTTCTTCCAGCTTGAATGGCTTGATAATCGCCATAACGATTTTCATGGGTCCTATCCCCGCTTGGCCCGGTCCGGACATGGCCGGGCGTTCTCGACTGGTTCGCCACGAGGGAGAAGTTCACTACGCGGGCTCAGCCGGGACCCGTAGAATCAAATGCCGTGCCAGATCAGGCGCGTTGCCTAACGGATTATGAAAACGCGTGTTTTCGCGCCTAACGCGCATTGCCGTGCAGTGCGATATTACGTCGCGCTCAAAACGTGGTCACGTCTGCTCAAAACGCAGGCAGGACAGGCTGCCGACACAATGTTGCTCATGTGTCGGGCAGTCAAAAGGTATTTTGATACGGAAGGGGACTTAAGAAATATCGAGACCACTGCGCCCGCTGCTTACGGGATATGCTCATCGCGGCGGCCGCGGGTCGAGCAGATGAACCTCGCCGAGGGTATCCCGCTGAGGGCCGCTGTCGCACCATCAGGCGGCGTCGCGCTCTGCAAAAACCCGGTCGACCAATCCCCATTCGACTCCCTGCTGCGCGGTCATGAAGTGGTCGCGGTCCAGGGTCCGTTCCACCTCCTCTTCAGTCCGTCCGCAATGCTGCGCATAGAGCCTGGTGATGCGCCGCTTGGTTTCCTGCATTTCGTTGGCGTGGATCAGGATGTCTGACGCCTGGCCCTGGAAGCCGCCGAGCGGCTGATGCACGTGAAGGCTCGCATTGGGCAGCGCGGCGCGGTGACCGGGTTCGCCGGCCATCAGCAGGAATGAGCCCATGGAGCGCGCGGTGCCCATGCACAGCGTATGAACCGGCGCCTTGATGAACTGCATGGTGTCGTACATCGCGAGCCCGCTGGTAACCACGCCGCCATAGGAATTGATGTAGAGATTGATCGGCCGGCTCGGATTCTCCGCCTCCAGGAATAGCAGCTGCGCGCAAACCAGCCCGGACATCGCATCATTGACCTCGCCGTTGAGGAAGATGATGCGTTCGCGCAGCAGCCGCGAGTAGATGTCGAAGGATCGTTCGCCGCGGGCGGATTGTTCGACGACCATAGGGACGAGCTGAAGCATGTCGCGCATCGGCGACCTCCATGTCTGCAGGTGATGAAGTTGTGTTGTTGCTAGGCCGCCGCGCGCATCAGGCAGCAATTGCTATTGGCCGGCTGCGGCAGCCTTGTTCGCTGGTCGCAGGCTTGCTGGATGATGCGAAAGCGGGTGCCGCCGTCTTCGTTCGGCTCGATCCGGAAGATGACGTGGCTCTCGCGAAATGGCGGTTTGGAATCGCGAAGCCGGTAGCGCACCTCTTCACCTGCGATCGTTGATTCCGGCTCGGCGCCGGCAAGGTCGCAATCCGGCAGCCAGCGCTCGCGCAATGCAGGAATGGTCACGGCGCGCCAGACTTTTGCCGGCGGTGCATCGAAATCATATTCGAGCACGAGGGCTTCGTCGGGACGATCAGGCTTCACGGTGTCGCTCATTGATCCATGTCCTTCAGGAGGTCAGCGAGTGCTTCCATGCGCTTCGGCCAATAGGCGCGGTAGCGCGCAAGCCATGCCCCGATGGCGACGATTCCGTCCGGGTCGACTTCGTAATTCACAAAGCGGCCCTGCCGCTGTTCGCGCACGAGGCCTGCCGCGCGCAGCACCGAAAGATGCTGCGACATCGCGGGTTGGCTGATCTCCAATCCGTCGCGCAAGGCGCTGGCATTCAGGCTTCCGCCAGCGAGCTTTTCAAAGACCTTGCGGCGCGTCGGGTCGGCCAGCGCCTTGAAGATGTCGGCTTCGATCATGACAACACATAAGCACGTACTTATGTGTCGCGCAAGCCCCTGTTACTGAAGCGCCTCGCCGTGCTGCGAAATATCCAGCCCCTCGAGCTCGTGCTCACGGGATACGCGCAAGGGCACGAACAGGCCGACCAGCTTGAGCAGGACGAAGCTCACCCCTGCCGACCACACGAAGGTGACGGCGACGCCATAGAGCTGGATCAACACTTGCTGCGGGTGGCCCTCGATCAGGCCGGCGGTGCCGCCGATGGCGCTGGTTGCGAACACGCCGCCAAGCAGGGTGCCGGTCAGGCCGCCGATGCCGTGGACGCCGAACACGTCGAGCGAATCGTCATAGTTGAAGCGGTGCTTCAGCCAGGTGCAGGCCCAGTAGCAAACCGCACCGGCAATGATGCCGATGACGATGCCGTGCCAGGGCGCCACGAATCCGGAGGCCGGTGTGATGGTGCCGAGGCCTGCGACCGCGCCGGAGATCATGCCGAGCACCGAGGGCTTGCGCCGCGTCGACCATTCGATCGCGCCCCATGTCAGGGCGCCGGCGCAAGCGGCGAGATGCGTTGCAATGATCGCCATCACCGCGCGCGAATTGGCCGCGCCGGCCGAGCCGCCGTTGAAGCCGAACCAGCCGACCCACAACAGGCCGGTGCCCATCACCGCCAGCGAGAGATCGAACGGCGAAAGATTCTCGGTGCCGTAGCCGTGACGGCGCCCCATCACCTTCGCGGCGACGAGGCCGCCGGTGCCGGCGGACAAATGCACCACGAGGCCGCCGGCGAAATCCAAAACGCCCATGCTGGCGAGGAAGCCGCCGCCCCACACCCAATGCGCCAGCGGAATATAGACGAAGATGAACCAGGCGACGGAGAACAAGAGATAGGCGGAGAACCGCATGCGATCGGCGACCGAGCCCGCGACCAGCGCCACCGTGATGATCGCAAACGTCATCTGGTACAGCATGAACAGCGATTCCGGGATCGTCTTGGCCGCCGGGTTGACGCTGTCCATAGTCATGCCCGCGAGGAACCAGCGGTCGAGCGTGCCGATCCAGGGGCCGTCGCCGACGAAGCACAGCGAATAACCGAACGCGACCCAGAGAATCGAAATCAGCGTCACCGCGGCGAGGCTCTGCGCCATGGTGGCAAGCACGTTCTTCTTGCGCACCATGCCGGAGTAGAACAGCGCAAGTCCGGGGATCGTCATCATCAGCACCAGCGCGGTGGCGACGATCATCCAGGCGGTGTCGGCAGTGTTGATCTCGGAGCCTGCGGCGTGCGCCGGCGAGGCAATGGCAGACGCAAATCCGATCGGCGCAGCCATAGCAGCTGCGCGGCGCAAATATCCCGCCATGTCGTTCCCCCCGGCATTAACTGGCGTCGCACGCTGTGGCGTCGTTGCCCGGTGCGATCGAAGAAGATGTATTAGATTAGATCAGAGCGCGTCGCTGTCGGTTTCGCCGGTGCGGATACGCAGCGCGTGGTCGATCGGCGTGACGAAGATCTTGCCGTCACCGATCTGGCCGGTGCGCGCGGTCGCAGTGATCACGCTGACCGCCTTGTCGGCAACGTCGGACGCGACCGCGATCTCGATGCGCAGCTTCGGCAGGAAGTTCACGACATATTCGGCGCCGCGATAAATCTCGGTGTGGCCCTTCTGGCGGCCATAGCCCTTCACCTCGGTCACGGTCATGCCGTGGACGCCGATCGCCGTCAGGGCCTGGCGGACCTCATCGAGCTTGAAGGGTTTGATGATCGCGACGACGAGTTTCATGGCAGGCCTATTCCCCGGGATGCGCCGCGCCGTATGTCGCCGGCGCTGCGTCAATCTGGCATCTTTCCGGGCAAATGGCACAAAAAAGTTGCAGATTGAAGCGGAAAAACGTTTGGCCATGTGAACGGCCGCCTCTGTACAGGGCAGCCGTCCATCCTTCACAATGCATTTTCGGCATGGATCGGGTGAACCTGCCGGTCCCGGGCGGTACATAAGTATTTTGGGGGACGCATCATGGCGAGTTGGTTCTACGCATCCGAGGGCAAGCAGCAGGGGCCCTTTGCGGAAGGGCAGTTCCGCGATCTCATCGCCCAAGGCGTCGTGCGCCCGGATACGCTGGTCTGGACCGAAGGCATGGCCGGCTGGCAGAAGGCCGCCGAAATCCCCGGCTTGATCGGAGGCGGCGGCGCGCCGCCGATGATGCCGGCCGGCGGCCCTCCGATGATGGGCGGCGGTGGGTATGCCAGCGCCAGCGCCGGCGGCTATGGTGGCGCAGGTGCAGGATCGCTGGCAGTCGATTTTGGCATCCTCGAGTTCACCTGGCGCAGCATCGTCTTGCTGATCGGAATGATCTTCGTCCTGCCGGCGCCGTGGGTGTTCGTCTGGTACACGCAATGGATCGTGTCCTGCGTGAGGGTCCCGGGGCGTCCGAATCTCAGCTTCACCGGCAATGCGATGACGCTGGTGCCCTGGTATTTCGGCTTCATCGTCCTGGCGATCGCCATCTCCTTCATCGGAAGCCAGCTGCTCAGCAATCTGCTGTTCATCGTGCAGATCGTCCTCTACTGGCTGCTGATCAAATGGATGGTCGCGAACCTCGCCTCCAACGGCCAGCCGCTGGGCCTGAGCTTCACCGGCTCGATCTGGGCCTATATCGGCTGGAGCCTGCTGTTCGCGATCTCGATCATCACCATCATCGGCTGGGCCTGGGTCGCCGCGGCGCAGATGCGCTGGTTCTGCCGCAGCGTCGAAGGCACACGGCGCGAAATCGTGTTCAAAGGCAGCGGACTCGAGATCTTGTGGCGCGGAATCGTGGCCGCGATCCTGTGCAGCTTCATCATCCCGATCCCGTGGGTGTATCGCTGGATCATGAACTGGTTTGCGTCGCAGACCGAACTCGCTCCGCGCGGCTCGCTCTAAGCGATCAAGCCCTCCGCTCGCGCACGGAGCCTTCCTGCGCGACGGAGGCGACCAGCGTGCCGTCGGGCTTGAAGATCGAGCCGCGGGTCAGTCCGCGGCCCGATTGTGCGCTCGGCGAATCCTGGGCGTAGAGCAGCCATTCGTCGGCGCGGAACGGGCGGTGAAACCACATCGCGTGGTCGAGGCTCGCCGGCATCATGCGCTTGTCGAACAGCGTGCGGCCATAGCGCGCCATGATCGCGTCCAGCAGCGAGAAGTCCGAGGCATAGGCGAGCGCGCACATGTGCAGCGCCGGATCGTCCGGCAGTTTCGCAGCGGTCCTGATCCAGACGTGAATGCGGCCGTCCTCGATCTTCTGGCCGAAATAGCGGCCGAGCTCGACCGGACGCAGCTCGATCGGACGATCGGATTCGTAGTAGCGGCGGATGAACTCCGGCATCTCCTTGAACATCGGCTGCTTCGCCACCTCCTCCGCCGTGAGCTTTTCCGGCGGCGGCACGTCGGGCATCTTGTCCTGGTGGTCGAACGCGCTCTCCTCCTCGGCATGGAACGACACCATGATCGAGAAGATCGCATTGCCGTGCTGGATCGCGGTGACGCGGCGCGTCGAATAGCTCTTGCCGTCGCGCAGCCGCTCGACCTGGTAGATGATCGGGATCTGCGGGTCGCCCGGCAGGATGAAATAGCAATGCAGCGAATGCGGCAGCCGGCCCTCGACGGTGCGGCAGGCCGCCACCATCGCCTGCCCGATCACCTGGCCGCCGAACACCCGCTGCCAGCTCGTCTTCGGGCTGTTGCCGCGGAACAGGTTCACCTCGAGCTGTTCGAGGTCGAGGATCGAAATGAGGTCGATCAGGCTTTTGGACATGCGTGAGCTTTCTTGCCGTCATTTCCGGATTGAAGCTCCGAAATGACATACGGGCCGATCCGCCCTTGTTTCACCGCACTGTTTCGCCCACCTCAAGTCTGCTAGCAAGACCAGGAATTGGCCGGGAAAGTCGGGTATGTCGGTACAGGGTAGCATTGTCATTGGCGGCGGCGCGTTTGCAGGGCTGGCGCTGGCGTTGGCGCTGCGTCAGGGGCTCGGACCCGAGATTTCCGTCATCGTGGCCGATCCCGCGCTCAGCATGCGTCCGAGCCGCGACCCGCGCGCCACCGCGATCGTGGCCGCCTGCCGCCGCCTGTTCGAGGCGATCGGCGCCTGGGACGATGTCCGGGGCGAGGCGCAGCCGATCCTCGACATGGTCGTCACCGATTCCAAGCTGGAGGACGCTACGCGCTCGGTGTTCCTGAATTTCGCCGGCGATGTCGCGCCGGGCGAGCCCTTCGCCCATATGGTCGAGAACGGCCGCCTGATCGATGCGCTGGTGGCGCGCGCCGAGGCCGAGGGCATCGATCTGCGCGCCACCACTGTCGCGTCCTACGACGCGCGTTCCGAGGGCATCGACGTGACGCTCGGCGATGGCAGCGTGATCGCGGCGAGCCTGCTGGTCGCCGCCGATGGCGCCAGATCCAAGCTGCGTGAGCGCGCTGGGATCGCCACCCACGGCTGGGAGTACGATCAGTCCGGCATCGTCGTCACCGTCGGCCACGAGCGCGATCACGAGGGCCGCGCCGAAGAGCACTTTCTGCCCGCCGGCCCGTTCGCGATCCTGCCGCTATCCGGCAAGCGGTCATCGCTGGTGTGGACCGAGCGCCGCAGCGAGGCCGCGCGCATCATCGCGCTCAGTGATGAGGAGTTCCACGCTGAACTCGAGCAGCGCTTTGGCCTGCATCTCGGTGAGGTCAAGGCGCTCGACAAGCCGCGCGCATTCCCACTGTCCTATTTCGTCGCGCGCTCCTTCATCGCCGAGCGCCTGGCGCTGGTCGGCGATGCCGCCCATGTCATCCATCCGATCGCGGGCCAGGGCCTCAACATGGGGCTGAAGGATGTCGCCGCGCTGGCCGAGGTGGTCGTCGATGCCGCGCGGCTCGGCATGGATCTCGGCGGCGCCGACGTGCTGGACCGTTACCAGCGCTGGCGCCGGTTCGACACCATGGCGATGGGCGTTGCCACCAACTCGCTGAACTTCCTGTTCTCCAACCAGTCGACGCTGCTGCGCACGGTGCGCGACATCGGCCTCGGCCTCGTCGACCGCGCCCCGCCGCTGAAGAATCTCTTCATCCGCCAGGCGGCTGGTTTGACTGGTGAAGTGCCGCGCTTGTTGAAGGGCGAGGCGCTATAGGTCTCGCTGCTGCCTTAACTCTCCGCCGTCATCCCGGACAAGCGCGCTCTCAAGCGCGCGCAGATCCGGGATAAATACGCCGCAGCAATCGTTTTGCGAAGACTCGGAGTTGCCAGCTCACGCAACCATGCAATTCCGTGGTTATGGGTCCTGGCTTTCGCCAGGACGACCCCGAGAGTGCTGCGCGGCCATCGCGTGCAACTCTCGCTTATCTCAATCGATCTTGCGCGCCTCTTCCGGCAGCATGATCGGGATGCCGTCGCGGATCGGATAAGCGAGCTTGGCGCTGCGCGAGATCAGCTCCTGCCGCGCGGCGTCGAACTCCAGCGGGCCCTTGGTCAGCGGGCAGACCAGAATCTCCAGCAGTTTCGGATCGACGCTGGCTTCGGGGCGTTCGGTGGGCGCGTTCATGGATGGTCTCCGGCAGTCGGCTGCCTCTAGCACAGAAATTCGCATCCGCCCATCGCGGCTGCCAAAGCGTTTTCCAGCGAAATGGGTACCGGTTCGCGGAAAGAAAACGCGTCAAAATAAGAATCTAAGCGGACACCATCCGCAAGAGCTCGTCGAGCAGGGCCTGGAGCCGCGCCGGCGGCACCGGCGTGCCGGATAAGGCAAAGCCGAGAAAGGTCCAGTACAGGATCTGCGAGCGCACCTGCGCCATCGCCGGGTCGAGCCCCCGCTGCTTCAGCAGCGCCTCGATATAGTCGAGCCTGCGGCGGTCGATCGCGCGGACTGCGCCTTGCGCGGCCGCATCGAACGCCGCCCAGTTGCGCACGGCGCGCTCGAGGTCGAGCCGCGCGCCGAAAGATCTTCGCAACAGGGCATTCAGTGGCTCGTCACTGCCGGCCTCGACGTCGGCGATGATCTGCTCGGCCGCGATCTCGCGCCAGCGTTTCAGCAAGGCGGCGTGGAAGGCGCCGAGATCGGCAAAATGCCAGTAGAAGCTGCCGCGCGACACGCCCATGGCCTTGGCGAGCGGATCGGCTTTCAGCGCCGTAAAACCGCTTCTGGCGAGCGCCTTGAGCCCCTCCTTGATCCAGTCGTCGGCGGAGAGCTGTTCGGTCATGGCGGGTTCCCGATGATCAGGACCATACACGAGTGTATTGACAGATCACCGCGCGTGGGTCCATACCATACACGACTGTATGGACAACTGGATGGATCGGGAGTTTCCGTCATGCGCGATCTCCTGCTGCAATGCTCCGGCGCCGCCGCGGTCGTGCTGGCGCTGATCCACGGCATGCTCGGCGAGACCAAGGTATTCGCGCGGGCCACGATCGAACCGCCGCGCCTTCGTACGCTGATCCGCTTGGTGTGGCAGGCCGGCACGGTGGCGTGGATCGGCGGCGGCGTACTGCTGCTCGCGGCACCCTGGATGCAATCCAACCTCGCCCGGCACTGGATCATCGTCACGCTCGCCGTCGTGTTCGGCTTCGCGGCACTCGCCAATGCCTTGGCGACGCGCGGCCGCCACTTTGGCTGGGTCGGCATGGGTGCTGTCGTGGCGCTTGCGGTTGCCGGCTACTAGCGACACCCGCGTCTTGGCCCGTGAGGCGTAAGGCCGCAGCGGCGCTTCAAATGCGCGCTGCATACGGAGAGCGCTGATCTTTTGACGACCGTTAGAATGAATCTAAGATTGGTCACCCCCCAACCGGATTGACTTCACCTTCACCTTTGCTTCCTTCGGCTGCGCTTCGCGCTGAGCACACAGCGCACAGAGAAGGAGACGTTCGTGAAGGTCATTCGTGTTGTTGCCATTGCGCTGACGATCGGGATTGGTATGGGATCGGCGGCCATGGCCGACGGTTTCAAGGACTGCACCAAGCTCGACAAGGCGTCGTGGAAGCCGGCCAGCGAAGCCGAAGCCAAGGCCAAGGCTTTGGGCTATGAGGTGCGGCGCTCCAAGATCGAAGGCTCGTGCTATGAGGTCTATGGCGTCAAGGAAGGCAAGCTCTATGAGCTGTTCTACAGCCCCGAAGACCTCAGCTTGAAGCACACGATTGCCAAGTAAGCTGCGCAAGTAAACTGCGGCAAGTGAGCCCCAAAGCGAAACGGGCTTGATGGAAGAAGCGGCGCGACAAACGCGCGGGGCGTCCGACAGGACCCCCGCGAATCGAATCGTTTCGCGGACGGTCGCGGTCTGGGACCTCCCGCTGCGCGTCTGGCATTGGCTTCTTGCGATCTCAGTTCTGACGGCGTGGTTCACGCCGACCGTCTATGACGGCCTTCACCGCATCGTTGGCTATGCGGTCATCGGCCTCCTCGCCTTCCGCCTGATCTGGGGCTTGATGGGAAGCCGCTATTCGCGCTTCCGGATGGTCGGCGTCAGGCTGCGCGCCGCACCACACTATCTCTGGAATCTGCGCCGCGGCATCACCGGCCGCTATATCGGGCTCAACCCCGCCGGTACCTTGATGCTGGTGGCGCTGCTGGTTTCGCTCGCGGTGTCGACGATCACGGGCGCGATGTCGGTGACCGTCACCTTTTTCGGCGTCTGGTGGGTCGAGGATACCCACCATTATTCATCGGACGCGGTCATCGTCCTGGTCGTGCTGCACGTGCTCGGCGTGCTGCTGATGGGGATTCTCCAGCGCGAGAACCTGATCCGCGCGATGTTCACCGGGCGCAAGCACATTCGCAATCGCCTCTAGGATTACCTTGCCATCGTCGCACGTGTTGTTCCCTCAGCTTGGGCGCGATTGCGGTAAGACATTCGCGATGCTCGGCAAAATCGAATTGCGCGGGGAGCATTAACGTGCCAGTAAGCATGCAATCAGACGTTGCACGAAATTAACGCGAACGACGTTTAGCCCGTCCACCATCGACACTATTGACGATGGAGCGATATTGGATGTTCCGCGTTTTGTCCTGCCTTACCGTCGAGCATGATTTCCGGCTCGTCGTGCTCGCCGGCCTGGTCTGCTTCGTCGCGAGTATTGTTGCAGTCAGCATCTTCCATCGTGCGATCGCGGCGCGCGCAAGGACGCGGCTGATCTGGATCGCGATTGCCGGCGCCGCCATCGGATACGGAATCTGGGCGACGCATTTCGTCGCCATGCTCGCCTACGAGCCCGGCGTTACCACCGGCTACGGAATCGTGCTTACGGCACTTTCGCTTGCGACGGCAATGCTTCTGACCTCGGGGGGCTTCGGCGTTGCGGTCGGCGATTCCGGCCGGTGGCGCGCGGCGGCCGGCGGCGTCATCATCGGCGGCGGCATCGCCAGCATGCACTATCTCGGAATGTGGGCACTTGAAGTGCCGGGTCGGGTTAGCTGGTCACTGGACCTCGTATTCGTCTCGATCATTCTGGCCATGTGCCTCGGCTATGCCGCTCTGGCCGTCGCGATCAGGTATCAGAATTACCGGGGCACGCTCGCCGCGGCGGTCCTGCTGACACTCGCCATCGTATCGCACCACTTCACGGCCATGGGCGCCGTGCAGGTCACGCCGGATCCAACGCGTGCGACGGGCGCCCTGTCGCTGTCTCCGGCCGTGCTCGCGTTTGCTATCGCCGGTGTGGCGCTATCTGTGCTGGGCATGAGCCTGATCGGCGTGCTGGCCGATCGTCGCCTGGCAAGCAGAACCGCCAAATTCGAGGCGATCATCAGCCAGCTTTCGGACGCCCGGCAGCAGCTTGAAGACTCCCAGCAGGAACTGCAGGACCAGACGGTCAGGCTGGACACTGCGATCAACCACATGGTCGAGGGCCTTTGCATGTTCGATGCCGAAAAGCGGCTTGTCGTCTGCAACGAGCGTTATGCCCGACTGTATCGGCTGCCGCCGGAACTGCTGCGGACGGGGACATCGCACACCGAGATCATCAGGCATCGTATTGTGAAGGGAATCCTCAAGGGCGATTCCAGCGAGGGTGCTGCCGAGCAATTCATCTCGAAATTGGCGGCCCTGCCGTTCGATGCAGTCTCGAGCAGGATCGACGAGTTTGCGGATGGTCGGCTGATCCGCGTGACGCGACAGCCGATGACCGGTGGCGGATGGGTGGCCACGCATCTCGATGTTACCGCGCAACGCCGGTCCGAGGCCAAGATCACTCATATGGCGCAACACGACGCGCTGACCGATCTGCCAAATCGCGTGTTGCTCAGGGAACGGATGGAGCATGCCATTGCGGTTACGCGCAACGGCGGCCTCGATCTGGCCGTGCTCATGCTCGACCTCGATCGCTTCAAGGAAGTCAACGACACGCTGGGACATCCGGCGGGCGATTCCCTGCTGCGCGCCGTCGCTGCGCGTCTGCGCGAATGCACCACGGAAACCGCGTTGATTGCCCGACTGGGCGGCGACGAATTCGCGGTGATCGATTACGTGACCAACCCGGCCGTGGAGGCCGCCGCCCTTGCCGAGAACATCAGAAAGGCGCTTTGCGAACCCTTCGATCTCGGCGATCACCGGGTCACGGTGGGCACCAGCATCGGCATTGCCATCGCGCCGCGCGATGGCAACGATTCCGACGTGATCATGAAGAGCGCGGATCTCGCGCTCTACTCGGCCAAGAGTGGCGGACGCGGAGCATTTCGCTTCTTCGAGCCGGAACTCGACGAGCTCATGCATGCGCGACGCAATCTGGAGCGCGACATGCGGGATGCGCTTGCCGGCCGTCAATTCGAGCTTCACTACCAGCCGTTCGTCAGCGCTGCCACCGGCAAGACCATCGGCTTCGAGGCCTTGCTACGCTGGCATCACCCGCAGCGAGGCTTGGTCCTGCCGAGCGAATTCATTCCGCTTGCGGAGGAAACCGGCTTGATCGTGCCGCTGGGAGAATGGGTCTTGCGGACCGCCTGCGCGGAAGCTGCCAAATGGCCTGCCTATGTCAGGATCGCAATCAACCTGTCTCCCGCTCAATTCAGGAGCACGGAGCTTGTTCCGGTCGTTGTCGGCGCGCTGGCGAGTTCAGGAATTGCGCCGCACAGGCTTGAGCTCGAGGTCACCGAGACCGTAATCATGCATGACAGCGACGCTGTTTTTGCGGTCCTCGCTCAGCTGCGCGAGCTCGGCGTGCGAATCGCCCTGGACGATTTCGGCACGGGCTATTCATCGTTGAGCTTTCTGCAAAGATTCCCGTTCGACAAGGTCAAGATCGACCGCAGTTTCGTGGGCGAACTATCCAGCGCGAGGGCAGAGGCGCACCATCTCGCGCGAGCAGTGGTTCGTTTCGCCGTCAGCCTCGGCAAGACGACGACCGCCGAAGGCGTCGAAACGAAGGAGCAGCTGGATATCCTCCGCGAAGAGGGATGCGCCGAAACGCAAGGCTACTATTTCAGCCGGCCGATGCCTGCATCCGACATCGCCACAATGCTGCGGGAAGATTCCGGAGCGGCCATCCGCGCTGCGTGAGGATTCAGGCCGTCACTGCAGCGGTGGATCGCCGCTGGTGCGCTTCTTGGCGAGGTCCATCTCGGTGACAGCGATCAGGATCTCGGCCCGGGTCTTCAAGTCGGGTGCCTCCAGCATGGCCTGCTTCTCAGCGGGTCCATAGGGCGACATCATTGCCAACGCGTTGACCAGTGCCTCGTTGGGAGCGCTCTCGACGCCCTCCCAATCGACCTTGAGGTTGTTGGCCTTCAGGAAGTCCGCCAGCACCGCCAGCAGCGCTTCGCGATCGACCTGGTCCTCGCCCATGCGCGCGGTGAAATCGTCGACGAAGGCGAAGAAATCCACCTTGCACTGCCGGTAGGCGGTCAGCACGTCGAGCTCCTCGACCACCTTGAAGCGCGAGACGCCCGTGAGCTCGAGGATGTAGCGGCCATCGCCGGATTCTGCGAGCTGGGTGATGCGGCCGACGCAGCCGACGCGGAACAGCGCCGGCTTGTCGGAATCCTTCGGCGAGTGCGCCACATCGGGCTGGATCATGCCGATCAGGCGATGGCCGTCACGGAAGGCATCGTCGACCATCGAAAGGTAGCGCGGCTCGAAGATGTTCAGCGGCATCTGGCCGCGGGGCAGCAGCAGCGCGCCGGGCAGCGGAAATACCGGAATGATCTCCGGAAGGTCGGCGGGCCCGCGATATTCGATGTTGATCGGCATCTGCCCGGTCCCCCTGGCGTTGCCAGCACGCCCTACGAAAATAGGATCGTCGACAAACGCTTGCGTCCCTCGACGGTTGCATCATCCGTGCCGCCCCAGGCCTCGAAGAACTGCACCAGCTGCTTGCGGGCGCCGTCGTCGTTCCACTTGCGGTCGCGCTTGATGATCTCGAGCAACTGCTCGGTGGCGGCCGCGCGGTTGCCTTGCGCATTGAGCGCGGTGGCGAGATCGAATCGTGCCTGATGATCGAGCGGGTTTGCGGCGACTTTCTGTTCCAGCTCGGCCACCGGCCCCAGCGCTTCCGCCTGCTCGGCGAGGTCGATCGTGGTCTGCACGCCTCTCACAGCGGGATCGTTGCGCTTGGATTCCGGCACCATGGCCAGCGTCTGCTTGGCCTGCTCCATCGCGCCGGACACCGCGTAGCACTTCGCAAGGCCCGCAAGCGCCGCGATGTTGGTCGAATCATGCTGGAGCGCCTCGGCATAGATCTGCGCAGCCGCAGCCGTGTCGCCCTCGGCGAGCACGGCCTCGGCCTCCTGCACGATCTCGGCGACGTTGACCTCGCCCGGCGCGGTCACGCCCTTGGTCAGCTTTTCGATGAAGGCGTTGAGCTGGCTTTCGGGCACCGCGCCCATGAAGCCGTCGGCCGGCTGGCCGTTGACGAAGGCGATCACGGCCGGGATCGACTGGATGCCCATCTGGCCCGGAATCGCCGGGTGCTGGTCGATGTTCATCTTGACCAGCTTGACCTTACCCTTGGCCGCCTTGACCGCCTTTTCCAAGACCGGGGTGAGCTGCTTGCAGGGGCCGCACCACTCCGCCCAGAAATCGATCAGCACCGGCTGGCGCTTCGATTCCTCGATGACGTCCTTCACGAAGGTCTGGGTGGTGGTGTCCTTGATCAGATCGGCGGCGGCCGGGCCCGCCGCTCCGTTACCCTGGTCGATGATCGTCACGGGATCCCCTCGTCATGTCTGGAATGGCGGCTGTTTAGCACGTCGTCGATGTAGATGCGCGTCGTCGGCTCCTAAATTGGGCCGGGACGGCCGAATTTCAATCCATTGCGGCCGATTCGCCGGTTCCGGAGCAGTTTCGGGCGATTTGGTCGCATTCAGGGTCCATATCGGGCCTCCGATTGCGAATCTATGCCGCCGGTAGCTGTTGCATTCCCCTCCCGCTTTTGGCATACGACAGCCGTTGCCGGCGCGTCACGCGACCGACACAGGATGCGGGTGTAGCTCAGTGGTAGAGCACGACCTTGCCAAGGTCGGGGTCGAGGGTTCGAGCCCCTTCGCCCGCTCCAATTTTTCCCAGAGCATCCAGCCAAACCGGGTCGGGCCGTGGTTTTCCGCGCCGCTGGCGGCTGTATTGGGTTTTGCATGACAATTCTGGTCACGGGCAGCGCCGGTCATCTCGGGGAGGCCATCTTGCGGACACTCCGGGCGCGCGGCTCGTCCGCGCGCGGGATCGATCTGAAGCCATCGCCCTTCACCGATGCCGTCGGCTCCATCGTCGACCCAGCCTTCGTCCGGCGCCAGATGGACGGCGTCACTGCCGTGATCCACACCGCGACGCTGCACAAGCCGCATGTGGCGACTCACGGCAAGCAGGATTTCGTCGACACCAACGTCACCGGCACGCTCAATCTGCTCGAGGCGGCCGCGGCCGCCGGTGTGAGGAGCTTCGTCTTCACCAGCACCACCAGCGCGTTCGGCTCGCAGCTCAGGCCGGAGGCGGGACAGGCTGTCGTCTGGGTCAGCGAGGACCTGCCGCCGGTGCCAAAGAACATCTACGGCACGACCAAGCTGATGGCCGAAAACCTCTGCGAGCTGTTCTTTCGCGAGCGTGCCCTGCCGGTCGTCATCCTGCGGACCTCGCGCTTCTTTCCGGAAGCCGATGACGATCCCGAGATGCGGTCGGCTTACACAACCGAGAACGCGCAGGCCAACGAGCTGCTCTATCGCCGGCTGGATATCGCGGATGCGGTGAGCGCCCACCTGCTCGCCGCCGAGCGCGCGCCCAGAATCGGGTTTGCCCGCTACATCGTCTCGGCCACGAGCCCGTTTGAGCAACGCCATCTCGCGGCGCTCGCGCGCGATGCCGCCAATGTCGTGCGCGAGCTCTATCCGGATTGTGCGCAGCTCTATGCGGCGCGCGGCTGGCGCCTCTTCCCTGCGATCGACCGCGTCTATGTCAACGAACGCGCGCGGCGCGAGCTGGGCTGGCGGCCCGAATTCGACTTCGCGCATGTGCTGCGCAGCCTGCATGGTGACCGCGATTTTCGTAGCGCGCTGGCGCGCGAGATCGGGTCGAAAGGCTATCATGACACGGTGTTCGACGATGGGCCCTATCCCGTCGTTTCGTGAGCGCCGCGATTGCTATTTTGCTCGACGCTTCAAATGTCTGTCCGGTGTCACCGAGAACAACCCGGCCTGAGCCGTTCTACTGTGCATGGGGTTGTTTGCGCATTTTTTGTATGATCCGCCCCGCGAGCCGCCTGCAAACGATCCGCACGCCAACTTTATTCCGCGCTGCAGCGAGAGCGTTGTCGTCGCGCCGTTCGCCCCTCATTGACGTTCCGTCTCAATTTTTACGGCGCGCAATCGCGGTGCACGCGGCGCGCTTCTCGCCGTTCGCAGATGTGCTAACCTTTTTGCGTCTGTCGTCCTGACGGACCCAAAACTTCGCCTCTCGACTAGCAAAATAAAATAACGTGCAGCCCTGACGGCTGCCTTAGGGGAGTGACGCGATGAAATTCCATCAATCCGTCTTTCGATCCGTCGTGGCGCTTGCAGCGGTTGCCCTTCTCGCGGGGACCAGCGCTGGCAATGCGCAGCAGCAGGACAAGAACAGGGCGCTGAAGAAATACGAATCCGGCACCAAGGAGTTCTGGACCCATCCGCCGGATGACTGGTTTCTCGGCGACGAGACCGAGGCACAGAAGGGCCTGGCACCGCCCTCGGGTCCGCCGACCGGTGCGTCGGAGGCCGAGCTCGCGGCGATGATGAAGAAGATCAAGCTGCCGCCGGGCTTCAAGATCGAGGTTTACGCCCCCGGCGTGCTGGCCGCGCGGCAAATGGCCTGGGGTGACAAGGGCACGCTGTTCGTCGGCTCGTTCGGCCTCGGCAACGTCTATGCCATCAAGGACAACAACGGAAAGAAGGAGGTCAAGACCGTCCTCAAGGGGCTGAACATGCCCACCGGCCTCGCCTTCAAGGACGGCGCGCTCTACGTCATCGCCGTCGACAAGCTGATCCGCTACGACGACGCCGAAGCCAATCTCGACAAGCTCGGCGACGGCAAGGTCGTCTACGACGACATGCCGTCCTATGCCGCGCATGGCTGGAAATACATCTCGGTCGACAAGGATGGCTGGTTCTTCCTGCCGTTCGGGCCGCCCTTCAATATCGGCATGCCGCCGACCAGCGTCGCGCAGATCCGGCGCGTCGATCCCAAGACCGGCAATGCCGAGATCTGGGCGCTCGGCGTCCGCAACTCCGTCGGCGGCGACGTCGATCCGCGCACCGGCAAATACTGGTTCACCGAGAATGCCCGCGACTGGATCAGCGACGATCTGCCCTCAGACAAGCTGAACATGATCAACAAGATCGGCGAGCATTTCGGCTATCCCTATTGCCACCAGGGTAATTTGCCCGACGACAAGTTCGCGATGGGCCACAAGTGCTCCGAGTTCACGCCGCCGGTGCTGAATCTCGGCGCGCATGTCGCTCCGCTCGGCATGAAGTTCTATACCGGCGACCAATTCCCCGCCGAGTACAAGAACAATATCCTGATCGCCGAGCACGGCTCCTGGAATCGCCACAAGTATCAGGGCGCGCGCATCGTGCGCGTGATCGTCGGGCCCGACGGCAAGAACCCCAAGCAGGAGATCTTCGCCTCCGGCTGGCTCGAGGGCGACCAGGGCTATCTCGGCCGTCCCGCCGACATCGTTCTCGCCAAGGACGGCTCGATCCTCGTCGCCGACGACTGGGCCGGCGCGATCTATCGCATCAGCTACAGCAAGAAGTAGCGCGACGTAACGGAAGGCTGCGACCGGGCGACGGTCGCAGCCTCTTTCATTCTCAAAGTCTCATGCGTCGTTCCGGATTGTGCGCGACTTGCGCGCAAGTCCGGAACCCATACCCGCGAGCAGGTGTTATGGATTGTCCGATGCGCAATTGCGCATCATAGCTCGTGCCCCCGAATGACGAACTCGACGGAACGGAATTCCCATCATGCGCCGGAAGTTCATCTCGCACGCAATCAGCGCGGTTGCGCTCCTGACGCCCGGCGCCCTTCCAGTAGGCGCCGCCGATAATTCCGCGATCAAGGAGAAGGCGGCGGCCTGCGCCGGCTGTCACGGCGAGAACGGTATCTCGCAGACCGAGAACATTCCCTCGCTCGCCGGCCAGCCTGATCAATTCCTGCAATGGCAGCTGGTGTTCTTCCGTGCCGGCTCGCGCAAGAACGAGCAGATGCAGCCGATCGTCGAGGAGATCAACAACGAGGACATCCGCAATTTCGGCGCCTATTTTTCGCAGCTAATGCCGCCGAAGGGACCGGAGGACGGGAATCCGGACCTGTCGAAAAAGGGGGCGCAGGTGGCTGCCGGCCGCCGCTGCGCCTCATGCCATACGGACAGCTATGCCGGCACCAAGGCTGTGGCGCGGCTCGCGGGTCAACGCGAGGAATATCTGGTCAAGGCGCTGCACGACTATAAAGCGGGCCAGCGCGTCGGCGGCGGAGTCGCCGCGATGGCCGATGTCGCCTATCACATGAGCGATGAGGAAATCACCGCCGTCTCGCACTATCTTGCGCATCTGAAATAGCTGGGGCTGTTGCGGCAAACTCTGCCGTCGTCCCGGACAAGCGCGCCTCAAGCGCGCGCCGATCCGAGACCGATAGCCACAGGATCGCGTCTTGCGAAGACTCGTAGCTTCCGTCTCGCGCAATAACTACTTGCTGTGGTTATCGGTCCCGGATCAGCGCTCGCTATCGCTCGCTTGTCCGGGACGATAGCTGAGAGTGTAGCTGCCCTACCCCGCCCGCTGCTTCTCATACGCCTTCAGATGCGTATAGGCGATGCGCAGCTTCGGCACCGGCACCTTGGCAGCATCTCCGCGCGCGATGAGATCGCCGATGACGTGATCGGCTTCGACCGGCAGGCCTGCCTTGATGTCGCGGAACATGGATGCCGTCATCGGCGAGCCCTCGGTGGTCAGATTGCCCTTCACCCGCTCGAAGAATGGTCCGCCAGGTGCGTAGCCCGACGCAGCGGCGATCGCGCTGGTCTCGTCCAACATGCCGAGCAGAAAATCCCTGCCGCCGGGGGCGGCGAGAATGTTGCCGACGGAGGTGCGCATCAGGCTGGTGGACGCCGCGAGCGTCGAGAGGAACACCCACTTCTCCCACATGTCCTGCATGATGTTCTGGCTGGCGGAGGCGCCATTGATGCCGCTCTTGAAGGCCTCGTCGATCGCCTTGACGCGGTCCGACAGTTTGCCGTCGCGCTCGCCGTAACTGATCGATTGCATCGGCTGCAGCTGCACCACCTCGCGCTTCTCGTTCAGCGTCGCGGCGATGGCGCAGAGCCCGCCCAGCACGAGCCCGGCGCCGAATTTCTGGTCGAGGACGTCGAGATGCTTCATGCCGTTGAGCATGGGGATGATCACGGTGTTCGGCCCGACGGCGGCCGCGAACGACTTGATGGCGTCGTCGAGGTCGAACGCCTTGCAGCTGAGCAGAACGACGTCGAATTTTTCCGCGAGCTTGTCCGCTTGCACCGTCTTCGGATCCTTCAGCGTCACATCGCCGTTCGGGCTCTTGATGACGAGACCGGCGCTCGCGAGCTCGCTGGCGCGGCGCGGCCGGACCAGGAAGGTGACGTCGCGGCCGGCCTGCAACAGCCTGCCACCAAAATAGCCGCCGATGGCGCCGGCGCCGACGACGAGGATACGCATGAGGATTGTCCTTGTTGTTTCTTCTTTGCCGTCGTCCTGGCGAACGCCAGGACGACGCGAGGAGCTTGCCAGCTTTCAAAGCAATACGGAAATCACTTCCCCAGCACCATCTCCTCGACCTCGCGCAGCTGCTCCTTGCCGAAGAACATCTCATTGCCGACGAAGAAGGTCGGCGAGCCGAACGCGCCGCGCGCCACCGCCTCCTCGGTGTTTTTGATCAGTCTGCCTTTCACCTCGGGTTCCTGCGCGCGGGCGAACAGCCTTTGCGCATCGAGGCCGGATGACGCCAGCGCCTTCGCCGCGATCTCGGGATCGTCCATCTTCTTCGGCTCGCGCCACATGTGGTGGAAGGCCGCTTCGACATAGGCCTCGAACACGCCCTCGAGCTGCGCCGCGATCGCCGCGCGCATCAGGTTCAGCGTGTTGACGGGGAAGAACGGATTCATGACGTAGGGCTGCACCTTAAAGCGCTTGATGAAGCGCTCGGTCTCGATCGCGTGGAATTCACGCTTGTTCTTGATGCCGGCGAGCGTCTCGGCCGGCGACTTGTTGTTGGTCGCCTTAAAGATGCCGCCGAGCAGGATCGGCACATATTCGAACTTGACGCCGATGCGTTGCTCGATCGCCGGGATCGCCAGATGGCTGAGATAGGCGTTCGGGCTGCCGAAATCGAACAGGAATTGCGGGGCTGTGCGGGTCAAATTCGATCTCCCTGGCGGCGCTTTTCATCCATTTTGGCGTAGGCCGCGCCGCAGGTCCACCGTTTAATGATGGTCATAATACCTTGATGGCTCCCGTCAGATCAGACGCCGGATCGTCTGCTTGCGCCACACCAGAAGGTAATAGCCCATCTGCAAAACGAACATGGCGCAGAACACGATCGGATAGGCGGCCCATACGCCCTTAAGGCCGATCGTGCGGCTCAGGATCACTGCAGACGGCAGCTCGATCGCGACGATGGCGAAGATCGCCAGCAGCATCGGCGTCAAGGCGACACCGGCGGCGCGCATGGCGCCCGAAAACACCGTGGCGAGGCCAAACGGCACCGAGCTCCACAAGGCGATGTAAAGCAGTTCCTTCGCCAGATCGAGCACGGCGCCGTCGGTGATGAAGATGCCGAGCACGGCGCGCGGCACCAGGTAAATCAGCGCCACCAGCCCGCCGGTCAGCACGAGGTTGAACGCAAGGCCGGTGCTCAGGATGCCGTCGAGCCGCGCCCTGTCGCCGCCGCCGATCGCCTGCGCACCGAGGATCGAGACCGCGATCGAAATCGACATCGCGGTGAACTGGGTATAGCCCATCACCTGATTGACGGCGCCGTACGCGGCCGTGGCGTTTGAGCCGAAGCCGTTGACGAGCCCAAGCAGCACCAGCTCGGCAATCGCCATCACCACCATGCCAATTGCGCTTGGCAGTCCGATGCCGAGAATTTTTCCGAGCACGGCGCCGTTGAGCCGCAGATGACGCAGCAGTGCCGCGTCCGGTGCCAGCGCGTGCTTTTTCCGGAGCAGATAGACGGCCAGCACGTTCAGCGTCAGCGCGTTGGCAATCGCAGCTGACCATGCCGGACTGGTGATGCCCGCCGCCGGCAATCCGAAGGCGCCGCGGATCAGCAGCGGCGTCAGGATCAGGCCGATCGCGGTCGACAGCGCCAGCGCGAGGAGCGGCGTCACGGTGTCGCCGACACCGCGGATCATCGCTGTCATCAACAGGAAGACGAAGCCGAGCGGCATGGTCAGCAGCATGATGCGGGCATAGGCGCTGGCCTGGTCGAGTATATCAGCGGGCGTCGCAAGCATGACCATCAATTGCCGGCTGAAGATCCCGCCAGCGAGTGCAACCGTGGCCGAGAGCATTAGACCGATCGCGAGCGTCGTGCCGACGACGAGCTTGATCCGGCCATGCTCGCCCGCGCCAAAGGCCTGGCCGATCAGCACGGTGGCACCGGTGCTGAGGCCCATGACGAAGGCGAACAGGAAGAACATCACTGGGAAGAAGGCCGAGACCGCGGCGAGCGCGTCGATGCCGATCATCTGGCCGAGATAGACGTTGCTGACGGTGCCGAACAGCGATTGCAGCGCGTTGCTCAGCATCAAGGGTGCGAGGAAGCGAAGAAACGTCGTCGAGAGAGGCGCGGGTGCGGACATGGATTTGCCTTTCATCAGGGCGTGCGAAGCCGTTGCCGCGCGATGCGCGGCTCGGCCGTTTATGGGGTGAATGCTGCGCGCGCCTTAAGCGCGGTCGCTGTAGGCGAGCTTGACGATGTGATCGCGGATGTCAGTCGGCCAGTCGGCGATCAGCCCGGTGAAGCGCCGCCTGTCATCCGCGAACAGCGCGCGCGAGGCTTCCTCGAACTGCGGCAGGTTGCCGGCCATGGTCGACATGAAGTGATAAGCTGCATCGCGCGCCTTCCGCTCGCGGTCCTTGTCGCCGCTGGCGCGTCTGGCCTCGTCGACCAGCTTGCGTAGCGCGACCGAGGCGCCGCCGGCTTGCGCGTTGAGCCACTCCCAGTGCCGCGGCAGCAAAGTCACCTCGCGCGCGACCACACCGAGCTTCGGCCGGCCTCGACCGCGCGGCTCGCTCGGCGGTTCGCTGATTTCGGTCGGTGGCGGCGGCATGAGCTTGGCCAGCCGCGCCAGTACCTCGTGATCCTCGCCGCGCAGGTCGAAATCAATCGACCGCCCCGTCCCGTCGTCGAAAATGATGATCGGCTGGTCCGGCTGCGACCCCGCCCGCTTGACCGCGAGTGCGACGTCGCCCGCCGCTCCCGAGGCCAGCCGGCGCTGGCCGATGAAGGCTGTGAAGGTCGTTTGCATTGGAATCATTGCCAGATTGATCGCGTTGGCAATTTTAATACCCGGGTAAATTCCCGGCGTCAATATACCCGGGTGAAAATATCCGCACCGATGGCTCGACATTGCGTGCCCGGGCTGGCACCAACGGCGCAACCGACCAAGCCAAGCTGGGGACCTGCGCGATGCTGACCGTTCACCACCTCAACAATTCCCGCTCGCAGCGCGTGCTGTGGCTGCTCGAGGAGTTGGGCGTGCCCTACGAGATCGTGCGCTATCAGCGCCAGCCGGATATGCGCGCGCCGAAGGAGCTGCGCGCCATCCATCCGCTCGGCAAGTCGCCGGTCATCACCGACAACGGCAACACCATCGCCGAGTCTGGCGCGATCATCGAGTATCTCATCGCCACCTACGGCAATGGTCGGCTGATCCCGCCGCCGAACACGCCGGAACGTCTGCGCTACACCTATTGGCTGCACTACGCGGAAGGGTCGGCGATGCAGCCGCTGCTCTTGAAGCTGCTGTTCACGCTGATGCCGAAGCGCGCGCCGGCGCTGCTCCGCCCGCTGGTCCGCAAGGTCTGCAACCAGGCGCTGACCGCGCTGGTCAATCCGCAGCTCAAGCAGCACATGGACTACTGGGAAGGCGAGCTCGGCAAGAGCGAGTGGTTCGCGGGCAGCGAATTCACCGCCGCCGATATCCAGATGAGCTTTCCGCTGGAAGCAGCCCAAGCGCGCGGCGGGCTGGAGCAGGGCCACCCCAAGGCGATGGCGTTCCTGGAGCGCATCCACGCGCGGCCAGCGTATGCACGCGCGCTCGAAAAGGGCGGGCCATATCAGGTCGGGCGGTAAGGTACTTTCAGCGAGATCCCGGGTTCGGCTCTGCGAGCCGCCCAGCCCGCGCTGCCGTGCCATGCAAACGACGTGGTTACTGGCCCGCTGCTTCTGCGCCTCGCGTGCGTGGGTCTGGCGCGCCGAGTGGCCCGTTCCGAGTCACGAGAATTGAATTGGCCGATGTCTGTCCCATGGGCTCGACGATGAGATGGCCCATCGCCTTCAGCTCGGACAGGACATCGCCGGGAAAGCCGCTCTCGACGCGCACCTCGTCCGGTAGCCATTGGTGATGCAGCCGCGGTGTAGCAACGGCAGCAGCCACATCCATCTTGTAGTCGAGGACGTTCACGATGACCTGGAGCACGGTCGAGATGATGCGGCTGCCACCAGGCGAGCCCGTCACCAACACCGGCTTGCCGCCTCGCAGCACGATGGTCGGTGACATCGACGACAGCGGGCGTTTTCCAGGCCCAGGCAGATTGGCCTCAAAGCCGACGAGGCCATAGGCATTGGAAGCGCCCACCGCCGCGGTGAAGTCGTCGAGCTCGTTGTTGAGCAGCACGCCGGTGCCGTCGGCAACGAGACCGACGCCATAGCTGAAGTTCAGCGTATAGGTGTTGCTGACGGCGTTGCCGCGGCCGTCGACGACGGAAAAGTGCGTGGTGTTGCTGCCTTCGCGCGGCGCAGCAGCAGCGGAAACGAGCTCTTTCGAAGGCGTGGCGCGATCGGCGGAGATGCCTGCGCGCAGCTTGGCGGCGTAGTCCTTCGCGGTCAGCGTTTCGATCGGTGCGTTGACGAAGGCGGGATCGCCGAGATAGCGCGCACGGTCCGCATAGGCGCGCTTCATGGCCTCGATCAAGAGATGCAGCGATGCCGGCGATCCCTGCTTCAGATCGGCGAGCTGAAAGCCTTCGAGGATGTTGAGCGTCTCCACCAGCACCACGCCGCCGGACGAGGGCAGCGGCATCGAGACGATGTCGTAGCCGCGATAGCTGCCGCGCACCGGCGCACGGATCACCGCCTGATAGGCCTTCAGGTCGGCTGGCGTCATGATGCCACCGGCTTCAGAGACGGCCTTGGCCAGCTTTTCCGCAACTGGCCCCTCATAGAAGCCGCGCGACCCCTGTGCGGCGACGGCCGACAGCGTTGCGGCGAGATCGGCTTGCACCAGCCTGTCGCCCTCGCCAAGCGGCGCGCCGTCGGGACGCGAGAAGATTTTGGCCGAGGAAGGCCAGCGCGCCAGCCGCCGGTGCCAACTCGGCAGCGTATCGGCGATATCGTCGCTGACGACAAAGCCGTCGCGGGCGAGTGCGATCGCCGGCTCGAGCAGTTGCGCCAGCGTGAACTGGCCGGAGCCGTATTTTTCCAATGCGAGCGTGAGACCTGCGACGGTGCCGGGCACGCCGACGCCGAGCGCGGAATCGCGTGACTTGGTCGCGTCAGGCTTGCCATCCGGTCCGAGAAAGATCTGCGGCGTGGTCGCGGCCGGGGCGGTCTCGCGATAGTCGATCGTGATGTCTTCATTACGGTCGGCGGAATGGATCACCATGAAGCCGCCGCCGCCGACATTGCCGGCGCGCGGATAGGTCACGGCCATCGCAAAGCCGGTGGCGACCGCGGCATCGACGGCATTGCCGCCACGTCGCAGGATGTCGGCGCCGACCTGCGCGGATATCCTCTCCTGCGCCACCACCATGCCGTGCTCGGCAGCGACGGCACGCATTGTATCGCGCGCGGGCGGGACATAGCCCCGCCGCGCATCCTGAGCCGTCGCGGGGGCGAGACCGAGCGCCAAAGCGGCTATGACGGCGAAAAATGTCCGCCGCGTCGAATATGACGACATCATCAAAATTCCCGTTGCGCCCCCGGGCCAGTTCACACGCGTCACGGCAATGCTATACGGTTTGCCCCGAGAGAGGCAAAACTGTTCGTGATGAGGACCGCGTGATGACGACGATCGCCCCGGATGTGCGCATGGCCGGTGTGCCGCGGACCTATCCGCCGCGTGCCGCCGTCGTCAGCTGGATCTTCTTCGATTGGGCCGCGCAACCCTATTTCACGCTGATCACGACCTTCGTATTCGCGCCCTATTTCGCGACCGCCATCGCTCCAAATCCGGCTACCGGCCAATCGCTGTGGGGCTTTGCGATGGCGGCCGCGGGTCTTGCGATCGCGTTGTTGTCGCCTGTGCTCGGGGCGATCGCGGATGCTTCGGGCCGCAGGAAACCATGGATCGCAGGTTTCGGCACAGTGCTGGTGTTGGCGTCCTGCACGCTGTGGATCGGCAAGCCCGGTGAATACGCCATCATTCCGCCGCTGCTCACCGCCGTCGCGCTCGCCAGCGTCGGTGCGGAATTCGCCACCGTCTTCAACAACGCGATGATGCCGACCCTGGTGCCGCCAGAGCGCATCGGGCGGCTGTCCGGCACCGGCTGGGCAACAGGTTACATTGGCGGCATCGTCAGCCTGATCATCGTGCTCGGCCTGCTCGCCGCCAATCCCGAGACCGGCCGCACGCTGCTCGGCTTCACGCCGCTATTCGGGCTCGATCCCGTCACTCATCAGGGCGACCGTGCTGCCGGGCCGTTGACAGGGCTTTGGTTCATCATCTTCGTGACGCCAATGTTCCTGTTCACGCCGGATTATCCCGCGAAGCTTCCGGTGCGCGAGGCGCTGCGCGAAGGATTGTCGGAACTGAAGCAGTCGATCAAGAGTCTGCCGCACCAGAAATCGCTTGCGGCGTTCCTGCTCGCCAACATGATCTATACCGATGGTCTGGTGTCGCTGTTTGCGTTCGGCGGCATCTATGCCGCCGGCACCTTCGGCTGGCACACGATTCAAATCGGCACGTTCGGCATCATGCTCGCGATCGCCGGTGCGTTCGGCGCATGGTTTGGCGGCAAGCTCGACGATCATCTCGGGCCGAAGCGCGTGATCGCAGGCAGCCTGCTGATCCTGCTGCTGTCGGTGGCGGCGATCCTGCTGGTCGACAAGGACAGTGTGTTGTTCGTCAAGGTCGCGCCGCCCGAGCCGGGTGCGGCCCTGTTCTCGAGCGCCGCGGAGCGCGCCTATCTGGTGCTGGGCTGTCTCATCGGCGCCGCTGGCGGCCCGCTGCAAGCCGCTTCGCGCACGCTGCTGATCCGCCTCGCGCCGAAGGATCGCATCGCGCAGTACTTCGGCCTGTTCGCATTGACCGGGAAGGTGACGTCCTTCATCGGCCCGCTACTGATCGGCATGATCACCGCCGCGACGGCAAGCCAGAAAGCCGGCATGGCGGTGTTGGTGGTGTTTTTCGTCGCGGGACTAGCGCTGTTGATGCGGGTGCGGAAGTAGCCGCAGCTCGCCGTCATTCCGGGGCGCGCGGAGCGCGAGCCCGGAATCTATCGTGCAGCGTGTCATGCGGAGAAATGGATTCCGGGCTCGCGCCAAGTGGCGCGCCCCGGAATGACGGCGACCTTAATGCCTGAAGTGCCGCGTTCCCGTGAACACCATGGCGATGCCGTGCTCGTCGGCGGCCTTGATGACCTCGTCGTCTCGCATCGAGCCGCCGGGCTGCACCACCGCGGTGGCCCCGGCTTCGATGCAGGCGAGCATGCCGTCGGCGAACGGGAAGAACGCATCCGACGCCACCACCGAGCCCTTGGTGAGCGGCTCGGCAAGCTTCAGCTCATTGGCGGCATCCTGCGCCTTGCGCGCCGCGATCCGGGCCGAGTCCACCCGGCTCATCTGGCCCGCGCCGATGCCGACGGTGGCGAGATCCTTGGCGTAGATGATGGTGTTGGACTTGACGTGTTTTGCCACCCGGAATGCGAATTTCAGGTCGCGCATTTCGGCCTCGGTCGGCGCACGCTTGGTCACGACCTTGAAGGTCATGTCGTCGACCACGGCATTGTCGCGGCTCTGTACGAGCAGACCGCCGGCCACGGTCTTGGCGGTGAGGCCCGGCGCGCGCGGGTCGGGCAGGCTGCCGGCCAGCAGCAGGCGGAGGTTCTTCTTGCCGCCGATGATGGAGATCGCCTCTTCGCTGGCGTCGGGAGCGATGATCACCTCGGTGAAGATTTTTGTGATCTCGCGCGCGGTGTCGGCGTCGAGCGGACGGTTCATCGCGATGATGCCGCCGAACGCCGAGGTCGAATCGCAGGCCAGCGCCCTGCGATAGGCCTCGACGAGGTTCGCGCCCTCCGCGACGCCGCAGGGATTGGCGTGCTTGACGATGACGCAGGCCGCGGTGCGCTTGGCGTCGAACTCGCCGATGCACTCATAGGCCGCATCGGTGTCGTTGATGTTGTTGTAGGAGAGCTCCTTGCCCTGCAGCTGCCGTGCGGTTGAGACGCCCGGGCGCTTGTCGGGCGTCGCGTAGAACGCAGCGGTCTGGTGCGGGTTCTCGCCATAGCGCAGCGACTGGATCAGTCTGCCGCCGAAGGCGCGGAAATCCGGCGCGTCGATCTCGAGCTGCCGGTTGAACCAGTTCGAGATCGCAGCGTCATAGGCCGCAGTGCGGGCATAGGCCTTTGCCGCAAGGCGCCGGCGCAGCTTCAGCGTGGTTGAGCCGTTGTTGGCGGCGAGCTCGTCGAGCACGGCCTTGTAGTCGTCGGCCTCGACCACGACGGCGACGTCGTCATGGTTTTTCGCGGCGGCGCGGATCATCGCGGGGCCGCCGATGTCGATGTTCTCGATGCAATCCTCGAAACCGGCGCCTTTGTCGACAGTTGCTTCGAACGGATAGAGATTGACGACGAGGAGATCGATCGGCGCGATGCCGTGGGTCTTCATCGCAGACGCGTGCTCGGCGTTGTCGCGGATCGCGAGCAGGCCGCCATGCACTTTCGGATGCAGCGTCTTGACCCGGCCATCCATCATCTCGGGGAAGCCGGTGAGGTCGGAGACGTCCTTCACCTTGAGCCCGGCGGCGGCGATCGCCTTGGCGGTGCCGCCGGTCGAGACCAGCTCGACATCGTGCGCGGCAAGCGCCTTTGCGAACTCGATCAGGCCGGTCTTGTCGGAAACGGAGAGCAGAGCGCGGGTGACGCGGCGGGGATGGTCAGTCATGAGCAAGATCCTCTGTCTTAAGGAGTGTCTATGCCCAGGCGCGCGGCAGGCGTATCTCGCGCTTCCCGATGGTGCTCCATCCAAGGTCGCCAGTCGCGCGAGCGCGTGCTGGTTAGCAGTTTTCGGCGCCCTTCACAACGACCAGATAGGGCTGAAATACGGGCGTCTATAGCGGCAGTTCCGGCTCCCGCCGCGCATTTCTTCGGGCATTGGTCACCGCCGGCGAGGCAGTGGAACGGACAAAACTCCAGCGGATCGACGGGGCCTGCCGCGCATCCTGTCGGATCACGATCTGCGCGGTGCGGCGCGGCCCGTCATTGCCGGCCAGGAACACGCTGTCTTCGAGATCGACCTTGTCGTCCAATGCTTCAAAGGTCCAGACGTCGCGGTTCGGCAGCACCAGCATGACGCCGCGGGCATCCGACAGGCGGCTCGCCTTCACCGCCGGATGCAGATGGAAGCGCAGCGCGAAATCGGCATCCGCGCCCTTGAAGCGCCCGCCCTGCGGCGGCGACAGCGTATCCTCGCCGTCGATGCGAGCGCCGTCATTGGCGATCATCAGTACACGGCGGTGGATCGCGCCGAATTTAGAGAGATAGCCGTCATGCGAGGTCGTCAGCAGCGTGCCGTTCGGCACGATTTCACGATAGCTCTCGACCTCCACCGGGCCGCTGGTGACGGGCGCGCCGTGCAACAGCCGTTTCATCGCCGACATCTCCACGAACTGGCATGAGGAGGTGTCGTGATAGGCCAGTGTCGAATGTGCCACGGTGCCGCGGGCGAACGGCCGCCAATTGTCGCGGCCCGTGGTCGGCATGCCGCAATTGGTGACGATGCGGCTGATGCCGGAGGACAGTTCGAACGACAGGCAGCCGGCATGGGCGTCGTGGCTGACGCCGGCCGGCGGCGGCGGGCCGGTGTCGATGATCAGCGTGGTCTGGCCGGCATCGAGACGCTGGAAGCCGGTATGCGGCATGTTCGCCATCGGTGCGCCATGGGTGTCGTCATAGGCGAGCAGCGTCGCAAGCAGGTCGGATGGCGTCGCGCTCATGCCGTTGAACAGCGCAAAATTGCCGTCACCGTGACGGAAGAAGCGCAGCATCGGCATCATACGGTCGATCGCGTTGAGCAGCGCCGGCGGCGGCGCGATGTTGCGCGCCGCGAAGGTCTGCCGTAGCGGCAACAGGTCGATCAGGAGGTCGATCAGGGCGCCCGGGTTGCGGGAGATGTGTCCACCATCGGGCAGGATCTGCCGCTGCAATTCGTCGGAGAGCTTTTTCGAGGTGCTGCGGATGTGGCGCGCCTGGTTGGCGAGGCACAGCGCCGCATAGCACAGCGCGATCAGCACCTGGAGCTTCGGCACCCCGTCGGGAATGTCGAGCATGGTGTAGCGCAGCAAGCGGATCTCGCGTGCGAGGGCGCGCAGGTAGCGGCGGTAGAACTTGTTGTCGGTGTCATTGAGCACCAGCGGCGCCTGCGACAACAGCGAGATCACGCGCCGTGACAGCACGTCGGCGCGCCGCGCGACCTGGCGGCGCTTGTTGGCTGGATTCGAGATCCAGTCCTCGACCAGCGCGCGCGCGTTCGCCCGCGTCAGCGCGGTGTCGGCGGCACGTAAGTGCCGCAGCCAGCCGAAGCCAAGCAGCGCGACCTCCCAATCCTCGGACGGCGGTTCGAGATCGAAGATCGAGCGTCCGTGGCAATTGACGATCTTGCCGGCGAAGACGAAGCGGCCGGCATAGATCTCGGCGGCGCGGGTCGCATCCGCGGTGCGCAGGTCATGCGGCGCGATGATGAGCCGGTCGGTCCGGCTGGGCCAGACCCGCGACATCGCCACCGGCCCGCCGCTCGCACGCGCGAGCATGTTCCGCGCGAAGCGGTTCATCACCAGCGTCGAGATACGTCTGCGTTGAGCGACCGACACGCCTTGCCTTGAAGGGGAGAGGAGGATTCCGACGAATCCTTATTAATCCCAAAATCGGACGGCTGACACCACCTTGAACGGCGCGAATCAGCATCGAGGTTGCAAAATCCAGTGCAAAATCAGGATTTAACAAGCCGGGCCGCGTAAAATCCGTCGAGCCCACCAAGCTTGGGATCGGCATTCGGCAGATGGCTCGGTAGGGTGCGCAGATCGCCTTCCGCGGTGAGGATTTCGTCGAGACCTGCGACCTCCGACGCCTCGATCGGGACACGGCGAAGCGCGGGCTCTGCGGCCAGCAGCGCGGCGATGGCCTGCTCGCCCTCTTCGGGTTCCAACGAACAGGTGCAGTAGATCAGCGTCCCGCCGGATTTGAGCAGCGACAGCGATTTGCGCAGCAGCCGCTGCTGGAGCGCGGTCAGGGCGGCGATGTCGGATTCCTGCCGGAGCCATGCCACATCGGGATGACGGCGGATCGTGCCAGTCGAGGTGCAGGGCGCATCGATCAAGACGCCGTCGAAGGCCTCGGTGGGGCCGGCCCATTCCACGGCGTCAGCGACGACAGTCTCGGCCTGCAGCGACAACCGCCCGAGGTTTTCGCGCAGCCGCGCCACGCGGGCGGGCGAGCGGTCGATGGCCGTGACATGGGCGCCGGCAAGTGCCAGCTGCGCGGTCTTGCCGCCCGGGGCGGCGCAGAGATCGGCGATGGACTTGCCCTTGATGTCGCCGAACAGCCGGGCCGGCAGCGCAGCGGCGGCGTCCTGCACCCACCATTGTCCCTCGGCAAAGCCTGGCAGCATGGTCACCGAGCCATGCAGCAGCATCCGCACCGTCCCGGTCGGCAGCGTCTCGCCATGCAGGCGGCTTGCCCATTGCGCGGCATCCGACTTCACGGTCAGATCGAGCGACGGTTCGTGGCCGAGCGCGAGCGCCATGTCTCTTGCGGTCGCCTCACCATAATGTGCGCTCCAGCGCGCCAGCAGCCAAGGCGGCAGATCCAGCGATTGCGTGGCAACTTCCTCGACCAGGGCCTTGCCCTCGCGCGCGCAGCGGCGCAGCACGGCATTGACGAGGCCGGCATAGCGCGCAGCGCGCCGGTCGGACTGCACGAGGCGAACGGAGAGATCGACGGCGGCGTGATCGGGCACGTCCATCCAGAGGATCTGCGCGGCGCCGATCAACAGCGCGCTCTGCGCACGCGGTGCATCGGAGGGAATGCCCTTGTCGAGCAGCCGGGACAGCACATGACCGAGCGTGCCGAGCCGGCGCAGCACGGTGGCGACCAGGCGCCGCATCAGCGCGCGGTCGCGGTCGGCCAGCGTCTTCAGTCCGGGATGGGCGCCGCCGCCGTCGAGTTGGTCGTCAAGCGTGCGGTGCTTGTGCAGGACGCCGTCGACGATGTCGGCGGCAATCCGCCGCGCCGCAAGACCGGGCACTTCGGACGGAGGAACGAAACGTTGAGATGGCATGCGGAAGCAAGGTTCTGAGCGAGCGGCAGTTCCGCCGCGATGGGCGCATGCCTTAACCAGCTCATCTTTGGCACGCGAATATGCCAAATGTAAGAATCGCTTCCGGCTTTTTCAGCCCTTTGGGCCCGATTTCAGGAATGCGTTATTGGACGTCGCGCCGCGGGCCGTCCTGCGCTAATAAGCCGGACCATGAGTGACCAGCCTCCCGTTCCCGATCGTAAGCCGCTGCCGCCCGCAGCCCAGCGTGCGCTGGCTGAAGCCGAGGTGCGGCGGCAAGCCGCGGCGGCCGAAGCCAAGGCGCGGCCGAAGGAGCTTCAGGGACCGAAGGGACCGGAGCCCACCCGCTATGGCGATTGGGAAAGCAAGGGCATCGCCTCCGACTTCTGATGCCTGCGAAGCTCCGCGCTGGTGCACGCCGCTATAGATAGTGATTGTCTCTGAGATAGCGGATGATGCGTTCGCAGGCCGCCTCGCTGGACAGTTCCGAGGTGTCGATGCTGATCTCCGGCGCTTGCGGTGCCTCGTAGGGATCATCGATCCCGGTGAAGCCTGTCAGCTCGCCCGCGCGCGCTTTGCGATAGAGGCCCTTGGGGTCGCGACGCTCGCATTCGGCAAGCGGCGTCGCGACATGGATCTCGATGAACTCGTTCGTCTCGACCCGCTGCCGCGCCAGTGCGCGCTCGCTACGGAACGGCGAAATCAGCGCGACCAGCGCGATCATGCCGGCATCGACGAACAGCGCCGCGATCTCCGCGACACGCCGGACGTTTTCCATTCTCTCCGCGCTGGAAAAGCCGAGATCGCGATTGATGCCGTGGCGGAGATTGTCGCCGTCGAGCAGCGCGGCGTGGCGTCCGAGCTCGGCAAGGCGCCGGTCGACGAGATCTGCGATCGTCGATTTGCCGGCTCCACTGAAGCCCGTGAACCAGAGCACGCAGGGCCGCTGCTGCTTGAGCCGCGCACGCACCGACTTGTCGACTGCGAGTCGATGGCGGTGAATGTTGGTTGCGCGGCTCAGCGAGAGATCGATCATCCCGGCGGCAGCCGTGCGATGGCTGATCGGATCGATGAGGATGAAGCTGCCCATGTCGCGGTCGTCGCGATAGGCCTCGAATACCAGCGGGCGGTCGAGGCGGAGATGGACCTGGCCGATCTGGTTGGCATCGAGCGTCGTGCCGCTTTCCTGCGCCATGGTGTCGATTGAGATGCGGTGCTCGAGCGACGTGATCACCGCGCCGATCGAAGCCGTGCCGCATTTGAGAACGTAGCGCCGGCTCGCGACCATGGCCTGGTCATCGAACCAGACGAGATGGGCCGCCAGTTGGTCCGAGATCTGTGGTGTGGACCCCGCTGTCAGCACGTCACCGCGACTGACGTCGATCTCGTCCGTCAATGTGAGCGTCACCGATTCGCCCGCCGCAGCCCGATCGCGCTCGCCGCCGGGCGTGAGAATGCGCGCGACCTGGGTTTGACGGCCCGAGGGCTGCACGGCAACGGCGTCGCCGGCCCGGATCGTTCCGCTGGCGATTCGGCCGCAGAAGCCGCGAAAATCCGCATGCGGCCGGTTGACCCATTGCACCGGCAGCCGGAACGGCCGCTGCGAGATGTCGCCGGACACGTCCACCGATTCCAGATAGGCCGTGACGGTCGGCCCGCTGTACCAGGGCATCCGCGTGCTCGCGGCGACGATGTTGTCGCCGTCGGGCGCCACCACCGGGATGCATTGGACCTGGGAAATGCCGAGCTGCCCGGCCAGCGTCAGATATTCGGCGGTGATGGCCGCGAAGCGACCGCCGTCGAATCCGATCAGATCCATCTTGTTCACGGCGAGGACGACGTGGCGGACGCCGAGCAGCGACAGGATGTGGCTATGACGCCGCGTCTGCGAGATCACGCCCTTGCGCGCGTCGACCAGAACCACGGCGAGATCGGCGTTGGAGGCTCCGGTCGCCATGTTGCGGGTATATTGCGCATGTCCCGGCGTGTCGGCGACGATGAAGCGGCGCAACGGCGTGGCGAAGAACCGGTAGGCGACGTCGATCGTGATGCCCTGCTCGCGCTCGGCCTGCAAGCCATCGACCAGCAGCGCGAAATCGAGATCGCCGCCGGTCGTGCCAACGGTCCGGCTCTCGGAGGCGAGCGCGTCGAGCTGATCGTCGAGCAGCGTCTTGGAATCGTAGAGCAGGCGGCCGACCAGCGTGCTCTTGCCGTCATCGACGCTGCCGCAGGTGACGAAGCGCAGCGTCGGGCGGTCGTCCTGATCCAGCCGCGGGGCATCGGAGGCGGCGATCGCGGGGGCCTCGTGATAGGACATCAGAAGTAGCCTTCCGCTTTCTTGCGCTCCATCGATGCGGGACTGTCCCGGTCGATCATGCGACCCTGCCGCTCGGAGGTGCGCGAGGCCATCATCTCCCGAACGATCTCCGGCAGGGTCGCCGCCGTCGAGGTCGTCGCGCCGGTGAGGGGATAGCAGCCGAGCGTGCGAAACCTGACGGAGCGCCAGCGCGGCTCCTCGTTCGAACGCAGCGGCATCCGTTCGTCATCCACCATGATCAGCGCACCGTCGCGCTCGACCACCGGACGCGGCGCCGCCAGATAGAGTGGAACGATCGGGATGTCCTCCAGCAGGATGTAGTCCCAGACGTCGAGCTCGGTCCAGTTCGACAGCGGAAACACCCTCATGCTCTCGCCCGGCGCGAGCATCGTGTTGTACAGGCTCCACAGCTCTGGCCGCTGGTTCTTCGGGTCCCAGCGATGCGCCGCACTGCGATGCGAGAAGATGCGCTCCTTGGCGCGCGACTTCTCCTCGTCGCGCCGCGCTCCTCCAATCGCGGCGTCGAAGCCGTGGAGGTCCAGCGCCTGTCGGAGCGCCTGCGTCTTCATGACGTCGGTGTAACGGGCCGAGCCGTGGGTGAAGGGGTCAATGCCCTGGCTCAATCCGTCATTGTTGGTGTGGACGATCAGATCGAGGCCAAGCTCGCGCGCGCGCATGTCGCGAAATGCGATCATCTCCCGGAACTTCCACGTCGTGTCGACATGCAGCATGGGAAACGGCGGCCTGCCGGGATGAAACGCCTTCATCGCCAGATGCAACAGCACCGAAGAGTCTTTCCCGATCGAATACAGCATGACCGGCTTGCGGAACTCGGCCGCCGTCTCCCGCAGGATGTGGATGCTTTCTGCCTCCAGGCGCCGCAGGTGGCTGGCAGTCGCGCGGCTCGGCTTGTCGTCAACCGTTCCAGGAAAGGCTGGCTCGGCGGTCGCGGGAACGTCGAGCATGGTGATCACGCGGCCGTAGCGAGCCATTCGCCGAACAGGTGCGCCGACGTCGCTGCATTCAGGTCGAGATCGCGAACGCATGCCGCAACCGAGGCGCGATAGGCATCGTTGACGCCGCAGCGCTCCAAGACGTCCAGCTGGGCCTGGCTCAGCGAGGTCGTTACGCGGCGCTGGTAGCGATAGGCGCTATCCGAGGTGTGCAGATTGGGCACCTTGTAGATCGCCGCTTCGCTCGGGAAGATGACGCGCGCGTTGTTCGCCTGCTCCTGACCCGGCTCCCGCCATGAGGTCACGGCATTTTCGGTAAAGCTGCCCGAAATGCCGAGGCGGTCGAACAGGACTCGAACCGACGATACCGCCTCCTTGCTCACCTCGTAGACGTAATGCGTGACCGGAACGCCCTGTTGCCTGGCGTAGCTTGCGACCCGGACTGCGCTGAGTGCGGCGACGACATAGTGCGCCAACAGCGTACTTTCAGGAGCGCGCGAGATCAGCTTCTCGAGCCAGGACGCCAGCGCGCTGGCCGGCTCGCGGTCGAGCGCGATGAGGTGCAGCCGGTGCCGCGGATAGCCTGCCTCGATCAGCAGCTTGAGTGGATTGAACAGGCTCTCGGCGAGCACGTAGGGCCCGATCGTCTCCTTGCTGAAGATATTCGGCTCATCGGCCGCCGACGGCACGATCCACGGTGTCAGCGCCTTGCCGACGAGCGAATCGCGCAGCATGGCCTTCAGCGGTTGATAATACGAGGGCATCCCGGTCATGCCGAACAAATTGCTCAGGGCCGTCGATCCGACCCGCGCCTTGCCGCATGCAAAATAAAGCATGGGAAAATCCTGCGCCGGGCGATGCCGAAAGCTCTCGGCAAGACATTCCGTCACTTCGCGCATCAGCGTTTCGAGCGTGACTGTCCGGGTCTGGAATCCATCCACCGGCGAAAGCAGCGTGGTGTCGAGGGAATTATGTTGCTGACGCACCAGATCGGCGATTCGTTCGAGCGAATCGTGTGAAGTCACGTCGATGTTCATGTTGGGGGACTCGCTGAACAGGCTCCGCAAGCGAGTTGCTTACGGTTTCATGTTCAACCTATCGTTGCTCACGATGTCGGTCAAACCCGGGAAATCCCGGGGGTGTCATGAATGTCCGGCGAGCACAGAAACTGTGCTCGCCGCTTCGTTGCCGATCTAGGCGGCGCGCACAGTATTGAGGAATTTCTCGACCTCTGCCTTCAACAGACCGCTTTCGGTGGACAGCGAGCGCGCCGATGCGAGCACCTGTCCGGATGCCGCGCCGGTGGCGCTCGCACCGTGACTGACCTGCGCGATCTTGTCTGCGACCTCGACCGTGCCCTTGGCCGCTTCGCTGACGTTGCGCGCGATCTCCGATGTCGCGGCTCCCTGCTCCTCGATGGTCGCGGCGATGGTGGTCGAGATGTCCGAGATCCTGGCGATGGTCGCGCCGATCTCCTTGATCGCGCCGACGGAATCTTCCGTCGCTGCCTGCATGCCGGCGATCTGCGTGCCGATTTCCTCGGTCGCTCGCGCGGTCTGGGCGGCGAGCGCCTTGACCTCGCTCGCTACCACGGCAAATCCGCGGCCGGATTCACCGGCGCGGGCCGCTTCGATCGTGGCGTTCAGCGCCAGGAGGTTGGTCTGTTCGGCAATCGCAGTGATCAGCTTGACGACGTCGCCGATCCGGCCCGCGGCCTTGAGCAGTTCATTGATGCGGATGTCGGTGCGCTCGGCCTGCTTCACCGCTTCGCCGGCGATACGGCTGGAATCGTGGACCTGACGGCTGATCTCGACCACCGACGTGCTCATCTCTTCGGCGGCCGACGCCACGGCGCCGACATTGGTGGATGCCTCCTCGGAGGCCGCTGCCACCATTCCGGAGAGCTGCTGGGTCTCTTCCGCGGTGCCCGACAACGTGCCGGCGGCGGATTCGAGCTGCTGGGAAGCGGCGGACACCGAATTGATGATGCTGCCGACCGTTGCTTCGAATGCGCCGGCGAGCCGGATCATCTCTTCCTTGCGCTGCGCGGCCGCAGCGGCTTCCTGCTGCTTCTGCTCGGCTTCCATCTGCTCGATGCGGATCAGGTTGTCCTTGAAGGTCTGCGCCGCGCGCGCGTTGTCGCCCACTTCGTCGCCGCGCGCCGTATAGGGGATCTCGACAGCCTTGTTGCCGCCGGCGAGTTGCAGGAGCACATCGCCGATGCGCCGGATCGGTCGGGCGATGCTCGACACCGAAAAGACCGCGGAGCCGATCAGCATCAGCATCACGAACACGCCGACGATGATCGCGAAGTTGGCGACGCGCTCCAGTTCGACCAGCAATTCGCCTTTGCGTCGCGCTGCGAATTCGTTGGCGACGCCCACCAGATCGTCGACGCGTTTGCCGACCTCCTTGGCTGCCGGGCGCATCCGTTCTGCGAGAATGCCCGCCTTTGCTGTCTCGGCTATGGACTTGGCGCCGCCGGCGGGAGCATTGATGACGGCCTTCTGCGCCGCCGCCAGCTCGACGGCACTGGCAAGATAAGTATCCACGAACTTCCTCGCCTCGCGATAGGCATCCTGCGTGACCTTCCGCGTCGCCCGCTCCCTTGCGGCGTCGATTTCCGTACCGGCCTCGGTTGCATGGTTGCGGAGAGTTTCGAGGAGCTTGTCGACCTCGCCGACCGACGGCGCGGAACCGAGCTCGAGGGCGGCGAGCTGCGCGCGCGCCATCGCCGTCTGTGCCGCCTGCGCATTGCCTTTGTTGAGGTAATTGATGATGACGAGCCGGTTGGACTCCGCGATCGACTGGTTGCCGAGCATCTGGTTGGTCAGGATACCGCCGACCAGCAGAACGTTGATGCCCGTGACGATGCCGAGCTTTGTTCCAATGCGAAGCTTGAATAATCCCACCGCTCTCTCCTCAATTCCGTCCCGCATCAGGTATGTGCAACCAAAGATTGAGATTTGGGTAATATTCACCGATGGCCGTAGAAGTACGGCCGATGCGCCGCAGGCGCCCGCCCGGCAGAACCATGAAGTGGCGGTATCTCGGGATGCAGACCGCGCTATGATCGTGCGAGGACCACGGCGCACGGAAACAGGTCCGAGCCGGGACTCAATGCGACCACGCAGGCGCTAAACGGAATGTGAAGATCGCTCTCCGTGCAACTACAGGCAGTAACCCCTAGAAAGCGTTTGGAACGCGGCTTGCCGGTTCTGCCGACTCAGCTCTAGCGTCAGACAATGCATTCCCGCGATCGTCTCAATCCGTATCGGTCATCGTTCAGCGGCTCTCCGTTCCACCGCCGATTCTCCGGGCTGTTGCCCTGGATGTTCGTGGTCGGCGTCGTGACGGCTGTCGTGCTTGTCTTCCGACACGGCACGAACTGGCCCGTCCCGCATGGGGCCGACGGCCAGTCGCAGGCGACCGACATCGTCCTCCAGCAGGCCGGAGATGCCGGCGCTCGCCAACCGGTCGAGGTGATCCGCACTGTCGATGGCGACACTTTTCTTGCGCGCGTGCGTCAGCGCAATGGCGGTCATCTCGTCGTGCGGGTTCGCCTGCGCGGCATCGATGCACCTGAACTGAAGGCATCCTGCCAGGATGAGCTGAACAAGGCTGAAGCCGCCACCGACGCGCTGCGCAATCTGCTCGGCCAGGGGGATGTGACGATCTCCAATCTCGGGCCCGACAAATACGGACGCATTCTTGCTGATGTCGCGACCCGGCGCACCGCCAACGTCTCGGCCACGCTGCTCGCGGGCGGTTACGTGCGCAGTTACAATGGCGGCCATCGCGACGGCTGGTGTGCGCGCAGCTGGCGTTTCTGGTAATAAAAAAGCCGCGTCGCTAAAGCATGATCCGGACCCGAAGGGCCGCGTTCGCGCAAAGTGTGTAGCGGTTTTCCGAAAAGATCATGCTCAAACAAGAGCCTAAAGCACGATGACGATTCATCCTGATCTCGTCGCGCTTTAGACGCGGCTTTCGCAATCCTCTCCCGATCTCTTCGATCAGCGCGTCACGACCACCGTCGTGCCCACGGAGACGCGGCCGTAGAGATCGGTGATGTCGTCGTTGAGCATGCGAATGCAGCCATAGGAGACGAAGCCGCCGATCGAGCCCGGCACGTTGGTGCCGTGGATCGCATATTCGCCGCCGGCCAAGGTCATCGCCGCGACGCCCATCGGGTTGCGCGGCGAGCCGCCCGGAATGACGTCGGGAATATTCGGCTTGTCGCGCTTCACCTCGGCAGGCGGCGCCCAGGCTGGATTGAGATACTTGCCGTCGATCTTCGTCGTGCCGGCCCATTGCTTGCCGGCCTTGCCGACGCCAACCGGATAGCGCACGGCGTGGCCGTTATCGAGGATGAGATAGAGCCGGCGCTCGCTGGTTTTGACCACGATGGTGCCCGGCGAATAGTCGGCGAGGTGCGTCCCGACCATTTCCGGCCGCGCCTCGGCCGCGGTCGACATCAAAACCCCAGCCCCGATGGTGGCGGCCAGCGCCACCGCAATCCTCATCGACATCGATGCTTCCCCTTGCCCCAAACGGATCGTCCAGAAATTTACGCAGAACCCGGCAATCGCGGCTTGCCCAGATATTCTTAACCGCGCTCGTTAACCGGATGGTTTCCACGCGCGGCCGCCAAGGGCCAGCCGGCACGGGAACAAAGGAAATGTTCGAAATAAAGTAAATGACCTGAAAACAACACTCGGCGGGAAAGCCGCGCAGGTCCCGGGGCGCACCCTGACGTATGCGTGAGGATGTGAACGGCTGTTATTTCAGGAGGCGTTAGCGAACCCGAGCGCAGCTAGGTCTCGTGTCCCGGACAAGGCGCGGTGCGCAGCGCACCGCTGAAGAGCGCGCTGCGCTGCGTCCGGGGCACGGAGCCGCTTCCTACGCCGACTTCCGGTTCTGCCGGTTCTTGACGAGGTCGTCGACCACGGCCGGATCGGCCAGCGTCGAGGTGTCGCCCAGGCTGCCCGGCTCGTCCTCGGCGATCTTGCGCAGGATGCGGCGCATGATTTTGCCGGAGCGGGTTTTGGGCAGGCTAGGGGCGAACTGGATCTGGTCCGGCGAGGCGATCGGGCCGATCTCCTTGCGTACCCAGGTGACAAGCTCCTTGCGCAGATCGTCGGTCGGCTGGACGCCGGCCATCAGGGTGACATAGGCGTAGATGCCCTGGCCCTTGATGTCGTGCGGGAAGCCGACCACGGCAGCCTCCGACACCTTCTCGTGCGCGACCAGCGCGCTCTCGACTTCAGCGGTGCCCATGCGATGGCCGGAAACGTTGATGACGTCGTCGACGCGGCCGGTGATCCAGTAATAGCCGTCGGCGTCGCGCCGGCAGCCATCGCCGGTGAAGTATTTGCCCTTGTAGGTCGAGAAGTAAGTCTGCTCGAACCGGGCGTGGTCGCCATAGACCGTGCGCATCATGCCCGGCCATGACCGCGTGAGACAGAGGTTGCCCGTCGTCTCGCCTTCGAGCGTCTTGCCGTCGGCATCGACGATCTCCGGCACCACGCCGAAGAACGGCAGCGTCGCCGAACCCGGCTTGAGCTTGATCGCGCCCGGCAGCGGCGTGATCAGGATGCCGCCAGTCTCGGTCTGCCACCAGGTGTCGACGATCGGGCAGCGGTCGTCGCCGACGACGCGGTGATACCACTCCCAGGCTTCCGGATTGATCGGCTCGCCGACAGAGCCGAGCAGGCGCAGCGAGGCGCGCGAGGTTTTCTTCACCGGTTCGTCGCCGCCCTGCATCAGCGCGCGGATCGCGGTCGGCGCGGTGTAGAAGGTGTTGACCTTGTGCTTGTCGATGACGTTCCAGAATCTGGAATTATCGGGATAATTCGGCACGCCTTCGAACATCAGCGTGGTCGCGCCGTTACAGAGCGGTCCGTAGAGAATGTAGCTGTGGCCGGTGACCCAGCCGACGTCGGCGGTGCACCAGTAGACGTCGCCGTCGTGATAGTCGAAGACGTATTGATGCGTCATCGCGGCATAGACGAGATAGCCGGCGGAGGTGTGCAGCACGCCCTTGGGCTGGCCGGTCGAGCCCGAGGTGTAGAGGATGAATAGCGGATCCTCGGCGTGCATGTGCTCGGCCGGGCACTCCGTCGTCACCATCTTGGCGGCGTCGTGATACCAGAGGTCGCGCGTCGGGTTCATGTCGACCTTGCCGCCGGTGCGCTTGACTACGACGACCCAGTCGACGCCGTCGGTCTTGGCGAGCGCCGCGTCGACATTGGCCTTCAGCGGCACCTTCTTGCCGCCGCGCAGGCCTTCGTCCGCAGTGATGATCACCTTAGATTGGCAGTCGTTGATGCGCTGGGCGAGGCTGTCGGGGGAGAAGCCGGCGAACACCACGGAATGGATCGCGCCGATCCGCGCGCAGGCCAGCATCGCGTAGGCGGCCTCAGGGATCATCGGCAGGTAGATGGTGACGCGGTCGCCCTTCTTGACGTTGCGGGTGCGCAGGATGTTGGCCATCCGGCAGACCTCGTCGTGCAGCTCCTTGTAGGTGATGTGCTTTGACTGCGAGGGATCGTCGCCTTCCCAGATGATCGCGGTCTGATTGGCGCGCTTGGCCAAATGCCGGTCGATGCAATTGTGCGCGACGTTGAGGACGCCGTCCTCGAACCATTTGATCGAGATGTTGCCGGGCGCGAACGAGACGTTCTCGATTTTCGTCGGCGTCTTCATCCAGTCGATGCGCTTGGCCTGCTCCGCCCAGAAACCGTTCGGGTCCGAGATCGAGCGCGCGTACATGTCCTTGTACTTGGCCTGGTCGACCCAGGCGCGCTTCGCCCACTCTGCCGGTACGTCGTAGATCTTCTCGGACATGCTTTCCCTCCACATACGGCAGGCCGAACGCTGACGCCTGGCGAGCCGACTTGATCATTGAATGATTATGCGTCGGGCTAACCGGACCCGACAAGGAGCACAAGCTGGACCTTCGGCGGGCCGCCGGCCATGCGGAGGATCAAGCCCACCTGGGCGACTGTCGCAGATATGAAACAGGCCGGGGGCCGGCTTTCGGGCCTTTCTCCCACTCTCCGGAACAGGCCCGCGCGGGGCGCCACGCGGCCGACGGAGGTATTTGGGAACCTTTCCTCACTGATTCGGGACTCGCATTACGGTTCGGAACACCCTAAATGGCCAACCCGGGACCCCAACGAGGCTCCTGGAACAAAAATCAGAACAATCGCATTGATCGATAACAGGCAGGGCTAAGGCGTAAGACTATGATGGATCAGCAGAATCTCGGGGCGATGCAGCCCGCTTCCGCCGATCCTGCGGCCATTGCCCTCGCCAAAGCCCTCGGACAATGGCCGAAACCGGCCAGTTTCAGGCGTCTCAGCCCCAAAAAGACCTTCGACACGACACCGGCGGCGACGGTCGAGGCGCTCGCCAAGGGGCTGGGCCTGCGGCTCGGCGACCAGAACGAGCTGACCATCCGGCGCATCAAGCGCGGCAAGGGCTATTCCTTCGTCCGCCCGAACGGTGCGCATATTCGCGACGCCCGCACCATCCGCCGGCTGCACGCCATGGCGGTGCCGCCGGCCTATCGCGAGGTGCGCTACTCCGCCGATCCGAGCTCGCATCTCCAGGCCGTGGGACGCGATGCCGCGGGCCGGCTGCAATACCGCTATCACGCCGACTGGGAGAAGGTCCGCGAGCACCGCAAGGCGCATCGTCTGGAGAAGCTTGTCGGCGCGCTGCCAAAGATCCGGCGCAAGGTCTCGGCGTTCCTGTCGGGCGACGAGCCGACGCGTGAATTCGCGCTCTCGGCCGTCATCGAGCTGATCGCCCGCACCGCGATCCGCCCCGGCAACGAATCCTATGCCCGTCTCAACGGCACCCGCGGCGCCACCACGCTGCTCAAGTCCAACGTGACGCTGGAAGATGATTGCTTCGTGCTGACCTTCAAGGCGAAGGGCGGCAAGGCGGTGCGGAAGGAATGCGACGCGGCCAAGCTAGTGCGCGCCATCGGCATTTTGCGGGGCGTCCCGGGTAAGCGCATGTTCCAGTATCGCGACGCCTACGGCATCGTGCGCGCGGTCAATACCACGCAGGTGAATGCGTTTCTGCGCGAGATCGCCGGCATCAAGATCTCGCTGAAGGATTTTCGCACGCTGATGGCGTCTGCCGTCGTCGTGGAATCGCTGTCGCGGATCACGCCGGCGACCAGCCAGCGCGGCCGCAAGAAGCAGGTGCTGGACGCGATCCGCGCCGCCGCCGACCAGCTCTCCAACACGCCGGCGATCTGCCGCAAGAGCTACGTCCACGACACCATCGTCACCGCCTTCGAGGACGGCATTCTCGAACGCTTCGCCGCGACCATGAAGGGTCAGCGCTCGCAGGCGAGGCGCGAGCAGCTTCTGGCCCAGGTGGTGGCGACCGCGGCGGTTTAGCGTCGCGCTTCCGTAGGGTGGGCAAAGTGGAGCGTGCCCACCATTTCTGCTGCGGTGTTGGGATAGATGGTGGGCACGGCGCAAGTGCGCCTTTGCCCACCTACAGTCCCTACGACTTCTCGGACACGCCCTTGTCCGGACCGGGATCGCCGCCCGCGGCTGCCGTGGTGAGCCGTTCCAGATAATGCGCCCAGCCCTTTGCATGCGCGGCCGCCTGCTCTTCCGTCGGCAGCCCGCTATGGGTCATCCGCATCAAAGTGCCGCCGTTGTGCTCAATCAGGTCGATCTCGATCAGGCTCGAGCCGGGCGGCACCTCCTGTCCGCCCTCCCAGCCGAACGTGTAGGCGAGACGATGCACCGGCACGACCTCGCGGAAGGCGCCTCGGGCGACGCCGCCGCGCGGGCCGACGCCCTTCAGCAGATAGAGCCCGCCGGGATGCGGCTCCGTGGTCGCGTCGGAACCCATCCAGCTCAAAATCTTCTCAGGGTCGGTCAGATAGGCGAAAACAGTCGCGCGCGGGGCGGCGATCTGGGTCTCGCGTCGCACTATGAACGGTTCGGTCATCGGCGATCATCCCTGGGCTGACACTCGGACATGGCGGCGCCAGCGCGGTCCGTCAAGGATTGCCCGTGACAAAGACGGCGTGCCTTCGTCATGATCGCGCCATGCAGCTCTCTCCGACGCTCGCCTGGCTTGTCGACGCCGCCTCAGATAGTCCTGGGGCGGACCGCCTGCTTGCGGAACTCGGCGCCCATCTGGTTGCTGATGGCGTGCCGCTTGCGGCGGGCGCCCTGACGCTGGAGGTGCCGCACCCGCTGATCGCGAAGCGGACCTGGTTGTGGCGCGCCGATAGCCGTCGGGTGATCGAAGCGCTCGGCTTTGCGCCGGGCGGGCTGGCACCGGACCCGCCCAACGATGCCGGCCGCCGCTGGCTGCGCGACATTGCGGGCGGTGAGGTGCATGAAGATATCGTCGGACGGCCCGATGGGCCGCAGCTCGGTTGGATCGGGCCGCGCCCGTTCACCGCAGATGAAATCGAGCAGCTGCGCCAAGCCGCACGTTTTGCCGCGACGCCGCTCGCCGTGCTCGCCGCGCGTGCCACGCTGCGGGCGACGCTGGACGCCTATCTCGGCAAGCGCAGTGCGGAGCGGGTGCTGGCGGCGCCGCTGCGACGCGATCTCGGCGAGACCATTCAAGCCGCATTGCTCTATGCCGACTTGCGCAACTTCACCAGCTTGTCGGAGACCAATCCGCCGGCCGATGTCATCGCGGCGCTCGATGCATGGTTCGACCGGATCGCCGGCGCCGTTCACGCCTTCGGCGGCGAGGTGCTGAAATTCATCGGCGACGGCGTACTCGCGATCTTTCCCGTGATCGAGGCGTCGCCCCGCCGCGCCTGCGATGCCGCTCTGCGCGCGGCAGGCGCGGCCGAAGCCGGGATGGTGTATCTCAACGCGGAGCGCCGCGGCCAGGGCTTGCCGCCGCTCGCGTTCGGTGCCGCCCTCCATCTCGGCGAGATGCTCTGGGGCAATATCGGCGCCGCCAACCGGCTCGATTTCACGGCGATCGGTCCCGCCGTCAATCTCGCCAGTCGGCTCGAAGGACTATGCAAGCCGTTGGGGCGGACCGTGCTCGTATCGGGCGCGCTCGCCGCAGAGACGGATACGCCCCTCATCGCGCTCGGATCGCATTCGCTGCGCGGCATTGCCGCGCCATGCGAGGTTTTTGCGCTGCCGGAGACGCAAGCTCGGACGTCGTAGCCGCATCAGCGCAGCGATATGCGGATCGATCGGTCCCGGATGTCGCTTTCGCTCACCCGCGCTACGCACCGACTAGATCCCACCCATCTTGCAGACGAGCTTCCACTCCTCCGCCGTCACCGGCTGCACCGACAGGCGCGAATATTTCACCAGCGCCATGTCTGCGAGCTTCTTCTCGGCCTTGATCGCGGCCATCGTCACCGGCGTCTTCAAGGGCTTGTCGGCCTTGATGTCGACGCAGACGAATTTCTCCGTCTTGTCGGTCGGGTCCGGATAGGCCTCCTTGATGATCTCCGCGATGCCGACGATCTCCTTGCCCTCGTTGGAATGATAGAAGAACGCCTTGTCGCCCTTCTTCATCGCAACGAGGTTCTGGCGTGCGGTGAAGTTGCGCACGCCGGTCCAGGCTTCGCCCTTGGCGCCCTTCGCCACCTGCTGGTCCCAGGACCACACCGAAGGTTCGGATTTCACCAGCCAGTACGCCATGTTTCATTCCTCTGCCTTGAAGGGGCGCGTCAACAGCCCCGAGATCGCGGCGTCAATCGTGCTCCGGCCGCTCAGGATCGAAGCGACCGCTTCTGATACCGGCATCTCGATGTTTTGCGAAGCCGCAAGCTCGATCAGCACCGGCGCGGTGGACTCGCCCTCGGCAAGCTTGCCCGCGGGCGGGTTCTCGCCGCGGCCCAGCGCGAGGCCCAGCGCGAAATTACGTGATTGCGGGCTCGAACAGGTCAGAATGAGATCGCCGAGCCCGGACAGGCCCGTGAGCGTCTCGCTGCGCGCACCAAGCGCGCGACCGAGGCGTGTCAGCTCGGCAAAGCCGCGGGTCGTCAGCGCGGCCTGGGCCGAGGCACCGAGCTTGCGCCCGACCGCGATGCCGACCGCAATCGCCAGCACGTTCTTGGCCGCGCCGCCGATCTCGACACCTCTGATATCAGTGGAATGATAGGGACGGAATGTCGCCGAGCCGAGCGCCTGCACCAGGCCGCTGGCCAGCGCTTCTTCCTTCGCGGCCAGCGTTACCGCGGTCGGCAGGCGGCGCGCGACATCGTCGGCAAAGCTCGGGCCGGACAGGATCGCCGGCTGCGCGCCCGGTGCGGCTTCGGCGATCACCTCAGTCATGAATTTGTGGGTGCCGTGCTCGATGCCCTTGGCGCAGGCGACGACGGGGACCGGCTTTGCAATGCGCGAGGCCAGCAGGTTGACCGCGCCGCGCAAGTGCTGCGCAGGCGTTGCGATCAGCAGCATATCGGCACGCGCGGCGAGCGCCAGATCGCTCGTCACAACGATCTCAGGAGCGATCCGCACGCCGGGCAGCCGCGGATTGTCGCGCGTCGCGGCAATCCGCGTCGCATGTTCGGCATTGCGCGCCCACAGCGTCACGTTCCGTCCTGCCCGTGCCGCCACAGTTGCCAGCGCCGTGCCCCAGGCGCCTGCTCCGATCACTGTGATGGAGTCGAACGCGGTCATTACTAGAATCCTGCCCGCGTGTTGCCGTAACCTGCCGGTGCCGTCGCGTTGGCGTCGAGCAGCCAGCGTGCGCGGGGCTGCGCCTCCATCGTGTCTGTCATGCCGAGCGCGAGGCGCTCGGCGCCGGCCCAGGCGATCATCGCGCCGTTGTCGGTGCAGAGCGCGGGCGGCGGCATGATCAGCTGGGTCCCAGCTTGCTGCGCGACATCGAGCAGGGCGCCGCGGATCGCCTGATTGGCGGCAACGCCGCCGGCGGCCACGAGTGCGCGTGGCCCGCCGAACTGCTCGCGGAAAAGTTTTAGACCGACGCTCAACCGGTCCGCCGTCGAATCCAGCACGGCGGCTTGAAAGCTCGCGCAGAGGTCGCTGATGTCCTGCGGCGTGAGCTCGGCGATGCGGCTCGCTTCGTTGCGGACCGCCGTCTTCAAGCCCGACAGCGAGAAATTGGCATCGGGGCGCCCCTGCATCGGGCGTGGGAAAGCGAAGCGCATCGCATCGCCGCTTGCCGCCGCACGCTCGACCTGCGGACCGCCGGGATAGAGCAGGCCCAGCATCTTCGCGACCTTGTCGAAGGCCTCGCCAATGGCGTCGTCGACCGTGGTGCCGAGCCGCACATACTGGCCGACGCCAGTGACGGCGACGATCTGGGTATGTCCGCCCGAGGCGAGGAACAGGCAATAGGGGAATTCGATCCCGTCGGTGAGACGCGGCGTCAGCGCATGCGCCTCCAGATGGTTCACCGCGATCAGCGGAGTGTCGTGCACCATCGCGATCGCCTTGGCGGTGGTGAGCCCGACGATGACGCCGCCGATCAGCCCCGGCCCCGCCGCCGCGGCGACACCGCCCAGCTGGGCGAAGCCGACGCCGGCCTCACTCATGGCGCGGTCGATGATGCCGTCGAGCAGATCGACATGGGCGCGGGCGGCGATCTCCGGCACCACGCCGCCGAAGCGTGCGTGCTCCTCGACCTGCGACCGCACGATGTTGGACAGGATCTTGCCGCTGCCGTCAGGCGCACGCTCGATCACGGCCGCGGCGGTTTCGTCGCAGGTGGTTTCGATGCCCAATACCAGCATTGGCGAATTGTTATCCAATTTGCGCCCTTGCGCTCATCCGTAAAGCAGAGTTCTGGTACGTCCGGTAGCATTCCGGGGCTGGCTTGCGCAATCGTCACGCGCGGCCGTCCTCGCGAATGCGCCACCGTCACGTGGTTCGGGAACACCAGCGATGTCCATTCTTGTCACACGACCGCATCCCGACAATGAGGCGACGGCGGAGAGTTTGCGCGCGCGGGGGCATGTGGTGCTGCTTGCGCCGGTGCTCAAGTTCGAGCCGGTCGCCTTTCATGACGAGAGCGAGACGAACTATAACGGCGTCATCGTTACATCGGCCAATGCAATCCGTGGCGTCACAGCGCAATTGCGGGACCTTGGTTTGTTGGAGCTGCCACTGTTTGCGGTCGGCGAGCACACGGCTACTGCGGCACGCGACGCCGGCTTTGCCGACGTGATCGTCGCCGGTGGCGATGCGGCGGCCTTGCGCGACAAGGTGGTGCAGAGTGCACGCGACAAGGTGCTGAAGAAAAAGAGCACGCTGCTTTACCTGGCGGGTGCGGATCTGTCGCGTGACCTCGGCAACGAGCTCGGCGCCGAAGGATTCAATGTGGTCACGCAGACCACCTATCGCATGGCTCCGGTCAAGTTGCTGCCGCGCGAAGTTTGCGACGGCTTTGCCGCCCATGGGATTGAGGCGGTGCTGCACTATTCCCGGCGCAGCGCGCGGGCGTTTCTGGATGCGGCGCGGGACGAAGGTGTCGAAATCTCGGCGCTGGCGATACCGCAATGCTGCCTGTCCGAGACGGTTGCCGGCGTGCTGCGCGAAGCCGGCGCGTCGCAGGTTCTGGTGGCGGCGACGCCGGACGAAAATGCCCTATTCGACACCTTGGAGCGTGCTTTGCGCACCCGTTTGGCGTAAGAGGTCGGGCCGAATCCGACGCAATCGGATCCGAAGGATCTGTGCAAGGTATGGATGTGAGGAACCGTCACGATGGTCGATGACAAGCCTGAAGACGCAGGATTGGCCCCCGACAGCGGTCGTGCCAAGCGCACCCCGCCCACCATCGACCTCGAGGCGACCGAAGTCTCGACCCAGCCGCCGCAGGCGGCGGGCGAGCCCGAGGCTCAGGCGGCGCCGGAGCGCGCCGAGACCGAGTCGTCACAATCCGAGCAGGTCAAGTCCGAGCCGGCGGATGCTGAGCCGGAGCGCGATGAGGCGCCGGCCACCGTTGCATCCGCGCCCGTCTCTCCGCCGATTTCACCCTGGGTCGTTGCTCCGCTCTCCGGCGCTGTCGCAGCGGCAGTCGTGATCGCGGTCGGCTGGATGCTGGGCTGGCCCGCCGTGCAGGCGCCGCCTGCCGCACCGCAAGTCACGAGCGCGACGGTCGATGCGCTCAGCGGCCGCGTTGCCGCGGTCGAAGCCAAGGCCGCCAAGCCGGTCGCCGATCCGGCGACGGCGGCGCGGATCGACGCGCTGGAGAAGTCCGTCGGCAGCCTGCGCAGCGACATCGCCAATTTGCGCGCGCAGTCCGACAAGGCGGCGAATGCACTGAACGACGTGAAGTCGGCTCCAAGCGCTGCCGCGCCCGATCTTAGCGCTCTCAACGACCGCATCGCGCAGCTCGAACGCGCCGGCAGGACCGAGCGGGCCGAGCTCGCGCAGCAGGGCGAGAAGATCGCCGACGCCAAGACGATGGACGACAAGCCGCTGCGCCATGTGGTGGCGGCGGCCCTGCTCGACGTCGCCGTTCGTCATGGCGATCCCTATCAACAGCAACTGGCCGCGGCGCGGTCACTGGCGGCCAAGCCCGATATGCTGAAGCCGCTCGACATCTTTGCTTCCTCCGGCATCCCGACGCCGGTCGCGCTGAGCCGCGAGCTTCTCAACATCGTGCCGAAATTGTCGCCGCCGGCGGAAACCCAGACCGGCGGCAGCGGTATCGTCGAGCGCCTCCAGGCCGGCGCATCGAAGCTCGTCCGCATCGAACGCACCGACGGCGTCGGCAATGATCGCGGTGCGATCGTGACGCGTGTCACCGCGGCGGCGCTACGCAACGATTTTGCGGAAGCACGTCGCGAGCTGAAGGCGCTGCCGGAGGCCGATCGCACCGCGGCGCAAGTCTGGCTCGACAAGGCCGATGCCCGCGACGCCGCGCTCGCCGCGTCCCGCAAATTCGCCGACGATGCCATGGCGGATCTCGCCAAATCTGATCCGGTCAAGCCTGCTCAATAAGGTTCGCGCAACAATCGGCGCGTATAGAGATCACCATGCTTCGCATCGTCCTCTTTCTCATTCTGATCGCACTGGCGGCGGCCGGCGGAGCCTGGGTTGCCGATCAGCCCGGCGATTTGGTCCTGACCTGGGGCGGTCTCCGTGCCACGACGACGTTTCCCGGGTTCGTGCTCGGGCTCGGCATCTTCGCAACCGCAATCGTGCTGGTCTGGAGCATCCTGACCATGATCTGGCGCACGCCGGGGCGTTTGCGCCGCCGTCGTCATGAGAAGCGCCACGCCCGCGGCCGACACGCCATCACCCACGGCCTGCTCGCGATCGGTCATGGCGACACCGCGCTCGCCCGTCGGCATGCGGAAGCGGCGCGGCGGCATGCGCCGAACGATCCGCTCGCGCTGCTCTTGCACGCGCAGTCGGCGCAGCTCGAAGGCAATCGCGACGAAGCGCAGCGCGTCTTCCGCGCCATGGCCGAGCGTGAGGACACGCGGCTGCTCGGCCTGCGCGGCCTGTTCATCGAGGCGCAGCGCGCCGACGATGCGATTGGCGCCGTGATGATCGCGGAGGAAGCCATCAAATTGTCGCCGTCCTCGACCTGGGCCTCGCAGGCGGTGCTCGGCTTCCGCTGCGCGCGCGGCGACTGGAGCGGCGCGCTCGCGATCCTCGATTCGAATCTGTCAGCTGGCCTGATCAACAAACAGACCTATCGCCGGCAGCGCGGCGTCCTGCTTACCGCGCGCGCGCTGGAATTGGAAACCATGGACCGCGACGTCGCGCGCGAGAGCGTGATGGAGGCGATCAAGCTCGCACCGACCCTGGTGCCGGCCGCGGTGCTCGCCGCGAAATTCGAGAGCGAGGCGCATCAGGTGCGCCGCGCCATGAAGCTGGTCGAGGCCGCCTGGCTCACCAATCCGCATCCCGATCTCGCGGATGCCTATGCCCATGTGAAGCTCGGCGATTCCGCGCGGCAGCGCTTGCAGCGGGTCGAGACGCTCGCGGCCAAAACGCCTGCCGACAAGGCAGGTCAGATCGAGGGCCAGCTCGCGATCGCTCGCGCTGCGATCGATGCCTCCGAGTTCGCCCGCGCGCGCGAGGCGCTCGCGCCTTACGTCAACGATCCGACCCAACGCGTCGCGCTGCTGATGGCCGAGATCGAACGCACCGAGCATGGCGACGGCGGCCGTGCCCGCGCCTGGACCTTGCGCGCGGTGCGGGCCCGCCACGATCCGGCCTGGACTGCGGACGGCTATGTCAGCGACCGCTGGCGTCCGGTCTCCCCGGTCACCGGCCGTCTCGATGCGTTCCAGTGGCAGACGCCGGTCGCGAGCCTGCCTTCGGATAAGGGCGCCACGATCGAATCCTCGGCCTTCGAGGAGGCCATGCTGGCGGCCCCACCGCCGAAGCGGGTGACGGCGGCTGCCAGCGAAGCTCCGGTGGAACCGCCGGTGGCAGCCCCAGTGCCGGCGCCGGCCGCCCAGGACAATTCGCCCCCTCCGGCCAAGGAACCTGCCAAGGAAGCTGTCAGGGAAGCTGCCAAGGAAGAGCCGACGGTCACGCATTCGGAGCCGGCTGATCCGGCCCCCGCGCCCGTCGAATCATCGCCGCCCGCGGCAACGCCGGTGTTCCGGAGCCGGGCCGACCTCGGCAAACCCGGATCGGCCCCCATCCCTGCCGTGATCCCGATCGTCCGCGCGCCTGACGATCCCGGGATCGACGACGAGGGCCCGAGCGATGAATTTACGGAACAAATCGGCACGCCCAAGGCCCAGGCCGGCGGTTGGCGCGGATTCTGGTCCCGCTGGGGCGCGTGAGGCGCATTTCGCACCCCGCTTGTCCTTGCCAATTCGGGCCATGCCCGATATCAGGGGCGCGCGTATCGGGGCCGGCATTGTCCTGGCTCCGGCAGGGTTCGCCGCAATAGCTCAGTCGGTAGAGCACGTCATTCGTAATGACGGGGTCGGGGGTTCGAATCCCTCTTGCGGCACCAGCGCCTCGGTTCATCCGATCTCCGCAAGCCCGGCGTTTTGACCAGCACATCCAGCCTGCTTGAGCACACGGTGCAAGGGCACGGCAGCCTGCGTGATCATGATCACGTAACCTCAGGTGCGCTTCCCGTAACGTCCAGCCACGCCAACACGGGGAGATTTCACATGCGCAAGATCCTTTTGGTTGCCGCCATGCTCCTGGCCTCCGCGTCTGCCCAGGCAGGCGGGTCCCGCAGCCTGTCGCTGGTCGCGGCAGGCGAGCAGACCTCCGCGCCGCAAACCACGACGTCGGCGACCGCCACCGCGACGACGCAGCTGAGCGAAGTCGCGCCAGCCACGGAGGCTCCGAAATATTCCGATCGTCCGCCGGCCGTGTCGCTTTCTGCGCCGGCTGCGGCGACTGCTCCGGCCGTGACGACGCCCACGACGACCAAACCTGCCACCAAGACCACGGCAACAGCGGACAAGCCGAAGCACAAGCGCAGCTGGACCGAGCGCCGCATCATCAGCGAGCTGCACCGCCACGGCATCTACTGGTAAGCCGCTTGCCCAAAGCAAATGGCCGGGCGAAGGCCCGGCCATGCGCATATTGAAGCGGTGATCACGGTTATTGCGAAACCGTCTGCACCACGCTTCCGATCGGACGTGCGCTCGAAGTCGGCACCTTCAGGTCTTTCAGCAACGCCTCGTCATATTCCGGCAGCGTCTGGAAGGTCGTCTTGGCCTTCATCTGCACCACCTTGTAACCGCCGGCCTTGAGCCGCGCGAGCAGGGCCGGCAGGGCTTCGCCGGTGTGCTTCTGGAAGTCGTGCATCAGGATGATGCCCTTGCCGAGCTTGTCCAGCCTGGTCATCACGGTCTCGACGATCTTCTCCGGCGTGGCGCCCTTCCTGAAGTCGAAGGAGTCGATGTCGGTCGAGAACATCGCGACGTTGCGGGTGCCGAAATAGGTCACCATCGCCGGATTGTGCTGAAGCTGCGGGAAGCGGAAGAACGGCGCCGGGTTGGTGCCGAGCGCGAATCTCACTGCGCTGAAGCCCTTCTCGACCTCGTCCTTGACCTGTTGCTCGGTCATCTTCTTGCTGTTCAGGTTGACATGTGACCAGGTGTGCGTGCCGACCGTGTGGCCCTGGGCCAGCACCTGGCGCAGGATCTCCGGATGATAGGTCGCGTGCTTGCCGACCGAGAAAAACAGGCCCTTGGTGCATTCATCCGCAAGCGCCTTCAGCACGGCGGGCGTGTTGATCGGCCACGGACCGTCGTCGAAGGTCAGCACGACCTCCTTTTCAGTGAGGAAGTCGAACTGCTTGAAGTGCTCGAAGCCGAAGCCGGGACCGCCTGTGGTGTCGATCTCGACCACCCGGGCAACGCCCAGCGCGTTCGGATTGGCGCAGGCCTGTTTCTGCTGCACCGGCATGGCGGGAGCGGGCGCAGGTGCCGGAGCAGCTCCCGCTGGCTTGGCCGCGATCGCCGCGGTGGTCTCGACGTCATCCTTGGCAGCGAGCTTCGCCGGTGCCGGCAATGGATCGGCGGCACGGGCGGCAACTGTCTTGGGGGCGCCCTGATCGGCGCGCGCGGAATAATAAAACCAACCGCCGGCGGCAATCACGACCGCCGCAACTACACTGGCCAGCATCAGGCCCAACGCATTACGCATCGCTATTCTTTCCAATTACGCAACCAAACCGGCGGAATTTCCCGCGCGACGAGCCATTAATGCGAAGGAACAGTTAACGTGACACCAACGCGACAGCGGCTGCGGAGGAATTTCAGCGAGGTGCGCCAAAGTGACGGAGGTCACAGAGGCTGTGCCTGCCGTGACTGTCATCACAGTGGAAACCGTTTTGCCGGAGCATCGTAGTTCCCATCAACAACGGGCGCCGTTCCGACGGCCCCCAATGGGAGCTTCAAATGACCAAGTCTTTTTCTGCCAAGTCTCTTTCTGGCAAGTCCCTGACCACCAAGATCCGCGATACCAGCCTGGCCTTGGGCTTTGCCGCCATCGCGTCGATCGTCTCGGCGACCTCGAGCTTCGCCTTCACTGCGGAGGCGCAGCAGATGTGCACCGGCGATGCATTTCGCCTCTGCTCGGCGGACATCCCCAACATCCCGAAGATCACGGCGTGCATGATCAAGCATCGTTCTGACTTAAGCGCCGGCTGCCGCGCGGTGATGGACAAGGACCTCGCCAAGGGCGCCTCGCGCAAGGTCGCTGACGCACAGGACAAGCAGTAAGCAACACGATGATCGTTGCGTCGGTTAGCTCCCCTCGCGATGTGCTCCTGCATCAAGCCGGGGCCATGCGGCGGCACGTTGCAGCCAGTCAACAAAGTCGTTGCGGCCTCGGGATCAGCGCACTAGCTTCGCCCGCACATTTCTTCCGGGTAAGAGGCATTACGCGATGGCCAGATTTCTTTTCATTATTCCTTTGCTGCTGTGCGCATCGAGCGCGTTCGCGCAGCAGCAGCCCGGCCACGATGCCTGCGCGCGTGATGTCAGCCGCTTCTGCCGCGCCGTGATGAACAATGGCGATGGCGCCGTGCTCGCCTGCCTGAAGCAGAACCGCACCCGGCTGAGCAAAGGCTGCGACAAGGTGCTGTCGGATCACGGGCAGTAGTAGATTTCGTAGCCCGGATGGAGCGGAGCGTAATCCGGGGTTCTGTTTCCGCGGTGAGACCGTCCCGGATTGCGCTTCGCTCCATCCGGGCTACAGGTTGACAGACTTACGTGCTGCTCCCCGCCGCAGTCGCGACCACCGGCAGCACTTCGCTATTGGCGCGGTCCGGCGTCTCCTCCTTCCAGCGCACCGAGCCGAACGGACGTTCCAGCATGCGCCGGATCCGTACCGGTTCGGGGCCGATGTGGAAATCGATCGCTTGCTGATGCAGCGCGCGTTCGGATTGGGTCGAGCGGTTGCGCTGGCGTAAGTAGTCGAGCCAGGTCGGACAATGATAGCGCTCGGTCCATAATTCCGGATCGGCGATGTCGCGCGCGATCGACCAGCCATAGGCGCCGTTGCGCTGCCGGGAGAGCTGCACGTCCTGCATCACATTGTGGAAGGCGCGGGCATTCTCCCGGCTCACCCGGTATTCGATCTCGACCACCAAGGGCCCGCTGCGGCCGGTCAGCGACAGCTTCACCTCGGGATCGGCCAGCACCTCGGCATCCTCGTTGCGCGCGCCGACGCGTGGCATCGCCAGCCAGATGCCGATCAGCGGCGAGATCAGCATCAGTCCGGCCGCGACCAGGAGCGCGACCTCGACCCCGGCATAGTCGGTGAGATGGCCCCAGCCCCAGGCGCCAATCGCGATGCCGCCCGAAATTGAGGCCTGGAACGCCGCAAGCGAGCGACCCGCGACCCAGCGCGGCGCCGAGAGCTGCACGCCGATGTTGAACAGCGCCACCGCGGCCATCCAGACCGCGCCGGCCAGCACCAGCGCGGTTGCCGTCAGCACCGGCTCCGTGCTCAAGGCGAGCGCGGCCATCGCAAACGCCATCGAGATGGTGCAGGCGCGGATCGCCGCCTCGCCGCTCATGCGCTTGCGCAATTCATGGATGTTGAGCGCGCCGACCACCGCGCCCATGCCGAACGCGCCCAGCATGATGCCGTAGGTCTGCGCGCCGCCATGCAAGAGGTCGCGCGCGACCAGCGGCATCAGCGCCATCACGGCGCCGCCGATCAGGCCCATCACCAGCGTGCGCAACAGCACGATCTTGATCGGCGGCGAGTTGGTGATGTAGCGGAAGCCGGAGACCATGGCGCGGTTGAGCTTTTCCCGCGGCAGGCGCGAGGGTTCGGTGCTGCGCCGCCAGAGCAGCAGCACCACGAGCAGCGGCAGATAGAGGACCGCGTTGCAGGCAAACGCGGCGACTGCGCCGGCCGCGGCGACGATGACGCCGCCGACCGCAGGACCGAAGCTGCGCGCGATGTTGTAGCTGATGCCGTTCAGCGCCACCGCGGACGGCAGCGCATCGGGCGGCACCTGCTCGCTGACCGAGGACTGCCAGGCAGGTCCAAACAATGCATTGCCGCTGCCGACGACGAAGCAGAACGCCAGCAGCGTTTCCGGCGTGATCAGCTTGAGCCCGGCCAGGATGGTGAGCGCGGTGGCGCCGGTCAGCGCGATCGACAGCGAGACCAGGGTGACGATGCGGCGGTCATACATATCGGCGATGGCGCCGGCCGGCATCGAAATCAGCATGATCGGTAACATCAGCGCGGTCTGCACCAGCGCCACCTTGTCGGCGGAGGCCGCCATCTGCGTCATCGCCCAGGCGGCACCGACGCCCTGGATCAGGAGGCCGAGATTGGAGAGCAGGCTAGCGAGCCAGATGCGCCGGAACACGGTGTATCGCAGAGGTGCGGTGATGCCCTCGGCGGCAATTCTCTGGCGGTTCGTCTGCTCGGTCATATCCCCTTCCATATCGGGTGTAAGAAGTGGTCTTGGCGATTCCGGCAAATTCAGTGATGCCTGCGAAAGTCCTTCGCTGTCCAGTGGTTAGGTCGCTATAAGCAGTGCAAAGAGGCGTTTGCCGGGGGAGGAACAGATGAAGCTGTCGCGACGGACGATCCTGCAAGGGGTCAGCAGCTTGCCTTTCGCAGTTGCGAGCTTGCGGGCCGGCGTGATGGCCCAAACCGCACCTGCCGTGACGCCAAGCACTGAGGTGCCGCCGATCCTGTTCGTCCACGGCAATGGCGACTACGACGCGCTCTGGGTGACGACCTTGTGGCGGATGGAGTCGAACGGCGTCGCGCGCGATCGCATGGCGGCGATCAATTTCACCGATCCGCTGGCGCGGAGCGACGACAAGGTCGAGCAGGCAGGCCGGTCCTCGACCGAGGACCAGCGCCGCGAGCTCACTGCCGCCATTGCTGACTTGAAGCGCCGCACCGGCGCGTCCCGCGTGGCGCTGGTTGGCAGCTCCCGCGGCGGCTATGCCATCCGCAACGTCATCAAGAACGGCGGTGCCGGCGATGTCAGTCACGCGATCTTGTGCGGCACGCCCAATCACGGCGTGTTTGCGACCGACGACCAGTCCAACAACGAGTTCAACGGCCGCGGCGCATTCCTGCGCGGCCTGAACGAGGGCGAGAGCGAGGTGACGCCGGGCACAGCTTTTCTCACTCTGCGCAGTGACGGCCTGGACAAATATGCCCAAGCCGACGGCCGGTTCATCGGAAAGCCCGGCGTTCCGACCGGTGTCACCGCCGAGGGGCCGGAGCTGAAGGGCGCCACCAACCTTGTGCTTGGTGCGCTCGATCATCGCGAAGTGGCGTTTCATCCGCGCGCTTTTCGCGAGATCTACAAGTTCATCGCCGGCCGCGAGCCCACGCGCATCGCGATCGTGCCGGAGCCAAGCGTGAAGCTGAGCGGTTTGGTCACGGGCACGCCGGGCGGCGTGTCGACCAACCGGCCGGTGGCGGGCGCAACCGTCGACGTCTTCCGCGTCGATCCTGAAACCGGAGAGCGCAACGGCGGGGCGCTGCACAGCTCAAAGACCGGTGCCGACGGCCGCTGGGGACCGGCGCAGGTCAATCCGGCCTGGTCACTCGAATTCGTCCTGGCATCGCCCGACGCGCCGACGACGCACATCTACCGCTCGCCCTTCCCGCGCTCGTCCGACGTCGTGCACCTGCGGCCCGCGCGCCCGCTCGGGCCGGCTGACAAGGACGCAGGAGCTGTCGTGATCATGTCGCGGCCGCGCGGCTATTTCGGCCTGCCGCGGGACGTGGTGCTGCTCGACGGCAAGGAGCCCGCCGACGTCAAACCGGGCGTGCCCACGGATGCGGCAGCAACCCTGCGGCTTCCGGCCAGCGAGGTCGGACGTAACATCGTGGCCCAATTTGGCGAAGAACGGATTGTGGCACGCGCCTGGCCCGCCGCCGAAAACAGGATTGCGATCGCCGAACTGACTTACTAGCTATTGACCTGCGTCACTTCTGCGGGAGCGAGCCATGAACATCGCCAGCCTGCGTCGGCCCCTCATCCCTCCGACGCCGCCGCGTGCGCCGGATGACATGTCGTTCTTTGGCAAGCTCGCGGTGATCCGCCAGAACATGATCGCGACCTGGGGACAGCGTGCCTATGAGGAAGACGTCATCCCGGGTCGCTTCTTTCTCCGCAACAGTTTCATCCTGAACCAGCCGGACGCGATCCGGCACGTCCTGCTCAGCAATTACGAGAATTATACGCGCACGCCGGCGGGCATCCGCATGCTGCGCCCCGTGCTCGGCGACGGCCTCCTGATTGCGGAAGGTCATTCCTGGACGTTTCAGCGCCGCACGCTCGCGCCGGCCTTCACGCCGCGCGCCACCGCAAATCTCGTCCCGCATATGACGGCGGTGCTCGACGAGACCATCACAAAGCTCGATACGCGAACCGGCGAGCCGGTCGATCTGCGCGAGGTCATGCAGCGCATGACGCTCGAGATCGCCGGACGCACGATGTTCTCGTTCGGCATGGACCGGCATGGCGCGACCTTGCGCAACTTCATCATGGAATATGCCGCACGGCTGGGACGGGCTTATTTCCTCGACATGGTGCTGCCCGTGTCCTGGCCGAGCCCGATGGATTTCGCACGGGCGCGGTTTCGCAAGCGCTGGACCGAATTCGTTGCCATGCTGATCGCCGAACGCCGCGCGGCCGGCAAGAAGGACGGCGCGCCGCCACGCGACCTGTTCGATCTCATGGACGAGGCGCGGGATCCTGAAACGGGCAAGGGCTTTTCCGACGAACAGCTCGTCGACGAGGTCGCGACCATGATTCTCGCGGGTCACGAGACCACGGCGACGGCGCTGTTCTGGGCGCTCTATCTGCTGTCGCTCGATCCTGACACGCAGGAGGAGGTCGCCACTGAGACCCGCGGCGAACATCTCGACAGCATCGCCGACATCGATCGCCAGAAGTTCACTCGAGCCGTGATCGAGGAGACGATGCGACTCTACCCGCCCGCCTTCCTGGTCGCGCGTGCCGCGCGCGATAGGGACAACGCGGCCGGTATCGAGATCGGCAAGGGCGATATCATCATGATCGCGCCGTGGCTTTTGCACCGGCACGAGAAACTGTGGGATCAGCCGAACGCGTTCATTCCAAAGCGCTTCATGTCGGCGGAGCCCGATCGCTTCGCATATCTGCCGTTCGGCGCGGGGCCACGCGTCTGCATCGGCGCGCCGTTTGCGCAAGCCGAATCGGTGCTGGCGCTGGCCCGGCTGATCGGTGCGTTCCGCGTCGAGCTTGCCGATACCGTTCCCGTGATCCCGCATGGCGTCGTCACGACCCAGCCGGACCACTCACCCATGTTCCGCATCACCCGTCGGTAACGGACCCTCGGCTGGCCGATGGCGTGATCCAGCTTAGACAGAGCCCCGCCATGAGCGACATCCAGGCCCAGTTTTCCGTTCTGAAGCAGACCGCCGATGCAAAGGTGGTCGATGCGATTGCGCGCCTCATCCAGGATGGCGAGGACCACGAGCTCAACCGCGTCAATGTCCTCGATTTCTCCCGGCATCACGGCCTCGACGAAGAGCGCGTCATCTCGGCTTTCCTGCATTCGGCCAGGCTCGGTCTGTTCGATCTCGGCTGGAACGTGCTGTGTCCGGGCTGCGGCGGCGTGCTGGGCGCTCACTCGACGCTCAAGGCGCTCAAGCCGGACGACTATCACTGCGCGCTCTGCGCCTGCGGGTACAAGGCGTCCGTCGACGACCAGGTCGAGGTCTCTTTCACAGTGAATCCGCGCGTCCGGCGCATCGCGGCGCACGATCCCGATACGCTTCCGGTGTGGGAATATTTCAAGCAGGTGTTCTGGAGCTCCGGGGTCGACTTCAACAAGGAATCGTTTGCGACGCTGGCCAACGAGGTGACGCTGGATACGATGGAGCTGCCGGCCGGCGAGAAGGCGACGATGTCGCTGCAATTGCCGAGTGATTTCGTCATCATCTTCGAGCCGGTGACGCACGCCGCTCATTTCATCGATGTCCAGGGCGAGCCGACCAAGGACCGTCAGCAGCTCGCCATCATGTACAACAAGGTGCAGGCCCCGACGGGGACGACGACCATGCGGCCGGGTCCGCTGCGGCTATCGCTGGAAAACCAGGCCGGTGTGCGCGTGTTGCCGTCGGTGTTTATCGCGGCCGAGGCGCTTCATCATCTCATCGGCAAGCGTAAGCCGTTCCTCACCGCCAAGCGGATGCTGTCGAACCAGACTTTTCGCGACGTCTTCAAGGCGGACAATCTCGGTCTCGACCAGCGGCTCCAGATCACCTCGCTGACGTTCCTGTTCACCGACCTGAAGGGATCGACCGCGCTTTATGAGCGCGTCGGCGATCTCGCCGCCTTCGATCTCGTGCGCGCGCATTTCCGCGCGCTGCTGGAGATCATTGCCGCCGAGAAGGGGGCGGTTGTAAAGACGATCGGCGATGCTGTCATGGCGACCTTCGTGAGACCTGAGCACGCGATTACGGCGGGACTGCGCATGCGTGCAGCCATGGATGAATTGAACAAGGAACGCGGCGCCAACGATCTCATTCTCAAGATCGGCATCCATGAAGGTCCATGTCTTGCGGTGATGCTGAATGAGCGCCAGGATTATTTCGGCCAGACAGTCAACATCGCCTCGCGCGTGCAGAGTCTGTCGACCGCGCAGGAAATTCACATCACCGGCCCGGTGCTCGATGCACCCGCGGTTGCTGAAATCCTTCAGCGGCGCGAGATCAAGCCGATCCAGAAGCAGGCCGCGCTGCGCGGCATCGCCGACAAGATGGTGGTGTATGAGATACCGTGAGGGATGCGGTCCTGCTGCTGCAATCCCCGTCGTTGCGAGCGTGGCACTATGCCTCTCCAACGTCGTCCTGGCGAAAGCCAGAACCCATACCGCGGAATCTATCGAGTGCGATAGGTCGTAGTACCGGACGGCTAGCCTTAGCGAAACGACGTCTTGGGGTAATGGGTCCTGGCTTTCGCCAGGACGACGTCGAAGGATGTGGCCCGCCTGCCTCACTCTGGCACCGAGGCGACAACAGATTGCCGAAACGTAATGCAGCGCGCGGAACTGAAGCACGTTGCGCCGGTTAAGTTTCCCGCTCATATAATGCTGGTAACGGCCGCACCCCTCGCGGCGTCATCGATCTCGGTAGGACTTTATGCTCGACGGCCTGCGCCAATTCATTGCCGACATTGTTGCTCCCCATGATCAGGACCGCGCATTTGGCGACAGCGACTATCGGCTGGCGGCCACGGCGCTGCTGATTCACGTGGTCTCGCTGGACGGACAGCCGAGCGCGGCCGAGCAGCGCAAGCTGCACAGCCTGATCGAGAGCCATTTTGGGCTCGATCGCGGCACCGCGGATCGGTTGATCGCCGACGCCACTCAGGTCGAGGGCGAGGCGGTCGATCTCTATCATTTCACCAGCGTCATCATGCGCTCGCTCGACGAAGAGGGTCGCAAACGCATCGTGCAGATGATGTGGGAGCTGGTCTATGCCGACGGTCAGGTCAGCGAATTCGAGGACAACGTCGTCTGGCGCGCCTCCGACCTGCTCGGGATTTCGCAGCGCGACCGGATCGACCTGAAGCACGCGGTCGGGGATCGTGTCGGCGGCCAAGTCAAGGACAGCGCTGTCGGCGGCTGACGGCTCTAGACACGACTGATCGCGGCCTGCCCGGACACATGACGAAACTTTAATTTATCCGCCGCCTGCGCTGAATCCGCCTGCAAATCAACGGTTTTTCAGCGCGGCCTGTCGTTCTGCTCAAGCGGCCATGCTGGCGGCGCGGCTTGCATGTCGCGCGCGGCCTGTGCTCTCGTTCCGAGATTGCGGGGCGAAAAACTTGAATTCAAGAGTCTTCGATCGTGACTGAGCGGGTGACGCTGATCACTGGTGCCTCGGCGGGCATCGGCACGGAGCTGGCGCGTGTGTTTGCTGCCAACGGGCATCGCCTCGCGTTGACGGCGCGCCGGACGGATCGGCTGGAGGCGCTCGCGAACGAGCTCGCCGCCAACGGCGGCAAGAAGCCGATCGTGATCGCCTGCGATCTCGAGCAAGCGGATGCCGGCAAGACCATCGCGGCAGCACTTGCCGCCGAAGGCGTCGAGCTCGATCATCTCATCAACAATGCGGGCTTCGGCGTGTTCGGCGATGCGATCGAGCGCGATCGCGTCGAGCAGCTCGGCATCGTCGATGTCAACATCAGGGCCCTGACGGATCTGTCGCTGCGCTTTGCCGATCAGCTCATCAAGAACAAGGGCGGACTTCTCAATGTCGGATCGGTCGCCGGCTTCCTGCCTGGCCCCGGCATGGCCGTCTACTACGCCTCCAAGGCCTATGTGATTTCGTTCACCGAAGCCTTGCGGGCGGAGCTCGCGCCGCGCGGCGTTCGCGTCACCGTGCTTTGCCCGGGTCCGGTGCCCACCGAATTCCAGGCGCGCGCCGGCGTCGGCTCCCAACATGATACCGCCGTTCTCAACGTCTCCGCCGCCGAAGTTGCGCGCGATGCATATCGTGGCCTGATGGCCAACAAACGGGCAGTGCTGCCCGGTCTGGGCATCAAGATCGTGCCGTTGGCGCTGCGTTTCTTCCCGCGCGGCTTCATCCTGGCCGCTACCAGCCGGTTTCAGAGGCGCAGGCACTAGAGAAAACTTTGAAGCACCGTAGTGGCCCGGAGCTTGCTTCAATCGGTATGTGTGCGCGAACTCACACGATGTTAACCATCGCTTAGCTATGCTGGCGGTCTGAACCGATAGCACTTCGCAGAGACCATGTCGTTCCGGACGGACAGGTTTGGTGGCGCAGAATTGGTGCCCTTTCCCAGAAGGACGCCGGGCGCGGCCGCCTCCGCTTCCGAAGCCCGGTTACCGGTTCTGATCGTCCTGCACCAGGAATCCTCGACGCCCGGCCGGGTCGGCAATGCGCTGCGCGCGCTCGGCCATCGCCTCGACATTCGCCGTCCCCGCTTCGGCGATCCCCTGCCCGAGACGCTCGATCAGCATGCCGGCGCCGTGTTCTTCGGCGGCCCGATGAGCGCCAATGATTCCGACGACTACATCCGCTGCGAGATCGACTGGATCGAAATTCCGCTCCGTGAGCAGCGTCCGTTCCTTGGCATCTGCCTCGGCGCGCAGATGCTCGCGATGCAGCTAGGGGCCCGCGTCGCGCCGCATGCGGATGCGCTGACCCAGATCGGCTATTACCCGATCAGGCCGACCGCTGCGGGCCACGCGCTCTGCCCGGATTGGCCTGCGCAGGTCTATCATTGGCATCGCGAGGGATTTGAGCTGCCGGTTGGTGCCGAGCAGCTCGCGGAAGGTGATGATTTTCCGGTGCAGGCGTTCCGTGCCGGCAACGCCTTCGGTGTGCAGTTTCATCCAGACGTGACCTACGCCATGATGCATTGCTGGACCACGCGCGGCTATGACGGCTTCAGCGCGCCCGGAGCGCGGCAGCGGCATCACCATTTCGCGGATCGTGCCGTCTACGACCTCGCGGAGCGCGCCTGGCTCGATCACTTCATCAATGGCTGGCTGGCGCGCCGGCCGGTGCTGGCGCAAGCCGCCGAGTGAATCGCGCCTCCGCGCAAGCCCTTGCCTCATCCCTTTATATGCTAGGCTCGTTCGCAACGCGCGCACGCGAGATTGCGCCGGCAAGCAAAGGGAGAGCGTCATGCCCTATGAACACATTCTCTATGAGGTGAGCGACAGGATCGCGACCATCACGCTCAATCGCCCGGACCGCATGAATGCGTGGACGCCGACGATGGAGTGCGACGTGCGTCACGCGATGGAAGCCTCAAGCGCCGACGACAATGTCCGCGTCATCGTGCTCACCGGCGCGGGCCGCGCCTTCTGCGCCGGTGCCGACATGGATGCGCTGAAAGGGCTCGATCCTAACGACGTCGGGCGCGCCTCGAATCTGCCGCCGTTCGACATGAACCGCCGGCCGGATTGGCAGACGCGCTACGGCTTCTATCCGTCGATCGCAAAGCCCGTCATCGCCATGCTCAACGGCGCGACCGCCGGAATCGGCCTGGTCCACGCGCTCTATTGCGACCTGCGCTTTGCCGCCGACAATACGGTGTTCACGACCGCCTTCGCGCGGCGCGGCCTCATCGCCGAGCACGGCATCAGCTGGATGTTGCCGCGCATCGTCGGCCATGCCCATGCGCTGGATCTGTTGCTCTCGGCGAGGCGCGTGTCGAGCGACGAAGCGCTGCGGATCGGGCTGGTGAACCGGCTCTGCTCGCCGGAAAAACTCCGCGAGGAGACCTATGCTTACGCGCGCGATCTCGCCGATTTCGTCTCACCGAGCGCGATGGCCGTGATCAAGCGGCAGCTTTACGAGGTGCCGTTCCAGACCCTGGCGGAAGCGACGATCGAGGCCAACCGCGAGATGATGGTGGCGCTGAACGGCAGCGATTTCCGGGAGGGCGTGGCGAGTTTTATGGAGAAGCGGCCGCCGAGGTTTACGGGGAGGTAGGGGACTTTGGAAAGAGGTCCGCCGTCGCCCTTCGGGCTATGGCGGGACAGCCTTCGCTACGCGAGGGCTTGCCGAGCCGAAGCAGGCGCAGCCTGCGAAGGCTGGTGGAGCCAGGCGGGATCGAACCGCCGACCTCGTCATTGCGAACGACGCGCTCTCCCAGCTGAGCTATGGCCCCTTTGCAGGCCGCTCTGGTGAACGCGGCCGACAACCGGGCGCCATTTAAGTCCCCGCCAAGGTCAAGTCAAGGACAGGTGTAGCCCCGTTTTGGCCATCCGGGCGCCGACTTCCCTTGTTTGGGTCGGAGGGAACCGATATCTAGCAACAGCCGTCAATCCCGACCGAAGCCAGAGTTTTCAAAAGCCATGCGTGCCGTTCTCGACATCGTCATCATCGTGCTCGATCTGTACGTCTGGCTGCTGATCGCCGCCGCGATCCTGTCCTGGCTGATCGCCTTCAACGTGGTGAATACCCGCAACCAGTTCGTCTCGGCGGTGGCGGAGTTCCTGTACCGGATCACCGAGCCCCTGCTGGCACCGATTCGCAATTTCCTGCCCAGTCTCGGCGGCCTCGACATCTCGCCGATTATCCTGATTCTGCTGATCATGTTCATCGAGCGGGTGATCCTGTATTACATCTACCCGAACGTGATCTAACGGGCTGGAGCGCCTTGGTTGCCAAAGATCCCTGGCGCATCTCTGCCGCAGGCGTCAGCATCGCGCTGCGGGTGACGCCGCGCGGCGGCCGCGACGACATCGACGGGATCGAGCAGCTCTCCGACGGCCGCAGCGTGCTCAAGGTGCGGGTACGCGCGATTGCCGATGGTGGCGAGGCCAACAAGGCTGTCTTGGTCCTGCTGGCGAAATCGCTTGGCGTGCCCAAGGCCAGCGTAAAATTGCTATCGGGAGCTACCTCGCGGTTGAAGCAGATCGCGGTCGACGGCGACCCCGTGCGGCTCGGAGAAACCCTGCGCCAGCTCGTGTCGGCTAAATCGAAGGACTGAAGGAACTGACATGACCGCCAAAATCATCGATGGAAAAGTCATTGCCGCGGAGCTTCGCGGCCGCGTCGCCGAGGAGGTCGCCCGCGTCAAACGCGAGCATAACCTGGTCCCCGGCCTCGCGGTGGTGCTGGTCGGCAACGACCCTGCCAGCGAAGTCTATGTCCGCTCCAAGCACACCCAGACGCAAGGCGCCGGCATGGCCTCGTTCGAGCACAAGCTGCCGGCCGACGTCTCGCAAGCAGAACTCCTGGCTCTCGTCGCAAAGCTCAACCGCGATCCGGCCGTGCACGGCATTCTGGTGCAACTGCCGCTTCCGAAGGGGCTGAACACCGAGGCCGTCATCAACGCCATCGATCCCGCCAAGGATGTCGATGGCCTGCATCCGAGCAATGCCGGCCGGCTCGCCGGTGGTTTTGAGGCGCTGTCGCCCTGCACGCCGCTCGGCTGCATCATCCTGACCAAAAGCGTGCACGCTTCGCTCGAAGGCATGAACGCCATCGTCATCGGCCGCTCCAACCTGGTCGGCCGCCCGTTGGTGCAATTGCTGCTGAACGAGAACGCCACGGTCACGATCGCGCATTCGCGCTCGCGCGACCTGCCCGGCCTCGTGAAGCGCGCCGACCTCGTTTACGCCGCGGTCGGCAAGCCGGAGATGGTGCGCGGCGACTGGCTGAAGCCGGGCGCGACCGTGATCGACGTCGGCATCAACCGCATCCCCAAAGCAGACGGCAAGACGCGCCTCGTCGGCGACGTCGCCTATCGGGAGGCGCTTGGGGTTGCCGGCGCGATCACGCCGGTGCCGGGCGGCGTCGGTCAGATGACGGTCGCCTGCCTGCTGGTGAACACGCTGCGCGCCGCCTGCGCGATCGCAGGGCTGCCGAAGCCGGCGGTGTAGCTTTTCTTCACCTCTCCCCGTTTGCGGGGAGAGGTCGGAATTCGCGCGAAGCGCGGATTCCGGGTGAGCGGGACTTTCCGCGAGCCCAACTCTGACCGTCTTTGTGGAGGTAGTTCCTCACCCCAACCTTCTCCCCGTAAGAACGGGGCGAGGGAGCACACCTTTTGTCCGGGATACCGAAGGCTCAGGCCTTTTTCTTCTCGCGATCTATGCCTTCGAGGATCAGCTTGTGCGCTTCCTCCGGGCCGCCCCAGCGCAGGATCTTCACCCACTTGCCCTTCTCGAGATCCTTGTAGTGCTCGAAGAAGTGCTGGATCTGCTGGAGCGTGATGTCCGGCAGGTCGGAATAGCTCTTCACCTTGTCGTAGCGCTGCGTCAGCTTTGACGACGGCACCGCCAGAATCTTCTCGTCGCCGCCGGCTTCGTCTTCCATGAACAGCACGCCGACCGGCCGCACGCTCATGACGGCACCGGGAATGATGGCGCGGGTGTTGATGATCAGCACGTCGCAGGGGTCGCCGTCATCCGACAGCGTGTGCGGGATGAAGCCGTAGTTCCCGGGGTAACGCATCGGCGTATAGAGGAAGCGATCGACGACGAGCGTGCCGGCCTCCTTATCCAACTCGTATTTGATCGGTTCGCCGCCCACGGGGACTTCGATGATGACATTGACGTCGTGGGGTACGTTCTTCCCGATCGAGACCGCATCGATACGCATTCAAGGCTCCGTTGTTGCCGAGGTGAAATCGCGCCCGGCAGCGATTTTGGCGCTGTCATACGCGGGCTTGGCCCGCTGATCCATCGCGTTTTTGTGAAATAATGAATCCGGCGATCACCGACGCAAAAGGCGGTATCAACGGATGGAAAACGCTGCCGATTCAGGTTTCAGCAGCTCAATTGGTCCAAGCGAAGGCAACTTTGTCGAGCGACTTCGGCCCGAACCGCTCCGAGGAGCGCGCCACCATCCGGCCGCCCAGGGCACGGTAGAACTCGGTGGCCGGATCGTTGTCCGAGAGCGCCCACACCACCATGCTCTTCAGGCCGCTCTGCATCAGGTCGCGGCGGGCGGCGGCGAACAGACGGCGGCCGAAGCCGAGGCCCTGGAATTCCGGGCGCAGATAGAGCTCGTAGATCTCGCCGTCGAAATGCAGGCTGCGGGCGCGGTTGCGGCCGTAATTAGCGTAGCCTGCGATCTTGTCGCCGAACACGAGCACGCTGACGCGGCTGCCCTTGCGAATCGCGCTGTCCCACCACTGTGGACCGCGGCGGTTGATCAGCTTTTCCAGCTCCGCGCCGGGGATGATGCCCTGATAGGCCGAGCGCCAAGCTTCGTCATGGGTCGACGCCACCGCAGTTGCATCTGCGGCTTTGGCCGGCCGGACCTCGATCAGGGTTGTGCTCATGGACGCGATCAAATCAAGTCGCCGCGCCGGCGGCAAGACCTATCGTTAATTATCGGTTAACGTGTGGACTTTCTGCATCAGTATTTCAACCCCGTTGTCCCGAAAGAGGACAAGCCGGCGTTTTGAATGGCAGTGGCCTGCCATGTGTCGGTGCGAAACCCGCTGCGGCAACGAATGAATGGCAATGGCAGCGCAGAAAGTCTGCCCGGAGTGATTCGTTCCTATTAGTGTGGCCATTGCTGTTCGTGTCCGCCTCCTCTGGCAATTCATGCGGCTCCTCGTCACTCCCGCGCTTCTGTCTTTGCTGTCTTTGCTGGCCGTGCTGGCTGCGTCGCCTCTGTGCGCTCAGGTCACGTTTGGCCCATTGGGAGAGCAGGGCGAACCGTTTCGCCGGCAAGAATGGCGCCTGCCGTCGCCGGATACCGGCACGGCCGCGCATGCGCTGCTGTTTCGCCCCCTCGGCGTTGGCCCGTTCCGGCTCGCGGTCATCGCCCACGCCTCGACACAGAATGGCTTGCGTCGCGCGCAAATGCCGCGGCCGGAGTATCGCGCGCTCACGGCGTATCTCGTCGCGCGCGGCTTTGCCGTGCTGGTGCCGGAACGGCTCGGCCATGGCGCCACCGGTGGCCGCTATGTCGAGGACCAGGGCGGCTGCGACGAGGCGGATTACGCGCGATCGGCCCGCGCAACGGCCGACCAAATCTCGCTCGCGCTGGACTATTTGCGAAAGCAGGAATTTATCCGCAAAGACGCCGCGATCGTGCTCGGCCATTCCGCCGGCGGCTGGGGCACGCTGGCGCTGGCCAACGCCGATCCGAAGGCGGTCTCTGCCATCATTGCATTCGCACCGGGGCGCGGCGGCCATGCCAATGATGAGCCGAACACGATCTGCGCGCCGCACACGCTGCTTGCGGCCGCAGCCGAATTCGGCAAGGCCGCGCGCATTCCCGTCACGTGGCTCGTTGCAACCAATGACAGTTACTTCGCGCCGGCGTTTTCGCAAAAGCTGGTCGAGGCGTTTCGCGGCGCTGGCGGCGAGGTCGACTTCCGCACCCTGCCGGGCGTCGGCAGCGAGGGGCATTGGATGATCGAAACCGAAGCCGGCGTCAAAGCCGCAAGCGGCGATCTCGCGCGTGTGCTGAACCAGCCCAAGCCAGTGGCGACCAAGAAGCCATGACGCTGTATTTCCTGGTCAAATTCCTGCATGTGCTCGGCGCGATCGTCATCCTCGGCACCGGAACCGGCATCGCCTTCTTCATGCTGATGGCGCATCGCACGAACGACGCGGAGTTCATTGCGCGCACTGCCGCTGTGGTCGTGATCGCGGATGCGATCTTCACGCTGTCGGCCGTGATCCTGCAGCCGGTCACGGGTGGCCTGCTGATGATGCTCTCGGCGACGTCGCTCACTGAGCGCTGGCTCCTGGCTTCGCTAGCGCTGTATGCCGTCGCGGGCCTGTTCTGGGTCCCCGTCGTCTTCATGCAGATCGAGATGCGCGACCTCGCGCGCAAGGCGGCCGAACAGTGCAACGCGCTTCCGGAGCGCTATTTCGTTCTGTTCCGCCGCTGGTTCATATTCGGCTTCCCCGGCTTCGGCGCGACGATGCTGATCCTCTGGCTGATGATCGCAAAACCGTTTTGAGGGGCGCAATGAGTAAGCGAACCATCTTGCTGTTCGGCGCCTCCGGCCTGATCGGCCGCTTCGTCACCGACGATCTGCGTGCGCGTGGCCTTCGTGTTGTCGGCGTGGCACGTAAGCTGTCGCCGGCGCAGCAGATGAGCGCGCAGGACATCGAGCTGCCGGTCCTCATCCTGGATGCGGCTGCGCTGGCGCGAGTGCTCACCGAGCATGCCGTCGATGTCGTCGTGAACTGCCTCGGCGTGCTCCAGGACAGGCCCGGCAGCGACACAAATGCCGTGCATCGTGATTTCGTCGCGCGCCTGCTTCAGGCAATTGGCGATAGCGGCCGTGCGATCCGTCTGGTGCACATCTCGATCCCTGGCGTGGTGGAGGCGGATCGCACCGCCTTCGCAACGACCAAACGCGACGCCGAGCGTTTGATCGCGGCCTCCGGCATTCCCCATGCCATCCTGCGACCGGGCTTCCTGGTTGCGCCGTCAGCCTATGGCGGCAGCGCCATGCTGCGTGCGCTGGCCGCTTTTCCGCTCGACCTGCCGGACAAGGAAATGGCGACGCTCTTCCAGCCCGTCGCGGTCGAGGACATCGCCGCCACCATCGCCTGGCTCGCTGCGCGCGACATCGACGACACCTCCTTGAAAGCCGTGAGCTGGGACCTGATGCAGGCAGAGCCGGTCACGATAGCCGGAGTCATCAAGCAGTTTCGCCACGCGTTCGGCACGGCCACCTGGCGGCGTCTCGTGATGCCGGCCTTCCTGCTCGATCTCGGCGCCAAAATCGGCGATTTTGCCAATCATCTTGGCTGGATGCCACCGCTGCGTTCCACGGCCATTGCCGAGCTGCGCCGTGGCGTGACCGGCGATCCCTCGGCGTGGATCGCAGCCACGGGCATCGCGCCGAAGACATTGGCTGAGACGATCGGTCGCCATCCGGCAAGTATCCAGGACAAATGGTTCGCGCGGCTGTTCCTGATCAAGGCGCTGATCTTCGCAAGCCTGGTCGCATTCTGGCTCGTCTCGGGCTTCATCGCACTGTTTGTGTCCTATCGTGCCGCCGCCGGCATCCTGACCGCGCATAACTTTCCGCCTGCGCTGGTCGATCCCATCACCATCGGCACCAGCCTGATGGATATGAGCATCGGCGTGCTGATCGCCTTCCGCCGCACCGCGGCGATCGGGCTCGTTGCAGGCATCGTCGCCTCGCTGGGCTACATGGTGGGTGCAGCCATCCTCACGCCCGATCTTTGGATAGAGCCGCTCGGCGCACTGGTGAAGACCGGGCCGGCGATCGTGCTAATGCTTGTGGCTCTCTTGACGCTGGATAATCGCTGATGAGCAAATGGCCCGACGACAACGTGATCCTGTATGACGGCGTCTGCATCTTCTGCTCGCGCTGGGTTCGCTTCGTGGCGACCCGCGACACGGCGAAGCGGTTTCGCTTCACGCCGATCCAGTCGGACTACGAGAAACGGCTCGCGCGAACGTTTGGTATCGACCCCGATGATCCCGATACCAACGCCCTAGTCCATGGCGGCGAGGTGTTCATGAAGTCGGACGCCGCGCTGACCGTGTTGTCGCTGCTCCCCGGCTGGGGCTGGGTGCGCGCGTTGTTCGCCGTGCCGAGACTCTTAAGAGACCCCGTCTACAGCCTCGTCGCACGCAACCGCTATCGCATCTTCGGCAAGTATGACACCTGCTTCGTGCCCGATGCCGATTTGCGGGCGAGGGTGATCGAGTGACGCGTCATTGCGAGCGTAGCGAAGCAATCCAGGATTTTGCCGCGGCGGCAGTCTGGATTGCTTTGCTGCGCTCGCAATGACGGAGGTCGTAGCTAGGGCTTGCGAAGGGCCGCGAGCGCCTCGTTGGCCGCGCGCTCCCCGCTGTCCCGCGCCCCATGCGCCGTCGTGAAGAAATTCGGCGACGTCGCTTCTCCCGCGAAGAACAGTCGCCCTTCCACCGGCGCAGCCAGCACAGCACGATCCCCGGCGTGCCCCGGCAGCGCATGCGAATAGGCGCCTCTGGCGAAGGGATCGCGCGCCCAGCGCGATTCATACAGCGGCCTCAGCTTGCGCCTGATGTCGTTGCCGACAAGGCCCGCGATCTCGTCGATGCTCTGCGCGGCAATGGCGCCTTCGCCCGCGTCTTCCAGCTCGCGCGCAAAGCTGCCGCCGAAAAAGCCTTCGATGCAGGGCTGGCCGAACGGGCGGATGTGGTAGGTGCCCATCTCGGTGCGCATGGTGGCGCCGCGCAGATTACCTTCGGTCGGGAAGGCTTCGGCGCTATCGAGCGCCAGCGTCACCTTGTCGTCGACGCCGAGCGGCAGGCCTGCGGCTGCATCGATCTTGGTCGGCAACGGTGGTGAAAAGCGGATCGTCTCGTCGGCGATCAGATTGGTCGGGACGGTGACGATCACCTTGTCCGCGGTCAGCGTGCCCCGCGATGTTTCGAGCCGGATGCGCTGACCGGAATGATCGACCAATGTAACGTTGCAGCTCAGGGCCACCGTGACCGGCGCGCCATAGGCGGCGATCAGCGCGCCATAGCCGCGGCGGACGCGCCAGTTGAGGTCACTGTCCTCATAGGCGTCCCAGTCCAGCGTCGACATGTCCTCCAATTCGCAGCCATTGACGTAGGTCGAGACCGCGTCGATCATCGGATTCCAACGGTTGCCCGGCTCGAGGCTCAGGCTCGCGGGTTCGTCCTTGCTCTTTTGCGCGGCCTGCCAGAGGCGCTCGTAGAACGCCTCCATCGCGCGCATGAAATCGTCGCGCTCGGTTTGCGGAAAGGCGTTGCCGAAGGCGCGCTCGCGCCAGGGCGGCAGGGCCGTGTTGAGCTCGAAACCGAGCTGCTTCGCGATTGGAGCGAACGAGTTCTTATCGGCCGAGTGCAGCCAGCCGCAGCCGACGTCGAAGATGACCTCGGGCGAGGCCTGCACCGTCCAGGCGCGGCCGCCTAGCCGGTTACGCGCCTCCAGCACGACCACGGAAAGGCCGGAGCCCGCCAGCGCGTGCGCGGCGCCGAGGCCGGCGGCACCGGCGCCGATGATCGCGACGTCGACGGAGGAGGGGAGGGAGGTCATGCGCGGGCTCTAGCACGTTCGCCGGGTGTGCTGAAGCCGCCGCAAGCATGGCCGTCATCACCCGCCTTGTTGCGCAATTGCGTACTGGAGCGGGTGATTCAGCATTCTAGAGATAGTTTCGTAGGGTGGGCAAAGGCGCTCTTGCGCCGTGCCCACCATTGTCGACCGCGATTTCAAGTGGTGGGCACGCTTCGCTTTGCCCACCCTACGGCACTGCGGCGTGCGGCAGCTTACGCCACCGCTTCCTTGGCCTTCTCCGCGCGCTTGCGCTCGTTCGGGTCGAGGTGCTTCTTGCGCAGGCGGATCGATTTCGGCGTGACCTCGACGAGCTCGTCGTCCTCGATATAGGCGAGCGCCTTTTCCAGGGTCATGCGGATCGGCGGGGTCAGGCGCACCGCTTCGTCCTTGGATGTCGTGCGGATATTGGTGAGCTGCTTGCCCTTGAGCACGTTGATCTCGAGATCGTTGTCGCGGGTGTGCTCGCCGACGATCATGCCGCGATAGACCTTCCAGCCCGGCTCGATCATCATCGGGCCGCGGTCTTCCAGCTTGAACATGGCGTAGGCCACGGCATCGCCCTGATCGTTGGAGATCAGGACACCATTGCGGCGGCCCTGGATCTCGCCCTTGTACGGGGCATAGCCGTGGAACAGGCGGTTCATGATCGCGGTGCCGCGGGTGTCGGTGAGCAACTCGCCCTGATAGCCGATCAGGCCGCGGGTCGGCGCGTAGAACACCAGGCGCTGGCGGTTGCCGCCCGACGGCTTCATCTCGATCAACTCGGCCTTGCGCTCACTCATCTTCTGCACGACGACGCCGGAATGCTCCTCGTCGACGTCGATCACGACCTCCTCGATCGGCTCCATGGTGGCGCCGGTCGCTTCGTCCTTCTGGAACACGACGCGCGGGCGCGACACCGAGAGTTCGAAACCCTCGCGGCGCATGGTCTCGATCAGGATCGCAAGCTGTAATTCGCCGCGGCCCGAGACTTCCATCGCGTCCTTGTCGGCGGATTCGACGACGCGTAGCGCGACATTGCCCTCGGCTTCGCGCAAGAGACGGTCGCGGATCATGCGGCTCGTCACCTTATCGCCTTCGGTGCCGGCGAGCGGAGAGTTGTTGACGATGAAGGACATCGACACGGTCGGCGGATCGATCGGCTGCGCCGGCAGCGGCACTTCGACGGTCGGATCGCAGAAGGTGTCGGCAACGGTGCCCTTGGTCAGACCCGCAATCGCGACGATGTCGCCGGCTTCGGCTTCATCGAGCGGGGTACGCTCAAGACCACGGAACGCCAGGATCTTGGTGATGCGCCCGGATTCGACCAGCTTGCCGTCGGCGTTGAGCACCTTGACCTGCTGGTTCGGCTTCAGCACGCCGGAAGAAATGCGGCCGGTGATGATGCGGCCGAGATAGGGGTTGGCCTCCAGGATGGTGCCGATCATCTTGAACGGACCTTCCTCGACCTTCGGCGGCGCGACGTGGCGCAGGATCAGGTCGAACAGCGGCTCCATGCCCTTGTCCTTCGGACCCTCGGGGCTCTCGGCCATCCAGCCCTGCTTGGCCGACCCGTAGAGGATCGGGAAGTCGAGCTGCTCCTCGCTGGCATCGAGCGCCGCGAACAGGTCGAACACCTCGTTGATGACCTCGGTCGGGCGCGCGTCGGGACGGTCGACCTTGTTGATGACGACGATCGGCTTCAGGCCGACCTTGAGCGCCTTGGAGACCACGAACTTGGTCTGCGGCAGCGGGCCTTCGGCGGCGTCCACCAGCACCAGCGCGCCGTCCACCATGTTCAGGATGCGCTCGACCTCACCGCCGAAATCGGCGTGGCCGGGGGTGTCGACGATGTTGACGCGGGTGTCCTTCCACTGCACCGAGGCCGCCTTGGCCAGGATGGTGATGCCGCGCTCGCGCTCCAGATCGTTGGAGTCCATGGCGCGTTCGGTCACCTTCTGGTTCTCGCGGAACGTGCCGGACTGCTGCAGGAGGCGGTCGACCAGGGTCGTCTTGCCGTGGTCGACGTGGGCGATGATGGCGACGTTGCGGAGGTTCATGAGTGAGCTTCTTTGCGTTCGAACAATGGGTTAAGCGCGATCTCGCCGGTCGGACCGGGACCTCTTCTCGAAACAACGCTGGAAGACTGGAAACGGGCGCTCGCCGCCCAAAAAGGAAGCCCGGCCATATCAGACCGGGCGCCCTACGCGTTGCGGCGCAATATATGCAAAAAACGCCAAAAAACAATGTGTTCTTTGGCCGTTGGTTGACTGAATTTTGTCCGGGAATCTCCGGGGGTTAGGGCTGGGTCCCAGGGTGGGCGGGGGCCTTTCGCCCCCTGATGGCCGCCCAGATCAGGACGACGCCTCCGATGCCGACGACCAGTCCCAGGAAGACCAGCGGCGCGATGTCCGAGTCGATCTTGCCCCCGTCGATCACCGAAGCTCCGCCGAAGAGCAAGGCGCAGAGACCCGGAAGCAGCAGGATCACCCCTGAAATCACCATGAACGCGGTGAGGCAGCCGCTGCGTGGCTCAACGGGCGTCGGGACGGGGGGCAGAACCGGTGGTGGCGTATCGCTCATCGTGGTGCCTCCTCGCCCTGCCTTGCCTCGCGATAGGTCTGCCCTTCGAGCCCGGCGCGGATACGACCGATTGCGCCGTTGCGGTAGAACAGATTGTAGGTGTCGAACGGAATGATCGCCCCCTGCTCCGTCACGAAATGGATGCAGCTGCGCTTGACGTTGCCGACGCAGAAATTGAAGCGATCGAGAAACTGCACGATGGTGACGCGGAAGACGTTCTCGTAGGTGAGGCCTTGCGGCACCTCGAAGCTCGGCAGGCAGCACAAGAGTTCGCAGACCCGCTCGCTGGTGTTCAGCGGCCCCGAGGACAGCGAGAACAGATCGACGAATTTCTCCCGCAGCATCGGATATTTCTCCGGGCTTATCGTGTTCGGCATCACGGCGACGAGCTGCTCCTGCTGTAACAGCGAGGTCAGCGGCAGCACCTTCTCGCCGTTGCGCAGGCCATAGCCGATCGAGATGCTTTCGGGGTTGCAGGGCAGTGGGATCATGTCCTTGTCGCCGAACACGCGGGTCTCGACGACGCGCTTGCGGATCTCCGACAGCATGATGCGATCGGTATTCTTGTCGAAATTCTCGTTGCGACCGGCGTCCTGCACCGGTTGCAGCGTGACGCCGCGCACGCATGTCCAGGTGAGCGCGTGACGAACGATGTCGCCGATCTCGGCATCGTTGACGCCGCGCTTGATGGTCGCGACCAGCGTGGTCGAGATGCCGTAATGCTCGAGATTCTCCAGCGCCTGTTGGCGGATTTTTCGCAGGTCCGCGCCGCGCAGATTGATCAGCGCATCGCGCTGCAGTGAATCGAACTGGAGATAGACCTCCAGCCCGCGCTTGCTCTCGGCGAGCCGCGCCACGAAATCCTTCTCGCGGGCGATGCGCAGGCCGTTGGTGTTGATCATGACGTGGCGGATCGGGCGGGCGCGCACGGCCTCCAGGATCTCGAAGAAATCCGGGTGCAGCGTCGGCTCGCCGCCGGAGATCTGCACCAGGTCGGGTTCGCCTTCGCTGGCGACCAGCGCGTCCAGCATCTTCTCGACCGTCGCGAGCGGGGTGAATTTCGTCCGCGCGGGCGAGGAGTCGGCGAAGCACACCGGGCAGGTGAGATTGCAGTGCTCGGTGATCTCGATCAGTGCTAGGCAGGAATGCTGCTCGTGGTCGGCGCACAGGCCGCAATCATAGGGGCAGCCGAATTCCGTGCGCTGCTGGAATTGCAGGGGCCGATCGCCGGGCTTGATGAAGTCCTTGCACAGACGCCAATAGGCAGCGTCCGTCGACACCAGCGTCGATTGCACGCCATGCTGCTTGCAGCGTTTTTCGTACCAGACCTCGTTGCCGAGAATCTGGATCTTGGTCGGCACCAGCTCCAGGCAGGTCTCGCAGAGAGACTGAGTCTGGCCCCAGAAGATATAGGGACGCGACTTACGCAACGGCGCGTTCATGCCGGGATCTCGCTTTGGGCGCTGTCGCCAGCATGAAGGCGGCGTAGAGCAGGATGGACAGCGACAGCAGGTGAAACAGCGTGAAGGGGCCGATCAGCGTGCCATAGGGCTTGAGGAATTCCCACAGGAAGCGCTGTGCTCCATAATAGACGAGGACAAGATAGAAACCATTGGTGACCACAAAACCGTTTCGGTTCAAGACCGCCAGCGCATAGAGAAGCGCGAACACGCCCATGGCGGCGCTCTCGTAGAGCTGCACCGGATGGCGAAGGATGCCATCGCCGAAATCATGCCCGAAGGGCAGCCCCGTCGGCGTGCCGTAAGTGAAATCGTCGAGGCCTGCGAAGTAGCAGCCGAGCCGCCCGACCGCGATCCCGAGCGCCAGCGGCAAGGCAAAACGGGCGCCGGTTCGTACAGCGATGCCCGCGGACCATTTGTAGAGCTCGATCGCCACGATGCCGCCGGCGAGCGCACCCTCGACCGAGCGCGCAATGCCGCTCTGGCCCGACAGCCACAGATTGACCGACCCGAACAAATAAGCACCGAGGCCCGCACCGAACACCAGGGCGGCGACATAGGGCAGCGCGAAAGATTGCGCGGGAAATTCCAGGCGTCGTCGCGACAGCCAGTAGACGGCAGCTGCCGCCGCCAGCCACGCCGCGATGTCAAAGACGGTGTGAAGGAAAGCCCCGCTCATGCAGGGGAGAGCATAGCACGATCACGTTCAAAATAGTGCGCCGTGCATTCTTGTGTCCTCTCCCTACGGGAGAGGTGAACATCGATTCAACCAAATTCATCCTGCTCTAGCCATTAGGCCTGTTTCGGATCGAGCGTGGTCGACCACAGCGCGACGTCGGCGCGGTCGCGCAGTGTCACCGTCATCTGGCCGGAAGCGCCGTCGATCTTGACGTGACCGAAGAACTGCATGCCGGCTGACGGCGGCAGATTCTGGTTGTCCTTGCCCGGAGCCTTGACGAAGCGGACCTCGGGTCCAAAGGTGTTGTCGAGCGCGTTCGGACCGAACGTGCCCGCGTGCAGCGGACCCGAGACGAATTCCCAGAACGGCTCGAAATCCTGGAATTGCGCCTTGTTCGGATCGTAATAATGCGCGGCGGCGTAGTGCACGTCCGCGGTCAGCCATACCGTGTTGCTGATCGGCGCCATCTTGATGAAGCGCAGGATGTCCGCGATCTCGAGCTCGCGGCCGCGCACGGGGCCGTCGCCTTGCGCGACTGCCTCCGAGCCGCCCTTTGGCGTGTCCGATACGATGAGGCTGAGTGGCATGTCGGAGGCGATCACTTTCCAGGTCGCACGCGAGTTGAGCAGACCGCGCTTGAGCCAGGCGATCTGGTCGGGTCCGAGGAAGTAGCTGGCCGGTCCGTAAGCGGTATCGAGATTGGCGCCGTTCGGGCCGCGATAGCTGCGCTCGTCGAGCACGAACACGTCGAGATGCGGACCGTAAGCGATCTGGCGATAGACCCGGCCCGGCTCAGTGATGCTCTCGCGCATCGGATACATTTCGTGGAAGGCGCGACCCGCGCGGGCCGCGAGCAGCGCGATGTTGCGCTCCTTGTAGGTCGCCGGTAGCTCCTTCGAGAGCGACCAGTTGTTGGTCACTTCGTGGTCGTCCCACTGCACGAAGATCGGCACTTCCCCATTGAAGGCACGGAGATTGTCGTCGGTCAGATTGTATTTGTGCGCGGCGCGGAACTCGTCCAGCGTCTCGGCGACCTTGGCCTTTTCGGGGATAGTGACGTTCTTCCAGATCTTGCCGTCGGTGAGCTTCACCTCGGATTGAATCGGACTGTCGGCGTAGATCGTGTCGCCCGAGTGCAGGAAGAAATCCGGGCGGTGCTTGCGCATCGCGGCGAAGGTGAACATGCCGCCGTCGTCGGGGTTGATGCCCCAGCCCTGGCCGGCGACATCGCCACCCCAGACGAAACTGACGTCGCGACGGTCGGCGGGCGCGGTGCGGAAGCGGCCGGTCACCGGCTCGCCCTCGACCGCGCTGTGCGAGAGATCGCGGAAGCGGACGCGATAAAAGATGTCCTGGCCGCCCGGCAGGTTCTCGATCAGCATTTTTGCGGTGAAGTCGCTCTCGGGCAGCGCCGCGATCGGCGGCAGCGCGCGGGCATCCCTGAACGACTCCGTCGTCGCCACCTCGACCAGCATCTGCGCCGGCCGGTCGGTGCGCGCCCAGACCACGCCGCCGTCGACGGTGACGTCGCCCGATTGCACGCCGTGGGTGACCGCAGGCCGGTCGGCCGCGCGCGACAGGTAAGGCATCGCGACCGCGCCAAGCGCGCCGGCGCTGGTGGTGAGGAAACGGCGGCGGGAGAATTTGATGTTCATGGAGGATGATTTCGAACTGGGGTCACGGGAAGACTCGTCATTCCGGAGCGCGCCATCAGGCGCGAGTCCGGAATCCATTCCCGTCGCGGATGCGGGACGTGGTTTTCGGGCTTGCGCGTTGCGCGCCCCTGAATGATGTGAACCTATATTGAGACAATGTGACGCAGCAATAACGCGCAGGCGCTACGCGTTGCCGGCGGCTCTGAACTGCGCGCCCGCGCGCTGCAGGTTCTGCGGCAGGCTGAACAGCACCGCCTTGCGGTCGGCAACGGCGGCATGGAACTGGTCGAGTGCGATGTTGAACGCGGTGAGCGCAGCTTCCTCGATCGCGCCGTGATCGAAGCAGCGCAGCGTATCGCGCAAAATCTCGTCGGCCTCGGTTTGCATCTGATCGAGCTCCTCGGTGGTCTCGCTCTTGCGTGCTGCTGCGATCATGTCGAGCAGGCGGTCGCGCAGATGGCTGTTGTTGTCGCGCTCGTCCTTCTTCAGGTAGCCCGCAAACCAGGCGCCGATCGAGCCCATGGCGGAGAGCGCCATCAGGCTCCACCAGATGTAATCGCTGTATTTGTCGAGAAAGGTCTTTTCCTCGCCGTCGACGAAGGCGGCGGCGCCGGGATGCACGGGGATCACTGCATCCTTGTCGGTGTCGGGTGTCTCGATCTTCGCTGCCAGCGGGAATTCCGCCACCAGTTGCTGGCGCACGGCGAAGAGCTGGCGCGTGAACGCCGCGATGGTGGTTTCGGACACACCTTTGCGCGCCACGATGTGGTGCGCGAAGCTGATCGTCTTGACCTCTTCGTCCGGACGATCGGGCGAGCCGCCGTAAGTGCCTGCGGGAATCTCCGAGGATTCGTAGACCGGATGGTTCTGCGCGATCGCGTCGGCGGAATCGATGGCGAGGAAGGTCGGCGTGCCGCCCTCCCTGACCGATGCCGCGATCGCGTCCCCCGTGATCTTGCTGTTGACGGGACCGGCCGCGAGGTAGATGTCGGCTTTCTGCGCCTTGATCGCCTCGGCAACCTCGTTGGCCGGGAATTGCACGATCTCGACCTTGGCGGGATCGACGCCGTATTGCTGGAGGATCACCTTGAGCAGATTGACATTGGCCTGGGTGCGACCGATGACGCCAATGCGATGGCCGGCGAGCTGTGCGATCTTGGTGATCTTGGCGCCCTTCTTCTTGCCCTTGCCCGGGACGGACCACAGCACCACGACGTTCTTGCGCAGCGTCGCGACCGCCTGTGCGTTCTTCGGCACGTCGAGGTCGCCGCGCACGATGGCAAGATCGACCTTGCCTTCCGCGAGGGCATTGGCGCTGGCGGTGGCGCCGTCGGTCTGGATCGGGCGTAGCCGCACCTGGCTCTTGTTCTGCGTGAAAGCCTGGGTCAGCGCCTGCACGACCTTGACGTCATCGCTGTTGGCGGGACCAACCGCGATCTTCAGCGTCACCGGCCGCATCGCGAAGTAGTAACCGCCGGCGAGCGCACCGATGATCGCAAGCACGAGCGCCAGAGACACGAGCGCGGTCTTCCGCGCCGCGGATCGCGGCGAAGGCGGAGAGGGCGTTTCGGCCAGGTTCAATCCCCCGGTCATCGATCTCCCAAACAGGCGCTTCAGGCTCAGTTTCATCTTGGCCGGCGATTTACGCCGGCAATTGTAGCAAATTTCTTGTCCGGAGGGGTTACATCTCCGTCATGGTTAGCGGATGGACGAAATCCCGCATGAACCGAGCCGCCGGCACGGTGTTAGGGTAAAGTTCCCCTGAATGACGGAGGCGATCATGGCAGAGCGGCTATCGGCGGAGGCGCGCAAGCAGGCGCTGGGCGGCATACCGGGCTGGGGCGAGATTTCCGGCCGCGACGCCATCGGGAAGACTTTTGTCTTCAAGGATTTCAACCAGGCCTTCGGCTTCATGACCCGTGCGGCGCTGGTCGCCGAGAAGATGGATCACCATCCCGAATGGCGCAACGTCTACAAGACGGTGGAGGTGGTGCTGTCGACCCATGACGCCGGCGGCGTCACCGCGCGCGACATCGAGCTGGCCAAGGCGATGAACGCCATCGCCGGCTGACAGCTGGCTGACACTTGACTGACACTTGGCTGACGTCTTGCAGGCCGCAGGCTCATCCCCATCTTGTGATCAGCAGGCAACGTGGCGATCCGCCGCTCGGCCTGAACGGGGAGTTTTCGAGCATGGCTGCCGAACACAGCGTCGGCTTTGAGCCCGCCGATCGGCTCGCGCAAGACCGGGAGGGCGTTCGCCGCCGCTTCTGGCGCAAGCTGAAGCGCGTCGCCGCGCAACTGCCGTTCGCCGAAGACCTGCTCGCCGCCTATTACTGCGCCTTCGACCGGCAGACGCCGCGCCATGTTCAGGCCTCGCTGCTCGGCGCGATCGCCTATTTCATCCTGCCATTCGACTTCGTCGCTGATGTGATGCCGGTCCTCGGTTTCGCCGATGATGCCGCCGTGCTCGCCACCGCCATCCGCATGGTCGCCGGCCACATCACGAACGAGCACCGCGAGGCTGCCCGTGCCGCACTGAAGCGCGGTGTGGAAGAGGCGGAGGAGTAAGCGTTGTTGACAGCGCGCCGCCGCCATATCCTCCGGCGACACCGAGAGGAGTGACGGCGCCACTACTTCTTTTCCCCCGCCCGCGCGTTCGCTGCGTCCCAAGCCTGGAATTGCTTGAACAGCGCTTCCTTGTCCGCATCGGATACCTGCGCGGCCGCCGGGCTCTGCTTCAGGAACGCTTCGAAGCGCTGGCGCGTCACCGGCTCGACGCCGTGCTTGTCGAGCCATTGCTGCGCCACCGGCAATCTGTTCCAGCCCGACAGCGGCGCCGCGAGCGAGACCTCCTTCCACTTGGGATGGAAGGGCGGGTTCTGCAGCGACGGAAATTTCGTGAAGAACGCGTCCACGAACAACGCAAGCTTGCGATAGCGCTCGGTGTTGGGTGCCCAATTGTAAGCCGCAAGCACCGCAGGGACTGCAATGGTGTCCACGCTCTCGCCTTCCTTGATCAGGTTCGGATAGTCCTTGGCGGTCAGCGTTGCCGGCAGATAGTCGCTCTGGAGCGGCTTTGCATAGTCGACCCTTGCGAGATGGAAGCGGCCGTCATTGCCGAAGGTCGAGACCGACTTGTACGGCTTGCCGCCGACCACGATGACGGCGTCGATCTCGCCGGCCTTCAGCTTCTCCATCGCGATGCGCTGCTCGACATAGACGAATTTCGCCTTGATGCCGAGCCGCTCGAACACGGTGAGCGCCGTGACGAAGGTACCGCCGTTCGGCAGGTCCACGCTCACCGTCTTGCCTTCGAGGTCTTTGAGTGTCGCGACCGATCTCGGCGCGATCACCTGCATCTCCTCATTGTAGAGCTTCGTGACATAGGTGAACTGCTTCTTGATGTCCTTGGCAAAACCCTTGCGCTCGAGATAGTCGAGCGTGTCGGCGCGCACGATGCCGAGATCGACACCTTGCAGGAACAAGATGTCGGCGACGCTCTGCACCGAGCCGCGGCCGACGATCGGCAGCACGCGGATCTTGTTGCCGTCGTCGAGCACGGAAGCGAGGTCGGCGCCGAATTGCACATAGGTGCCGCCGATCGTGCCGGTGATCAGCGTCACCGTGTTGGCGTTCAACGCCTGCTTGGTCGAGCTCGAGCCGAACTGGAAGATGGCCTTCAGGCCGTCCGAGACCTTGGCCGGATCGTACTCGGTCTGGTCAGCGCGTGCCGCAAAGGCACAGATCGTCATGATGGCGGCAAGCGCCATTCCCAAAGCGTTACGCATGATGTCCTCTAAAAATTAAATTACTAGTTCTGAAGCTGGACAAGGCGCTGCCGCGCCTCCGTCGATCCGAGTGCCGCGGCCTTCTGGTACCACTCGCGCGCGGCGGTCGCGTCGGCAGCGATGCGCCGCGCGTCGCTGGTGCCCAGCACGGCCGGGTCATAGGTTTGAGCCAGCAGGAACGCCGCCGTGGCATCCTGTGCATTGGCCGCGCGTTCGAGCAGCAGGCGGGCTGCAGAAATGTCGCCAACCCCCAACAGGCTCTTCGCGCGCGTCATTAGCCCGGCCAGGGTGTCGGCGTCGAGCGTCTTGGCGGGCTGAGAGGGCGCAGGTGGCGGCGCGACGGGCGCGGGCAGAGGCGCAGGCGTCTGGGCTTGCAGCGCGGTCTGATAGGCGGTCGCGATCGCTTCGCGGCTCGGCGTTGACGGTGCAGGGAAATCCTGCGCGTCAGCGCTCGCCAGCCTTGCGTCGGTCACGTGCGCCGGATCCTTGCGCGGGTTCTGCGGTACGGCCAGCGCGTTGGCCGAGGCCACCACCTGCTCCAGCGCGACACCCACCGAGCCACCGGCATCGAAGATGCCGCGAAGGTCGGACTGAAACAGCGCGGCCAGAACTGCCAGGGTGGATGCGACGAGAACGGCTGCCAGAACGCCCGCAAGAACACGCGGGACAATTCTGACCCGGGGACGCAATTCCAGCGGGGTATATTCGTCCGGGTCCGGGGCACCGAGCGGATCGGACAGGAACAGTGGTATTGGATCGTCCGGCGACAGATCGAGCCGTGCGGCGCGCGCACGGATGTAGGATGCGGTGGACGGATGTGATGCGGCTTGATCGGAATCGAATGCCCTCGATTCCCTGGACGCACGGAAGGCCGTCGTCTCCATGGTGATGCTCCCCAAGACTGACACGACGCGGGGCATACCGGTTTCAGTTTTTTTGTTGTTGTCCAGGAGCGCCCAGCAAACTGGAACCGGTAAATCGCAGTTTGAATCAGTCCAAAAAGCGACGGCGATTGGGGCGAATCGGGAAAAATTTGGGTTTGATTCGGGCGAGGTTGCGGAATGCACCGCAATTTTGCCAGCGGTGGTTGAGGAGACCTTACCAAGTGGCGACGTGCGCGCGGAGTGCCATCAACTCAGCTGTCATGCCCAGGCTTGACCTGAGCATCGAGTCGCCGCGACCTATCGATCAATCGCAATCGTCTCGGAGTAACTGGATCGCCCGGTCAAGCCGGGCGATGACAGTTGAGTGTGTCGAAACAGCCTCGTGATGACACTGTCATCACGGGTGCAAAATCACCTTTCCCATCGCCTGACGTCCCGCGAGCACCTTCAACGCGTCCGCGGTCTGGGCCAGCGGGAAGGTGCGGTCGACATGCGATGAGATCTTGCCTTCGGCCGTCCACTTCACGAGCTTCTCCAGATTGGCGCGGTTCTTGGCCGGGTTGAGCCGGGTCCAGGCACCCCAGAACACGCCGCGGATGTCGCAGCCCTTCAGCAGTGCGAGGTTCAGCGGCATCTTCGGAATGTCGCCGGCGGCAAAGCCGATCACGAGGAAGCGGCCTTCCCAGGCGATCGAGCGCAGCGCCTGCTCGGCATAGGCGCCGCCCACGGGATCGAAGATGATGTCGACGCCTTTGCCATCGGTGAGCTTGCGCAAGCCTTCCTTCAAGTCTTCCTTGGCGTAATTGAGCGTCAGCTCTGCGCCGTGCGCCCTGGCGAATTCGAGCTTCTCGTCCGACGAAGCGCAGGCAATCACCTTCAGGCCCATCAGCTTGCCGAGCTCGCAGGCAGCAAGGCCGGTGCCGCCGGCTGCGCCCAGCACCGCGAGTGTTTCGCCGGGCTTCGGGCTCGCGCGATCTTCCAGCGCATGCAGCGCAGTGCCGTAGATGATGATGATGCCGGCCGCGCGATCATAGTCGAGATTGTCGGGGATCTTCACGATCGATGCCGCCGGCAGCGCGATCTTCTCGCGTGCGCCGTTGTGGCCGCAGGAGGCGACGACGCGATCGCCAACCTTCAGGTCAGTCACGCCAGCGCCGATGCTCTCGATCACGCCGGCGACTTCGGCGGCCGGCGAGAATGGGAACGGCGGCTTAATCTGATACTTGCCCTGGATCATCAGGATGTCGAAGAAGTTCAACGCCGCCGCCTTGATCGCGATCACGGCTTCGCCGGGCCCTGCCACCGGATCCGGCACGTCGGCCAGAACGAGATCGTCGGGCTGGCAATATTGCGAGCAGAGGATGGCTTTCATGGCGGCACCTGGGCGTTTCGAGTGGAATTATAGTTGGCCCGGTTTTGCCGGATTTAGGCACGGGCGACAATCCGGTTTCTTTGCCAAAGCGACGCGCCGGCCTATCCTCACGTCATTGCGAGCGCAGCGAAGCAATCCAGGGTCCGTGCGGCGGAAATAGTCTGGATTGCTTCGCTGTGCTCGCAATGACGGAGCGAGAAGGAAAGAGGATTCAAACGATGTTTGAAACAAGCCTGCTCAAGGACAAACGCATCCTCGTCACTGGCGGCGGCTCGGGCCTCGGCGCTGCGATGGGCCGTCGCTTCCTCGCGCTCGGCGCCGAGCTCGTGATCTGCGGCCGCAAGCTCGATCGGCTCGACGCAACGGCGAGTGAGATGCGCGAAGAGGCCGGCGGCAAGGTCACGACCATCGCCTGCGATATCCGCGACGGTGCCGCCGTCGACAACATGATGGATCAGATCTGGCGCGAAGCGCCGCTCGATATCCTCGTTAACAACGCCGCCGCGACCTTCATCGCGCAGAGCGAGCATCTCTCCTTTCGCGCGGCGGACGCGATCCTCGCGCCCACACTGCACGGCGCGATGTATTGCACGCTCGCCGCCGGCAGGCGCTGGATCGAGGGCAAGCATGGCGGCGTCGTGCTGTCGATCCTCTCGACCTCGACCATCACCGGCCGCGCCTTCACCGTGCCGTCGGCGATGGCGAAGTCGGCGGTGCTGGCGATGACCAAAAGTCTCGCCGTGGAATGGGGGCCTAAGGGCATCCGCACCGTCGCCATCGCGCCCGGACCGTTCCCGACCGCCGGCGCATCCGGGCAACTCCGCCCCGAGGGCCGCGATGAAGGTTGGACTGCGCGCAACCCGCTCGGCCGCACCGGCGAGCACGGCGAACTTGCCGATCTCGCCAGCTTCCTGATCTCGGACCGGGCCGGCTATATCAATGGCGAGATGGTGGTGATCGACGGCGGCGCGCATTTGCGCAGTTCCGGGGCCGAGGACCTGCTCGGCTGGAGCGAGGCGCAGTGGGCCGCCCAGCGCGCCGCGCGATCCAAGGCCTAGTGCTAACAAACCTGCTAACTACCTTCCCAAATTGGACTTTCGCGGCTATCCCTGCCCGGGGACAAAACGCGGCCGGGCCATCTTCCAGTCACAATATTGAGGGAACCACTCCAGCATGTGGCGGGTGCTAGCTTTCGTTTTGATGATCGGCATGATGACGTGCGGGATCGCCGATCTCGCGCGGGCGCAGACGGCGCAACCAGCGCCGAAGGCGACACCGAAACCGGCCGCGCCGGCGGCCAGTACAACCGCCAACACCCACGCAAAGACGGCTGCGAAGCCAGAGAGCAAACCGGCCGCCCCGACCGCGGCGGTTGCGGGCGGCGCGGAACCAACCCTGATCGGCCAGTTCGGCACCTGGGGCGCCTATTCGGCCACGCCCAACGGCAAGAAGGTCTGCTTCGCGCTGGCCAAGCCCTCGTCGTCGAAGACCAACCCGCCGAACCGGCCGCGCGATCCCGCCTATGCGTTCGTGTCGACCCGGCCGGCCGAGAAGGTCAATAACGAAGTCTCGGTCATGATCGGCTATGCGCTGAAACCAGGCTCGGAATCGACGGTCGAGGTCGGCGGCGCTGCTTTCGCCATGTATACGCAGGGCGACGGCCTCTGGATCAAGAACGCGGCCGAGGAGGAGCGGATGGTCGAAGCCATGCGCAAATCCGCCGATCTCGTGGTCAAGGGCGTCTCGGCCAAGGGCACCGAGACGACCGACACCTTCTCGCTGAAGGGCCTCGCCCAGGCGCTCGATAAGATCGCCCAGGACTGCAGGCGGTGAGCCGGCGGCGTTAAGGCTGCGGGCGATAAGGTCGCAATCGGCTGTTCCGGTTGCTATATAGGGGTATCCCAAAGGTGCTGCCGTCATGGCCGGGCTTGTCCCGGCCATCCACGCGCTGGCTCCGGGCGGGAAAGAACGTGGATGCCCGGGACAAGCCCGGCCATGACGAGACAGCAGCAATCTCAGGCAACCGATGACCGAGCCGCACAACGCAACATTGGTGGAGAAGACTCCGCTCGAAACCTATGTGCCGCCGGCAAAACCGTCGCTGATCGGTCTGTCGCGCACCGAGCTTGCCGATCGTCTCGGCGAGATCGGCGTCGCGCCGGCACAGCGCAAGATGCGCGTGCAGCAGCTGTGGCACTGGCTCTATTTCCGCGGCGCCCAGAGTTTTGACGAGATGACCTCGATCTCGAAGGGCATTCGCGCCGAGCTCGCCCAGCATTTCACGGTCGACCGGCCCGAGGTCGTGGCCGAGCAGATCTCCAACGACGGCACGCGGAAATGGCTGCTGCGGCTGCCGAGCGGCGACAATGTCGAGAAGGCGCACGAGGTCGAGTGCGTCTACATCCCCGAGACCGACCGCGGCACGCTCTGCGTCTCCTCGCAGGTCGGCTGCACGCTGAACTGCGCCTTCTGCCACACCGGCACCCAGCGTCTGGTCCGCAATCTCACCGCCGGCGAGATCGTCGGACAGGTGATGGTCGCGCGGGATCGCCTGAATGATTGGGCCGATCGCGAGGACGGCACGCGCCGCGTCACCAACATCGTGATGATGGGCATGGGCGAGCCGCTCTACAATTTCGACGCGGTGCGCGATGCGCTGCTCATCGTCGGCGACAACGAAGGCATCGGCATCTCCCGCCGCCGCATCACGCTGTCGACCTCGGGCGTGGTGCCGAACATCGTCCGCGCCGGCGAGGAGATCGGCGTGATGCTGGCGATCTCGCTGCACGCGGTGCGCGACGAGCTGCGCAACGAGCTCGTGCCGCTCAACCGCAAATATCCGATCAAGGAGCTGCTGCAGGTCTGCCGCGACTATCCCGGTGCCTCGAACGCGCGCCGCATCACCTTCGAATACGTGATGCTCAAGGGCGTCAATGATTCGCTCGATGACGCGAAGCTGCTGGTGAAGCTGCTCAAGGGCATTCCGGCCAAGATCAACCTGATCCCGTTCAATCCCTGGCCCGGCACCGCCTATGAGTGCTCGGATTGGGATCAGATCGAAAAATTCTCCGAATACATCTTCAATGCCGGCTATTCCTCGCCGGTGCGCACCCCGCGCGGCCGCGACATTCTAGCCGCCTGCGGCCAGCTCAAGTCGGAGACGGAAAAGCTCTCGGCCAGGGAACGCCAGGCGCTGCGCGCCATGGCGATGACGGACTAGCGGATCATGCTCGCGCTCTCGCATCCTCGTCATTGCGAGGAGCGTAGCGACGAAGCAATCCAGACTGTCTCCCCGGAGGCATCTCTGGATTGCTTCGCTTCGCTCGCAATGACGGTCACGATGGCTTTGGCGTCATGTCCCTGATCGGCCGCCTCGTCGTCATCTTCGTCGGCTTCATCGCCGCCTGTTTCGTCGGCGGCATGATCGTCGTCGTCGCGCTGCTGTTTCCGGAATTCGCCGATCTCGGCGCAGGTCCTGTCGATCAGGGCACGATCGACATCCTGCTCGGTTTCGGCTTCATCTTCGTCTCGGGCTTTGCCTTGGTGCCGGCGGCGGTGATCGTCGCGATCACCGAAGCGCTCTACATCCGCAGCGCGCTCGCTTACGCCGTCGGCGGCGGCCTCGTCGGACTCGCCTGCTATCTTGGCCTCGTTCCCTTTCACGCCGACACGTTGCAGTTCGAGGGCATCGTGCGGCGGCATCTGGAGATCATGACCGGTGCCGGCATCGTCGCCGGCGTGGTCTACTGGTTGATCGCCGGGCGCAACGCCGGCGCCTGGCGCGATCCGCCGCCCCCGCGCCGGCCGCCCCCGCCGCTGCCGTCGAATTCAAGGCCGGGTGCGCGGTGATTGGTTTTTACCCTCCCCTGGAGGGGTAGGGCTATCGCATATGCATTTCGCGGGGACCACCCGCGAGTTTGCTCCGCCTCTCCCGCTTGCGGGAGAGGCCGACGCGTCCCGGGCGATGCGAAGCATCGTCCCGAGCGCGGCGGGTGAGGGCTCTCACCGCACTGGGATCGCCGCCGCAATTCTCGACAATCCCGACGTGGAGGCACCCCCACCCCAGCCCTCCCCGCGAGCGGGAGAGGGAGCCCACTGCCGATGCCGAAGCATTATTCACGCCATATGCGATCCGGGGCGGGGTGGCAGACTATCCGCAGCGGCGGTGTTGAGGGGCTCAAGTTTGCGGATGGTCGAGAGACCATTTGTGTGGCTTCACCCCACCTCGCTCGCGCTTCGCGCGATCGATCCTCCCCCTCCAGGGGAGGATGGGTCCTTCCCGTGGGGTTTCCATCCTCGCCCCACTCCGCTAAACCGCGCGCCATGAACCGGACTGGACTCTTCATCGCCCTGGCGCTGTGGCTCGTGATCGGCCTCGTCTTCGGCCTCTATCCCGAGCTCGATCTCAAGCTCGCCTCGCTGTTCTTCGATCCCCAGACCAAGACCTTCCCGCTCAAGCTGAACGGCTGGGCCAGCTTCGCGCGTGACGCGGCGATGTGGGTCGCCTGGGCCTTCGCATTGCCGTCACTCGTCGCGCTCGTGGTCAAGATGGTCCGGCCCGACCGGCCGCTGATGGTGTCGGGGCGCGCGATCATTTTCCTGCTGGTGACGCTGACCATGTCGACCGGCATTCTGACCAACCTTACCTTCAAGAGCTATTGGGGACGCCCGCGGCCGGTGGTGGTGACGCAATTTGCCGGCGACCAGCAGTTCGTGCCGTGGTGGGATCCGCGCGGCGGCTGCGCGCGCAACTGCTCGTTCTTCTCGGGCGAGGGCGCGACCGCGTTCTGGACGCTGGCGCCTGCCGCGCTCGCCCCGCCGGCCTGGCGGCCGCTCGCCTATGCCGGAGCGGTTATCTTCGGCGCTGTGACCAGCGGGCTGCGTATGGCCTTCGGCGGACATTTCTTCACCGATGTGGCGATTGCCGGGCTCGTCAGTTTCGTGGTGATCTGGTTTGCCTACGCGCTGATTTACCGCTGGCCGCGGACGCGGTTTTCCGACGCGGCGGTCGACGCCGCGCTGACCCGGCTGACCTGGCCCGCCTACCAGCTCCGCCAGCGCCTGTTCGGCCGCAAGACGGGTCCCGAGCCGTCGATTTGAGCCATGATTTGAGCCATTAAATGGGTGCCGAGGCGTGCGAAATTTGATATTCGCGCGGTCAAACCCGCCCTGACATCAGCCCTTGTGACCCGAATGGAAGCGCCATGACCACGATCCTGAAAAGCCTGCCCAAGGGAGAGAAAGTCGGCATCGCTTTTTCGGGCGGGCTCGACACCAGCGCGGCGCTGCTCTGGATGAAGCAGAAGGGCGCGCGCTGCTACGCCTACACCGCCAATCTCGGCCAGCCGGATGAAGCCGACTACAACGAGATCCCGCGCAAGGCGCAGGAATTCGGCGCCGAGAAGGCCCGGCTCGTCGATTGCCGCACGCAGCTCGTCCACGAAGGCATCGCCGCGATCCAGTCGGGCGCCTTCCACATCTCGACCGGCGGCATCACCTATTTCAACACCACGCCGCTCGGGCGCGCCGTCACCGGCACGATGCTGGTCGCGGCGATGAAGGAAGACGGCGTCAACATCTGGGGCGACGGCTCGACCTTCAAGGGCAACGACATCGAGCGCTTCTACCGCTACGGCCTGCTCACCAATCCCGGCCTGAAGATCTACAAGCCCTGGCTCGACCAGCAGTTCATCGACGAGCTCGGCGGCCGCGCCGAGATGTCGGCGTTCATGACGGCGCAAGGCTTCGCCTACAAGATGAGCGCCGAGAAGGCGTATTCGACCGACAGCAATCTGCTCGGCGCCACGCACGAAGCCAAGGATCTCGAGAGCCTCGACAGCGGCATCAAGATCGTCAACCCGATCATGGGCGTGCCGTTCTGGCGCGACGACTGTGCCGTCAAGGCCGAGAAGGTCGTGGTGCGTTTCGAGGAAGGCCAGCCGGTTGCGCTCAACGGCCAGAACTTCTCTGATCCCGTCGCGCTGTTCCTCGAAGCCAATGCGATCGGCGGACGCCACGGCCTCGGCATGAGCGATCAGATCGAGAACCGCATCATTGAGGCGAAGAGCCGCGGCATCTATGAGGCACCCGGCATGGCGCTGCTGCACATCGCCTATGAGCGCCTCGTCACCGGCATCCACAACGAGGACACCATCGAGCAGTACCGCATCAGCGGCATGCGCCTCGGCCGTTTGCTGTATCAGGGCCGCTGGTTCGACTCGCAGGCCCTGATGCTACGCGAGACCGCGCAGCGCTGGGTCGCGCGCGCCGTCACCGGCGAGGTCACGCTGGAGCTGCGCCGCGGCAACGACTATTCGATCCTCGACACCGAGAGCCCCAACCTCACCTATGCGCCGGAGCGGCTCAGCATGGAGAAGGTTGAGGACGCCGCCTTCACGCCGGCCGACCGCATCGGCCAGCTTACCATGCGCAACCTCGACATCGCGGACACCCGCACCAAGCTCGGTCTCTATTCGAAGACCGGGTTGTTGTCGGGCAGCGAGGGCTCGCAGATCTTCCGGCTCGAGAGCGACAAGGGCTGAGCCGTCTCGTGTCCCGGACAAGCTGCAACGCGCAAGCGTTGCGGCGCCGAGCCGGGGCCCGAGAACATCCAAACAAGAAGGCGTTCAAACAAAATGGCCGGGATCGCTCCCGGCCATTTGCGTTTGTGCTTCGCCTTACCGCGGCGGCGCGGTGCCGGGCGGGGGCGGCGGCAGCGAGGCCGTGCCGCCGTTGAGTAGCGGCGTGATGCGGCGGACGGTGACGCGCCGGTTGATCCGGCTCGGTCCGTCGGTCTGCTCCTTCAGGTACTGCTCGCCGTAGCCCTGCGACGTCAGGTTCTCCGCGGGTACATTGAACTGCTGCGTTAGCAATTCGGCCGCAGACTGCGCACGGCGGTCCGACAGCGACAGATTGTCGACGTCGTTGCCGACCGCGTCGGTATGTCCCTCAATCAGGAACACCTCGCGCGGGTTGCGCTGGATCGCCTGGTTGAGGCCGTCGGCGATCACCTGCAGCCGGGCCGCCTGGTCCGGCGGGATGGTCCACGATCCCGTCTCGAAGTTGATCGTGTTGACGTCGATGCTCGGCATCTGCATGCGAACATTGGGGCTGTAGCGGATCTCGTCGAGCGAGTAACGCCTTTCGATCCGCTGCACCGGCGGTGCCTGCATGGTCGCGTAGATCACGTCCGGCGACGCCTCCTCAGCATCGACGATGTAGCGATCATAGGGAATGTTCACGACCGGCGGCGGCACGTCGACATAGAAGCCGCCGACCGCGCGCGGATCGCGGTAGCTGTTGTCGATGATGACGATCTCGCGCCCGCCGGGATCCCTGCGGATGCGCCGCAGCAGCGAACCGTCCGCGCCGACCACAGTGATCACCTCGCTGCCGTCGGGACGGACCACGACAGTGCGGGTCTCGCCGCCGACAGTGTCGGTGCGGATGTCGCGGGCGCCGTAGCGGAAGCGATAGAGATCGTTGCCGCGGACATAGGCCTGCCCACCCGGATCGCGGATGATGATGCGGTCGGGTTCGGTGTAGACGGTGCGGCCGCCTTCGACGACCTCGCGCCGCTGGTTGTGGAGGTCGGCGATGGTGGCGCCGATCACCGCGCCGGCCACCACGCCTGCACCGACCGCGAGCGGCGTCAGGTCACGCTGCGGCGGACGCGGCGGTGGCGGCAAGGGTGCTGCGACCGTCGGTGCGGCCCGGAAGGCTGGCGCAACCGTGGGCGGAGCGTACTGCGCCCGGTTCGGCGGCGGCGCTGCGGCCGGCGTGCCGGGCACGACGGTCGGTGCTGCTGCGCCGGCTGGAGCCGGAGGCCGAGGCGGGAGGCCGCCGGCCTGGGGCGGCGCAGCCGGAGTTCCGGCAGCGGGCGCGCCCGCAGGCGGCGTCCCACCCTGAGGGCCAGGGGTCGGCGTCGCGCCCGGGGTTGCGCCGGGAGCAGGCGTCGGTGCTGCACCGGGACGTCCGGGCGGCGGCGTCGGCGTGCCGCCACCTGGTGCCGGCGTGGCCGTTGGAGCCGGCGACGGTGATCCTGCAGCCGGGGCGCGCCGGGACGTCCGCCGGGCGGCGGCGCGCCCGGGCGGCCCGGCGGCGGAGCCGCGGGCGTGCTGCCGGGGGCGGGGGTCGCAGTCGGCGCGGGAGTCGGTGTCGGTGTGGTCGCCGGGGCAGGAGCGCCCGGACGAGCCGTGGGCGCTGCTGCCGGTGCAGGGGGTGTTGCCGTGGGCGCAGGCGCGGGCCGCCCTGCGGGACCCGCTGCCGGGGGCGGCGGCGTCGGAGTTGGGCGAGCCGCAGGCGGCGGTGGTGTGGGCGCGTGTTGCTGCGGAGCCGCGGCCGGCGGCGAAGGCTGCTTCGCGGCAGGCGGCGGGGTGGCGGCGTGGGAGACGGACGCGCTGCAGGCGGTGCCGGAGGAGGCGGCGTCGGCGCATGCTGCTGCGGGGCCGCAGCCGGCGGCGGTGAAGGCTGCTTCGGTGCGGCAGGCGGCGGAGGTGGCGGCGGCGGAGCCGGACGGGCCGCAGGTGGCGGCGACGGCGGTGGCGGCGTTGCCGGGCGCGGCGGTGCGGCCGCCGGCGGAGGCGCGGCGGGCGGATGCGGCGGTGCAGCCGCAGGCGGCGGTGTGGTCGGGCGCGCGGGCGGCGCGGCCGCTGGCGGTCCCTTCGGCGGCTGCTTCGGTTTTCCGTCAGGGCCCGTCTCTTGTGGCTGGGCCTGTGCGACGACGAGCGGCGGCGCACTTTGCGCATGCGATGCGGAGCTTGCGAATTGCATCGCGGTCAGAGCCGTCGTTGCAAGCAGCACGAAACGAAGGTTGGTCATGGTGGTGAACTTCCCCGGGAAGGTTCTTTGACGAAGTGTTGGGATGAACAGCTACGCGTTAGGCCGGAATGTGGCGGGCCAAGCAGTCGCGGCCCGATTTATTTCTGCACGCAAATCACCTCACTATGACGACGTTCATTGCGCATTCAGACGCAGGTTGCAATCGCCCCACATGTGATCGCTCGCCCTCACGTGTGATCCCGCGGCGAAGGTGCGTCCGTCGCAGGATTGGGCGTGAGCGGTCCGTTCGGCCCGCGTCGTGGAATCTCTTCGGGAACGTGCGGCGGCAATTCATCCGGCCGCGGTGTTTCGCCAGGCTCGTGCATCGGCGGCGTGATGTCGGGTTGCGGATTGCCCGGCGGAATTCCAGGAGGCGGCTCGGTCGGAGTCCCCGGTGTTGTCGGCGGAATCTCGGGCGGCTCGATTGGCATCGGCATCTTCGTAATCAATTGTCCAGAGGACGATAACGATGATGCCGTGCCAATGTTCCCCTTTTCGCGTGGTGTGGAACGCGGCTTATTCCGGTGCGTGACAGACGGCCTCGATGTTGTGCCCGTCGGGGTCGAGCACGAACGCTCCGTAATAGTTCGCATGATAATGCGGGCGGATGCCGGGCGGGCCGTTGTCGCGTCCGCCCGCCGCGATTGCCGCCTTGTAGAACGCGCCCACCGTGGCACGGTCCTTGGCGTGAATGGCGACGTGCACCGGCTTATTCATCGCGCCTTCGCCGCCGATCCAGAAATCGGGCTTGCCGTCGGCGCCAAAGCCTGCGGCCGCGGCGTGCCCGGTCTGCTCTGCCGTTACTTCCATGATCAGGCTGTAGCCGAGCGGCGCCAGCGCCTTGGCGTAGAACGCCTTGGCGCGCTCATAGTCGGAGACTGAGAATCCCATGTGATCAATCATCGCAACCTCCGCTGTTCGTCCCTGTCAGCGCGACAGGAACGTATTGCTCCGCGTCTTGCGCGCGATGGCAAAGCCGCGCGCGACCATGTCGGCAATACAATCCTGCTGCCATTCGTTTTGTGACAGGTGCTCGATGACGACCGCGCGCGGCCACAGCGATTTCGTCGCGTCGCGGAAGAAGCCGATCAGCACGCGGTCCTCAAAGCCCTCGACGTCGATCTTGAGCGAATCGACTTGCGTGATCCCGGCTTCGTCGAGAATGCGCGTCAGCCGCAGTGATGGGACCTTGATGGCCTCGGCGCTCACGGCGCCGGTGACGACGTGGGTGGCACCGAGATTGCCGCCGCCGCTCTCGATCATCAGCTCGCCGTCGCTGTCGCCTGCCGCGGCCTGCACCGGGCGCACCTGCGTCGCTTTCGATGCGGCGTGATTGAACGCGAGTCGCGCAAATGTCGTCGGATGCGGTTCGATCGCAACGACCTTGCCTTTGGTGCCGACCTGCCGCGCCATCACCAGCGCAAACGTGCCAACATTGGCGCCGACGTCGACGAACGTGCCGCCCGCCGGGGTGTGCTGACGCAGGAATTCGAGCTCGTCGAGATTGTAGTCGGGATTGAACAGTGCGCCGCGCTCGGTCGCACTGCCCTGGTGATAGAAGCGGAACGAGGCGCCCTGATACTGCACGTCGACCGGACCGCCGCGCAGCAGGTTGACCAGTCGCGACATCCAGGGCCGGAATGCGCCGCGCTTCAGCCCAGACTGTTGGGCGAGGCGAATGAGCGCGGCCTGCGCCGCATTCGGCGCAAACGCGCCGAACGGCGCGGACGAAGGGGCGTTGTCGGTCGTCAAGCAGGCGGTCCTCGTTGCAAGCGGCGCATGCATAGCCGGTTTTGATGAGGACTCCAACGGCGGGTTGTAGCCTGGTGGAGCGTAGCGTAATCCAGGATTCTCGCGTCTGGGGGACCTGTTCCGGATTGCGCTGCGCTCCATCCGGGCTACGGCCCTCACGCCGCCTTCTTCGGCGGAGCCATGCGCTGGCGCAGGATGCGGCCGAGCAGCTTGCGCTTGCCTTTGCGCGGGATCAGGTCGACGTCGCTGACGAGCTTGGCGCCGCTCTTGCGGCGCTCCAGCACGATCTTGCGGCTGTGGAAGGCCTCCAGCTCGGCGCGATGCGCGACGCTGACGATGGTCGCCTTCGGCAGCTCGTCGGTGACCATCTTCATCATCTTGTCCTGGCTCTTCTCGTCGAGCGCGGATGTGGCCTCGTCGAGCACGACGATGTCGGGGCTGTGCAGCAACAGCCGCGCAAAGGCGAGACGCTGCTTCTCGCCGCCCGATAGGGTCTGGTCCCACGGCGCCTCCTCCTCGATCTTCTCCTTGAGGTGAGCGAGACCGACCTTGCGCAGGACCTGGCCGATCTCCTCGATCGTCCAGTCGTCGGCGGCGCCGGGATAGGCGACTGCGCGGCGCAGCGATCCCGAGGGCACGTAGGGCCGCTGCGGCAGCATGAACAGCCGCCGGTCGGGATGGAAATTGACGCTGCCGCCGCCCCACGGCCAGAGGCCGGCGATGGCGCGCACCAGCGTGCTCTTGCCGGTGCCGGATTCGCCCGCGACCAGAAGCCGCTCGCCCGGTTCGATCACCACTTCGGTCTCGCCGACCACCGCGGTGCCGTCGTCGAGCGTGACGGAAAGGTCTTTCAACTCCAGCATGGCGTCATTGCCGGTCTCGCCGCGCTGGATGCGGCCAAGGCCATCGCCCTGCTCGGCGCGCTCGAGGCCGTCGAGCGACATCATCAACGAGGCGATGCGGCGCGCGCAGGCGTTCCAGTCGGCAAGCCGCGGATAATTGTCGACCAGCCAGCCGAACGCGCTCTGCACGATGGTGAAGGCGGAGGCCGCCTGCATCACCTGACCCAGCGTCATGCTGCCGTCGAGGAATTTTGGCGCACAGAGCAGGAGAGGGACCACGGGCGCAACGAGGCTGGAGCCCTGCGAGACAAGCGTCGTGCGCATGTGTTGTCCGGCCAGGCGCGCCCATTGCCGAAGCACGCTGGTGAAATTGCGGTCGATGCCATCGCGTTCCTCCTCTTCGCCGCCGAGCAGCGCGATGCTCTCGCCGTGCTCGCGCACGCGCGTCAGCGTGTAGCGGAAATCGGCTTCGGCCTGGTTCTTGTCTTCGGAGATCTGCACGAAGCGGCGGCCGATCACCACGATCGAGCTGGAGGCGATCGCGGCGTAGAGGATCGCGGCGATCACCAGGAATCCGGGAATGGTGATGCTTGAGCCGCCGAGCGTGACGGTGAGCGCGCCGCCGATGGTCCAGAGCACGATGATGAAGGTCACGGCCGATAGCAGCGCCGACGTCACGCCAGCGAGGAAATCGACCGGTGAGTCGGTCGCAATGCGCAAATCCTCGGCGATGCGGTATTCGGGATTATTGTTGTCTCCGCCGACGAGGTTGAGCTGATAATAGCGGCCGTTGGCGAGCCAGCGTGTCAGCACGCTTGCCGTGAGCCAGGCGCGCCAGCGCCGCTGAATGCTCATGCGCGCGAACACCTGGGCGACGCCGAGCGCGATGCTGCCGATCGCGAGCGGGAAGAACATTGCGCTGAGATGGAAGACACTCGTCGCATCGCGTTGCTCGATGGCGTCGAAGATGGCGCGATTCCAGACGTTGATGCCGTATTGGAAGCAGACGGTCAGGACGATCAGCACGCCGAGGCCGATCGAGAACGGCCAGGCGAGACGATCGCCGTTACGGCCCCAGAAGTCGCGCGCGCTGATCCAGAAGCGCGTCAGCAAATAATCTTTGCGGACCTGTTCGGCTTCCTCGGGTGATAGTTCGGGGTCGGGTTCGAGCAGCTCGGGAGGCGGCGGCGGTGCCACTTCATCGCCGTTCTCGCCTTTGATCTCGACAATGGGCGGCTTCTCGCCCTGTTCGCGCTTCACGGCGGGCTTGTGCATGGGCGGACAACGCGAAGGAAATCAACCGGTTCCCTTCGGTTCCCAGCCGAATCATTCGGCGGCGCCATCTCGCACACGTCGCAGCCGTGCGGCCCGGTGCAGAACGCGCGACAGCTCTTCGATCGAATACGGCTTCTGCACGAGATCGAAGCCGGCAGCGCCATCCTGCGACAGGGCCTGGCTGTAGCCCGTGGTCAGCACCACCGGCACGCCGATGCCGCGGTCGCGGACCGCCTGCGCCAGATCGAGCCCGGTCATCCCGGGCATTACCACGTCCGAGAACACGACGTCGAAACGATTGGCGTCCAAGATGAGCTCAGCAAGTGCATCGGTCGCATTGTCGACCAGCGTGATGCTGTAGCCGAGCTCGGTGAGGCCGTCGGCGGCAAAATTGGCGAGCTCGATGTTGTCCTCGACCACCAGCACCGACATGCCGCTGCCGGCCACCGCCGGCGCCGTGTTCGGCGCCAGCCGCTGCGACCGCAGGTCCGGCGGCACGCGCGGCAGATAGAGCGAGAAGGTGCTGCCTTGCCCCACCTCGCTCGTGACCGTCACCTCGCCGCCGGATTGCCGAGCGAAACCGAACACCTGGGACAGGCCGAGACCGGTGCCGTGGCCGACTTGCTTGGTGGTGAAGAACGGCTCGAAGATGCGCCCGAGTCGCGCCGCGGGAATGCCGATCCCGGTATCGCGGACAGTGACGCGGACGAATCCGTGGTTGCCGGAGACCGGGGCCGGCGTGTCTGGAATGGTCGTCGCGGCCTCGACCTCGAAGATGATCCTGCCCTTGCCCTGCATCGCATCGCGCGCGTTGGTCGCCATGTTGATCAGTGCGGTCTCGAACTGGCCGGCATCGGCATTGACGAGACAGGGCTCGGCCGGCAGCCGTGTGACGATCTCGATGGCGGGCCCGAGCAGCGTTGCCAGCATGTCGTGCAGCGACTGCATGCGCTGTCCGACGTCGAACACCTCTGGCTTCAGGGTCTGGCGCCGCGCAAAGGCGAGCAGCTGCGAGGTCAGCTTGGCGGCGCGTGCGACTGCGTCCGCGATGGCCGTGATGTAGCGCTGCCGCCGCTCCTCCGTCAGTTGCGGGCGATTCAGCAGGTCGACCGAGGCGCGGATCACCGTCAGCAGATTGTTGAAGTCGTGCGCGACGCCGCCGGTGAGCTGCCCGAGCGCCTCCAGGCGCTGGCTGTGCTTGAGCGCGTCCTCGGCTTCGCGCCGCGCTGCGGCCTCGGCCTGAAGATGCTGGGTGCGGCGGAATGCGAAGGCGAGCAGCAGGAACAGCAGCGCGGTGGCGGGAATGCCGAACACCAGATGCTGGCCCATGGTGGCGAACCAGCGTGCCCGGATCGCCGAGGTTTCGAGCCCGGCGCTGACATAGATCGGATATTCGGCGATGCGCCGGTAGCCAATGCGGCGCTCGATCCCGTCCGATGGCCAGGCGATGGTCATCAGGCCACGCTCGGGCTGGCCGGCAATCTGCTGGCCAACCGGGCCGCCCGGGTCGAGCCGCAGGTCGTGGTTGAGCCGTGGGAAATGCGCGAGCACGGCGCCGTCGGCACGTCCCATTGCGAAGAAGCTGCCGGGATCGGAGCCGATCCTGGCATAGAAGCTTTCGAAATATTCCGGCAGGACGGAGGCCTGGATCACACCGATGAAGTTGCCGTCGTCGGAATCGCGGCGGCGACTGACGCTGAAGAAGCGCGCGCCCTGATAGGGCGGGCGTGGCGTCAGCGGCATGCCGATGAACGTGCCGATGCTCTGGTCGATGTGGGAATAGAAGTAGTCGCGGTCCGTAAAGCTCAGCGCTGGTGGCGGCGAGGCGAGGCTGTTGACCAGCGCTTTTCCGTCCGCATCGAAGATCCAGGCCGATTTGAGCTGCGGCAGCGAATCGGTCAGCCGCTTCAGGCGACGGTGCAAAGCCGGCTCGCGCGCGCGGATGGTATCGTCAGAAAGGTTTCGCACGACCTCGTTGAGCTCGGCAAGGCTGCGGTCGATGGTCTCGAACACCTTCAGCGCATGCTCATACGCGACGTCGAGGGTGCGCTCGATCTCGCGGTCGGCGATGTCATTCGTCGATGTGTAGGAGATCGTGGCCGCAATGACGAATAGCGCAACCGGCAGCGCCAGGGATGCCGCCATCATCCACTGCAACAGCCTCAGCGAGTTGCGTTGCGCCCTCTGCACAGTCGCTCCGGTCCCTGGCGCGAGCTTAACTGAATCTCGCGCAGGGAAGGAAGCAGCTTATGCGAAAACCGCTGGTTGTGGACCTAAAACTTGCGCGCGCAGCGGGTTGGAGAAAATTCTGCTCAAATTGACTGCGATCGCAGAATACCCCGGCCGGCCCGGCCGGGGCGGGAACATTCGTCTCAGATCTGGCGCTCGACCATCTTGAGCTTGAGTTCGGCGATGGCTTCGGCCGGGTTGAGGCCCTTCGGGCAGGCCTTGGCGCAGTTCATGATGGTGTGGCAGCGGTAGAGGCGGAAGGGGTCCTCGAGATCGTCGAGCCGTTCGCCAGTCGCTTCATCCCGCGAATCGGACACCCAGCGGTTGGCCTGCAGCAGCGCGGCGGGGCCGAGATAGCGCTCGCTGTTCCACCAATAGCTCGGGCAGGAGGTCGAGCAGCAGGCACACAGGATGCATTCGTAGAGGCCGTCGAGCTTTTCGCGGTCCTCGTGGCTCTGGCGCCATTCCTTCTGCGGCGTCGGCGAGGTCGTCTTCAGCCACGGCTCGACCGAGGCGTACTGCGCGTAGAAATTGGTGAGATCGGGGACGAGGTCCTTCACGACGGGCTGATGCGGCAGCGGATTGATCTTCACCGCGCCGTCCTTCACGTCGTGCATCGAGCGGGTGCAGGCAAGCGTGTTCTGGCCATCGATGTTCATGGCGCAGGAGCCGCAGACGCCTTCGCGGCAGGAGCGGCGGAAGGTCAGCGACGGGTCGATGTGGTTCTTGATCCAGATCAGGCCGTCCAGCACCATCGGACCGCAATCATTGGTGTCGACGTAATAGGTGTCGACGCTCGGATTCTTGCCGTCGTCCGGATTCCAGCGATAGACCTTGAACTCGCGGAGCTCGGTCGCGCCCGCAGGCTTCGGCCAGGTCTTGCCGCCGCTGATCTTGGAGTTCTTCGGAAGTGCGAATTCAACCATTTCGATAGGGCCTTCGCTGTTCGATCAATACACCCGCGCCTTCGGCGGAATGTACTGCACGTCGTTGGTCATGGTGTAGTCGTGAACCGGGCGGTAGTCGATCTTGACCTTGCCGGAATCGTCCAGCCAGGCCAGCGTGTGCTTCATCCAGTTCTTGTCGTCGCGCTCGGAGAAATCCTCGCGCGCATGGGCGCCGCGGCTCTCGGTGCGGTTGGCGGCCGAGTTCATCGTCACCACCGCCTGCGAGATCAGATTGTCGAATTCGAGCGTCTCGACGAGATCCGAATTCCACACCAGCGAGCGGTCGGACACCGCGATGTCGGTGATGCCGCTGTGGACCTTCGCGATCAGGTTCTGACCTTCGCTCAAAACCTCACCGGTGCGGAACACCGCGCAGTTGTTCTGCATCACGTGCTGCATGCCCTCGCGCAGCTTCGCCGTCGGCGTGCCGCCGGAAGCGTAGCGGTAATGGTCGAGGCGGCCGAGCGCCATCTCGGCCGAGTTCGCCGGCAGCTCCGGCTGCTCGGCGTTGGGCGTCAGCTTCTCGGCGCAGCGCAGCGCCGCAGCGCGGCCGAACACCACGAGGTCGATCAGCGAGTTGGAGCCAAGGCGGTTGGCGCCGTGCACGGAAACGCAGGCGGCTTCGCCGAGCGCCATCAGGCCGGGGACCACAGCATTGTCGTCGCCGTCCTTCTTGGTCAGCACTTCGCCGTGATAATTGGTGGGAATGCCGCCCATGTTGTAGTGCGTGGTCGGCACGATCGGAATCGGCTCCCGCGTCACGTCGACATTGGCGAAGATCTTTGCGGATTCGGAGATACCGGGCAGCCGCTCGGCCAGCACCGCGGGATCGAGGTGGTCGAGATGCAGGAAGATGTGGTCCTTCTTCTTGCCGACGCCGCGGCCCTCGCGGATCTCGATCGTCATCGCGCGCGAGACGACGTCGCGCGAGGCGAGATCCTTCGCCGACGGCGCATAGCGCTCCATGAAGCGCTCGCCCTCGGAGTTGACGAGATAGCCGCCTTCGCCGCGCGCGCCCTCGGTGACCAGGCAGCCCGCGCCATAGATGCCGGTCGGGTGGAATTGGACGAATTCCATGTCCTGCAGTGGCAGGCCGGCGCGAAGCACCATGCCGCCGCCGTCGCCGGTGCATGTGTGCGCCGAGGTGCAGGAGGCATAGGCGCGGCCATAGCCGCCGGTGGCCAGGATCGTGGTCTGGGCGCGGAAGCGATGCAGCGTGCCGTCGTCGAGCTTGAGCGCAATCACGCCGCGGCAGGCGCCCTGGTCGTCCATGATCAGGTCGATGGCGAAGAACTCGATGAAGAACTCGGCCGCGTGGCGCAGCGACTGGCCGTACATCGTGTGCAGCATCGCGTGACCGGTACGGTCGGCGGCCGCGCAGGTGCGCTGCGCCTGACCCTTGCCGAAGTCCATGGTCATGCCGCCGAACGGGCGCTGATAGATCTTGCCGTCCTCGGTGCGCGAGAACGGCACGCCCCAATGCTCGAGCTCATAGACGGCTTCCGGCGCGTTCCGCACCATGTATTCGATCGCGTCCTGGTCGCCGAGCCAGTCCGACCCCTTCACGGTGTCGTACATGTGCCAGCGCCAGTCGTCCCGGTGCATGTTGCCGAGCGCGGCCGAGATGCCGCCCTGCGCTGCAACCGTATGCGAGCGGGTCGGGAACACTTTTGTGATGCAGGCGGTGCGCAGGCCCGCTTCGCTGCAGCCGACCACGGCGCGCAGGCCCGCGCCGCCGGCGCCGACCACGACGACGTCATAGGTGTGGTCTTCGATCGGATAGGCTTTGCCGTTGGTGGCGGGAGCGCCGTTGCCCGAGCCATTCGTTGTGGTGGCCATGGGTTACACTCCGGATGACAGTTTCAGGATCGCGTAGGTCGAGGCGAGCGCCACGGCGACCGAGAAGAAGTTGTTGAGCATGATGGAGATGAGCTTCAGCTTCTCGTTATGGACGTAGTCCTCAATCACCACCTGCATGCCGATTTTCATGTGCCATGCGCTGGCGAAGATGAAGAGGAGCAGGATCACCGCGACGGGAATGGAGCTGAGAATCTGCGCAGCGCCGATCTGGTTGCGGCCGAGCAGCATCATGATGATCACCAGCACCGGGATCATCAGCAGCGTCATGGCGACGCCGGTGATGCGCTGGCGCCAGAAATCGGACGTGCCCGAATGCGCGGCGCCGAGATTGCGGACGCGGCCAAGCGGGGTGCGCATGCTGCGCTTCGGCGTATCGGTTGCGCTCATCGTCCACCTCCGATCGCATAGGCGATGATCCAGATCAGCACTGTCAGCGCGATGCCCCCGATCAGGGCGCCCCAGGTCAGCGCTTCCCGCTCATTGGCCTTGAAGCCGTAGCCGAGATCCCAGACGAAATGCCGGATGCCGCTGAGCATATGATGCATCAGCGCCCAGGTGTAGCCGAACACGATCAGCCGTCCGATGATGCTGCCGGCGAAGGCCTGGACGTGCGCGTAGGCGGCGGGGCCGGAGGCCGCCGCGATCAGCCACCAGACCAGCAGCAGGGTTCCGACATAGAGGGCGATACCGGTGGCGCGGTGGATGATGGACAGCGCCATCGTCAACGTCCAACGGTACACTTGCATGTGTGGTGAGAGCGGTCGTTCGATCCGTGCGGTCATGGGCTTTGATGTTGTATTGCGGCCCAACAGAAGGGCGCGCGGGGATCGGAAAGGTGGGCTCTATTTACGGAGTCGATTTCGCTGGCGCAATCACCAAATCGCCATAAATCGAACGACGGTTCAGCTCTAGAGCGTTGATGAAACAAGGCCAATCAGTGGCTTGGTATACCAGAGCGTCGGTCCGCCAACCAAGTAAAGAATAATTATTCATTTCTTCTGAAGGGGGTGACGTGCGTTGAAATTGCTATTGGAACGCCTCTAAACGGACCGTCCCGTCCAAATCGGCCAGAGGTGGGTCCAGTCGTGGCGCAAACTCGTGCGACCACGCGAACGGTCCTTCCCATTCCGCTTCCGTTCGACCCCTTGGATATGCGCACCCTGCATTCCACCCCAGCCGGGAGGTTCGGTGTGTCGACCGCGAGAATCAGATCGCCTAATGCTCCCTACGTGGCGTTCCGAAGCGACATCTCGGAGCCGCAGCGACCAGTCGCCGGGGGCAGGTCACAGGTGATTGCAGGGCTGGACATCAAGGAGATCGTGGAGCTTGCGCTGTTGCTGATCGCAACCGGCGCACTCTCGGGATTTTTGGCCGGGGTGTTCGGCATCGGCGGCGGCGCGATTCTCGTGCCCGTGTTCTACGAATGCTTTCGCATCGCCGGCGTGCCGCTGGAGGTGCGCATGCCGCTCTGCGTCGGCACCTCGCTCGCGGTGATCATCCCAACCTCGATCCGTTCATTCCAGGCGCACTACAAACGCGGCGCCGTCGACATGGCGATCCTGCGCGTGTGGTGGCTGCCGATCGTGCTCGGCGTCATCGCCGGCAGCGTGGTCGCGCGCTACGCGCCGGAACGGCTGTTCAAGATCGTGTTCGTCGCCGTCGCCTGGTCAGCCGCGGTCCGGCTCATCTTCGCACGCGAGACCTGGAAGCTCGGCGATGATCTGCCGAAGGGCCCAATGATGCGCGTCTACGGCTTCGTGGTCGGCATTCTCTCGACGCTGATGGGCATCGGCGGCGGCCTGTTCTCCAACCTGCTGATGACCTTCTACAGCCGTCCCATCCATCAGGCGGTCGCGACCTCGTCGGCGCTCGCGGTGCTGATCTCGATCCCCGGCGCGCTCGGCTACATCTATGCGGGCTGGCCCGCGGCGGCGAGCTATCCGGCCGTCGCAGCGCTGCAGATTCCGTTCGCGCTCGGCTACGTCTCGCTGATCGGCGCCGTGCTGGTCATGCCGATGAGTCTCGTCACCGCGCCGCTAGGCGTGAAGGCCGCGCATGCGATGTCGAAGCGGACGCTGGAAGCTGCGTTCGGGTGCTATCTGTTGATCGTCGGCAGCCGGTTTGTGCTGAGCCTGGTGGGCGGACAATAGCCGCCACACCCTCCGTCATTGCGAGCGCAGCGAAGCAATCCAGAATCTTTCCGCGGCGGCAGTCTGGATTGCTTCGTCGCAAGAGCTCCTCGCAATGACGTTGTTGAAAGAGCGCGCGATCCCAGTCCCATCGCAGCACTGGACAGCGAACGGGGAGCGTCGATCGGGTCTAATCAGCGATTAGTCCTTCAATCGCACTTCGCTGTGGAACCATGATCGGAGATCGCCGATGCCTTCGATGCGATCGGAATCTGAAAGCAGTCTTAGTCGCGCAGCAATCATTTCGCCTTCGATTGGCAATCCCAGCTCTTTACAGCGGTCCATCACAAGCGTGACCATCATGGCGGTCTTCCGCCACGTCGGCTTCATGACCGAGAAAATGACCTCATCGACTTGCTGCTCGGTCACCGACGGCGGCAGGCGCACCTCATCCCATGTGAGCTCGCAGGTATATACGAGGGGTTCTCGATCGGACTTCGGAGGCTCCAGATCCGGATACTGATCGTAGATCGGCTGAAGCAACTCATCCTCCAAAGCAGCAACGACTTCGTCCAGCCAGTCCTCGAGCTCAATCCGCTCAGCCTTGCCAAGCGCTGCGATGGCCATTCGGGCCTGGTCGAGGGCCCTGTAAGCATCAAGAAGATGATCGTTGATCCGGACAGCCTGCTCGCGGTTCATACGTCTCCCCACCCCCGGAGCGATTGCGCCCCTCACTTCTTCGCGTAAATATCCTTGTAGGTCTCGCGAAGCACGTTCTTCTGCACCTTGCCCATCGTATTGCGCGGCAGCTCGTCGACGACGAACACGCGCTTGGGCATCTTGAATTTCGCAAGGCGCCCCTCCAGGCCCTTCAGCACGGCCGGTTCATCGATGCTCGCGCCGGGCTGGCGCACGAGAACCGCCGTGACGCCCTCGCCGAAATCGGCATGCGGCACCCCGATCACGGCGGACTCGACCACGCCCAGCATGGCGTCGATCTCGCTCTCGATTTCCTTCGGGTACACGTTGAAGCCGCCGGAGATCACGAGATCCTTGCCGCGGCCGAGGATGTGGACGTAGCCCTTGTCGTCGATCTTGCCGAGGTCGCCGGTGATGAAGAAGCCGTCGGGCCGGAACTCGGCCTTGGTCTTCTCCGGCATGCGCCAGTAGCCCTTGAACACGTTCGGGCCCTTGACCTCGATCATGCCGATCTCCTCGCGCGGCAGCTCTTTCCCTGTCTCGGGATCGGTGACGCGCACCGAGACGCCCGGCAGCGGGAAACCGACCGCGCCGGGCACGCGCTCGCCGTCATAGGGATTCGACGTGTTCATGTTGGTTTCGGTCATGCCGTAGCGCTCGAGCACGGCATGTCCCGTGCGCGCCGACCATTCGCGATGGGTGTCGGCGAGCAGCGGCGCCGAGCCCGAGATGAACAGCCGCATGTGCTTCGTGGTCTCATGCGACAGCGCGGGGTTCTGCAGCAGGCGGGTGTAGAAGGTCGGCACCCCCATCAGCACCGTCGCGCGCGACATCAGCTTGATGATGAGGTCAGGATCGAGCTTCGGCAGGAAGATCATCGAAGCGCGGGCGAACAGCGTCACGTTGGTCGCCACGAACAGGCCGTGCGTGTGATAGATCGGCAGCGCGTGGATCAGGACGTCCTTGTCGGTGAAGCGCCAATAGTCGACGAGCGAGAGCGAGTTGGACGCCAGATTGTCATGCGTCAGCATCGCGCCCTTGGAGCGGCCGGTGGTGCCCGAGGTGTAGAGGATCGCGGCGAGATCATCGTTTTCGCGCGCCACCGTCGTGAACTCGCGGCTCGCTCTGTCGGCGGCCTCCGTCAGCGAGCCCTTGCCGTCAGCCCCGAGCGTCTCGACCTTGGCCTTCACCTTGGCGGCGATCGGCGCAAGCCCTTCCGCCTTGGAGGGATCGCAGACCACCAGCGACGGTTCGGCATCGCCGATGAAGTAGTCGAGCTCGTTCAGCGTGTAGGCGGTATTGAGCGGCAGGTAGACTGCGCCGGCGCGCACCGTGCCGAGATACAGCACGATATTGGCGACGGATTTTTCAACCTGCACCGCGACGCGGTCGCCCGGCTTCACGCCGCGGGCGACCAGCACGTTCGCCATTTGCCCGGCGCGCGCGATCAGATCGCCATAGCTGATACGGGTGCCGTCATGCGTTTCGATTGCGAGGCGTTTGGGATCGTCCAGGCCGTCGAACAGGCGGGAAAACAGATTGGCGTTGGCAGCTTGGTTCATGCAACATTCCTCGCCGGCGAAGGCCGGTCAAAACCGAGGGCTGGATTAGCAAAAACCGCCCCGCAGAAGCAACGGAGACAGTTTGCATGACCAAAAACGGGAAACGCGTGGCCTGGGTCACGGGCGGCGGCAGCGGGATCGGCGAGGCCGGCGCCGAGGCGTTAGCTGCCGACGGCTGGACGGTGGTGGTCTCGGGCCGGCGCCAGTCAGCCCTCGATGCGGTGGTTGCGAAGATCAATGGCGCAGGCGGGACGGCCGAGGCCATTGTGCTTGACGTGTCCAACGCCACTGAAGCCCAGAAGGCAGCCGATCGAATCGTCGCCAGGCACGGCCGGATCGATCTGCTGGTGAACAATGCCGGCATCAATGTTCCCAAGCGCAGCTGGAAGGACATGGAACTGGAAGGCTGGGATAAGCTCGTCCAGGTCAATCTCAACGGCGTGCTTTATTGCATGCGCGCGGTGCTGCCGACGATGCGCAAGCAGCAGGACGGCGCGATCATCAACGTCTCGTCCTGGGCCGGCCGCCATGTCTCGAAGATGCCGGGCCCGGCCTATACCACGACCAAGCATGCGGTGCTGGCGCTGACCCATTCCTTCAACATGGACGAATGCGTCAACGGCCTGCGCGCCTGCTGCCTGATGCCGGGCGAGGTGGCAACGCCGATCCTGAAGCTGCGCCCGGTGGTGCCGAGCGAGGAGGAGCAGGCCAGGATGCTGCAATCCGAAGATCTCGGCCGCACCATCGCGTTCATTGCGAGCATGCCGGCGCGCGTGTGCATCAACGAGGTGCTGATCAGCCCGACGCATAACCGCGGTTTTATTCAGACGCCGCACAGCAGGGACTGAGGTGGGGCGCAGCCGCGAGTCCGTCATTGCGAGCGAAGCGAAGCAATCCAGGAATGTAGCCGCGGAGACAGTCTGGATTGCTTCGTCGCAAGGGCTTCTCGCAATGACGACGTGGATGCACCACACGAAATCCCTCCCCCATAGTTTCACGCATCACAAAGAATTTTTCTCCGAAACCGCCCAGCAAACCCTCCCGTAGTTCGGCCAACGACGGCGCTGCTGCTTCAAGCCAAGGAGACACAGCCGCCGTTGTTGCCAACTCAAACGCCGGCTATCGCCGGTCTCAATTCAATCGGGAGATTCTCCATGTCGAAGCGCATTGCCTATCTCGCTGCTGCCGCCTTCAGCGCCCTCGCCATCACCGCGACCGTCGTCGCGCCTGTCAGCGCCGAGGAGAAGACCGTCATGGTCGGCGGCGCCGCGATGTTTCCGTCCAAGAACATCGTCCAGAACGCGGTCAACTCCAAGGACCACACCACGCTGGTCGCGGCGGTCAAGGCGGCGGGCCTGGTGCCGACGCTGGAAAGCAAGGGCCCGTTCACGGTGTTCGCGCCGACCAATGCCGCCTTCGGCAAGCTGCCGGCCGGCACCGTCGACAACCTGGTCAAGCCCGAGAACAAGGCGACCCTGACCAAGATCCTCACCTATCACGTCGTACCCGGCAAGCTCGCGGCCTCCGACCTCACCGACGGCAAGAAGATGAAGACCGCCGAGGGCGAGGAACTGACGGTGAAGAAGATGGACGGCAAGACCTGGATCGTCGATGCCAAGGGCGGCACCTCGATGGTGACGATCTCCAACGTCAACCAGTCCAACGGTGTCATCCATGTGGTCGACACCGTGCTGATGCCGGCGACGTAACACCGCCCCCCTGTTTCATCCCCCGAACAGGAGGCCTCGAGACGGCGAGCCGGGGGTGCCCGGCTCGCTTTCTTGTGACCGTGATAGCCCGCCAGTATCGATTTGATGCCGGACGGGGCGTAACGAAAGCGGAAGCATCGGCGTATAATTGCTGTCAAACGACGCTCAGGACGGAACCATCATGGCGAGCCTCACAGTCACCGACGAGCAGGTCAGGGCCACTCCGGCCAAAGTGATCCAGCCGGCCTGGGTCCGGGTCATGCATTGGGTCAACGCCCTCGCCATGATCCTGATGATCCTGTCGGGCTGGCAGATCTACAACGCCTCGCCGCTGTTCGGCTTCAGCTTCCCGCGCGAGTACACGCTCGGCGGCTGGCTCGCCGGCGGCCTGCTCTGGCATTTTGCGGCGATGTGGCTGTTGATGATCAACGGCCTCGCTTATCTCATCACCGGCTTCGCCACCGGCCGCTTCGCTAAGAAGCTGCTGCCGATCACGGCGTCCGGCGTGCTTCACGACGTCAGGGCGGCGCTGACCTTCAAGCTCGGCCATGACGATCTCACCGTCTACAATTACGTGCAGCGCCTGCTCTATGCCGGCATCATCGTGGTCGGCGTGCTGATCGTGCTGTCAGGCCTCGCGATGTGGAAGCCGGTGCAGCTCTATTACCTGGTGATGCTGTTCGGCGATTATCCGACCGCGCGCTACGTGCACTTCTTCTGCATGGCCGCGATCTGCGCGTTCCTGGTCATTCATGTTCTGCTCGCGCTGCTGGTGCCGAAGAGCCTGCGCGCGATGATCATCGGTCGCTGAGGAGGAGAACATGGCCAAACGTTCATTCCTGATCCCCGGCGTCGACAAGCGGCTCCTGATCAAGGACTCCATCAAGACGATGCCTGACGTCACCCGCCGCCGCTTCATCGCGGGCGGCGCCAGCCTCGGCGCGCTGACGCTGCTCACCGGCTGTGACGTCGTCGACTCCTCCTCGGCCGAGGAGATGCTGAAGCAGGTCTCGAAGTTCAACGACGCCGTGCAGTCCTTCATTTTCAATCCCGATGCGCTGGCGCCGACCTTCCCCGAGAGCGCGATCACAAAACCGTTCCCGTTCAATGCCTATTACGATCTCGACGACGCGCCTGATGTCGATGGCAACGACTGGAAGCTCGAAGTGCGCGGTCTCGTCGATAACAAGAAGTCCTGGACGCTGGACGAGCTCTATGAATTGCCGCAGGTCACGCAGATCACCCGCCACATCTGCGTCGAGGGCTGGAGCGCGATCGGCAGCTGGACCGGCACGCCCTTGCGCGATTTCCTCAAGCTGATCGGCGCCGACACGCGCGCGAAATATGTCTGGTTCCAGTGTGCCGACAAGGACGGCTACAACTCGCCGCTCGACATGCGCAGCGCACTGCATCCGCAGACCCAGATGACCTTCAAATACGCGAACGAGATCTTGCCGCGCGCCTACGGCTTTCCGATGAAGATCCGCGTGCCGACAAAGCTCGGCTTCAAGAACCCGAAATACGTGGTCTCGATGGAAGTCACCAACGACTACAAGGGCGGCTATTGGGAAGACCAGGGGTATAATTCGTTTAGTGGGAGTTAGGCCCGCTGCCGTAGGGTGGGCAAAGGCGCGTAGCGCCGTGCCCACCGTGATTGTCACGGCGGATAAAGGGTTGGTGGGCACGCTTCGCTTTGCTCACCCTACGGCACCGATTGTTTGGCCGCCCCCACCTTGCGCTGGCACAGCGCCGCCATCGCCCCGAGCGCCAGCAGCGCCGCCGACACATTCAACGCGTAACTCAAGCTGCCCAGCGCATCCGTGATCGCACCGACCACGATCGGACCCAGCGTCTGGCCGACGCCGAACGAGATCGTCATCGCCGCAATCGCGGTCGGCCACACCTCGGGCGGATAGTTGAAGCGGACGAAGGCGGTGGTCGAGCCGACCACCGCGAAGAACGCGACGCCGAACACCACGGCGGAGACCGCAAGCCACGCCGGCGAATGTCCGAGCATCGGCAGGGCGGCACCGAGGGCGTTGGTGCCGAGGATGATGGCGGTGGCGAGCCCGCCGCGGTCGAGCGCCAGCACGCCGCGCCAGGCCCAGGGCGTCACGAAGGCGCTGAGCCCGATCAGGCTCCAGAACGCGGCCTGCGCGGCGGCCCCGCCGCCGCCGTCGCGCACGTAGGCGATCATGAAGGTCATGTAGGCGATGTAGCCGGCGCCGAACAGGAAGTAGCCGGCGAGATAGATCAGCACCGGCAGAATCGCGAACGACGCGTGGCTGCCTTCCGAGAAGCGGACGCTGCTCTCGATGCGGATCAGGAACAGCGGGATCGTCATCGCGACGGACAGCAGCGTCAGCGCCCACCAGACGATCCACCACGAGCCCGGTCCGAAATATTGCAGCGTGAACGGGGCGATCAGCCCCGAGGCGAGAATGCCGATGCCGGGCCCGGCATAGAACAGGCTCAGCAGGAAATTGGCCCGCTCCGGGCGCAACTGCGCGATGGTCGCAGCCAGCGCGCCGCCGGCGACGAAGCCGGCTGCAGCCCCCAAGCCCAGCACGAGGCGGGCCAGGCTCAGCGCGACGAAATTGCCTGTCAGCGCGCAGGTGGCGAGCGCGGCGACGCAGGCCAGGGTTCCCAGGCGGATCGCCGCCGCCCAGCCGATTCGCTGGATCAGCCGGGACGCCATCAGCGCGCCCACGAGATAGCCGACGGCGTTGATGGTGTTCATGAAACCGGCCGCCGAGTAGGACCAGCCGAGGGTCTCCCGCATATCCGGCAGCACCAGCGCATAGGCAAAGCGGCCGATGCCGAGCCCGACCGTCGCCGCCAGCGACAAGGTCAGGATCAGCCGCGCGGGATGCGGGATGGGGGGACGGTCAGGGGCGTGCAAGGGGTACTCCGGCTACAGGACTGTGGCAGGCTCCATCCGCTTTGCACAGCCGGCTCCCCGGCAATGGTGTCTTGCCAAGCGCGCAACGCCGCTCTAGCACTCCGGCCGAATTCGACCTGAGAGGAACGACCATGGCGACCCACAAACTGCTGCTGCTTCCCGGCGACGGTATCGGCCCCGAGGTGATGGGCGAGGTGAAGCGGCTGATCGACTGGCTCAATTCGGCCGGGATCGCCAAATTCGAGACCGACACCGGTCTCGTCGGCGGCGCGGCCTATGACGCGCACAAGGTGTCGATCTCCGAGGGCGACATGGCCAAAGCCAAGGACGCCGACGCCGTGATCTTTGGCGCGGTCGGCGGCCCGAAATGGGATGCCGTGCCCTACGAGGTGCGCCCCGAAGCCGGTCTGCTTCGCCTGCGCAAGGATCTCGCCCTGTTCGCCAACTTGCGTCCTGCCGTGTGCTATCCGGCGCTGGCAGACGCCTCGAGCCTGAAGCGCGAGGCGGTCGAGGGCCTCGACATCGTCATCGTGCGCGAGCTCACCGGCGGCGTCTATTTCGGCGAGCCCAAGACCATCACCGATCTCGGCAACGGCCAGAAGCGCGCCATCGATACCCAGGTCTACGACACCTATGAGATCGAGCGCATCGCCCGCGTCGCCTTCGAGCTTGCCAAGAAGCGCAAGAACAAGGTGACGTCGATGGAGAAGCGCAACGTCATGAAGTCGGGCGTGCTCTGGAACGAGGTCGTCACGCAAGTTCACAAGCGCGAATACCCCGACGTCACGCTCGAGCATCAGCTCGCCGATTCCGGCGGCATGATGCTGGTGAAATGGCCGAAGCAGTTCGACGTCATCGTCACCGACAATCTGTTCGGCGACATGCTCTCCGACATCGCGGCGATGCTGACGGGGTCGCTCGGCATGCTGCCCTCGGCTTCGCTTGGCGAGGTCGACGTCAAGAGCAAGAAGCGCAAGGCGCTGTACGAGCCGGTGCACGGCTCCGCCCCTGATATCGCCGGCAAGGGCCTCGCCAATCCGATCGCGATGATCTCGTCGTTCGGCATGGCGCTGCGCTACTCCTTCGACATGGGCGATCTCGCCGACAAGGTCGATGCCGCCATCGGCGCCGTGCTCGCCAGCGGCCTGCGCACCGCCGACATCAAGTCGGAAGGCACCACCGCCGCTTCGACCACGCAGATGGGCGAAGCGATCCTGAAGGAATTGCAGAAGCTGCACGGGTAGAGTCGTAGCCCGGATGGAGCGCAGCGAAATCCGGGGTTCTCGCCTCGTGGACAGATTTCCCGGATTGCGCTTCGCTCCATCCGGGCTACGCGACAAAAAATGGCCGGGCGTGAGCCCGGCCATTTTGATTCGGTGCCTGCGCCCGCCTCAGTACAGCGGGAAATTCTGCGGGTAGCCGCCGACATCGGCCGGCGGCGAGAGCGGCTGGCGATCGATCGGGCGGTTCAGGTTCTCGCGGGCGAAGGACGGATAGCCCACCGCCGGCGGGAAGGCGTAGTCGCTGAACTTGCGGTCGCCCGGATTGACCTCGGTGCCGCCGTCGAGCCAGGAGCGCTTGCTCACATAGATGCGGGTGCGGCCCTGCTGATAGACCGTGTTGGGGCCGCTCGGTCCGTAATAGGGCCGGCCGCGCTCGTCATAGCGCTTGGTCCTGGTGTCGGCCGAAGCCGGCGACGCGAGCGACATGGCAATGACGGCGCCCGCCGCAAGCCAGGTCGCCAATGTGTTCGCCGCAGAGAATTTCAAGCTCATCACGTCCCCTTCAGGCGGCAGGCCGCCAGTCGATTTCACCCCATACTAGCCCGGCCGGGGCGGATGCAACTAGGTCAATTGGGTCACACCAGCTCGGAATAATCGTGCGCGCCGGCAAAAGTTGCATCAATACCAGCCACTTGAGCTTGATGCGGCCTAGAGCGCCCCGCGCAATTGCGCGTTCGCGGCGCCCAGCAGCCAGTCCGACGATCCCTGGGAATCGCAGGCGCGGCGCTTCAGCTCGGCACGGGCGAACAATTCCGCCAGCCTGGGCTCGTTGCCCGAGGTCAGCAGCGTCAGCCGGTTCAGCGTGCAGGCGATCGCCGCGCGCCGGGCGGGCAGGGTGTCGCCCTGGCAGGAGAAGCCGGAGATCTGCAGCGCCGGCTCCTCGCTGCGCTTGAGATAGCCGAGGCAAGCCCGCGTCCCCTGCGCCGCGCCGACCGGCCGGAACAGGGCGACCGGGCCGAATTTGGTGTCGATCAGGCCGGCCTGCTCGAGCGTGGTCGCCGCGCTCAAGCCCATCTGGACGGCCAGATCCGCAGTCGCCGGACGGGCCACGTCGAACTCGCCGCCTTCCCGGTAGATTTCGAGCTCGGCCAGCGGCTGGCCGGCCTCGCTCGCCCAGCGCAGCACGTCCCTGCGGCCCCCTTCGGGATGCCGAAAGATGGTGTAAGAGGCTGTTTTCTCTGATGAATCAAGCCGACTGACGGCGAAGGCCGGATGCGAGCGGTCGGCCGCGCTCCAGCCCGGCTTGTCCGTCGGCTCACCGTCGCGCAAGTCAGGCAGCTGGCCCAGCGCCCCGAGCGCCAGGATGGCAAACAGCGCGAGCGCTCCCACATAGGCGATCAGGTGCGCTAGCGTGCCGATGACCTCGTCGGCAAAGGCTGCAAGCGCCAGATGGATCTGGGTAGGGCTAACGGCCGTGCTGGCCTCAGGCGACTGCATCCACGGCCTTCAGGCATGGTCCAACGTTGTCTTGAGGCCGGTTCTCGCATAGAAGCGCTGCTCTTCCTGTTTAAGCGTCAGCTTCGGGAACGGGCTTTTTCATCGGAGAGTGAACGATGGGTTACAAAGTCGCAGTCGTCGGCGCGACCGGCAATGTCGGACGGGAAATGCTCAACATCCTGGATGAGCGCAAATTCCCCGCCGACGAGGTCGTGGCCCTGGCGTCACGCCGCAGCGTCGGCGTCGAGGTCTCCTATGGCGACCGCACCCTGAAGGTCAAAGCGCTCGAGCATTACGACTTCTCCGACGTCGACATCTGCCTGATGTCGGCGGGCGGCTCGGTGTCGAAGGAATGGTCGCCGCAGATCGGTGCCGCCGGCGCGGTCGTGATCGACAATTCCTCGGCGTGGCGCATGGATCCGGACGTGCCGCTGATCGTGCCGGAGGTGAACGCGGGCGCGACGGAAGGCTTCAAGAAGAAGAACATCATCGCCAACCCGAACTGCTCGACCGCGCAGCTCGTGGTCGCGCTCAAGCCGCTGCACGACAAGGCGACCATCAAGCGCGTCGTGGTCTCGACCTATCAATCGGTGTCGGGTGCCGGCAAGGACGCGATGGACGAATTGTTCTCGCAGACCAAGGCCGTCTACACCAATGACGAGCTGGTCGCGAAGAAATTTCCCAAGCGCATCGCCTTCAACGTCATCCCCCATATCGACGTCTTCATGGAGGACGGCTACACCAAGGAAGAGTGGAAGATGATGGCGGAGACCAAGAAGATCCTTGATCCCAAGATCAAGCTCTCCGCCACCTGCGTGCGCGTGCCGGTGTTCGTCGGCCACTCCGAGGCCGTCAACATCGAGTTCGAGAACCCGATCACAGCCGATGAAGCCCGCGAGATCCTGCGCAAGGCGCCGGGCTGCCTCGTCATCGACAAGCAGGAGCCCGGCGGCTACGCCACGCCTTACGAAGCGGCCGGCGAGGACGCCACCTATATCAGCCGCATCCGCGAGGACGCGACGGTCGAGAACGGCCTCGTGCTGTGGTGCGTGTCCGACAATTTGCGCAAGGGCGCTGCGCTCAACGCGATCCAGATCGCGGAAGTGCTGATCAACCGCAAGCTGATCAGCGCGAAGAAGAAGGCGGCGTAACGCGCTGCCGTAGGGTGGGCAAAGGCGCGCTCTTCGCGCGCCGTGCCCACCATTCTTTCCGATTCTGACAGGTGGGCACGCTTCGCTTTGCCCACCCTACGAGAGCGATGGCTTACGCCACGCTTCGCGCGTTCTTGAATTCCTTCGCGACCTTATCCAGCACGAACAGCGATCCCTCCGCGACGCCGAAATAGGCGCCGTGGGTCTGCATCTGGCCGTTCTCCACCGCCTTGCGCACGAACGGGAAGGTCATCAGGTTTTCGAGACTGCGGAACACCGCGGCCTTCTCGATGCGCTCGACGAACTGCGCCATGGTCTCGTGGTTGCGCTGCTCGACCACCTCGCCCGGCTTGATGAACATCTGCATCCATTTGCCGATGAAGTCGCCCGGCGTCAGCGGCTCGATCTTGTCGACGAAGGCGCGGATGCCGCCGCATTGCGCGTGGCCGAGCACCACGATGTGCTTCACCTTCAGCACCGTCACCGCATATTCCAGCGCCGCCGAGACGCCGTGCGCGTTCTCGTCGGGCTGATAGGTCGGCACCAGATTGGCGATGTTGCGCACGACGAACAATTCGCCGGGGCCGACGTCGAAGATCACCTCGGGCGAGACGCGGCTGTCGCAGCAGCCGATCACCATCACTTCCGGCGACTGCCCCTTCACCGACAGCTCGCGGTAGCGGGTCTGCTCGGCCGGCAGCCGCTGGGTGGCGAACGCCTCGTAGCCTTCCAGCAAATGCTTCGGGAATGTCACCATGCCTATGCCTAATCATAGACCGCAGGGGCGAACAAGCCTTTCGAACAGGCAGGCCAAATGCTATCGGCTTCGGTCAGAAGACTGACGAGGAAGGAACGCTTGCATGACCCGCCCGCGCCGCAGCCACCTGTTCATGCCCGGCTCCAATCCCCGCGCGCTGGAAAAGGCGCGCAATCTCGCCGCCGACGGCCTGATCCTCGATCTCGAGGACTCCGTCGCTCCTGATGCCAAAGCGGTGGCGCGCGACGGCATTGCCGCCGCGATCGCGGCCAAGGGTTTTGGCAAACGCGAGATCCTGATCCGGACCAACGGTCTCGACACGTCCTGGTGGGCCGACGACGTCGCGATGGCCGCCAAGGCCTCGCCGGACGGCATCCTGGTTCCAAAAGTTTCAAGCATCGAAGATCTCGGCGCGATCGACCGGAAGCTGGCCGAGCTTGGCGCCGCGCCGACCGTGAAAGTCTGGGCCATGATCGAGACCGCGCGCGCGGTGCTCCATGCCGAGGAGCTGGCCGCCGCCGGCCGCGATCCATCGAGCCGCCTCTCAGGCTTCGTGTTCGGCCCGAACGACATCTCGCGTGAGACCCGCATCAAGATGCTGCCGGGCCGCGCCGCGATGATCCCGATGATCACCCATTGCATCCTGGCAACGCGCGCCCACGGCCTCGAAATCCTCGACGGGCCCTATAGCGACATCGCCAATTCCGACGGCTTTGCCACCGAATGCGCGCAGGGGCGCGATCTCGGCTTCGACGGCAAGACGCTGATCCATCCCTCGCAGATCGATGCCTGCAACGCGATCTTCACCCCACCCGAAGAGGAAGTCGCGCGCGCACGAAAAATCATCGCAGCGTTCGAATTGCCGGAAAACGTCTCACGTGGCGCGATCCGGCTGGACGGCGCCATGGTCGAACGCCTGCACGCCGACATGGCCCGGCGCACGATCGAGATCGCAGACGCGATCGCGGCGATGGGGAAAGGCTAGGGCGCACGCTCAAAAAAGCGGCGTTGCTTCAGGGGACAACACGCAGCTCTGCAAGACCTCGCGCGTCCTCCCGAGTTCGGCGCGCAGCCTGTTGCGGGTATCCGCGTGTAAAAGCTTGATGGGATGAGGCTTGATCGCTGCAACGAGCGAGGTGCACTCCCTCTCTCGCTTGCGGGAGAGGGTTGGGGAGAGGGTGTCTCCGCGATGGGACAATCCCCAAGAGGGGAAAGCCCTCACCCGGCGCTTTGCGCCGACCTCTCCCGCAAGCGGGAGAGGTGAACCACCCGCGGCATCGATTCAACCTAAAGCCATTCCGCTTTAGGACTGCGGAGGAAAAAGCAGGTGCGGCGCCCCGTGACAGGCGCGCCACGTCGCTCGTTCTGCTATAATGTTACTATGACGATCGGGATTTCCGGACCCGAACGGAAGGCACCAGGGCGAAGCGCCGTGGTGGGATTCATCATCGCGGCCATCATCGCCGCAATCGGCCTGATCCTGCTCGCTCTCGTCGGCGACTTCCTGGTCGACTGGATGTGGTTCTCGTCGATCGGCTACGAACAGGTCTTCTGGACCACAATCGCCGCGAAAGCCGCCGTCTTCCTCGTCGTTTTCGCGGCGACCGCCGCCATCTTGTGGGTGAACGCGCGCCTTGCACTTGGCCTTGCCGGGCGCCGAACCCGGTTGCCCGCGGCCTTCGACCCGAGGCTTGTGGCCGCTGCGGTGCTGCCCGATCCGCTTGAATTCCTGCGCGGGCGGCTGCGGTGGCGCAGCATGATCGCCGCCAGTAGCGGCCTCGTCGCTCTGCTTGTCGGCTGGGGAGAAGCCGGCAACTGGAGCACTTTTCTGCGCTTCATCTACCAAGTGCCCTACGGCAGCAATGATCCCTTGTACGACAAGGATATCGGATTCTACCTGTTTTCCCTGCCCGTCTTTGTGGCCATCAAGAATTGGGCGTTGCTGACACTCGTCATGAGCGCGCTGCTCGCCGGGCTTATCTACTGGGTGCACGGCGACATCGAGGACCGGGCGCAGCGAGTATCGCCAGCGGCGATCTCGCACGGTTCGGCGCTTCTCGGCCTCTTCTTTGGCGTGAAGGCGTGGTCCTACAGTCTCGACCGCTATCTCCTGCTGTACGGCGACAACGGCGTGGTGGTCGGCGCAGGCTTCACCGACGTCAATGTGGAACTGCCGGTCCTGTGGCTGCTGATTGCACTTTCGATCGTCGCCGCTGTGGCGGCATGCGCGAACCTGTGGGTGCGTACCTACCGCCTCCCCACCGCCGCGATTGTGCTGCTGTTCGGCGGCGCTTTCCTGCTATCGGGCATCATCCCCGCAGTGTTTCAGCGCTTCTACGTCGGGCCGAACGAGCTGGCGTGGGAGCGGCCTTACATGGAACGCAACATTGCCCTGACGCGGGAGGCCTACAATCTCAATCGGATCGTGCCGAAGCCGTTCCCTGCGGAACAGAACCTGACCTTGAAGGCGCTCGAGGCCAACAAGGCGACCATTGAAAATATAAGGCTGTGGGATTGGCAACCATTGGCCGACACTTACGCTCAATTGCAGGAGATTCGCACCTATTACAAACTGCGCGACCTCGATGTCGATCGTTACTGGTTCGGCGATACCTACCAAAGCGTGATGATCTCAGGCCGCGAGTTGAATTCCGCGCTGCTGCCACCCAACGCGCAGACCTGGGTCAACCGCCACATCCTGTTCACCCACGGCAATGGTGCGGTGATGAGTCCGGTCACCCAGAAGAGCGGCGAAGGACTTCCGCTTCTCTATCTGGACGACATTCCCCCGGTCGCACATGGAGGTCCCGCGATTCGCGAGCCGCGCATCTATTACGGACTGCAGACTGAGGACTACGTCATCGTCAAGGGAACCGTGCCGGAATTCGATTATCCCAGGGGAAAGGACAATGCCTACGCGTCCTATGACGGCTCCGGCGGCGTGCCGCTGTCGGGCATGGTGCGGAGACTGATCTTCGCCCACCATTTCAACGATGTGAACCTGCTGCTGTCAGACTACATCGGCGATGACAGCCGGATCATGATCCGGCGCAACATCCAGAAGCGGGTGGGCACGATCGCCCCGTTCCTCTCTCTCGATCGCGATCCCTATCTGGTCGTCAGCGAGGGCAGGATGTTTTGGATGCAGGACGCCTACACGACCAGCGATTATTTTCCCTACGCACAGCCTGCGCCCGGCTACAACCTCAATTATATCCGCAATTCAGTGAAGGTCGTGATCGACGCCTATAACGGCACCGTCGATTTTTACCTGATGGACCCAGCCGATCCGGTCGTCGCGACCTATCAGCGAATCTTCCCGGACCTGTTCAAGCCGTTCGCGGCCATGCCGTCCGATCTTCAGAAGCACATTCGTTATCCCGAAGACCTCTTCCTGATCCAGGCGCGACTTTTCCAGACCTACCACATGGAAGCTGCCGATGTTTTCTATAACCGGGAGGACCTCTGGCAATTTCCGCGTCAACCGGCCGGTGATGGCGTCTCTTCAATGGACGGCATCACCACCATGGCCCCCTATTACATCATCATGCGGCTGCCCGGAGAGGCGCAAGCCGAGTTCTTCATCATGATCCCGATGGTGCCGAGCCGTCGCGACAACATGATCGCTTGGCTTGCCGCGCGCTGCGACGAGCCCGGCTATGGCAAGCTGATCGTGTACGAATTTCCCAAAGAGAAGCTGGTCTACGGGCCGTTCCAGATCGAGGCGCGAATTCATCAGAACACGGAGATCTCCCAGCAGATATCGCTGTGGAACCAGATGGGGTCGCGGGTGATCCGGGGAAATCTGCTCGTGATCCCGATCGAGAATTCGATTCTCTACGTGTCGCCGCTGTATTTGCGGGCCGAGCAAGGACATTTGCCGGAGCTCAAGCGAGTGATTGCCGCCTATGGTGAGCATGTCGTCATGAAGGAAACGCTTGCCGAGGCCCTGTCGGCACTCTTCGTGGACAGCGGCCCTTCCCCGGCAGCGTCGGCTGTGACCGCGGAAACTCCCGCCGAAGCCTCCGCGGCAGCGCGCGCGCAGGAGGCGCTCACGCACTATGACCAGGCCATGGAGCGGTTGAAATCCGGTGATTGGGCAGGCTTCGGCAAAGAGATCGATGCGATGCGCGGTATTTTGGAAGATATCCGCCGGCAACCGGGTAGCCGCTGAGGTCCGCGAGAAACGCTATTTTCTGACTTGCCGGTGCAACTGCCCGCCCCGACGAGGCCATCGAATAGGATAGCGATGTCGGCCTTGAGCCCCAGCTCGGACCGCTGAACGAGGTCTGCTATAGGCTGCAGCAGACCTCCACGCCCTCGATCTAGTAAGTACACACCCAGTGAGATCTCCCGCGCTGGCGTCAGCGCGGCGCGACGTCGGCGCGGTCGAGCGACTCCAGCGTCGCGGCGTTGGCGCAGTAGCCGTGATAATTCTCCGCGGCGGTGCCGTCGGCGAGATCGCGGTCGCACTGGCCCTTCTGATTGCAGAGCGAGCAGACTCGCTCCATGTCGCGCAGCAGCAGCGGCTGCGCGCGGCCGAGGCCTTCGACGTTGATGCCGAGCTGCTCCAGCATCTTCGGCAATTCGTCGGCGGCGTGCTTGCCGTGGCGAACGAGCTCCTCCAGATCGTCAGGCGCGATCCTGAGGTCGCTGGCGATGCGGTTGAAATCGGCGCGATCGAGCTGCCGCATCTCGTTCATCTCGCGGCGATGCTTCAGCCAGCCGGCAAAGGACTCGATGAGGTCCTGGACGATGGGATAGGGCCTGCTTGCGGTGCTCATGGAAAGCTCCGTTGGAGTCGTGGGATTGGAGCGAGATTAGGCACAATGGTGCAGGGACGCGTTGCGCTGGATCAAACTGGATGCTCGGGGTGACCTCTCCCGCTTGCGGGAGAGGTCGGCGCGTCCCGGGCGATGCGAAGCATCGTCCCGCGCGCCGGGTGAGGGCTTTATCCTCTTGGGGATTCTTATTGTGGAGACACCCTCTCCCCAACCCTCTCCCGCAAGCGGGAGAGGGAGCGCACTGCCTCCGCGGCAACTACCCAAACCGCTCCGCCGCCCACGCATACAGGCTGCCCGGAATCGGCTTTTCGCCGCCGCGGCCCTTGGGCGAGATGTGCAGGCCGATGATCTCGGGGTTGGTGACGAGGCCGAGATAGCTCGAGGGATCGAAGAACAGTTTTGGCTCGGCATGCACGGCGTAGAACGACTGCTTCGGCAGCGCGCAAGCGAGCTCGCCGGTGCGGCGCGCGAGCGCGGTGAGCGCCGCGGGCCCGTAGATCGCAACGCGGATGTCGGAGAGGCGGTTCGAGCCGCCGCGCAGACGGCGCATCATGAAGGTGATGCGGTGGCGCACGGACAGCCAGTTCGGCGTCAGCTCCTCCTGCTCCATCAACTCCTCGAAGGCGGCGACGATGCCATGCCCGGCCGGCAGATAGATCACGGAATTGCCAAGCTGGCGCGGCCGCTCCCAGGCGAAATAGGGCTTTGCCGGATCGATCTCGACGGGCCTCAGCAGCAGCACGTCGGCGTCGAGCCAGAGGCCGAGGTCGTTCGCCATCAGCTTCATGCGGAAGAAGTCGCTGAACTGCAGCGTGGTCCAGTCGCGCCAGCTGCCGTCCGGCTGCGGCGGCCGCAGCCTTTCGGAGAACGCGTGCGGTAGGATCGCCTCGGCATCCGCGTTCGCGATGCCCGCGGGCAGGCCGGGAATGGGGTCGAAGCTGTAGACCGTGACCTTGTGGCCGGCAGCCAACTGTGAGCGCAGACAGGTCTGGCGCAGGGCGTCCATCGGGCCATGCCAGAAGGTGACGATGTCGGGCAGCATGCGCGAGCTATAAGGATAGTCAGAGCAAAGAAAAAGCCCCGGCGCCGTCAGCACCGGGGCTCGAACCAGAAACGCGATCTCAGGCCCAGGCGCGTTCGCGCTTGAGCTTGTCCTCATAGGTGTCGATCGAGGCCTTCTTCTCCATGGTGAGGCCGATGTCGTCGAGGCCGTTGATCAGGCAGTGCTTGCGGAACGGGTCGATCTCGAACTTGACCTTGCCGCCGTCGGGGCCGCGGATCTCCTGGTTGGGCAGGTCGATCGTCAGCGTCGCGTTGGCGCCGCGCTCGGCGTCGTCGAACAGCTTGTCGAGGTCTTCCTGGCTGACGCGGATCGGCAGAATGCCGTTCTTGAAGCAGTTGTTGTAGAAGATGTCGCCGAACGAGGTCGAGATCACGCAGCGGATGCCGAAGTCGAGCAGCGCCCAGGGCGCGTGCTCGCGGCTCGAGCCGCAGCCGAAATTGTCGCCGGCGACCAGCACCTTCGCGTTGCGATAGGCCGGCTGATTCAGCACGAAGTCCGGATTCTCGCTGCCGTCGTCCTTGTAGCGCTGCTCGGAGAAGAGCCCCTTGCCAAGGCCGGTGCGCTTGATGGTCTTCAGGTACTGCTTCGGAATGATCATGTCGGTGTCGACATTGATGATCTTCAGCGGCGCCGCGACGCCTTCCAGCGTGGTGAACTTGTCCATGGTTGCGCTTTCCCGGATGGGTCTAGGGGAACAGGTGTTTATCGCGATCGGGCCCCGAATCCTAGGCCGAAATCGGCAGGGCTGCCTTACCTCTCCGGCTTGCGGGGGTTGAGGCTGGACTTGGTGCGGCGTCGGGACTTCACCTCTCCCGCTTGCGGGAGAGGTCGCGCCGGAGGCGCGAGAGGGTTCTCTCCTCTGGGGGAGTGTCCCGTTGAGGAGACACCCTCTCCCAGCCCTCCCCCGCAAGCGGGGGAGGGAGCGCACCGCCGCTGCGGTGACGCGATCAATCCGGCCCGCTCTAGTCCGCCCGCGCCTCAATCGCGGCCATATCGTCGTCCGACAGACCGAAATGGTGGCCGATCTCGTGGATCAGGACATGGCGGACGATGTGGCCGAGGGTCTCGTCGTGCTCGGCCCAATAGTCCAGGATCGGCCGGCGGTAGAGCCAGACCATGTTGGGCAGCCGCGCCACGTCGCCAAGGCTCTGCTGCGGCAGGCCGATGCCCTGGAACAGGCCGAGCAGGTCGAACTCGCTCTCGCATTGCATCTCGTCCAGGACCTCCTCGGTCGGGAAGTCGTCGACGCGGATGATGACGCCCTCGCAGAGCCTGCGAAACTCCGCCGGCAGGCGCTCGAAGATGTCATGCGCCGTCGCTTCCATCTCGGCCAGGGAGGGCGCTTTCAATTCCGTCCACATGGGCCTCTTCTAAAGCGTTTTCGAGCGAAGTGGGTATGGGTTCGCGCAAACTAGCGCGGGTTCCGCGGCGATGCATCCCGCTTTATAAGCGCGGCGAGGTTGACGAGCGCCGTCAAAACGGGGAGCGTGGGGCCTCGAATGGGAATGTTTCGGGTGGGCGGAAAAATGCGAGCGAAAACAGCGCTGACGCTACTGTGCATGGGGTTGTTTTCGCAGTTTTGCGTTGGCGCCCAAGCCCAAACTCAAGTCCAGACCGCCGGCCCCGAGATTCGCCTCGCCCAGGCGGCCTCACCGGACGACGTTCCCCCGCCACGCAGGCGGCCCCCGGCGCGCTTGCGCGTCACGCCCTATTACAGCCCGGACGGCGTCTATCCGCGCTATAATCCAGGTCCCGACGCAGTCCGCGTGTGCAACGCCACCTATGTGCAGGAATACCGCCCGAGCGGCACGGTGATCGTGCCGCGTGTGAGCTGCTACTGGCGCCGTGGCTGAGGCCTGCGCCGGCGAACAACGCGGTGCCTTGTAGGATTGTCATGGCGAGATGGATTGCATTAGCTATTGCCGTCGCGCTTGCCGCCGGCGTGCCTCGCGCTTCCGCGGCGCAAAGGGCGACGATACCGGAGGCGTCGGCGGGGATCGCGGTTTTCGATGTGCGACGACACGCGCGCGCCCATGACATTGCGCGGCCTGCTGCACGCCATGATCCACGCTATTGCGCGCGGCCGGTCTACTACCGTCCCTACCCCTACGGCGTGCCTGCACCGTTCGTGTTCGGCTACGGACCCTTCTGGTGACGCCGGCGGATTAGCCGGCGGGCGCAAATCCCCTGACCAGCAGCACCGTCGCCTGCGCTCCCGCTTTGCGATCGCGCGAGATGTCCTCGTAGTCGGGCGCATTCGAGAAGGCGAGGAACGCAGCCTCATCGGGGAACGACATCATGACAAGCTTGTCATGCGGCCATGCGCCTTCGAGCACGCGCGGATGTTCGTCGGCGGCGAGCAGCTTGCCGCCATACTTCTTGAACACGTCGAAGAACCGCGCCTGATAGCGGTCATAGGCCGCGCGGTCCGTCATCTTCAATTGCGCAATCGCATAGACAGTCATTTCCAAAAAACTCCTTACCTCGCGGCACTGCGTCGCATCGCGAAGCCCAGCGTCGTTCATTCATGGGGCGTTCACATCGGTCTCCTCAGTTTAATCTAGGGAGCGACCGCAATTGAACAGCGTTTGGCGCGGCCGAGACGTCGCGTCGCAACTGCGCTGTTCAGATTCAGGGAGGATTCCATGCTGAGGATATTGGGTCTTAAGGCAAGCCCGATGCGCTTGCTCGGGATCGCGGCCGCCACGACATTGATGCTGTCGGCCGGCAGCGCGCGTCGCGCCGAAGCACTCACCTTGATCAATCCGGCGACGTCGCCCGCGACGAAGGCTGCGGCCAACGATCTCGTCACGCAGGTTCGCCACGGCGGCGGCGGGCACGGCGGACATGGTGGCGGTTTTCACGGCGGAGGTTTCCGCGGTGGCGGACATTTTGGTGGCTTCCATGGCCGCGGCTTCCATGGCGGCGGCTTCCGCGCCGCGCCGGCCTTTCACGGCGGTGGCTATCGTTACGGCGGATTTCGTCACTATGGCGGCTATCATCGCTACGGGGTCTATCGCCCTCATTACGGTTACCGTCACTTCCACCGGCGCTATTATTACGGCGGCTATTATCCCTACTACCACTATCCGCGCCGCTGCCGGATCATCTGGACCTATTACGGTCCGCGCCGCGTCTGCCGCTGGCCTCGCTGGCACTATCCGTACCGCTATTGGTGAGCACGATCGAAATGCAAAGGGCGCCTCAGCGGCGCCCTTTGTTCATATGGCCCATAGCGTTTTCGAGCGAAGTGGAGACCGGTTCACGTCAAGAAAACGCGTCAAAATCTAAAGCCAATCCTTGAGCTTCCACGACGCGGACTTCCACCGCATCAGGTTCTCGAGCTTCCATTGCCTGAACATCGCCGGCGGCCAGCGGCTGAGCTTTGAGGTTTCCTCGACCTCGGGCTTGGCGACGACGCGCAGCGGCGTTGCGCGCCGGCGATGCTGGCGCGTGGCCTCGCTGATCAGATCGACATATTCAGGCTTGTTGGCCATGGGGCGTCCTCGCGAACCGTCGCGAGGACGAGAATGTGGGCGACGCGGATTAACGGCGGCTTGCCGTGATCGCTACAATTGCAGGGAGCAGCTTACCGCCAATCCCTGACGTCGACGAAGTGACCGGCGATCGCGGCCGCCGCCGCCATTGCCGGCGACACCAGATGCGTGCGGCCCTTGAAACCCTGGCGGCCCTCGAAATTGCGGTTCGAGGTCGAGGCGCAGCGCTCTTCCGGCTTCAGCTTGTCCGGGTTCATGGCAAGGCACATCGAGCAGCCCGGCTCGCGCCATTCGAAGCCGGCCTTGATGAAGATCTTGTCGAGACCCTCAGCCTCGGCCTGCTCCTTCACGATGCCGGAGCCCGGCACCACCATGGCGTTGATATTCGCTGAAACGGTCTTGCCTTCAGCAATCTTCGCTGCCGCGCGCAAATCCTCGATGCGGCCGTTGGTGCAGGAGCCGATGAAGACGCGGTCGAGCTTGATGTCGGTGATCTTCGTGCCCGCCGTCAGGCCCATATATTTCAGGGCGCGATGCTTGGAGATGCGCTTGGCCTCGTCCTCGATCTTGTCGGGGTCGGGGACGATGCCGGTCACGGAGATGACGTCCTCAGGGCTGGTGCCCCAGGTCACGATCGGCGGCAGCTTTGCGGCGTCGAGGCGCAGCTCGTGGTCGAAATGCGCACCCTCGTCGGAACGCAGTTTCTCCCAGTAGCGCATCGCCTCGTCCCAGGCCGCGCCCTTCGGCGCCTTCGGGCGATCGCGCAGGAAGTCGTAGGCCTTCTGGTCGGGTGCGACGAGACCGGCGCGGGCGCCACCTTCGATCGACATGTTGCAGACCGTCATGCGGCCTTCCATGCTGAGCGCGCGGATCGCGTCGCCCGCATATTCCAGCACGTAGCCGGTGCCGCCGGCGGTGCCGATCTCGCCGATGATGGCTAGGATGATGTCCTTGCCCGTCACGCCGTCAGGCAATTTGCCATCGACGGTGACGCGCATGTTCTTCGCCTTCTTCTGGATCAGCGTCTGCGTCGCCAGCACGTGCTCGACCTCGCTGGTGCCGATGCCGTGCGCGAGCGCGCCGAACGCGCCATGCGTCGAGGTGTGGCTGTCACCGCAGACGATGGTGGTGCCGGGCAGCGTAAAGCCCTGCTCGGGGCCGATGACGTGGACGATGCCCTGGCGCTTGTCGAACTCGTTGTAATATTCGATGCCGAATTCCTTGGCGTTCTCGGCCAGCGCCTTGATCTGCTCGATGCTTTCAGGATCAGGATTCGGCTTGGTGCGGTCGGTGGTCGGCACGTTGTGGTCGACGACGGCGAGCGTCTTCTCGGGCGCGTGCACCTTGCGGCCCGTCGCGCGCAGGCCTTCGAACGCCTGCGGCGAGGTCACCTCGTGCACCAGGTGGCGATCGATATAGAGCAGGCAGGTGCCGTCCTCGGCTTCGTGCACCAGATGGTCGTTCCAGATCTTGTCATACAATGTGGTCGGCTTGGACATGAGCTTAAGCTCCGAAGAATGTGTGTAAGCGGATGTGCGCGCCTGGCGCGCGGGCAACAAATCGTCAGCGCAGCTTTTGAGCTGCGCGCGTAAGCTCTGACGTTGCCGAGGTCGCGAAGCGTCCGAAGAACCGGCCAGGCAGCCGCGAGCGATCGTCGATGACGATGCGCTTGACGGGGGCGACGCTGATCAGATCTGGAAACATTCTAGAAGCTATATAGCATGCAGAGGTAAAAGCGCGAGAGCTTCGAATTCGTCATTGCGAGGAGCTCTTGCGACGAAGCAATCCAGAGTCCTCCGCGGAAAGATTCTGGATTGCTTCGCGGAGCCTGTCATCGGGCCGCGCTTTGCGCGGACCCGGTGGCTCGCAATGACGAGAACGAGTACAGACAGCCGGGCAAAACAAAAAAGCGCGGAGCCGAGCCCCGCGCTTTCTAGAACTTGCCTGGTGGCGGAGCTTACTCGCCGACGGCAGCCTGGCGGTCCTGCTTCTCGACGATGCGGGCCGACTTGCCGCGAAGGTTGCGGAGGTAATAGAGCTTGGCGCGACGCACCTTGCCGCGGCGCACCACCTTGATCGAGTCGATCATCGGGGAGAGCAGCGGGAACACGCGCTCGACGCCCTCGCCATAGGAGATCTTGCGCACGGTGAAGCTCTCGTTGAGGCCACCGCCGGAACGGCCGATGCAGACGCCCTCATAGGCCTGCACGCGGGTGCGGTCGCCTTCGACGACCTTCACGTTGACGATCACGGTGTCGCCGGGGGCGAATTCCGGGATGTCCTTGCTGGCGGACAGCTTGTCGAATTGCTCCTGCTCGAGCTGCTTGATCAGGTTCATGGGTAAATCTCCATCGGCGCGCCCAGCCTTCGAAACGGGGGCTGCGCGAAATTCGTCTATCCAGCCATTGCGGATGTGGCCGCTCCTATAAGGCAAGCCGAAGCGTTTGTCACCCGTCTGTCTTGTTTTTTGGCGTTTTTTGGCGGCCGGCCCGATTCGGGGCCTTGCTCGGGATCTGGGCCCATAAATCCGGCCGCCGGGCCGCCGTCAGGGCCTCGGATGCAGCCCGCCGCCAGCTGGCGACCTTGGCGTGGTCGCCGGAGGTCAGGATATCAGGGATCGGAGCCCCCTCGAAAAGCTGCGGGCGGGTGTATTGGGGGTATTCGAGCAGGCCGTCCGAAAAGCTTTCCTCGGTTCCAGAGGCCTCCTTGCCCATCACCCCCGGCAGCAGCCGGACGCAGGAGTCGATCAGGGCCATGGCTGCGATTTCGCCCCCGGACAGCACGTAATCGCCGATCGAGACCTCCTCTAGGCCTCGCCCGTCGATCACCCGCTGGTCCACGCCCTCGAACCGCCCGCAAACGATCAAGGGGCCGGGGCCCCTGGCCAGCTCCACAACCCGGGCCTGGGTCAATGGCCGACCGCGCGGGCTCATCAGCAAGCGCGGCCGCTCCGGGCTGATTTCAGCAGCATCGATGGCCGCGGCCAGGACATCTGCCCGCAGCACCATGCCCGGCCCGCCGCCGGCCGGGGTGTCGTCCACGCTCCGATGCCGGTCGGTGGCGGAGGCCCGGATGTCCCGCGCCTCGAGTTGCCACAGCCCGGCGGCCAGCGCCCGGCCGGCCAGGCTCACGCCGAGCGGCCCCGGAAACATCTCCGGAAACAGCGTCAGCACCGTCGCGCGCCAGGGTGAGGAGTTGGTCATTGCTTCTCAGTTCTTGTCGTCCCGGACAAGCGCAGCGAAGCGGAGCGCAGATCCGGGACCCATAGCCACCGCGCTTCGTTTTGCGATGATCGGAGCTACCAGCTTAGCCAAAAACCACGTCTCGTGGTTATGGGTCCCGGCTCCCGTGCGCTTTGCGCACTACGCCGGGACGACCCGGAGGAGGGACTTCGCCTTCGTCCTCGCCCTCGATCTCCTGCGGCAGCGCGATCACGACACGGCCGCCGGCGATATCGACCTCCGGCACCACCGCGTTGGAGAACGGCAGCAGCAGCGTCGGGCCTTTGGGCGGGGCGATTTCGATGATGTCGCCGGCGCCGAAATTCTGGATCGCGACGACGCGGCCGAGCGGCTCGCCGTCAGTGGTGACGGCGGCGAGCCCGATCAGGTCGGTGTGGTAATATTCGCCCTCGTCGGTCGCCGGCAGCTTTTCGCGCGGAACGTAGAGCTCGATGCCGTTGAGGCGCTCGGCCTCATCGCGGGTCGTGACGCCCTTGAACATTGCGACCAGATGATCTTTGGCCTCGCGCGCCTGCGCCACTTCGAACTGGCGCTTGCCGTCCTTGGACAGCAGCGGACCGTAGCGTCTGATGGCAAAGGGATCCTCGGTGAAGGTCCACAATTTGACCGCACCGCGCACCCCATGCGCGGCGCCGATCCGCGCGACGCAGACCAGCGCCGACATGATCCGGCCTTACGCCTTCGCGGCGGCTTCGGCCTGCGCCTTGCGCTCCTTGCGCGGCACGGCCTTGTGCGGGTTGTTGCGCGCTTCGCGCTTCTTGACGCCGGCGGCGTCGAGGAAACGCGCCACGCGGTCCGACGGCTGCGCGCCCTTGGCGACCCAGGCCTTCACCTTCTCCATGTCGAGCTTGAGGCGCGCCTCGTTGTCCTTCGGCAGCAGCGGGTTGAAATAGCCGAGACGCTCGATGAAGCGGCCATCGCGCGGAAAGCGCGAATCGGCGACGACGACGTGGTAGACGGGACGCTTCTTGGTGCCTGCGCGGGCGAGGCGGATGACGACGGACATTCAGTTCTCCTTCAAAGTACGGTTTGTTCGGTTGATTGATATTCCGCGTTGCGCGGGATGCTTGCGATCCCCCGCGACGAATTCCTCATTTCTTCTTGCCCGGGAAACCGCCGAGGCCCGGCAGCGTCGGCTTGCCGCTCAGTCCGGTCAGACCAGGAAGGTTCGGTAGGCCCTGGCGCAAACCCGCAGGGAGATCCTTCGGCAGATTGGGCAGGCCCTGTCCGCCGCCGCTCTGCATCTTTTCCTGAAGAGCCCTCATCTCTTCGGGAGACGGCATCTTCATGCCGCCGCCAAAGCCCATCGCCTGTGCGATGCCGGCGAGCGGGCCGCGCTTGCCCGAGCCCATGGCCTTCATCACGTCGGCCATGTTCCGGTGCATCTTCAAGAGCTTGTTGACGTGCTCGACACTCTGGCCAGAACCCGCGGCGATGCGCTTCTTGCGGCTTGCTTTCAGCAAGTCGGGATGACGACGCTCGTCGCGCGTCATGGAATCGATGATCGCGACCTGGCGCTTCAGGATCTTGTCGTCGATCCCAGCGGCCGCGATCTGGTTCTTCATCTTGGAGATGCCGGGCATCATGCCCATCAGCCCGCTGATGCCGCCCATGTTCGACATCTGCAGCAGCTGCTCGCGCATGTCGTTGAGGTCGAACTGACCCTTGCGCATGCGCTCGGCGGTGCGCGCGGCCTTCTCGGCGTCGATGTTGGCGGCGGCGCGTTCGACCAGCGAGACCACGTCGCCCATGCCGAGGATGCGGCCGGCGATACGATCAGGATGGAAATCTTCCAGCGCATCGGTCTTTTCACCGGTGCCGATCAGCTTGATCGGCTTGCCGGTGACCGCGCGCATCGACAGCGCGGCGCCGCCGCGGCCGTCGCCGTCGACGCGGGTCAGCACGATGCCGGTGAGGCCGACGCGCTGATCGAACGAGCGCGCGAGATTTACGGCGTCCTGGCCGGTGAGGCTGTCTGCGACCAGCAGCACTTCATGCGGATTCGCCGCGGCTTTGATCGCGGCTGCCTCCGCCATCATCTCTTCGTCGAGTGTGGTGCGGCCGGCGGTATCGAGCAGCACGATGTCGTAGCCGCCGAGCTTGCCGGCCTCCAGCGCGCGCTTGGCGATTTGCGGCGGCTGCTGGCCCGTCACGATCGGCAGGGTCGGAATGTCGAGATCGCGGCCGAGCACGGCCAGCTGCTCCATCGCCGCCGGGCGGTAGACGTCGAGCGAGGCCATCAGCACCTTGCGCTTGTCGCGCTGGACCAGGCGGCGGGCGAGCTTTGCGGTGGTGGTGGTCTTACCCGAGCCTTGCAGGCCGACCATCATGATCGGCACCGGCGGCACGGAATTGACGTCGATGGTCTGGCCTTCGGCACCGAGCGTGTTGATCAGCTCGTCATGGACGATCTTGACCACCATCTGGCCGGGGGTGACCGACTTGACGACGGTGGCGCCGATCGCCTGCTCGCGCACGCGCTCGGTGAAGCTGCGCACAACCTCCAAGGCGACGTCGGCCTCCAGCAGCGCGCGACGCACCTCGCGCATCGCGGCGTCGACGTCCTTTTCGGTCAGCGCACCGCGCCCCGTCAGACGATCGAGAATTCCGCCAAGCCGTTCCGACAAATTGTCGAACAATGCCGTTGTCCTTTTTTACCTCTCCCCGCCTGCGGGGAGAGGTCGCCGCGCACTTGCGCGGCGGGTGAGGGGGTACGGGACCATCTACGCGCATCACACGCGGAGAGAGCCCCTCACCCCGACCCTCTCCCCGCAAGAGCGGGGCAAGGGAGAAGAAAGTCCAAACACCTTTGCGCCCGAGGGCGCACAGCGCTGTCGGGCGTTGACCTCCGGCCTCCAGGGCCAGTCGGCGGGTCGAAAAGAAAGCCTTTCCGAGAAAGTGGCGGGGGTAAACGCCGCTCACGCCCAAAAGTCAAGGAAAGTTAGGGTGTCGGAACGGTCCTGCCAGGGCAAGATCCTGAAAATAGAGCCCTTTCGGCTGCCGGTTCCTTTTCCCAGGGCTTCGCCCATATAGAAGGCGATGACCTTTCTCCGCTACCATCCCTAAAAGCCGGCCGTGCCGATCACTCGCCGTCGCCTGTTCGGACTGCTTGCCGGTGCTGGCGCGCTGGTCGGTGTTCCGTCCCTTTGGATGTCCCGCATGAAAACCTATGACGGTTCCGCCTCCGACCATTTCAACGGCCTGCACTTCTTCGATCCCGACGGTGCACCGCCGAAATCGCTTCGAGAGGTGCTGCGCTGGCAATTCGGCGGCAAGCGGCAACGCGCGAAATGGCCGGATTGGGTCCCCAGTCCACACGCCGACACCCCGCCGGCGCGTGTCGACGGCGACAAGGTGCGGCTCTCTTTCGTCGGCCACGCCAGCTGGCTGATCCAGGCCGGCGGTCTCAACATCCTGGTCGATCCCGTCTGGTCGATGCGGGCCTCGCCGGTCGCCTGGGCCGGGCCGAAGCGGCACAACGATCCCGGCATTTCTTTCGATCATTTGCCGAAGATCGATGTCGTGCTGGTCTCGCACGGGCACTACGATCATCTGGACATTGCGACGCTGTCGCGGCTCGCCAAGAATTTTGCCCCGCGCGTCGTCACCCCGCTCGGCAACGACGTCACGATGCGCAGCTCCGATCCCACGATCAAGGTGGAAGGGTTCGACTGGCACGACCGCGTCGAGCTCGGTGGCGGCATCGCCGTGCATCTGGTCCCGACCCGGCACTGGACCGCGCGCGGCGTGTTCGATCGCAACAAAGCCCTATGGGCGAGCTTCGTGCTGGAGACGCCGGCCGGCAAGATCTACGTCGTCTGCGATTCCGGCTATGGCGATGGCAGGCATTTTCGACGCGTCGCGGAGAAGCATGGGCCACTGCGGCTCGCGATCCTCCCCATCGGTGCCTATGAGCCGCGCTGGTTCATGCGCGACCAGCACATGAATCCGGAAGATGCCGTGAAAGCGCTCGCGGATTGTGGCGCGCAGGACGCGCTCGGGCATCATCACGGCACGTTCCAGCTGACGGATGAGGCGATCGATGCGCCGGCGAAGGCGCTGGTCGAAGCGCTGGATGCCGCGAAGATCCCGCAACAGCGGTTCGTGGCGATGATGCCCGGGCAGGTGGTGGAGATTTAACTCTGTCCAAGCATAAAACTCGTCGTCCTGGACAAGCGAGCGGAGCGAGCGCTGATCCAGGACCCATTACCACAGAGAGTGGTTTGACGAAGACGCGTTGTTGCCAGCTCGCGCTGCAACTACGCCCTGGGGTAATGGGTCCTGGCTTTCGCCAGGACGACGGCTGAGATTGTGTTGGCAGCCTGCCTCTTGCGGCGCTTACTGCCCCGGCTTGATCGCCCAGCTCACATTCACCGTCACCGACAGCGTCTCCTCGCCCGGTGCAACGGCGGCGGGTGCGGCCATCGGAGCCGCTGCCATGCGGCCCTTGAACAGCGGCACCGGGCCGCCGCCCTCGGTGACGCTGAGCGGCGCGCCCAGCGTCACGCCAGCAGCCTTGGCGTAGATCTCCGCCTTGCGGCGGGCATCGGCGACCGCCTGCTCGCGCGCATCATCGAGTAGTTTTGAGGCCTGCGTCACCTCGAACGAGATATTTCCGATGTCGTTGGCACCGGCGCTAACCAGCGTGTCGATGATGCCGGCGACCTTGGTCACGTCGCGAATTTTTACGGTGACGCGATTGGAGGCGCGGAAGCCGACCACGGGCGAGGCGCCGGTGGATTTGTTCTGGCCGTATTGCGGCTGCAGCGACAGGCGCGAGGTCTGATAATCCTTCTCGGCGATGCCGGCGCCCTTCAGCGCCAGCAGCACCTTGCCCATCGCCGCGTTGTTGGCGTCGGAAGCTTCCTTCGCCGACTTGGCGTCGTTGGCGACGCCGGCATCGATCTGCGCGAGATCGGGGGCCACGGAAATCCTAGCTTCGCCGCTCACCGAAATGACGGACGGAAAATCGTCGGCGCGTGCGGGGTCCGCCAGCGTGGTGGCGAAGACGGCGGCAAGGGACGTCAAAAGGAGGGCAGGCTTTTTCATCATTCTTACTTCAGCGGCACGAAAACGTTGATCACGAGCTTGTCCTCGGCCGTCTTCAGCGGATCGGTGAGGTACTCCTCGATGAAGGTGTCCTTGGCTTCCAGCCTCTTGTCGTCGAGGTGATTGGTGATCGCCTCATAGGTGTTGTCCATGTTGTCGTAGGAGCCGCGATGGACGAATTTCAGCGCCTTGCCCTCCGGCGATTTGCCGATGCTCATATCCTTGGGCAGGTTCTTCGGATCCTGCTCGACCGGGATCTCGGCGAGGAAGGTGAAGCCGGTGTCGTCGGTGGAGGTATAGACGATCATCGAATTGCCTGACGGCTTGATGCCCTGCTTGTCCAGCAGCGCGTTCAGCGCCTTGAAGGCGTCGATCAGCGTGTCGAAGGCCGAATCCCAATTGGCAGTGCCCTTGACCATCACGACCTTCTTGGGCTCGAGCATGGTCTCGAGGCCAAAGGGATCGGCGGTCTGCACCGGGGCGGGCGTGGCGGCTGCCGCGGGCGGGGGCGCCGTCGGGCTGGGTGAGGCGCTGGCTGCGGGCGAGGGCGTCGCAGCGGGTGAGGCGCTGGCCGCCGGCGCGGGCGTTGCCACTGGCGCAGGCGAAGCACTCGCGGCAGGGGATGGTGAAGCCGATGGCGCCGGCGAGGGGCTTGCCGATGCGGCGGGCGCCGGGCTCGGTGTTTGCGCCAGAACTCCGGACAGGCCAAGCGACAAGGCCGCTGCCGGGATCAGCGCGGCCAAAGCGAGACGACGAAACCTGATCATTTTATTCTCCCCAAGACCTTGTGTCCCAAGGCCTAAATCCGTCCTGCACCCGGCCGCGCCTCCCGGTCGCGCGAACGGCGCAGTTCTAACACGCGAGCGCCGAATTCGTCCCATGACAGATGCGTCATGGCCGACCTGCTCGGCGCTTCGCAGTAAACCGCTGGCCAAGCCGGCAAGGATCGCCATATAAGACGGGCGAAATTCGGGAATTTTCATGAGCGCGCTGGCCAACCACGCATTTGCCAAGATGAACGGCATCGGCAACGAGATCGTCGTTGTCGACATGCGCGATTCCGCAAGCCGCGTGACGCCGGACGACGCGCGGGCGGTGGCCTCCGCCAACGGCGGCGTGGCTTACGACCAGCTCATGGTGCTGCAGAAGCCGCGGCTGGCCGGCACCGAAGCCTTCATCCGCATCTACAACAATGACGGCTCCGAGGCCGGCGCCTGTGGCAACGGCATGCGCTGCGTGGTGCGCCGCATCTTCGAGAAGAGCGGACAGACCACCGCGACATTCGAGACGGCAGCCGGCTTGCTCAATTGCTGGCAGGGCCCCGCGCCCGACCTCTACACCGTCGACATGGGCGCGCCGAAGTTCGGCTGGCAGGACATCCCGCTGGCGGAAGAGTTCCGCGACACCCGCTACATCGAGTTGCAGATCGGGCCGATCGACAATCCGATCCTGCATTCGCCCTCCGTGGTGAGCATGGGCAATCCGCACGCGATCTTCTGGGTCGAGGACGTCAACGCCTATGATCTCGAGCGTTTTGGTCCGCTGCTGGAAAACCATCCGATCTTCCCCGAGCGCGCCAATATCACGCTCGCCCATATCGTCGATCGCGAGCACATCACGATCCGCACCTGGGAGCGTGGCGCCGGCCTGACCAAGGCCTGCGGTTCGGCGGCCTGCGCCACGGCCGTCGCTGCGGCGCGATTGAAGCGAGCCAATCGCAATGTCGAGATCACGCTGCCCGGCGGCAAGCTCGGCATCGAATGGCGCGAGCGCGACGACCATGTGTTGATGACGGGCACCGCGACCTTCGAATATGAAGGCAATTTCGATCCGGCGCTGTTCGCGCCGGTCGGCTGATGGCCGTCGACATCGTCACCTTCGGCTGTCGCCTCAACGCCTTCGAGGCCGAGGTGATCCGCCGCGAGGCGGAGAGCGCAGGCCTCTCCGACACCATCGTCATCAACAGCTGCGCCGTCACCAACGAGGCGGTGGCGCAGGCGCGCCAATCGATCCGCAAATTGAAACGCGAGCGGCCCGGGGCCCGCATCGTCGTCACCGGTTGCGCGGCACAGACGCAAACTGCGATGTTCGCCGCTATGGCCGAGGTCGATCGCGTCGTCGGCAATGACGACAAGCTGCGCTCATCCGCATGGCGCGATGCGCGTGATGCATTCGACGTCGGCGCCAGCGAGAAGGTCGCCGTCAGCGACATCATGGCGGTGAAGGCGATGGCGCCGCATCTCGTTGACGGCTTTGCAACCGGCCTGCCGCGCGTCTTCGTGCAGGTGCAGAACGGCTGCGACCATCGCTGCACCTTCTGCATCATCCCGTTCGGCCGCGGCAACTCGCGCTCGGTGCCGATGGGCGCGGTGGTCGAACAGGTGCGGGCGCTGGCCCGGCGCGGCCATGCCGAGATCGTGCTGACCGGCGTCGACCTCACCAGCTACGGCGCTGACCTGCCGGGCGCGCCCAAGCTCGGCATGCTGACCAGGCAGATCCTGCGGCACGTGCCGGAATTGAAGCGCCTGCGCATCTCCTCGATCGATTCGATCGAGGCAGATGACGATCTGCTGGATGCCATCGCCGACGATGCGCGGCTGATGCCGCATCTGCACCTGTCGCTGCAATCCGGTGACGACATGATTTTGAAGCGCATGAAGCGGCGGCATTCGCGACAGGATGCGATCGCGTTCTGCGACCAGGTGCGTCGCCTGCGCCCGGACGTCATTTTCGGCGCCGACATCATCGCGGGCTTCCCGACCGAGACCGAGGAGATGTTCTCGCGCTCGCTCGATCTCGTCGAGGAATGCGACCTCACCTTCCTGCACGTCTTCCCCTACTCGCCACGCCCCGGCACGCCGGCCGCGCGGATGCCGCAGGTTGCGGGCAGCGCGATCAAGGAGCGCGCGCGGCGGCTGCGTGCAGTTGGCGAGGCGGCGTTGCGGCAGCGGCTGCAAGCCGAGATCGGCGCGACGCGCGAGGTGCTGATCGAGAGCGAAGGGCAGGGACGCACGGAACACTATCTGCCGGTGGCGATTGCGGGCGAACGGGTGGGAAGTGTGGTGTCGCTGAGGATTGTCGGCAGTGATGGCGAGCGGCTGACCATATAGTCCGCTGCCTTCTTCCTTCTCCCCTTGCGGGAGAAGGTGGCGCGAAGCGCCGGATGAGGGGTTGCTTCAGCGCACTCGCATTGAGAGAGTCATGCGCGGAGAGAGACCCCTCACCCGCCTCGCTTCGCGAGGCACCCTCTCCCGCAAGGGGAGAGGGGAAGAGTCTACAACGCCCGCACCTGCCAGAACCGCAGCGTGCGCCGCGCGTTCTCCGGCGTCATTCTCGCAAAATGGCCCTGCGCCCGCGCGAGATCTGCCGGCTTCATCGCGCCCGTCGCGTAACGGCTTTCGAGCACGGCGGCGGTGGTGTCCCAGCCGAGTTGCGCGGCCTTGCACGGCACCAGCAGCCCGTCGTCGCGCAGGCTCTGCATCAGCGGGCGAATCACCTCGACGGTTGATTCGGACAGCGCTGCAAGCGCCGCCACGGTCTCCTCGTAGCGCCGCTGTGTGGCGAAGCCAAGCAGCGTCGCTTCGTTGAGCCGGCCGTGCGCTTTCAGATTTGCGATGGCCCGCTTGGCGCCTTCGAAATCGCGAACGCCAGACATCTCGCGCTCGACGCCGACGGTGACGGCGGCAATCGCGCTTTGGATTTCCTCGAACAGATGCGGTGGCGCGCGCGACAACAGGCGGGTGCGCACGGCGTCGCTCGCCGAACGCAGCAATTGGCGGCGCAGCTCCGACGGCAAATCGACGCGGACGCCGACGCTGATGGCGAGCTCCGGATCGCTTTCGGCCTGTCCGACGATGATGGCAAATCCGCTGCCGGAGACACGCGCGCCGGGATTGGCCGCGAGCCGTCGGCTGACACTGGGATAGCGCCGCGCCAGCAGCGCGTCGGTGACGATCTCCTTCAGCCACCAGCGGCCGGCGACCGCGAGCAGATGCGGCTCGCCCTTGCTGGAAGCGATCTTCATCAGCGCGCCATCATCGAGGCGGGCGGATTCCTGGAGCACGGGTCCGGCGATACGGATCTCGTCATTGTTCGCGAGGCGGCGGATCACGGACGGCGGCGCCTGCGCGATCGGCGCAAGCTGCGCGCTGATCTCGGCGAGCGCAACGCGGGCGCCGATATCGGCGATGGCGCGCAGCTCGATGGTGCCGATCAGGCGCTCGAGCACGTCGTCGAACAGCGCGATCTGCTCGTCGTCAAAACTGCCGGCAGAAGCCAGGAACAGGTCGGTGACGCGCCGGGCCGTCTCCAGTCCTTTCTCCGGCGAGCCCATCCGTATCGCGGATTCGACCTCGTCGACGATCGATAGCTCGGCCTTGGACATCACGCGCTGCTCGTCCTGAGCGGTTACGAAAAGCTTGTTCTAAGCAACCGCTATCATTAAAGCCGAGCGCTGAACGTTTCGTAAACCATGGCCTGAGGGCGACTAGCTTTAGCGAGATGCCGCCGCAGCGTAAGTGCGCTCCCTCCCCCGCTTGCGGGGGAGGGCTGGGGAGAGGGTATCTCCACAGAGGGACTCCCCAAGAGGAGAGAACCCTCACCCGGCGCTACGCGCCGACCTCTCCCGCAAGCGGGAGAGGTTCAGTCCCCGTTCCATCCGCAGGCGCGGAGGCGCTCGTGCATGTGGGGCGGAGCCGGCGCCACGACGCGGATCGGCTCCTTGTTCCGGGAGATCGGCACCACGATCTCGCGGGAATGCAGGTGCAGGCGCGGCTCGCCGAAGCGCGGGCCGGTGCCGTAAATGTTATCGCCGATGATCGGCCAGCCGGTCGCGGCCGAATGCACGCGCAATTGATGGGTCCGTCCGGTCACCGGTTCCATGGCGAGCCAGGCGAGGCCCGCGCCGCGGCCCATGACCTTCCAATTGGTGATCGCCTTCTGCCCTTCCGGATCCGGCTTCTGCCACCAGCCGCGCTCGGCGTTGAGCCGGCCGAGCGGCATGTCGATGCTGCCTTCGTCTTCGGCAGGACCGCCCTCGACCACGGTCCAGTAGGTCTTGCCGATCTTGCCGTGCTTGAACAGCAGGCCAAGCGAGGCTGTCGCCTTGCGGTGGCGACCAAGCACGAGGCAACCGGAGGTATCCTTGTCGAGCCGGTGGGCCAGCACCGGCGGCCGCGGCAGGCCGAAGCGGAGCGCGTCGAAGGAGGCTTCGAGGTTCGCCCCGCCCTTGGGGCCGCGATGCACCGGCAGGCCGGCCGGCTTGTCGATGACCAGCATCAAGCCGTCGCGATGGAGCACGCGGCCTAAGATTTCATCGGCGGTCAATTCGGGAACATCGAGCAATTGCAAGACTTTCGTTTAATCGTCGGAACGGCTAACACACCCCCGCCATGAACGATACCTCCGAGACCCCCAAGCTGAGCTGGTGGCGCCGCCTGTCCAACGGGCTGAAGCGCACGTCGTCCTCGCTCGGGACTGCGGTCGCCGACCTCGTCACCAAGCGCAAGCTCGACCGCGCCATGCTCGACGACATCGAGGACGTGCTCCTGCGCGCCGATCTCGGCACGCAAGTCGCGGTACGGATCGCGGACGCCGTCGGCGCGGGGCGCTACGACAAGGCGATCTCGGCGGACGAGGTCAAGGACGTCGTCGCGACCGAAGTCGAGAAGGTGCTCGTACCGGTCGCGAAACCGCTCGAGATCGATGCAGCGAAAAAGCCGTTCGTCATCCTCGTGGTCGGCGTCAACGGCTCCGGCAAGACCACCACCATCGGCAAACTCTCGCAAAAGTTCGCGTCCGAAGGCCGCAAGGTGATGCTGGCCGCGGGCGACACGTTTCGCGCAGCGGCGATCGAGCAGCTCAAGGTCTGGGGCGAGCGCACCAAGACGCCGGTCATCGCCGGCGCGCAAGGCTCGGATTCGGCAAGCCTCGCCTTCAACGCACTGACGGCAGCGAAGGAGCAGAGCATCGACGTGCTCCTGATCGACACCGCCGGCCGGCTTCAGAACAAGGCCGAGCTGATGAACGAGCTCGAGAAGGTCGTGCGCGTCATTCGCAAGGTGGACGCCACCGCGCCGCATGCGGTGCTGCTGGTGCTCGATGCCACCGTCGGCCAGAACGCGCTGTCGCAGGTCGAGGCCTTTCATCGCACCGCCGGGGTCACCGGCCTCGTGATGACCAAGCTCGACGGCACCGCGCGCGGCGGCATCCTGGTGGCGCTGGCGGAGAAATTCAAACTGCCGGTGCATTTCATCGGCGTCGGCGAAGGCGTCGACGATCTCGCGCCCTTCACCGCGCGCGATTTCGCCCGCGCCATCGCCGGAATCGAAAGTTGAGAATGGACAAGACCCAGCCGCATCCGCTGTTCAAGCTCGCGACCGAGCTCGGTCCACTGCTCGTGTTCTTCTTCGTCAATGCGAAGTTCAATTTGTTCGCCGCGACCGGCGCCTTCATGGTGGCGATCGTGGCGGCGATGGCCGCCTCCTATGTGGTGACGCGGCACATTCCGATCATGGCGATCGTGACGGGCGTCATCGTGCTGGTATTCGGCACGCTGACGCTGGTGCTACACGATGAGACCTTCATCAAGGTCAAGCCGACCATCATCTACGGCCTGTTCGCCGCGATCCTCGGCGGCGGCCTGCTGTTCGGCCGCTCCTTCATCGCCGTGATGTTCGACCAGGTGTTCAATCTGACGCCGCACGGCTGGCGCATCCTCACGCTGCGCTGGGCGCTGTACTTTGCCGGCATCGCGGTGCTGAACGAGATCATCTGGCGCACCCAGAGCACGGACTTCTGGGTGAACTTCAAGGTCTTCGGCGTCCTTCCGCTGACCGCCATCTTCGGCATGATCCAGATGCCGCTGATCAAGCGCTATCACCTCGAGCCGGTGTCGCTGGAGGCGAGCGAGGCCGAGGCGGGAGATGTGAGCAAGGGGTGAGCGCTCGCCACACATTCGGTGTCATCGCCCGGCTTGACCGGGCGATCCAGTACTCCGAGCCGTCTGTGGCTGAATCGATAAGCCGCGGCGTACTGGATGCCCCGGTCAAGCCGGGGCATGACAGCTGTATGTGGGGCGCCGGGTCTTTGATTCGCAATGATGGGCTTGGCTAAGATCCCGCCTTCAGCGCCTTCTCCAACTCCGGCATCAGCACCGTCTTGAGGTTTTGCGGCGTGACCGGTCCGACCAGCTTATAGACGATGGTGCCCTCGCGCCCGACGACGAAGGTCTCGGGCACGCCATAGACGCCCCATTCGATCGAGGCGCGGCCGTTGGCGTCGACGCCGACGCGGCCGAATGGATTGCCGTAGCGTCCGAGGAAGCGCCGAGCATTGTCGGCCGCGTCCTTGTAGTTGATGCCGACGAGCTGGAAGCGCTTGTCCTTGGCGAGCTCGGTCAGGAGCGGCGCCTCGTCATGGCACGGCACGCACCAGGACGCCCAGACGTTGACGAGGCTGACCTTGCCCTTGAACGCGGCAGGATCCAGCCCCGGCACCGGCGCATTGTCAGCCTGCAATCCCTCGAGCGGCGGCAGCAGCGTTTGCGGCGCAGGCCGCCCGATCAGTGCGGACGGAATCCGCGAGGGATCGCCGCTGCCGAGTCGAAACCAGAACAACAGCGCAAGGCCGAGGAAGGCGATCAGCGGCAGCGCCATCAGGAAGGTGCGGCGCTGCGGCGTCGCCGGGCTCGATTGATTGCTCATGATCGATCCGTCGCGCTGCGGCCCGAGCGGCGGGTCACGCCGCTGCGATCGAGCTCGCGCAGGCGCTGCATCTGGTTGCGATAGTCGAGCACGACCCAGCCGATCAGGATCACGACCACGAGGGCCGCTGCGACATAGGACGTCACGATGAACGACGCGTAAGGGCCGAGCGCCATCATCACGCAGCTCCAGCTTCTTTTGACGCGTTTTCTTCACGCGAACCGGCGCCCACTTCGCTCGAAAACGCGACGCGGCTCGCCTGCATCATTTGCAGGGAACGGACACGGCGGCGCAGGATCTCGTTGCGCATCGCGGCCAAGTGCAGCGTGACGAACAGCAGCGTGAAGGCGATCGCCATCACCAGCAGCGGGATCAGGAACGACTTGTCGAGCGTCGAGCCGCCCATGCGCATCACCGATGCCGGCTGGTGCAGCGTGTTCCACCAGTCGACGGAGAACTTGATGATGGGCAGATTGATGGCGCCGACCAGCGTCAGCACCGCCGCGGCGCGTGCCGCGCGCGAGGGATCGTCGACCGCGCGCCACAGCGCCATCAGGCCGAGATACATCAGGAACAGGATCAGCACCGAAGTCAGCCGCGCGTCCCACTCCCAGTAAGTGCCCCACATCGGCCGGCCCCACAGCGAGCCCGTGAGCAACGCGAGGAAAGTGAAGGCAGCGCCGATGGGAGCAGCCGCTTTCGCGGCGACGTCGGCGAGCGGATGCCGCCACACCAGCGTGCCCAATGAGGCGATGCTCATCACGCCCCACACGAACATCGAGAGCCAGGCATTGGGCACGTGGATGAACATGATCTTCACCGTCGCGCCCTGCTGATAGTCGTCGGGCGCAAGCGCTGACTGGTACAGACCGATGGTGAGCAGGATGACGGTCGCAGCCGCGAGCCACGGCAGCAGGCGCGCTGTCAGCGCGAGGAACCGCGTGGGATTGGCGAGGTCGATCAGCGTCATGGTATTCTGATAATCATCCGGGAGCGCTCAGGCAATCAGCACGAAAGCACGTCGCGAAGGTTGATGCGGGTCAAGGTCAGGCAGGCCCATCTCAGTCGAGCCCATCTCAGTCGAGTCCATGCCGCAGGCTCGCCGCCGCCGCGAACGGGCCGATCACGAGGCTGACCAGCGACAGCGCGCAGAGGATCGAGAACGGTGCACCGAACATCATGGGACCGACGATCACGGCCTGCGAGGCCGCAACCCCGAAAATCAGCACCGGAATCGACAGCGGCAGCACCAGCACGGCCATCAGCAGTCCGCCGCGATGCAGGGTCACCGCCAGTGCCGCGCCGATCATGCCGGTGAAGGTGAGCGCCGGGGTTCCTGCCAGCAACGTCAGCGCCACCGCGCCGGTTGCGACCATGTCGAGGTTGAGCAAGAGGCCGAGCACGGGGGTTGCGACAATCAGCGGCAGGCCGGCCGCCAGCCAATGCGCCAGCGCCTTGGCGGCACAGGCGAGTTCCAGCGGCGTCCGGCTCATCGTGATCAGGTCGAGCGAGCCGTCCTCGTGGTCGGCCATGAACAGCCGGTCCAGCGTGAGCAGGCTTGCCAGCAGCGCACCGAGCCAGAGAATGGCCGGGCCGAGCCGCGACAGCAGCGCCAGATCCGGCCCCACCGCGAACGGCATCAGCACCACCACGGTCAGGAAGAACAGCACGCCGATCAGCGCCCCGCCGCCGACGCGGAGCGCGATCCGGATGTCCCGGCGGATGAGGGCCGACAAGGCGGTCATGGAGGGCTCCCCTCGTGCCCCAAAGGCGGTGCGCTCCCTCCCCCGCTTGCGGGGGAGGGCTGAGGAGAGGGTGTCTCGACAACGAAGATTCCCCCTGAGGAGAGAACCCTCACCCGGCGCTCCGCGCCGGCCTCTCCCGCAAGCGGGAGAGGCGTGGGAGCTCCCGGCGACGGCTGCGTCCCGGGTGAAAGAGCGAAGCTTTGCCGCTCGAAAAACTGAGGGTGAAGCCGCCTCACGCCATTCCCCCGATCCTGAGCTCCCGCGAATCGATCCCCAATGGCGCGTGGGTCGCTGCGATGATCAGGCCGCCGCTTGCCAAGTGCTGTCGCATCAATCCGGCAAACATGTCCTGGCCGGCCACGTCCAGCGCCGTGGTCGGCTCGTCCAGCAGCCAGACCGGGCGGCGCACGGTCAATAGCCGCGCCAGTGACAACCGGCGGCGCTGGCCGGCGGAGAGGAAGGCGGCGGGCAGGTGGGTGGCGTGGTCGAGGCCGACTTTGGTGAGGCTCTCGGCGGCATCGCAGCGCTCGCCGCCTAGAAATTCAGCCCAAAACGCCAGATTTTCTGCCACGCTCAGCGCCGGCTTCAGGGCATCGCGATGGCCGAGATAGTGGCATTGCTCCGGCAGCGTCAGCTCGCCGTCGCCCCCATCCAGCGCGATCGTCCCGCCGGCCGGAATGAGCAGGCCGGCGATCAGCCGCAGCAGCGAGGTTTTGCCCGATCCGTTGCGACCCATCACCGCCAGGGCTTCGCCGGAGGCGGCCGCGAAATCGAGGCCGGCGAACACCTCGCGGCCACCGCGCACGCATCTGAGTCCGTGACCTGAAAGCCGCATCTCGCCTCGTTTCAACCCGCTCAAAGCCAGGCCTCAGGAAAACTTGGGGTAGCGCATGGGAATTTTTGGCTCGCGGATTGGCGCGGCACGATTGTGGCTGTGGCGGCGCGGTTAGAAAGCTTCTATAAGCCCGGAACTACTTGATGCAGCAACTCAACCTGCCCCTGCAAGCGGCCAAGCCTGATACGCTGACGGTGTTAAAATACCCTGCCGGGTATAACTAACAATTGGGATTCCTACATGACCTCGCTCGACAGCTTCAAATGCAAAAAGACCCTCAAGGTCGGCGCCAAGACCTATGTCTATTACAGCCTGCCCACGGCCGAGAAGAATGGTCTGAAGGGAATTTCGAAACTTCCCTATTCGATGAAGGTCCTGCTCGAGAACCTGCTGCGCAACGAGGACGGCCGCTCGGTCAAGAAGGAAGACATCGTCGCGGTGTCGAAGTGGCTGCGCAAGAAGTCGCTGGAGCATGAGATCGCGTTCCGCCCGGCGCGCGTCTTGATGCAGGACTTCACCGGCGTGCCCGCAGTGGTCGACCTCGCCGCGATGCGCAACGCGATGCAGAAGCTCGGCGGCGATGCTGAGAAGATCAATCCGCTGGTCCCGGTCGACCTCGTCATCGACCACTCCGTGATCGTGAACTTCTTCGGCGACAACAAGGCCTTCGGCAAGAACGTCACCGAGGAATACAAGCAGAACCAGGAGCGCTACGAGTTCCTGAAGTGGGGCCAGAAGGCGTTCTCGAACTTCTCCGTCGTGCCGCCCGGCACTGGCATCTGCCACCAGGTCAATCTCGAATATCTGGCCCAGACGGTCTGGACCAAGAAGGAGAAGATGACGGTCGGCAAGAAGACCGGCACCTTCGAGGTCGCTTATCCCGACTCGCTGGTCGGTACCGATTCCCACACCACCATGGTCAATGGTCTCGCCGTGCTCGGCTGGGGTGTCGGCGGCATCGAGGCGGAAGCCTGCATGCTCGGCCAGCCGCTGTCGATGCTGTTGCCGAACGTGGTCGGCTTTAAGCTGAAGGGCGCGATGAAGGAAGGCGTCACCGCGACCGACCTCGTGCTGACCGTGACGCAGATGCTGCGCAAGCTTGGCGTCGTCGGCAAGTTCGTCGAGTTCTTCGGCCCCGGCCTCGACCATCTCTCCGTCGCCGACAAGGCGACCATCGCCAACATGGCGCCCGAATATGGCGCGACCTGCGGCTTCTTCCCGGTCGACGCCGCCGCGCTCGACTACCTCAAGACCTCCGGTCGCGCCTCGGCGCGCGTTGCGCTGGTTCAGGCCTATGCCAAGGCGCAGGGCCTGTTCCGCACCGCCAAGTCGGCCGATCCGGTGTTCACGGAAACGCTGACGCTCGACCTCGCCGACGTCGTTCCCTCGATGGCCGGTCCGAAGCGTCCCGAAGGCCGTATCGCGCTCCCGTCGGTGGCCGAGGGCTTCTCGCTCGCGCTCAGCAGCGAGTACAAGAAGGCCGAGGAGCCGGAGAAGCGCTTTGCCGTCGAAGGCAAGGACTTCGAGATCGGTCACGGCGACGTCGTGATCGCGGCGATCACCTCCTGCACCAACACCTCGAATCCGAGCGTGCTGATCGGCGCCGGCCTGCTTGCGCGCAACGCGGCTGCGAAGGGCCTCAGGGCCAAACCGTGGGTGAAGACCTCGCTTGCCCCGGGTAGCCAAGTGGTCGCGGGCTATCTCGCCGATTCCGGTCTGCAGAAAGATCTCGACAAGGTCGGCTTCAACCTGGTCGGCTTCGGCTGCACCACCTGCATCGGCAATTCCGGTCCGCTGCCGGAAGAGATCTCGAAGTCGATCAACGACAACGGCATCGTCGCGGCCGCCGTGCTCTCAGGTAACCGCAACTTCGAAGGCCGCGTCTCGCCGGACGTGCAGGCGAACTATCTGGCCTCGCCGCCGCTGGTCGTCGCGCACGCGCTCGCGGGCAGCGTGACCAAGAATCTCGCCACGGAGCCGCTCGGCGAGGGCAAGGACGGCAAGCCGGTGTACCTGAAGGACATCTGGCCGACGACGAAGGAGATCAACGCCTTCATGAAGAAGTTCGTGACCGCGTCGATCTTCAAGAAGAAGTATGCCGACGTGTTCAAGGGCGACACCAACTGGCGCAAGATCAAGACGGTCGAGAGCGAGACCTATCGCTGGAACATGTCTTCGACCTATGTGCAGAACCCGCCCTATTTCGACGGCATGAAGAAGGAGCCGGAGCCGGTCACCGACATCGTCGAGGCGCGCATCCTCGCCATGTTCGGCGACAAGATCACCACCGACCACATCTCACCGGCCGGCTCGATCAAGCTCACCTCGCCCGCTGGCAAATATCTCAGCGAGCACCAGGTGCGCCCCGCGGACTTCAATCAGTACGGCACGCGCCGCGGCAACCACGAAGTGATGATGCGTGGCACCTTCGCCAACATCCGCATCAAGAACTTCATGCTGAAGGGCGCCGACGGCAACATTCCCGAGGGCGGTCTGACCAAGCACTGGCCCGACGGCGAGCAGATGTCGATCTACGACGCCGCGATGAAGTACCAGGAAGAGAAGGTGCCGCTGGTGGTGTTCGCCGGCGCTGAATACGGCAACGGCTCCTCGCGCGACTGGGCCGCGAAGGGCACGCGCCTGCTCGGCGTTCGCGCCGTGATCTGCCAGAGCTTCGAGCGCATCCACCGTTCGAACCTGGTCGGCATGGGCGTGCTGCCGCTGACCTTCGAGGACGGCACTTCCTGGCAGTCGCTGGGTCTGAAGGGTGACGAGAAGGTCACGTTGCGCGGCCTCGTCGGCGACCTCAAGCCGCGCCAGAAGCTGACCGCGGAGATCGTCTCCGGCGACGGTTCGTTGCAGCGCGTTTCGCTGCTTTGCCGCATCGATACGCTGGACGAGCTCGATTACTACCGCAATGGCGGCATCCTCCATTACGTCCTGCGCAAGCTCGCGGCGTAAGCGCGGATTTGTGAACGATGGCTCACTGCGAAGTGAGTAGAAGCCAGAACGAAGGCGGCCTATCAAAAGGCCGCCTTCGCGCGTTTTGCGGCACGTTTCGGATGGGCCCGGCCGGTGGAAAACCTCCTCTTGGACGGATGAATGTGCTGCGCCCCGTAAGATTACGGTGACCATCAGGCGATAAGATTCCCTCTCACGAGCAATGGTGTGCGGCGTTCGACATGACAACAATGACGGCTTCTCATCCGATTTCACGTTGGTCCAGTGCCCTCTGGTCGGGTGCTCTCGGCATCTGTGCGATCGTCGCCGTCATCCGCCCTGCCGAGGCTGATCCCCGCGCCGTTGTCGAATTGTTTACCTCGCAGGGCTGCTCGTCCTGCCCGCCCGCCGACAAGATCATCGGCGATCTCTCCAAAGATCCCTCGGTCATCGCGCTGAGCATGCCGATCGACTATTGGGACTATCTCGGCTGGAAGGACACGCTGGCCGATTCGCGCTTCTCTGCGCGGCAGCGTGCTTACTCGCGCATGCGCGGCGACCGCGAGGTCTACACGCCGCAGGTCGTCGTCAATGGCTCGACCCATGTCATCGGCAGCGATCGCACCGGCATCGAGAATGCGATCGGCAAGACCGACAAGGGCATGGGCGTGATGAGCGTGCCGGTGACGATGTCGCTTGCGGGCAAGCAGATCAGCGTCTCCGTCGCCGCGAGCAACGAGCCCACGGTCTCGCACGGCGAGGTCTGGATCTGCTCGATCGCCAAGTCGGTGCCGATCACGATCACCCGCGGCGAAAATCGCGGACAGCAGATCACCTACCACAACGTGGTGCGCAACCTGCTCAAGGTCGGCGATTGGACCGGCCGTCCGGAAAGCTGGACGGTGCCGATCGAGAACCTCACGCGCGACGGCGTCGACGGCGCGGTGGTTTATGTTCAGGATGGCAACCGAGAGAAGCCGGGTGCGATGCTGGGCGCGGCCTACACGTCGCTGCACTGATTTCACTGACTCACCGGCGTCGCGCTCGCTCTAACTCCTCATGGTGAGGAGCGCGCCCTTGCGCGCGTCACGAACCAAGCAGGCCCGGCGGATGCAGTTCGGCCTTATCCTTCGAGACGCCGCGCGAGCGCGGCCCTCAGGAGGGGAGGGAGCCGGTGCATGAGGAGAGCGAAGGCTCGGCGAGCCGGAAACACCCGACACAAACAAAAAAGGACCAACTTGCGTTGGCCCTCCTTGTCGCGCGTACAGACCCGATCCTGTCGACCCCGGGGGGCTGGGGGCTGAGGAATCCGGAACCGAAGGACCGGGCCAACGCACGTGAGCCTTTTCGCAGTGCAGGGCGGCAGTCGCTAGGCGGAAAAGCGGCGACACTATGATTCCTGCTAACGATCCCGTGACGGTTTGCCGCGATAAAGTTCCACCATTGCGTGTGTCCCGATTCGATGAGTCGAACGGGAAGGCCCCTTGCGGTAGGGACCGGTTGGCGCAATCATGCAACTGTCATGATGCCAGAGGTTCCGGTTGTCGCGGACGCGGGTCATGCCGTGCGATGAGGAGGCGCTTCCCATGAATCTGATGTCGGAGGATGCCGAGCCGAGCGAGCAGCGCGCGGCGGCGCGCCCCGCCGCTGCGACGACGCAGCCGAATCGGGTGACCTTCAACCGCCTCGAACTGCACCGGATTCTCAATCTCTACGGCCGCATGGTCGCCGACGGCGAGTGGCGCGACTACGCCATCGACTTCCTGAAGGACCGCGCCGTGTTCTCGGTCTATCGCCGCGCCTCGGAAGTGCCGATCTATCGGATCGAGAAGGACCCGCGGCTTGCGCGCAAGCAGGGCATGTACAGCGTGATCTCGGCGACCGGCCTGATCCTGCGCCGCGGCCACGAGCTCGAGCGCGTGCTGCTGGTGATCGATCGGAAGCTGGCGGTGGTGTGAAGACCTTCGGTCGTCATTCCGGGGCGCGACGAAGTCGCGAGCCCGGAATCCATTCATCCACCGTCCGTGTCGTTCAATGGATTCCGGGTTCGCGCTGCGCGCGCCCCGGAATGACGGGAGCCCCTACTTCCCCGGCACCGTGCTCGCGCCCTCGCCGAGATCCCGCTGCATCATCACCGTATCCAGCCAGCGGCCGAATTTCAGCCCGACATTGGGATGCGTGCCGATCATCTTGAAGCCGCTCTTGGTGTGAACGCCGATCGAGCCGGCATTGGCGGAATCGCCGATCACGGCGATCATCTGGCGGAAGCCACGCGCCTCGCATTCGGTGATCAGCCGCTCCAGCAGCAGCGAGCCGACACCGCGGCGGTGGAAGGAGGGGTCGAGATAGATCGAATTCTCGACCGTGAAGCGATAGGCCGGCCGCGGCCGGTAGGCCCCGGCATAGGCATAGCCGGCCACGCGACGATCGAGGATGGCGACGAAATAGGGATAGCCGCCGTCGATCAGTGCGCGATAGCGGCGCGTCATCTCGGCAAGGTCGGGCGGCTCCAGCTCGAACGTCGCGGTGCCCTCGCGGACGGCCTGCTGATAGATGGCGGTGATGGCGGGAAGGTCGGCCTCCGTGGTGGGCCTGATTTCAGGTGCGGACATGGCGGGAAGGATAGAGGCTTCCCGCGGCCGCTGGAAGAGGCTGCGCTGCTTCTCCGGCGTCATTGCGAGCGTAGCGAAGCAATCCAGAAATGCATCCGTGGAGGCACTCTGGATTGCTTCGTCGCAAGAGCTCCTCGCAATGACGGTGCCTGTGGGTACAGCCCGGCCCAAACAAAAACCCCGGCCTTTCGGCCGGGGTTCATCTCGTTCCCTCGTCCTGGCGTTAGTCGCGCTGGCCGAGGAGCTGCAGCAGCAGCGTGAACAGGTTGATGAAGTTCAGGTACAGCGACAGCGCGCCGGTGATGGCCGCACGCTCTGCGATGTCACCGCCGGCCGAGGCGTAGCCGTAGATGTAGTCGTTCTTCAGCCGCTGGGTATCCCAGGCGGTGAGGCCCGCGAACACCAGCACGCCGACCACCGACACGATGAACTGCAGCATCGAGCTGGCCAGGAACAGGTTCACCAGGCTGGCGATGATGATGCCGATCAGGCCCATGAACAGGAACGAGCCCATTCCGGTCATGTCACGCTTGGTGGTGTAGCCGTAGAGGCTGAGCGCACCGAAGGTCGCCGCGGTGATGAAGAATACCCGCACGATCGAGGTGTGCGTGAACACCAGGAAGATCGACGACAGCGAGATGCCCATCAGCGCCGAGAACACCCAGAACAGGATCTGGGCCGTCGAGGGTGCCAGACGGTTGATGCCCGCCGAGATCACGAACACCATCGCGAGCGGCGCCAGCATGAACAGCCACTTCAGGGGGCTCACGAACATCGCGTAGCCGAATGGCGTCAGGAACAGCTTGCCGACGCGGACGGCTTCCGGCGTCGGGACGTCCGTCACGGCGGCCATGTAGACGCCGAGCGCGGCAAGGCCCGTGATGGCCAGGCCGATGCTCATGTAATTGTAGATGCGCAGCATATAGGCGCGCAGGCCGGCATCGACCGTCGCGGCGTCAACACGCCCGGCGGCCCTGCCGAAAGGAGAAGCGTAGTTACGGTCTAGGTCCGACATGGTCGAATTCCCGTTGGTTGGTCCGGTCCGGCATGAGGGTCGCCACGCCGCCGGTTCGTCAGTTCTATCTCGGATACCGATCCCAGCCGACTAAATTTAGGCTCACAATCGGGGCTCCGAACCCACTCGATATGTGGGAAACTAACACATTCGCTGCAACCGTCCACGCGCGGCTGAATGTCGCCCTCGGCCACAATCCTGACGGGCGGACGTGGTTAATCGCAGGAATCGTGCGATTCCTGCTCCCGCGCGCCCATCCGCTACCTTTTGTCACAAATTCCGCAACACCGTCGCGGGCTTTTTGTTCAACGCGAGCAGCGTGCCGGCGAGCCCGAGCCCCACAGTGACGACGAGCGCGGCCGCGACCACGCTGGCGGCGCTGCCGGCCTGCCAGACGAAACTCAGCGTCATCAGCCGCGTCACGATCATCCAGGCCGCGATGCTGCCGGCGATCACGCCGAACACCGCGGTGGCGAGCCCGATCAGGAGGTATTCGAGCGCATAGGCGCCGAGCAGCCGCAGCCGCGTCGCGCCCAGCGTCTTCAGGATCACCGCATCATAGACCCGGTGGCGATGGCCGGCGGCGAGCGCCCCGCCGAGCACCAGGATCGCCGAGATCAGGGTCACGGCACTGGCGCCGCGGATCGCCAGCGCCAGGTTGGTCACCACCGAACCGACCGTCTCCATCACCTCGCGCACGCGCACGCTCGTCACCATCGGATAGGCGTCGGCCACCTGCTTGATGATCTTGCCGTCGCCCGCAACGTTGCTGCCGGCCTCGGTCAGCGTTGCGATATGGGTATGCGGTGCGCCCTTGAAGGCATTCGGCGAGAAGACGAGGACGAAATTGATGCCGAGCCCCTGCCAGTCGATGGTGCGCAGATTGCCGATTCTGGCCGGGATGTCACGGCCAAGCACGTTGACCACGATCTCGTCGCCGAGCTTGAGACCGAGTCCGTCGGCGATCTTCTTTTCCATCGAGACCAGCGGCGGGCCGGAATAGTCGGCGCTCCACCATTCGCCCTCGACCACCTTGGACCCCTTCGGCAGCTCGCCGGTGTAGGTCAGGCCCCGGTCGCTTTGCAGCACCCATTCGGAATCGGTCGAGGGCTTGAGCTCCTCGGCGCGCAACCCGCGCGCGCCGACGATGCGGCCGCGTAGCATAGGCACATCCTCGACCTTGGCACCGGGGGCAATCTGCCGCAGATAGAGGTCGAACTGCTCGGCCTGCGCGCTCGGGATGTCGATGAAGAAAAACGATGGCGCCTGCTCAGGAAGCGCCGCCAGGAACTGGCGGCGCAGATTGCCGTCGATCTGGGTGATGGTGACGAGCACGGCGAGCCCGAGCCCCAGCGACAGCACGACGGACGGCGTCAGCGCGCCCGGCCGGTGGATGTTGGCGATCGCCAGCCGCAGCATCGGCAGCCGCGTCCGCGGCAGGTGCCGTGCGATGGCCATCAAGAGGGCGGCGATGCCGCGCAGCAGGCCGAACACCACGACGGAGGAGGCCACGAACACCGCGGCGATGCGCTTGTCGAATGAGAGCCCGATCACGACGGCGACGAGCAGGACGATCACGACGCCCATGAACACCAGGTAGCCCAGGCGCGGCCGGTGCCATTCGGAGCTGATGGTGTCGCGGAACAGCGCGGCCACCGGCACGTCGTGGACGCGGCCGAGCGGCCACAGGCCGAAGGCCAATGCGGTGAGGAGGCCATAGACGAAGGACAGCGCGAGCTCGTCGGCATGCACGGCCGGCACCACCGGCAGCGGCAACAGCTTGCCGAACAGGCCGACGATGGCGAAGGGCATCGCGGCGCCGAGCGCAAGGCCGATCACCGAACCGATCGCGGCGAGCAGGATGACCTGCGCGAGATAGATGCCGAACACGTCGCGGCCGGTGGCACCGACGGCCTTGAAGGCCGCGATCACCTCGAGCCGGCGGTCGATATGGCTCTTCACGGCATTGGCGACGCCGACGCCGCCGACCAGCAGCGCGGCGAGGCCGACCAGCGTCAGGAACTGGGTGAAACGGTGGATGTTGCGCTCGAGCTGCGGCGAGGCGTTGGAGCGGCTGCGGATCTCCCAGCCGGCCTGCGGCGCCGCGTTGCGCGCATCAGCGATGAAAGTCTCGGTGGCGCGTTCGCTGTTGGCGGCGTCAGGCAGCTTCACCCGGTAGACCCAGCGCACCAGGCTGCCGGGCTGGATCAGGCCGGTGGCGCGCAGGCCCGCCTGGCTGATCAGGAAGCGCGGGCCGAAGCCGATGCCGCTGGCGAGCTTGTCGGGTTCGGCCTCGACGGTGCTGCGGATCTGGAAGGTCGCCGAGCCGATGGTGACGCGATCACCGGGCTTGAGCGACAGCCGCGTCAGCAGCGTCGGATCGGCGGCCGCGCCGAACGCGCCGTCACGTTCGGCGAGCAGCTCAGTCATCGGTAGCGGCGGTGCCAGTGTCAGCTGGCCCAGCATCGGATAGCTGCCATCGACCGCCTTCATCTCGACCAGCGCGAGCTTGCCATCAGTCGAGCGTGCCATGCCGCGCAGGGTCGCGGCGGTCGACACGGTGCCGCGCGAGCGCAGGAACGCGACCTCTTCCGGCTTGGCCTCGCGCTGGAACAGCACGAACGAGACGTCGCCGCCGAGCAGCGTGCGGCCTTCGCGCGCAAGACCGTCGGAGAGGCTCGCCGAGACCGAGCCGACGCCGGCGATCGCCATCACGCCGAGCGCGATGCAGGCGATGAAGACGTAGAAGCCGCGCAGGCCTCCGCGCAATTCGCGCAGCGCGTAGCGCAGTGACAGCGCGACGGCACTTGGCTTCGCGAACGATTCGGCAGCCGTGCTCATGCGGGCGCGGACTGCGTGTCGATGCGCCCGGAGCGCAGGCGGATGACGCGATCGCAGCGATGCGCGAGCGAGGAATCGTGCGTCACCAGCACCAATGTCATGCCGCGCTCGGCATGCTTGCTAAATAGGAGATCGATGATCTGCTTTCCGGTGGCCTCATCGAGATTGCCGGTCGGCTCGTCGGCGACGAGGATCGCCGGATCGGGCGCCAGCGCGCGCGCCAGCGCAACGCGCTGCTGCTCGCCACCGGAGAGTTGCGTCGGATAGTGATGCAGGCGATCGCCGAGGCCGACCGATTGCAGCTCCTGCGCCGCGCGCCTGGCGGCATCCGGATTGCCGGCGAGCTCGAGCGGCACGGCGACGTTCTCAAGCGCCGTCATGGTCGGGATCAGATGGAAGGACTGGAAGACGATGCCGACCTGGCGGCCGCGGAAGCGGGCCAGCGCGTCCTCGTCGAGGGCATTGAAAGGCGTCCCAGACACCACCACCTCTCCGCTATCAGGACGCTCCAGCCCCGCCATCACCATCAGCAGCGTGGATTTGCCCGAGCCTGACGGGCCGATCAGGCCGATCGTCTCGCTCCGGCCCACGCGCAGGCTGATATCCTTGAGGATGTGAACGCGCGCCGCGCCCGTGCCCAATGAGAGATTGACGTTGGAGATGGCGATGGTGTCCGCCGCGGTGGCGGCGAGCGAAGAGGTTTCGATGCGACTGTCCATGGTCCGGTCATATGGCAACTCCGCTGGCGCGGTCGAGAGGCGTTACGGATTGTTCATGCACATAGCCGTGTTGATGTTCGCTTTGATGACGGCCATCACGCCGGCCTCGGCACAGGGGCAGAAGCCGATCAAGCTCGTCGTTCTCGGCGATTCCCTGAGCGCCGGTCTCGGCCTGCCGGCCCAGGACGCATTCCCCCAAAAACTTCAAAAAGCCTTGCAGGCCAAAGGCATAGCGGTCGACATGGTCAATGCCGGAGTGTCCGGCGACACCTCCTCCGGCGGTCGCGACCGGCTCGACTGGTCGGTGCCTGAAGGAACTGAGGCCGTCATTGTCGAGCTCGGCGCCAACGACGCGCTGCGCGGCATCGATCCCGATTTGACGCGCGCCGCGCTGAGCGACATCATCCAGCGGCTCAAGGCACGCAAGATCGCGGTGCTGCTGTGCGGCATGCTGGCGCCGCCGAATTACGGCGCCGATTACGCCGCGCGCTTCAATTCGATTTATCCGGAGCTGGCGAAAAAATTCGACGTGCCGCTCTATCCGTTCTTCCTCGACGCCGTCGCAGCCGACGCCAAGCTCAACCAGGCCGACGGCATTCATCCAACCGCGGCCGGCGTCGACATCATCGTCGAAAGGATGATGCCCACCGTGGAGGCATTCCTTGGCACGATCGCTGAGCAACGGCGTTGAAAAGCAGGCAGCGCTAACCGTAATTCCCAGGGTTTTACCGGGGTGAGGCGGGCTAAGCTTCGCAGAGTCACACAACTGCGATAGGAATCAGGGTACCGGTGATTCGTCGCCGGCTCTAATTTGGTTATGGTCCTGCTTCCCAGGGGCTGTACCCAAGCATCGGGAGTGCGAAACGATGCCGCGTTTGTTCACTGGTCTGGAAATTCCGGCCGAGATCGGCCAGTCGCTTTCCAACTTGAGGGGTGGCCTTCCCGGCGCCCGCTGGATCGATCCCGAAAATTATCACGTCACCCTGCGCTTCATCGGCGATATCGATGGTGTCTCCGCCAACGAGATCGCCTCGATGCTGTTTCGCGTCGACCGCAAGCCGTTCGAGGTGAAGGTGCAGGGCCTCACGAGTTTTGGCGGCCGCAAACCGCGGGCAGTCGTTGCGACGATCGCGCCGAGCAAGCCGCTGATGGAATTGCAGGCCGAGCTCGAACGCATGATGCAGCGGATCGGTCTCGACCCTGAAGGCCGCAAATTCATCCCGCATGTCACGCTGGCCCGGCTGCACGACGCCTCCGATCGCGACGTCGCCGACTATCTCTCGCTGCGCGGCTACTTCCCGAGCAAGGCGTTCATGGCGGAGCGCTTTGTTCTGTTCTCGTCCCGCGCTTCAACCGGCGGCGGTCCGTATGTCGTCGAGGACGCTTACGAGCTGTGTGCGTAGCTCGCTCTCCTGCCCGGCCGTAGAGCCGGGCCCAGCGCTCAGCGATAAACGAAATTTGGCGATGAACGAAACGGTGGGTCCCGGATCAGCGCGTCCGGGACACGAATCCGCATACCCCGTCCACCAATTCACGGCTTGCAATTTCCGCCGGTCTCTGGCGGTAAGGGGCCATGCTCACGACCCCAAGTTCCCCGTTCAGCGAAGCCTATCAGGCCGAGATCGCGTCCGGCGCGATCGAGCCGGATGCCGCGCAGGCCGAAGTGGCCGAGGCCTATGCGGCGCTCGACCTGCGGCTCGCGACTTACAAGCCGCAGCGCAAGCAGGGCCTGCTCAGCCGCCTGTTCAGCAGTGACAAGGACGAGGCGCCGCGCGGGCTCTACATCCATGGCGAGGTCGGTCGCGGCAAGACCATGCTGATGGATCTGTTCTTCCAGAACAGTACCGTCGAGCACAAGCGCCGCGCGCATTTCCACGAGTTCATGGCGGAAGCGCATGAGCGCATCTACGACTATCGCCAGAGCATCGCGCGCGGTGAGATCGCCGACGGCGACGTCATCGCGTTGACCGCGAACGCGATCTTCGAGGAGAGCTGGCTGCTCTGCTTCGACGAATTCCATGTCACCGACATCGCCGACGCGATGATCCTCGGCCGTCTGTTCGCAAAGCTGTTCGAGCTCGGCACCGTCGTGGTCGCGACCTCCAACGTCGCACCCGACGATCTCTACAAGGGCGGCCTGAACCGGTCGCTATTCCTGCCTTTCATCAAGCAGATCACCGACCACATGGACGTCGCGCGGCTCGATGCGCGCACCGACTTCCGCCTGGAGAAACTTCAGGGCGTGCCGATGTGGCTGACGCCGGCGGACGTTGATGCGGACGCAGCGCTCGACCGCGCCTGGTCGAAGATGAGCGGCGGCGCCCGATGCAAGCCGCACGACATTTCGATCAAGGGGCGCATCCTGCACGTGCCATGCTCGGCCCATGGCGTGGCGCGGTTCTCGTTCGCCGATCTCTGCGAGAAGCCGCTTGGGGCATCGGACTACCTCAGGCTCGCGCACGACTATCACACCATCCTGGTCGACCATATTCCAGTGATGGACTTCTCCCAGCGCAACGCCGCCAAGCGTTTCATCACGCTGATCGACACGCTCTATGACAATGCGGTGAAGCTGATGGCCTCGGCCGATGCCAATCCGATCTCGCTGTACCTCGCCACCGAAGGCAACGAGGCCAACGAGTTCAAGCGGACCGCGTCACGCCTGATCGAGATGAGCTCGGAATCCTATCTGGCGCTGCCTCACGGCCGCAAGGATTCCACCGCCAGCGGCTCGACCAAGGGCCTGGTAGAGACTTAAGTCCTATTTGCCAGCGCTGTCATTCCAGGGTGCGCCACGCGCGAGCCCGGAATCCATCGCATCACCAACTCTGCAGCTCAATGGATTCCAGGCCTGCGCCTGTCGGCGCATCCCGGAATGACAGACCGGGTATGGCTGCTATCGCGGCAAGCCCGACAATTGGGCATCCACCGACTTGAACGGGGGAGGCGAAAGGGATAACCACCCGTCTCAGTTTTCCCCTCCTTACGTGTCTAAAGGACAGGTTCACATGGCGCGCGACAAGATTGCTTTGATTGGCTCCGGCCAGATCGGCGGAACGCTGGCTCACCTCATCGGCCTGAAAGAATTGGGCGACGTCGTGATGTTCGACATCGCCGAGGGCGTGCCGCAGGGCAAGGCGCTCGACATCGCGCAGTCCTCGCCGGTCGACGGCTTTGACGCGCACTACAGCGGCGCGAACTCCTACGAAGCGCTCGACAACGCAAAAGTTTGCATCGTCACCGCCGGCGTGCCGCGCAAGCCCGGCATGAGCCGCGACGACCTCCTCTCCATCAACCTCAAGGTCATGGAGCAGGTCGGTGCCGGCATCAAGAAGTACGCTCCCGACGCTTTCGTCATCTGCATCACCAACCCGCTCGACGCGATGGTCTGGGCGCTGCAGAAGGCGTCGGGCCTGCCGCACAAGAAAGTCGTCGGCATGGCCGGCGTGCTGGATTCGGCGCGCTTCCGCTACTTCCTGGCCGATGAGTTCAACGTCTCGGTCGAGGACGTCACCGCCTTCGTGCTCGGCGGCCATGGCGACACCATGGTGCCGCTGGTGAAGTACTCCACGGTCGCCGGCATCCCGCTGCCCGACCTCGTCAAGATGGGCTGGACCTCGCAGGCACGTCTCGATGAGATCGTCGACCGCACCCGCAACGGCGGCGCCGAGATCGTCAACCTGCTCAAGACCGGCTCGGCCTTCTATGCGCCGGCGGCGTCCGCGATCGCGATGGCCGAGAGCTATCTGCGGGACAAGAAGCGCGTGCTGCCCTGCGCCGCCTACCTGAACGGCGAGTACAGCGTGAAGGATATGTATGTCGGCGTGCCCGTCGTGATCGGCGCCAAGGGCGTCGAGCGTGTGGTCGAGATCGAGCTCGCCGGCAAGGACCGCGAGGCCTTCGACAAGTCGGTCGGCGCCGTCCAGGGCCTGGTCGATGCCTGCAAGAAGATCGCACCCGATCTTCTCGGTCGCTAAGCGCCAGCAATTCCCGCCGAAGCCCGAAAACCGGTCTTCGGCGGTTTCATTTCCGGAGCCCGGGTGTCCGGGCGGGCTCCGGGCCAGCCAGTGATCTCCCAGTTCAGAGATCTCGAAGTCAAAGAATCCGGGTTGCAGTTCCTGTGGTATATGGTATGCCAGCCACAAGACTGAGGTGGGCCCTTGAGGTCACCGCCCGCGGGTTCAGGGAGCGACCATATGAATATCCATGAGTACCAGGCCAAAGCGCTGCTGAGCGAGTTCGGCGTGCCGATTTCCAAGGGCGTGCCTGTCCTTAAGCCCGCTGACGCGGAAGCCGCCGCCAAGGCGCTGCCGGGCCCGGTCTGGGTGGTGAAGAGCCAAATCCACGCCGGCGGCCGCGGCAAGGGCAAGTTCAAGGAAGCCTCGGCCGGCGACAAGGGCGGCGTCCGCATCGCCAAGTCGGCCGCCGAGGTCTCCGAATTCGCCAAGCAGATGCTGGGTGCCACGCTCGTGACCGTGCAGACCGGTCCCGCCGGCAAGCAGGTCAACCGCCTCTACATCGAGGACGGCTCCGACATCGACAAGGAATTCTACCTCTCGATCCTGGTCGACCGCGAGACCTCGCGCGTCTCCTTCGTCGTCTCGACCGAGGGCGGCGTCAACATCGAGGAGGTCGCGCACAACACGCCTGAGAAGATCGTGACCTTCTCGGTCGATCCCGCAACCGGCGTCATGGGCCATCACGGCCGCACCGTTGCGAAGGCGCTGAACCTGTCAGGCGATCTCGCCAAGCAGGCCGAGAAGCTGACCGCGCAGCTCTACGCCGCCTTCGTCGCCAAGGACATGTCGATGCTGGAGATCAACCCGCTGGTCGTGACCAAGCAGGGCCAGCTCCGCGTGCTCGACGCCAAGGTCTCGTTCGACGACAACGCGCTGTTCCGGCACCCCGAGGTGCTCGCGCTGCGCGACGAGACCGAGGAAGACGCCAAGGAAATCGAGGCGTCGAAATACGATCTCAACTACGTCACGCTCGACGGCAATATCGGCTGCATGGTCAACGGCGCCGGTCTTGCTATGGCCACGATGGACATCATCAAGCTCTACGGCATGTCGCCGGCCAACTTCCTCGACGTCGGCGGCAGTGCCAGCAAGGAAAAGGTCGCTGCCGCCTTCAAGATCATCACCGCGGATCCCAACGTGAAGGGCATCCTGGTCAACATCTTCGGTGGCATCATGAAGTGCGACGTGATCGCCGAGGGCGTCACCGCCGCTGTGCGCGAGGTCGGCCTCAGCGTCCCGCTGGTGGTCCGCCTCGAGGGCACCAATGTCGAGCTCGGCAAGAAGATCATCCGTGAATCCGGCCTGAACGTGGTGCCGGCCGACAATCTCGACGACGCCGCGCAGAAGATCGTGAAGGCCGTCAAGGGAGGCTAAGGCCATGGCCCAGGACCATCTCGCCGCATCATCTCCGCTCCCCGAACACACGCGCCTCGCCGCGTTCGCCGGCGAATGGAATGGCGAAGAGATGGTCTTTCCGTCGCGTTGGACGGAGGGCGGGCCGGCCACCTCGCACGTCGTCGCGCGCATGGACCTCAACGGGTTCTATCTGATCCAGGACTCGGTCCAGATGCGCGACGGCAAGCAGATCTTCGCCACCCACGGCATCTTCACCTACGACCGCGACGATCGGACCTACAAATTGTTCTGGTACGACTCGCTCGGCTACACGCCGCCCTCGCCCGCCTCCGGCGGCTGGGTCGGCAAGACCCTGACGCTGGTGCGCGGCTCGCTCCGCGGCAATGCGCGCCACGTCTACGAGATCATCGACGACAATTCCTATTCGTTGAAGATCCAGTTCTCGCCGGACGCGGAAGGCTGGGCCGACGTGCTCACCGGCGTCTACCGCCGCATCCACTGACCTCTCACTCGTTAGTTCGCGAAAGCAGATCTCATGTCCATCCTGATCGACAAGAACACCAAGGTCATCTGCCAGGGCTTTACCGGCAAGAACGGCACCTTCCATTCGGAGGCCGCGCTTGCCTATGGCACCAAGATGGTCGGCGGCACCTCGCCGGGCAAAGGCGGCGCGACCCATCTGGGCCTTCCGGTGTTCGACACCGTGCGCGAGGCGCGTGAGAAGACCGGCGCCGATGCGTCGGTGATCTACGTGCCCCCGCCGGGTGCGGCGGACGCGATCTGCGAAGCCATCGATGCCGAGATCCCGCTGATCGTCTGCATCACCGAGGGCATTCCGGTCGTCGACATGGTGCGTGTGAAGCGCTCGCTGATCGGCTCCAAGTCGCGCCTGATCGGGCCGAACTGCCCGGGCGTCATGACCGCCGGCGAGTGCAAGATCGGCATCATGCCGGCCAACATCTTCAAGACCGGCAGCGTCGGCATCGTCTCCCGCTCCGGCACGCTGACCTATGAAGCCGTGTTCCAGACCTCCCAGGAAGGCCTCGGCCAGACCACTGCGGTCGGCATCGGCGGCGACCCGGTCAAGGGCACTGAGTTCATCGACGTGCTGGAGATGCTGCTCGCCGACCCCAAGACCGAATCGATCATCATGATTGGTGAGATCGGCGGTTCCGCCGAGGAAGACGCCGCCCAGTTCCTCAAGGACGAGGCCAAGCGCGGCCGTAAGAAGCCGATGGTCGGCTTCATCGCCGGTGTCACGGCACCCCCCGGCCGCCGTATGGGCCATGCCGGCGCGATCATCTCGGGTGGCAAGGGCGACGCCGGATCCAAGACGGAAGCGATGAAATCGGCCGGAATCACCGTCTCTCCGTCGCCCGCGCGCCTCGGACATACGCTTGCCGAAAAGTTGAAAGGTTAATTCACTTCTTCGTGCTTTTCCGGGCGAAGTTTCGCAGCAAATAGGGTAAAGGGTGCCTGTCGCGCCGAGCCTCTGCCGGGAGCTCGGCGCCAGCGCCGTTTGTTATGCGCGAACCGAAATCGCCAGGAACTCCAGTATGTCTCGCCAGGACGCGAACGCAGCCTTTGCCCTCTCATCCTTTTTGCAGGGCACCAACGCCACCTACATCGACGAAATCTACGCCCGCTACGAGAAGGATCCGTCCTCGGTCGACGCCGAGTGGCGGGAGTTCTTCAAGAGCCTCAACGACCAGCCCGCCGACGTCCGCAAGAACGCGGAAGGGCCGTCCTGGGAGCGCGACAACTGGCCGCTGACACCGCAGGACGACCTCACGTCGGCCCTCGACGGCAACTGGGCCGAGGTCGAGAAGGCGGTCGGTGCCAAGATCGCCGCCAAGGCGCAGGCCAAGGGTGCCGACATCTCCTCTGCCGACGTGCTTCAGGCCACGCGCGACTCGGTCCGCGCGCTGATGCTGATCCGCTCCTACCGCATGCGCGGCCATTTCCACGCCAAGCTCGATCCGCTCGGCATCGAAGCCCAGCGCAACCGCGAAGAGCTCGACCCGCGCACCTACGGCTTCAGCGAAGCCGATTTCGACCGCAAGATATTCCTCGATCACGTGCTCGGCCTCGAATACGGCACGCTGCGCGAGATCACCGCGATCTGCGAGCGCACCTACTGCCAGACGCTCGGCGTCGAGTTCATGCATATCAGCAATGCCGCGCAGAAGGCCTGGATCCAGGAGCGGATCGAGGGACCGGACAAGGAGATCTCGTTCACCCGCGAAGGCCGCCGCGCCATCCTGACGAAGCTGGTCGAAGCCGAGGGTTTCGAAAAGTTCTGCGACACCAAGTTCACCGGCACCAAGCGCTTCGGCCTCGATGGCGGTGAAGCGCTGATCCCCGCGCTCGAGCAGATCATCAAGCGCGGCGGCAATCTCGGCGTGAAGGAGATCGTGCTCGGCATGCCGCATCGCGGCCGCCTCAACGTGCTGACCCAGGTGTTGGGCAAGGCCCATCGCGCACTGTTCCACGAGTTCAAGGGCGGCTCGGCCAACCCCGACGCGGTCGAAGGCTCGGGCGACGTCAAGTACCACCTCGGCGCGTCCTCGGACCGCGAGTTCGACGGCAACCGCATCCATCTGTCGCTCACCGCCAACCCCTCGCATCTCGAGATCGTCGATCCCGTGGTGCTCGGCAAGGTCCGCGCCAAGCAGGACCAGCACGGCGATCCCCCGGACATGCGCATCTCGGTGATGCCGCTTTTGATGCACGGCGACGCCGCGTTCGCCGGCCAGGGCGTGGTCGCGGAGTGCTTCGGCCTGTCGGACCTGAAGGGCTACCGCACCGGCGGCTCCGTGCACTTCATCGTCAATAACCAGATCGGCTTCACCACCTATCCGCGTTACTCGCGCTCCTCGCCTTATCCGTCGGATGTGGCGAAGATGATCGACGCGCCGATCTTCCACGTGAACGGCGACGATCCGGAAGCCGTGGTGTTCGCGGCCAAGGTCGCGACCGAATTCCGGCAGAAGTTCCACAAGCCGGTCGTGATCGACATGTGGTGCTATCGGCGCTACGGCCACAATGAGGGCGATGAGCCGGGGTTCACCCAACCCGTGATGTACAAGCGGATCGCGGCCCATCCCTCGACCCTCACTCTCTACTCCAAGCGCCTGATTGCCGAAGGCGTGGTCACCGAGGGCGAGGTCGACAAGCTGAAGGCCGACTGGCGCGCGCGGCTCGATGCCGAGTTCGAGGCCGGCACCTCCTATAAGCCGAACAAGGCTGACTGGCTCGACGGCAAGTGGTCCGGCTTCAAGATCGCCGACCAGGAAGAGGATGCGCGGCGCGGGGTCACCGGCGTCGACATCGCCACGCTGAAAGACATCGGCCGCAAGATCACCAAGGTGCCGGACGGCTTCCGCGTTCACCGCACCATCCAGCGTTTCCTTGACAACCGCTCGAAGGCGATCGACAGCGGCAACGGCATCGACTGGGCGACCGGCGAGGCGCTGGCGTTCTGCTCGTTGCTCAACGAAAACCATCACGTCCGCCTGTCCGGACAGGATTCGGAGCGCGGCACCTTCTCGCAGCGCCACTCGGTCCTGATCGACCAGGAGGACGAGAGCCGCTACACGCCGTTCAACCATCTTGGCCACGAGCAGGGCCATTATGAGGTCATCAACTCGCTGCTGTCGGAAGAGGCCGTGCTCGGCTTCGAATACGGCTACTCGCTCGCCGAGCCGAACACGCTGACGCTGTGGGAAGCCCAGTTCGGCGACTTCGCCAACGGCGCGCAGGTCGTGTTCGACCAGTTCATCTCCTCGGGCGAGCGCAAATGGCTGCGCATGTCCGGCCTCGTCTGCCTGCTGCCGCACGGCTATGAGGGCCAGGGACCGGAGCACTCCTCGGCGCGTCTCGAGCGTTACTTGCAGATGTGCGCGGAAGACAACATGCAGGTGGTCTATCCGACCACGCCGGCGAACTACTTCCATGTGCTGCGGCGCCAACTCCACCGCGAGATCCGCAAGCCGCTGATCATGATGACGCCGAAGTCGCTGCTGCGTCACAAGCGGGCGGTGTCGCGTCTCGAAGAGCTCGCGAAGGGCACGACCTTCCACCGCATCCTCTATGATGACGCCCAGATGCAGCCGAACGAGGCGAGCAAGCTCGTCCCGGACGAGAAGATCCGCCGTATCGTGCTCTGCTCCGGCAAGGTCTATTACGACCTCTACGAGGAGCGCGAGAGGCTCGGCATCGACGACATCTATCTGATGCGCGTCGAGCAGCTCTATCCGGTGCCGCTGAAGGCGCTGGTGGTCGAGCTGTCCCGCTTCAAGAAGGCGGAAGTGGTGTGGTGCCAGGAAGAGCCCCGCAACATGGGTGCCTGGCACTTCATCGAGCCCTATCTGGAATGGGTGCTGAACCAGGTGCACGGTGCGAGCCGGCGTCCGCGTTATGTCGGCCGCGCGGCTTCCGCCGCGACTGCCACGGGTCTGATGTCCAAGCATCAGGCGCAGCTGAAGGCGTTCCTCGACGAAGCACTGAGCTAGACAATTTTAAACTGAGTCATGCCCCGCCTTGTGCGCAGTTGCGCAACTAGGGCGGGGCATCCAGTACTCTGCGGCGTTCGTTCTGATCACCAACGTCTCGGCGTACTGGATCGTTCGCCCCCGTGCGCAATTGCGCACAAGGCGGGCGATGACACCTGAGAATTCATGACCGCATTGGCGATCCCCTTAAGGAAAAGACCATGACTGAAATTCGAGTGCCGACGCTCGGCGAATCCGTCACCGAGGCCACCATCGGCCGCTGGTTCAAGAAGGCCGGCGATCCCGTCGCCGTCGACGAGCCCTTGGTGGAGCTCGAGACCGACAAGGTCACCATCGAAGTCCCGGCGCCCTCCGCTGGCACGCTGAGCGAGATCATCGCTGCTGACGGTGCGACCGTTGCGGTCGGTGCGCTGCTCGGCCAGATCACGGAAGGCGCAGGTGCTGCAAAGCCTGCCGCTGCTCCCGCCAAGCCTGCCGCTGCTCCGGCTCCCGCTGTAGCCACTGCTGCACCGGCCGCGGCCGCGAAGGCGCCGCCGGCCGATGCGCCGCTCGCCCCGTCGGTGCGCAAGTTGTCGGCCGAGACCGGCATCGACGCCTCGACCGTTCCGGGTTCCGGCAAGGACGGCCGCGTCACCAAGGGCGACATGCTCGCCGCGATCGAGCGTGCGGCCTCCGCGCCGACCCCGGTCAACCAGCCCGCCGCCGCCGTTCAGGTCCGCGCGCCGTCGCCGGCCGATGACGCCGCCCGCGAGGAGCGCGTCAAGATGACTCGCCTGCGCCAGACCATCGCGCGCCGGCTCAAGGACGTGCAGAACACCGCGGCCATGCTCACGACCTTCAACGAGGTCGACATGACCAACGTCATGGCGCTGCGTGCCCACTACAAGGACGCGTTCGAGAAGAAGCATGGCGCCAAGCTCGGCTTCATGGGCTTCTTCACCAAGGCTGTCGTGCAGGCGCTGAAGGACATCCCGGCCGTCAACGCCGAGATCGACGGCAGCGACCTGATCTACAAGAACTATTACCACGTCGGCGTTGCCGTCGGCACCGACAAGGGCCTCGTCGTCCCCGTGGTGCGCGACTGCGACCACAAGTCGATCTCCGACATCGAGAAGAGCATCGCTGATTTCGGTCGCCGCGCCCGCGACGGCCAGCTCAAGATCGACGAGATGCAGGGCGGCACCTTCACCATCACCAATGGCGGCATTTACGGCTCGCTGATGTCGACCCCGATCCTGAATGCGCCGCAGTCCGGCATTTTGGGCATGCACAAGATCCAGGAGCGGCCGATGGTCGTCGGCGGCAAGATCGAGGTCCGCCCGATGATGTACCTGGCGCTGTCCTACGATCACCGTGTGATCGATGGCAAGGAAGCCGTGACCTTCCTGGTCCGCGTCAAGGACAGCCTGGAAGATCCGGCACGCCTGGTGCTCGATCTCTGATCCCTGATGCTTTGCGAGCGCCGTCGCAACCAAACGCGACGGCGCATGTCGAACCATGGAGGCGCGCATGACGGATAAAGTCGTTGTCATCACCGGCGGCAGCCGCGGCATCGGACGGGCGACCGCGCTTGCGGCGGCCGCGCGCGGCTTCCGCGTCGTGGTCGGCTACGCCAGCAACAAGCAGGCTGCGGACGAAGTCGTGGCCGCGATCGAAGCCAAGAACGGCAAGGCCATTGCGGTGAAATGCGATGTCGCCGAGGAAAGCGACATCCTCGAGCTGTTCAAGCAAGCCGACAAGTTCGGCACGCTTGGCGCGCTCGTCAACAATGGCGGCATCGTCGGCAAGAGCGGCGTGCGCGTCGACGAGATGTCGGCCGAGCGCATCCAGCGGGTGATGGCCGTCAACGTCACCGGTTCCATCCTCTGCGCGCGCGAGGCGGTGAAGCGGATGTCGACCAAGCACGGCGGCAAAGGCGGCGTCATCGTCAACCTGTCGTCGGTGGCGGCCAAGCTCGGCTCGCCCAATACCTATGTCGATTATGCGGCGTCCAAGGGCGCGATCGATTCCTTCACCGTCGGGCTCGGCTATGAGGTCGCGAGCGAAGGCATTCGCGTCGCGGCGATCCGCCCCGGCCTGATCGACACCGACATCCACGCCGCCGGCGGCGAGCCCGACCGCGCCCATCGTCTGGCCCATCTGGTGCCGATGAAGCGCGTCGGCACCGCCGACGAAATCGCCAACGCCATCGTCTGGCTGATCTCGGACGAGGCCTCCTACGTCACCTCAGCCATTCTCGATGTGTCCGGCGGACGCTGACACATCCTCACGCTAAACCTACGGGACTTTCTCTCATGGCTAGCTACGATCTCGTCGTCATCGGCACCGGACCGGGCGGATATGTCTGCGCGGTGCGCGCAGCCCAGCTCGGCATGAAAGTCGCCGTGGTCGAAAAGAACGCCACGCTCGGCGGCACCTGCCTCAATGTCGGCTGCATGCCGTCGAAGGCGCTGCTGCACGCCTCCGAAATGTTCGAGGAAGCCGGCCATTCCTTCGCGAAAATGGGCGTGAGCGTTTCCGCGCCGAAGCTCGATTTGCCCGCGATGATGAACTTCAAGCAGCAGGGCATCGACGGCAACGTCAAGGGCGTCGAGTTCCTGATGAAGAAGAACAAGATCGACGTGCTCAAGGGCACCGGCAAGATCTTGGGCACCGGCAAGGTCGAAGTCTCCGCCGACGGCAAGGCGCAGGTGATCGAGACCAAGAACATCGTGATCGCGACCGGCTCGGATATCGCACGTCTTAAGGGCATCGAGATCGACGAGAAGCGCATCGTCTCCTCGACCGGCGCGCTGTCGCTGGACAAGGTGCCCGGCCGATTGCTGGTCATTGGCGCGGGCGTGATCGGGCTCGAACTTGGCTCGGTGTGGCGCCGGCTCGGTTCCGAGGTCATGGTGGTCGAATTCCTCGATCGCATTCTGCCCGGCATGGACGGCGAGGTCGCACGGCAATTCCAGCGGATGCTCGAAAAGCAGGGATTTGCATTCAAGCTGGGTTCGAAGGTCACCGGCGTCGAAGCCAACAGCAAGGCATTGCTCGCGAAAATCGAACCGGCTGCCGGCGGTGCTGCGGAGATCATTGAAGCCGACGTCGTGCTCGTCTGCATCGGCCGCACGCCCTACACCGATGGCCTCGGCCTGAAGGAAGCCGGCGTCGCGCTCGACGCACGCGGCCGCGTCCAGATCGATCCGCATTTCGCCACCAGTCTGAAGGGCGTCTACGCCATCGGCGACGTCGTCGCAGGACCCATGCTCGCGCACAAGGCCGAGGATGAGGGCGTCGCGGTCGCTGAGATCATCGCAGGGCAAGCCGGCCACGTGAACTACGATGTCATCCCGGGCGTCGTGTATACCACGCCGGAAGTGTCCTCTGTCGGCAAGACCGAGGAGGAACTCAAGCAGGCCGGTGTCGCCTATACCGTCGGGAAGTTTCCCTTTACCGCCAACGGGCGCTCCAAGGTCAATCAGACCACCGACGGTTTTGTGAAGATTCTCGCAGATGCGAAGACCGATCGCGTGCTCGGCGTGCACATTGTCGGCCGCGAAGCCGGCGAAATGATCCATGAAGCCTGCGTTCTCATGGAATTTGGCGGCAGTGCGGAGGATCTCGCCCGCACCTGCCACGCGCACCCGACCCGCTCGGAAGCGGTCAAGGAAGCCGCGCTTGCAGTCGGCAAGCGGGCCATCCATATGTAGTCACGGCCCGAGCCGAATCGGGCGGGACAACACATGCTGCGCCGCCTTCTTCAACCGGTCTGGGTCCTGCTTGCGATCGTCTTCCTGATCGAAGCCTGGCTGTGGGACCATCTCGAGCCGATCGTTGCAAAAGTCGTCGCAGCCATCCCGCTTGCGCGCCTCAAGCAATGGCTGACGGAGCGCGTCGATGCGCTGTCGCCGGCCATGACGCTGATCGTGTTCGCGGTCCCCATCATCCCGCTGTTTCCGCTCAAGCTGGTCGGCCTGTGGCTGCTCGCGCACGAATACTGGACCAGCGCGGTATTCACCATCGTGTTCGCGAAGATGCTCGGCGTCGGCGTCACCGCCTTCGTGTTCGACGTCACGCGCGATAAGCTCCTGGAGATGCACTGGTTCGAGCGGATCTATGAGCTCGTCCTGAAAGTGCGCGCCAAGGCCGCCGAGCTGGTCGATCCGATCAAGCGCCGCATTCGCGAGCTGATCACCGGCAACGGGGAGGGATGGTCGTCACGGACGCTGCGCCTGATCCAGCGTTTTCGCAAAAGCGTGCACGAGGCGCGGTAGTTGTTTGCCGCCTACGCGGTGTCATCGCGCGGCTTGACCGGGCGATCCAGTACTCCGAGACAGCGCGGCTAGAACCGAGACGCCGCGGCGTACTGGATGCCCCGCCTTCGGAGCATGACACCGTTCGTGTGACTTTAAGCGTGCGCGCGCCAACTAATGCAAATGCAAGAGATGCGGCCACCACAGGCCGAGCGCAGTCATGATCAGGCCGGCTATCGTCAGCACGCCGCTGACATAAGCGAGCGCGAACATGCCGGTGATGATGGTGGCTGACGCCAGCACGATGCCGATCTGGAACGCGGCCGAGGCCAGCTCGAAGTGATGGTACTTCGCGGTCGCCTCGTCGCGTTCGTGCTCGGCATGCTTGGCCTTCTCGGCGAGCTGCTCGGTGCCTTCGCCGGTCTCGGGCTCGGAGCGGTAGCGCTGCGCGGTCTTGGTCCAGTCGTCGACCTGTTTCTGCACCGTCGCCTTCATGGTGTCGTCGGTCGTGCCACCCAGCGTCAGCTTGCCCTGCTCGGCCGCGGTCGCCACCACGGTGCGGCGGATGCTCTTGGCCTGAAAGAACGCCCAGAGATTGGCGGCCTCGACGTTCTTGCTGATCGATTCGGTCTGGGCGCCCTTGCCGAGCGTCTCCGAGATCGCCAGGAACAGCGCCAGAACCGCGATCAGGAGCGCGATCTTCTTGTTCGAGCCGGACGCGTGTTCGGCGTGCTCGGCATGCTCCATGCTTTCATGTGCGCTCATATGTCCTCCTGCTCGGTTCCGCAACGATTGACCGAACCGCGTGCGCCGCGCAAGAGGCACGCGCGTTATGACATCAATGTGTCACCGCCGCGGATGTGCGCTCGCATAGACTTCGAGCAGCCGCTCGGAATCGATGCCGGTATAGACCTGCGTGGTCGAGAGCGAGGAATGGCCGAGCAGTTCCTGGATGGCGCGTAAGTCGCCGCCGCGCGAGAGCAGATGCGTGGCGAAGGAATGGCGGAGCGCGTGTGGGGTGGCGCTGTCGGGCAGGCCGAGCGCGCCGCGCAGCCGCTCCATCGCAAGCTGGATGATGCGCGGGCTCAAGGGCCCGCCGCGCGCGCCGACGAAGATCGGCCCCTCCGCCGGCAACGGATAGGGGCACATCGCAACGTACTCTTGCACGAGCTCGAGCACGTTTTGCAGCACCGGCACCATGCGGGTCTTGTTGCCTTTGCCTGTCACGACGAGCACGTCGCCCTCGCCCGGCCGCGGCACCTCGCGGCGCTTCAGGCCGAGCGCCTCGGAGATGCGCAGGCCCGAGCCATACAGCAGCGCCATCACCGCGGCATCGCGTGCCAGAATCCAGGTCTCGCGTTCCTCGCCGGCGCGCTCGTCGGCATCGGCAAGCCGTTTGGCCGACGCCATCGGCAGCGGCTTGGGCAGGCTTTTTGCGACTTTCGGCGCGCGGATCGCGGACAATGCGCCGACCTTGCCCTTGCCCTCGCGCTCCAAAAAACGTCCGAACGAGCGCAGGCCCGCCAGCGCGCGCATCAGCGAGCGGCCGGCAATGTCGTCGGCGCGGCGCATCGCCATGAAGGCGCGCACATCAGTGGCTTCCAGCGCGGCGAACCGTGCGAGCGTGACGCGCTCGCCCCAATGGGCGCAGAGAAAATCCAGGCATTGCCGCAAGTCGCGGCCATAGGCCTCCAGCGTCTTCGGCGACAGCCGCCGCTCGGCGCCGAGATGCGACAGCCAACGCGCCATCTCCTGCGCGATCGAGGGATCGGCGCTGGCAAGCTCGATAGGTGGGGCGGCCGCTTTGCTCATGCGCTCTGGACGTGGTGATTCCGCACAGTATATCGCATCACACTCGTTTATCGTTCGCTAAGGCCGGCCCGTGGCGCTAGCCTCGAGACCCCAGGTTCCGATTCTCAATCCATGGATCACACACCGCGCAGTCCCGCCTCCGCCAACGCGACCCGCATGATCGACGTGCTGGTGCCGGTCGCGCTCGACCAGACCTATTCCTACAAGGTGCCGCGCGGGATGGAGCTGAAGGCGGGTGATCTCGTCGGCGTGCCGCTCGGCCCGCGCGAGGTACTGGCCGTGGTCTGGGCTGAAAACGCCAATCCCGATCCGCGCCTGCACAACCGTCTCAAGGACGTCAGCGAGAAGCTCGACATCCCGCCGCTCAAGCCCGAGCTGCGCTCGGTCGTCGACTGGGTCGCCAATTACACGCTGAGCCCGCGCGGCATGGTGCTGCGCATGTGCCTGCGGATGGGCGAGAATCTCGGCCTCGAACGGGCGCGCCCCGGCGTGCGCCTGGTCGGTGATCCCCCGAAGCGGCTGACGCCGGCGCGGCAGCGGCTGATCGCGGTGCTGTCGGACCGGCTGCTGCACGGCAAGTCCGAGGCAGCCAAGGAGGCCGGCGTCTCGGCCGGCGTGATCGACGGCCTCGTCGACGAAGGCACGCTCACGGTCGAACCGATGCCGCCGCCTCCGCCGCCGCCCGCACCCGATCCGGATTTTGGCCGGCCGGATTTCACACCGCTCCAGCGCACTGCGGTCGACACGATGCGCGCGCTCGCCGCCAACGGCACCTTCCACGTCGCGCTGCTCGACGGCGTCACCGGCTCGGGCAAGACCCAGGTCTATTTCGAGGCGGTCGCGGAAGCCATTCGTCGCGGCAAGCAGTCGCTGATCCTGATGCCGGAGATCGCGCTCACCGGCCAGTTCCTCGACCGCTTCGCGCAGCGCTTTGGCGTGCGGCCGATCGAATGGCATTCGGAGCTGACGCCGCGCACCCGCGCGCGCAATTGGGCGGCGATCTCCGCAGGCAGTGCGCCGGTCGTGGTCGGCGCGCGCTCGGCGCTGTTTCTGCCTTACGCCAATCTCGGCCTCATCGTGGTCGATGAGGAGCACGATCAGGCCTACAAGCAGGACGACGGCGTACATTACCATGCCCGCGACATGGCCGTGGTGCGCGCGCATATCGCGAAAATTCCGGTCGTGCTGGCCTCCGCGACGCCGTCGGTCGAGTCCGAGGTCAATGCGCGCAAGAACCGCTATCAGCGCATCGCGCTGCCCTCGCGCTTCGGCGGCCAGCACATGCCGCATATCGAGGCGATCGATCTGCGCCGCGAGCCCCCCGCGCGCGGCCGCTTCATCTCGCCGCGGCTTGCGGGCGAGATCAAGACCGCGATCGAGCGGCGCGAGCAGGCGCTGTTGTTCCTCAATCGCCGCGGCTATGCGCCGCTGACGCTGTGCCGCGCCTGCGGCCATCGCTTCGCCTGCACCATCTGCGATGCGTGGCTGGTCGATCATCGCTTTCGTCAGCGCCTGGTCTGCCATCACTGCGGCTTCTCGATGCCGCGTTCGCACATCTGTCCGAACTGCTCGGCGGAGGAATCGCTTGTGGCGGTCGGGCCCGGCGTCGAGCGCTTGCAGGAGGAGGCGGCCGCGCTGTTCCCGGACGCGCGCACCATGGTGCTGTCGAGCGACCTCATCACCTCGATCGAGACGATGCGCAGCGAGCTCGCCGAAATCGCCGAGGGTCGTGTCGACATCATCATTGGCACGCAGCTCGTCGCCAAGGGCCACAACTTCCCGCGGCTCAATCTGGTCGGCGTGGTCGATGCAGATCTCGGCCTTAGCAATGGCGATCCGCGCGCGGCGGAACGCACCTGGCAATTGCTCAACCAGGTGATCGGCCGCGCCGGACGCGAGCAGGGCCGCGGCGTCGGCTATCTCCAGACCCACCAGCCCGATCATCCCGTGATGAAGGCGCTGATCGCCTGCGATCGCGAGGCCTTTTACGACAGCGAGATCGACCTGCGCGAACGCACGCTCTATCCGCCGTTCGGCCGGCTCGCGAGCCTGATCATCTCCGCGGGCGACCGCCCGAGCGCGGAAGGTTTCGGCCGCCGTCTGGTGGCGCTGGCGCCGCGCGACGAGCGCGTGGTGGTGCTGGGGCCTGCGGAAGCGCCGCTCGCCGTCATCAAGGGCCGCTACCGCTTTCGCATCCTGGTGAAATCGGCCCGCGGCTTCGATCTGTCGGACTATTTGCGCAACTGGCTCGCCGTCTGCCCGAAGCCGAAGGGCAATCTGAAGCTCGAGGTCGACGTCGATCCGCAGAGCTTTTTGTAGGGGCGCGCTCGCTCTTTCCACGTCATTGCGAGCCACCGGGTCCGCGCAACGCGCGGCCCCGGTGGCTCGCAATGACGGCGCCAACAAAAAAAGCCCGCGGTCCCCCAAGACCACGGGCTTGTTTCATGCGCGCATCAAACTGATGAAAACTGCGCGTGCGAGGCGCTTGGAGCGCGCCTTAGGAGACGACTTCCGCGGTGACGCGGCCGACGCCGGCGCCGGTGAGGCCGATGGCGCGGGCAGCGCCGGTGGAGAGGTCGAGCACGCGGCCGCGAATGAACGGGCCGCGGTCATTGATGGTGACGATGACACTCTGGCCGCCATGGGTGACGCGCAGCTTGGTGCCGAACGGCAGCGAGCGGTGCGCGGCGGTCAAGGCGTTCTGGTTGAAGCGCTGGCCCGAGGCGGTCCGGCTGCCGGACTCGTTGCCGTAATAGGAGGCCATGCCGGAGAAGCTGCGGCCCGTGCCCGACGACGGCGTCATCGCGGCGTTGGCGTTGCGCCAATCGGAGCTCGCGTTGGTATCGTTCTGGATGTGGTGGCGGTGATGGTGATGCCGGTGATGCCTGGATTTGGCGGAAGCTTCGGTGGCAGTTCCACCGATGACGAGAGTTGCGGCAACGAAAGCAATCGCCGTGCGCGGCCGGGTCACAAAGCCCAGCGTCTTCAAAGACAGCATATAGTGGTCCCTAAGCTAGTATTGCCACATATGTGGCTAGTGGAGCCCCCATCAGTTTGTGAGCGGGATCGCGTTTCCTTTCGCAATGCGGCGTGAATTGGGCAGTAAATCTGTTCTGTTTCGTCATGAAATATCTTGTTACCTGCCCGCGATATTCAGGCGATGTTCCGTAATCTTTTGCTTTAACAATTCATTAACCAGTCCAATACTTGCGAATACTGTAGAGTGAAGTCATCGCCGCCGGTGTTTAGAATTGGGTAAGTATTCCTCGAGTGGAACCGGCGTGGTGGGATTCACGTCTCTGCGATCTGTGTTCATGGCGGCTATGCGCTGAGGGCAGGAACCAATGCGCCCCGGCCGGCTGCAAGGCTCGCGGCAATTCCGTGGCGCGGCAGGTCCTCAACGTCATTTGCGGCGTGCGACGAACTGGCAACAGAACCCCATGCCTTTAATTTGGCGTCATGTTGCACCTGCGCGCCTGCTATGTTAGCAAAGCCGCGATTTTAACGGACCCGGCACCTCCCGTGTCGGCCGAAAATCGAAGTCCCGCTTGAATTCCAAGGGCTTGGATCGCTAGGCGCCGCTTCGTGGCGACGGTTTTTCCCTTGCGAGTTTGACAGCAAAAAGAGCGCGTCTGTGGCTGCAGAAGATACGTCCGTTTCAGGTGTGTCCGGCCGTTATGCAACGGCCTTGTTCGAACTGGCCCGCGACCAGAAAGTGGTCGACGAGGTCAAAGCCGATCTCGACAAATTCGATGCCTTGCTCAACGAAAGCGCCGATCTGAAGCGCCTCGTCCGCAGCCCGGTGTTCGCCGCAGACGCCCAGTCCAAGGCCCTGTCGGCCGTGCTGGCCAAGGCCGGCATCGCCGGTATCTCCGCCAATTTCCTGAAAGTGCTGACCGCCAACCGCCGCCTGTTCGCGGTGTCGGACGTCATCCGCGCCTACAGCGCCCTCGTCGCCAAGTTCAAGGGCGAGACGACGGCCGACGTCACCGTCGCGGAAGCGCTCTCGGACAAGAATCTCGACGCCCTCAAGGTTGCCCTGAAGTCGGTGACCGGTAAGGACGTCGCGCTGAACGTGAAAGTCGATCCCTCGATCATCGGTGGCCTCGTCGTCAAGCTGGGCAGCCGCATGGTGGATGGTTCGCTTCGCACCAAACTCAATTCGATCAAGCACGCGATGAAAGAGGCAGGCTGATGGACATCCGCGCCGCGGAAATTTCCGCGATCCTCAAGGACCAGATCAAGAATTTCGGCCAGGAAGCTGAAGTCTCCGAAGTCGGACAGGTGCTGTCCGTCGGCGACGGTATCGCTCGCGTCTATGGTCTGGACAACGTCCAGGCCGGTGAAATGGTCGAGTTCGAGAACGGCACCCGCGGCATGGCGCTGAACCTCGAAACCGACAACGTCGGTGTCGTTATTTTCGGTGCCGACCGCGAGATCAAGGAAGGCCAGACCGTCAAGCGCACCCGCGCCATCGTGGACGCGCCGGTCGGCAAGGGTCTGCTCGGCCGCGTCGTCGACGCGCTCGGCAATCCCATCGACGGCAAGGGTCCGATCCAGGCCGACAAGCGCATGCGCGTCGACGTCAAGGCGCCCGGCATCATTCCGCGCAAGTCGGTGAACGAGCCGATGGCGACCGGCCTCAAGGCGATCGACGCCCTGATCCCGATCGGCCGCGGCCAGCGCGAGCTGATCATCGGCGACCGCCAGACCGGCAAGACCGCGATCGCGCTCGACACCATCCTGAACCAGAAGCCGCTCAACGCGCAGCCCGACGAGAACATCAAGCTGTATTGCGTCTACGTCGCGGTCGGCCAGAAGCGTTCGACCGTCGCGCAATTCGTGAAGGTGCTGGAAGAGCAGGGCGCGCTCGAATACTCCATCGTCGTCGCCGCCACCGCCTCGGATCCGGCGCCGATGCAGTACATCGCGCCGTTCACCGGCTGCACCATGGGCGAGTACTTCCGCGACAACGGCATGCACGCGGTCATCATCTATGACGATCTGTCCAAGCAGGCCGTCGCCTACCGCCAGATGTCGCTGCTGCTGCGCCGCCCGCCGGGCCGCGAAGCCTATCCGGGCGATGTGTTCTATCTGCACTCCCGCCTGCTCGAGCGCGCGGCGAAGCTGAACAAGGACCAGGGCTCGGGCTCGCTGACCGCGCTGCCGGTCATCGAAACCCAGGCAAACGACGTGTCGGCCTACATCCCGACCAACGTCATCTCGATCACCGACGGCCAGATCTTCCTGGAAACCGACCTGTTCTTCCAGGGCATCCGTCCCGCGGTCAACGTCGGTCTGTCGGTGTCGCGCGTCGGCTCCTCGGCGCAGACCAAGGCCACCAAGAAGGTCGCCGGCAAGATCAAGGGCGAGCTGGCGCAGTACCGCGAAATGGCGGCGTTCGCGCAGTTCGGCTCCGACTTGGACGCCTCGACCCAGCGCCTGCTCAACCGCGGATCGCGCCTCACTGAGCTGCTCAAGCAGCCGCAGTTCGCGCCGCTGAAGATGGAAGAGCAGGTTTGCGTGATCTGGGCCGGCACCAACGGTTACCTCGATCCGCTCCCGCTTAACAAGATCAAGGCGTTCGAGGACGGTCTGTTGTCGCTGCTGCGCGGCAAGAACGTCGAGATCCTCAACTCGATCCGCGACACCCGCGACCTCAGCGATGACACTGCTGGCAAGCTGAAGTCGGTGGTCGAGGGCTTCGCGAAGACCTTCGCTTAAGAGTGCCCACTAGGGCCGGGCTAAAGCGCGAAGCGCGTCTTCGCATCTGATGTCCCGGCCATCCACGCGTCACCGCGTGGAGCGAGAAGACGTGGATGCCCGGGGCAAGCCCGGGCATGTCGACTGGGATAGGCTAGCGGCTTGATCGTAAGGGGTCGAACCGCCGGGGTGAACGAAGAATGGCGTCACTTAAAGACATGCGGGTGCGCATCGCCTCCACCAAGGCGACGCAAAAGATAACCAAGGCCATGCAGATGGTCGCGGCCTCCAAGCTGCGCCGCGCACAGACCGCCGCGGAAGCGGCGCGTCCCTACGCCGACAAGATGAGCGCGGTGATCGGTAACATCGCCAGCGCCGCCGCCGGTTCGCCCGGCGCGCCCAAGCTGCTTGCCGGCACCGGCAGGGACCAGGTTCACCTGCTGCTGGTCTGCACCGGCGAACGGGGCCTCTCGGGCGCCTTCAACTCCTCGATCGTGCGTCTCGCCCGCGAGCACGCGCAGTCGCTGATCGCGCAGGGCAAGGAAGTCAAACTCTTCTGCGTCGGCCGCAAGGGCTATGAGCAGCTCCGCCGCCTGTTCGAAAAGCAGATCGTCGAGCATCTCGACCTGCGCAGCGTTCGCCAGCTCGGCTTCGTCAATGCCGAGGACATCGCCAAGAAGGTGCTGGCCCGTTTCGATGCCGGTGAGTTCGACGTCTGCACGCTGTTCTATTCGCGTTTCAAGTCGGTGATCGCGCAGGTCCCGACCGCCCAGCAGATCATCCCGCTGGTGGTCGAGGAAGGCGCTGCCGCCAATACGACGGCTTACGAATACGAGCCGGAGGAGGACGAGATCCTCGCTCGCCTGTTGCCGCGCAATCTCGCGGTGCAGATCTTCCGTGCCCTGCTCGAGAACAACGCTTCGTTCTACGGTGCGCAGATGTCGGCGATGGACAACGCCACCCGCAACGCTGGCGAAATGATCCGCAAGCAGACGCTGGTCTACAACCGCACGCGTCAGGCCCAGATCACCAAGGAACTCATCGAAATCATCTCCGGCGCAGAAGCAGTCTGACCGGACACGAAATTCGGATCGAAGGAGACAGTAAATGGCTACAGCAGCCACCCAGATCGGTCGCGTCACCCAGGTCATGGGCGCCGTCGTCGACGTGCAGTTCGAAGGCCACCTGCCGGCCATTCTCAACTCGCTGGAGACCAAGAACGGCAACAACCGCCTGGTGCTCGAAGTCGCCCAGCACCTCGGCGAATCGACCGTCCGCACGATTGCGATGGACGCCACCGAAGGTCTGGTGCGCGGCCAGGAAGTGACCGACACCGGTCAGCCAATCTCGGTGCCCGTGGGTGACGGTACGCTGGGCCGCATCATGAACGTCATCGGCGAGCCGATCGACGAGGCCGGCCCGATCAAGTCGGAGGGCACTCGCGCCATCCACCAGGAAGCGCCGACCTATACCGACCAGTCGACCGAAGCTGAAATTCTCGTCACCGGCATCAAGGTCGTCGACCTGCTCGCGCCCTACGCCAAGGGCGGCAAGATCGGCCTGTTCGGCGGCGCCGGCGTCGGCAAGACCGTGCTGATTCAGGAACTGATCAACAACGTCGCCAAGGCGCACGGTGGTTACTCGGTGTTCGCCGGCGTCGGCGAGCGTACCCGCGAGGGCAACGACCTCTATCACGAGTTCATCGAGTCCAAGGTCAACGCCGATCCGCATAATCCGGATCCGAGCGTCAAGTCGAAGTGCGCGCTGGTGTTCGGCCAGATGAACGAGCCGCCGGGCGCCCGCGCCCGCGTCGGCCTCACCGGTCTGACCGTCGCCGAGCACTTCCGCGACCAGGGCCAGGACGTGCTGTTCTTCGTCGACAACATCTTCCGCTTCACCCAAGCCGGTTCCGAAGTGTCGGCGCTGCTCGGTCGTATTCCTTCGGCGGTGGGTTATCAGCCGACGCTCGCCACCGACATGGGCGCGCTGCAGGAGCGCATCACCACCACGCAGAAGGGCTCGATCACCTCGGTGCAGGCCATCTACGTGCCGGCCGACGACTTGACCGACCCGGCGCCCGCGACCTCGTTCGCGCACTTGGACGCCACGACCGTGCTGTCGCGCGCGATCTCGGAAAAGGGCATCTACCCCGCGGTGGACCCGCTTGACTCGACCTCGCGCATGCTCTCGCCGCTCGTCGTCGGCGAAGAGCACTACCAGACCGCCCGCATGGTCCAGCAGGTGCTCCAGCGCTACAAGTCGCTGCAGGACATCATCGCCATTCTCGGCATGGACGAGCTGTCGGAAGAGGACAAGCTGACGGTGGCGCGCGCCCGCAAGATCGAGCGCTTCCTGTCGCAGCCGTTCCACGTCGCCGAAGTCTTCACGGGATCGCCCGGCAAGTTCGTCGAGCTCGCGGACACCATCAAGGGCTTCCGCGGCCTCTGCGAAGGCAAGTATGACCACCTGCCGGAAGCTGCCTTCTACATGGTCGGCACCATCGAAGAAGCCGTCGAGAAGGGCAAGAAGCTGGCCGCTGAAGCAGCTTAAGAAGCGAATGGCGAATGGGGAGTAGCGAATAGTCCGCTGCTCCCAGTTCGCCACCCGCTATTCGCTACTCACCATTCGCAGGTTCTTCATGGCCACCTTCCACTTCGATCTCGTCTCTCCCGAAAAGCTCGCCTTCTCCGGCGAGGTCGATCAGGTCGATATTCCCGGCGCCGAGGGTGATTTCGGCGTGCTCGCCGGACACGCGCCGGTGGTGGCTGCGGTTCGTCCCGGCATCCTCACCATCACCACCGGCGGCACGCATCAGAAGATGATCGTGCTCGGCGGCCTCGCCGAAGTTTCGGAGAACCGTCTCACGGTGCTCGCTGACGTTGCCACCTCGATCCAGGAGATCGATCGCGCGCAGTTCGCCGAGACGATTGCCGAAATGGAAGCAAAGCTTGCCGAGAAGGAAGGCTCTGAGCTTGATCACGCCATCGAGCGGCTCGACCATTACAAGAGCATCCAGAACGTGATCGGCACCACGGCTATGCACTAAGCCCCGGGGCACCGCTCCGGGGCTCAAGCTCAAATTTCCTGAACAAGTTCAGCGCTCGTCACACCCGTGGCGGGCGCTGAAACTTTGTTGCACCGCGTCGCCGATAACGGCATTCTGCAGTCGCGAATTTGTTCCGGGGCTGGGCAGATGAAACGCAAGATCGCAGCGATTTTCGCAGCCGATATTGCCGGCTACTCGAGACTGGTCGCGGAAGACGAGGAGGAGACGCTGCGGCGTCTCGCCTCCTATCGCGAGGTCGTCGACGATTTCATCGCCAGGTCGGGCGGGCGCATCTTCAACACGGCGGGCGATGCCGTGCTCGCGGAATTTCCCAGCGCGGTCGACGCGGTGCGCTGCGCCATCGACATCCAGGAATCGTTGCGGACCCGCAACATGGCCTATCCGCCGAGCCGGCAGATGTCGTTCCGCATCGGCATCACCATCGGCGACGTGGTCGAGCGCGACGGCGATCTCTTGGGTGACGGCGTCAACATCGCGGCGCGGCTGGAAGGCCTCGCCGAGGTCGGCGGCATCTGCGTCTCCCGCGCCGTGCACGAGCAGGTCGCCAACAAGCTGTCGGTCCAGTTCGCCGATATCGGTGCCCAGGAGGTCAAGAACATCCCGACGCCGGTGCACGCCTACATGGTGGCGATGCGGCGCGAGGACGGATCCTATGCGAAACCGCAGCTGAAGAAGCCGGCCTCCAAGCTGGCCGCCGCGCCGGTATGGATGTGGCCGCTGGTGGTCGCCGTCGTCTCGATCGTCGCCATCGGCGTCAGCGGCTTTCTCTACAACACCAAGCTCAAGCAGACGGCGAGCATCGCAGCGCCGCCGGCCGCGATGTCCGGTGCAGCTCCGACTGCAAATGCGGCGGCGACCAGCCTGATGCCGACTCAAATGGCGAAGACACTGATGACGCCGCCGAATGCCGACGCCGCGATGGCGCCGATGCCGGCACCGTCACGATCGGCTTCGCCGATATCAGGCAAATTTTCTGCCGAGAGCGTGCCCTTCATCAACGAGCGCGTCCGCAATTATCTTGCGGGCGATTATTCCGCTGCCGCCGACTACAAGGCCTTCGCGCTCAATGTCGGCGGCTTCACCGGCTCGGCGTTGAACCAGCCGAACGAAGAGGCCGCGCGCAACATGGCGGTCGAGCAGTGCCAGAAGCGCGCCGACGCCGCGCAATCGCCGCGGCGCTGCGAGCTCTACGCGGTCGGCAATACCGTTGTGTACACCCACGGCAGGCCGCCGATGCCGCCGCAGCCCTTCGTGCGGCACGATGCCATGACCGAGCGGCCGTTCGTGTCGAAGGACTTTCCGATGGTGCGCGATCCCCAGAAAGTCCGGCTCGAGAACATGTTCGTACCGGCAGCGAAATCCCGCTCGGTCGCGCTCGGGCCGGGTGGCCAATATTTCATGGTGCTGGGCGCCGCATCGGCCGACGACGCGGCACGACGTTCCCTGGAATCGTGTGGCGCCATCGCCGGCGTTGCCTGCCTCGTCGTCGCGGTCGACGACAATTTCGTGGTGCCGATCCCGACCTTGTTCAGGATCACCGGCTTCTTCAACGCCGCCTCCAATGCCTCGATCATGGCGGATGCGCGCGGCGAGGTCATGCACAAGCTCACGGACGCCATGGGCTGGAATGCAGTCGCGGTCGGCACCGCCGGCCGCCCGGGTCTCGGCCTCAGGGCCGCCGACGAGCAGACCGCCGTCAATTCCGCGCTCGCCGACTGCGCCAAGCGCGATAGCGATTGCCACGTCATCGCCATCGGCCCGTTCAGGGTGGGGCCGATCAATTAGAGCCTCTTGTGCTTAGGTCCGATTGCTACCCGCGAGCGAGATGCGCCCCCTCCCCCGCTTGCGGGGGAGGGCTGGGGAGAGGGTGCATCCGCAAAGAGACAATCCCTAAGAGGAGAAAGCCCTCACCCGGATCGCCTTCGCGATCCAACCTCTCCCGCAAGCGGGAGAGGTTGGCGTTCGTGGGCTCCGCCGATCGCACCCCGCCGCAGATTATTCTCTCCACATATCAAGCACATCGCTACTGTGCATGGGGTTGATTTCGTAGTTTTAGTTTCCGAACGTCGCGAACTGCGCTGCCACGGCGCGATAAACGTCGCGTCGGAACGGCACCACGAGATCGGCGACACGGTCGAGGCGCTCCCAGCGCCAGGCGTCGAACTCCGCCGGCTGGCCGTTGCGCGGCGTCAGCGGATCGATCTCCTCGTCGCGGCCGGTGAAGCGCAGCGCGAACCATTTTTGACGCTGGCCGCGGAATTTCGCCAGCCGATGCGTCTGCGGTCCGTCGTAAGGCGGGAATTCATAGGTGAACCAGTCGGTCTCGCCGAGATAGTCGGCGCTGACCACGTTGGTCTCCTCCCAGAGCTCGCGCATCGCGGCATCGCGCAGATTCTCGCCTTCGTCGACGCCGCCCTGCGGCATCTGCCAGTCAAGGCCCGGCAGGATGATCTCGGGCCCGTCGCCCTTGAAGCGGTGGCCGATCAGCACACGGCCGTCGGCATTGAACAGGGCGATTCCCACGTTGGGGCGGTAGGGTTTTTCATTGGTCACGCGTGGATCTTTCGTTGTCACTCCGGCGGTGCCTTTAGCATCGAACCCGGCGAGACAATTTGATTTACTGATCCGCCAGCGCGGAAAATTCCTTCACCACGCGCTCATAGACCGGGCGCTTGAACGGGATGATCAATCCGGGGAGATTCTTCATCGGCTCCCAGCGCCAGCTCACGAACTCGGCCTTGTGGCCGCCGCCGCCAGGCTTTTCGACATTGATCTCGCTGTCCTTGCCGGTGAAGCGCACCGCGAACCATTTTTGGCGCTGGCCGCGGTAGCGGCCCTTCCAGGCGCGTCCGGCGACCGTGCGTGGGATGTCGTAAATGAGCCAGTCCGGAACCTCGCCGAGGCGCTCGACCGAGCGCACGCTGGTCTCTTCATAGAGCTCGCGCTTGGCGGCCTCCCAAGTGTCCTCGCCGGGATCGACGCCGCCCTGCGGCATCTGCCAGATATGGGCGTCGTCGACATGCTCGATGCCGCCGGCGCGGCGACCGATGAACACCAGTCCCTTCGTGTTGATCAGCATCACCCCGACGCAGGTCCGGTAGGGCAGATCCTCGTAACGCGCCATTCCGCCAGACCCCCTCACATACTGTTGTCGGTAGGGCCTGAAGTGGCCCCGCGGGGGACCCGTGCCGTACCAATTCGTTGATTTAGCTGGATTTTGATTTCAGCATCGCAGTTGTCAATGGCACCAAAAGGATACCCCGGTCGCCCAAAGTCTTGGTCCAGGCACCGATGCGCTCGATCGAGACCGGCAGGGCCGAGGCGGTGCCGACGGCGATGCCGCGCTCGCGCGCCGTCGCTTCGAGCTTGTTCAGGGCGCGGTCGATCTCGGTCGGGGTCGGCACCACGTCGATCGCGATGTCGCCCTTGCCGAACGGCATCGCCTGGTTGGCCGCGGCCTGGGGCGCGATGCTGCGCGGCGAGGAGCCGTCGTCGAAGAAGCCGAGCCCGCGCTTGGCCGCCTCGCGGATGATCGGCTGCATGGCCGGCTCGGTCGCGATGAAGCGGGCGCCCATGAAATTGGTGAGGCCGGCATAACCCTGCATCCGGCTCAGGTGCCAGTACAGACGGTCCATGTTCTGGTCGGTGCTGAGCGAGGTCAGCAGCGTCTGCGGTCCGGGATCGTTGTCGGGGAAGTCGTAGGGCTCCATCGGGATCTGGAGGAAGATCTCGTGGCGCTGGGCGCGGGCCCGCTCGGCAAGCTTGCCGGGGTCGGATCCGTAAGGTGTGAAGGCCAGCGTCACCGCCGGCGGCAGCTTCATGATCGCATCGGTGGTCTTGGCGGCGCCGACGCCGAGGCCGCCGATCACGATGGCGACCACCGGCATCTTGGCGGCTTTGGCGCGGTCGGCATCGGCCGCGTAGACGTTGAACGGCTTCATGTCGCCTGCGACCACCGGGATCATGCCGTAGCGCGACTTCTCCAGCAGTTTTGGATCGATCCCGGCCATGACAGGCGGCGGTGCCGAAGCCGCTCCGCCCTTGTCGGTGGCCTCGCCCGCGCCGATCACCACGTCATGGCGTGCGCCGGTGGAGCCGTCGATCATGGTGACGGTCTTCTGCTCACCGGGACCAGCCTGCTTCGGCGCCTCCTTGGTCTCGTGCTTGCCCTCTTGCCTGCTTTCGCCGGCATGGCCCGAGGCCACCGGCTTTTCATCCGTGGCTTTGGGCTCGCGGATTGCGATCCGCGTCATCGGCTCGCCGCCGAGCGGGTCCTTGTTGAAGATGGCGAAGCCGGCAAAGGTGACCAGAAACAGGAGAAGCACGACGGCAAGCAGCTGCATGGCCGTGAACGGCAGCCGCAGCCGGCGTTTCCGGCGCGGCTTATCCTGTCCGAGCGGGGCGCTCAGATCATCGGCCGTTTCAGTCATGCGCGATCCCGAATCACTCGCAATGACGATACCACGCCGAGATCAAGCGGCGGCAGGCCGGGATAGGCCGGGGATGCGTGATCGAATCGGCTGCACCCTTGACGCAGGTGCGCTCCCCTCTCCCGCTCGCGGGCGAGGGTTGGGGAGAGGGTGTCTCCGCAGAGAGAGACTCCCCCCAGAGGAGAAAGCCCTCACCCGCACCTTCGGCGCGACCTCTCCCGCAAGCGGGAGAGGTTAGGAAGCGTCGCTCCTCCGGGGCCACGGGCCTAAGTACCAAGCAAAAAGGGCGGCCTCCTGGAGCCGCCCTTTGCGAGAGATTCGTCTAAGCCGATTCTAGTTCGCCGCTTTGGGCTTGTCGGCGGCGGCCTTGTCGCCACCCGGCGTGGGCGCGGCCGAGGCGCTGTTCTTGATGCCGTGGAGCAAATCGTCGGCGAGCTTGAGCGCCTTGTCGTCCTTGGCATCCGGCGGGACGTAGGACTGCGAGCCGGTCTTCTCGTCGCCGTCGTTCTTGAGGTGGCCGCGCAGCGACGCTTCGCCCTTGGTGTCGGTGCGGGACTTCAGCTCGTCCGGCACGTCCTGAAGCACTTCGATGTCGGGCACGATGCCCTTGGCCTGGATCGACTTGCCCGACGGCGTGTAGTAGCGCGCCGTGGTCAGCCGCAGCGCGCCATTGCCGCTTCCGAGCGGAATGATGGTCTGCACCGAGCCCTTGCCGAACGAGCGCGTGCCGACGATGGTCGCGCGCTTGTGGTCCTGCAGCGCGCCGGCGACGATTTCCGACGCCGAAGCCGAGCCGCCATTGACCAGCACGATGACCGGCTTGCCCTTGGTCAGGTCGCCTGCATGCGCGGTGCGGCGCTGGGTCTCCTCGGCATTGCGGCCGCGGGTCGAGACGATCTCGCCCTTCTCCAGGAAGGAGTCGGAGACGGTGACCGCTTCCTCCAGCAGGCCGCCCGGATTGTTGCGGAGGTCGATGATGTAGCCCTTCAGCTTGTCGCCGATCTGGTTCGAGAGATTGGTGACCTCACGCTTCAGGCCTTCAGTGGTCTGCTCGTTGAAGGTGGTGATGCGGATGTAAGCGATGTCGTCGGCTTCGACGCGCGCGCGCACCGAGCGGACGCGGATGTTGTCGCGCACCAGCGTGACGTCGAGCGGATTGTCCTGGCCCTTGCGAATGATCTTGAGCTTGATCTTGGTATTGACCGGACCGCGCATCTTCTCGACCGCCTGGTTCAGGGTCAGGCCCTGCACCGCCTCGTCGTCGAGATTGGTGATGATGTCGTTGGCCATGATGCCGGCGCGCGAGGCTGGCGTGTCGTCGATCGGCGAAACCACCTTGATCAGGCCGTCTTCCATCGTGACCTCGATGCCGAGGCCGCCGAACTCGCCGCGGGTCTGCACCTGCATATCGCGGAAGCTCTTGGCGTCCATGTAGCTCGAATGCGGATCGAGGCCGGTGAGCATGCCGCTGATGGCGGATTCGATCAGCTTGGTGTCATCGGGCTTCTCGACATAGTCGGAGCGCACGCGCTCGAAGACGTCGCCGAACAGATTGAGCTGGCGATAGGTGTCCGCGGTGGCGGCTCGCGCGCTGGAGCCCATGAACACTGCACGCGGCTGGGTCACGAACAGCGTCAGCGCCGCGCCGGTGGCTGCGCTGAGGAGGATTACTGAAGTCTTGCGCATCATCCGCGAACCTTCTCGCCTTCATTTGCGGCCCACCATGGGCCTGGATCGATTGGAGTGCCGTCCTTACGGAACTCGACATAGAGCACAGGTTGACTCGCGTTCGTGGCGAGAATGGAGGCGACTTGAGAGGTCGACCCCATGGTCGCGACCGGCTCCCCCGTGAGCACAAACTGTCCGATGTTGACCGAAATGCGCTCCATCCCGGCGATCAGGACATGATACCCGCCACCAGCGTTAAGGATCAAGAGTTGTCCATAGCTGCGGAAGGGGCCGGCATAGACCACCCAGCCGTCACACGGCGTTGTGACCTGGGAGCCGGGCTTGGTGGCCAGCGAAATGCCCTTCTGGACCCCGCCGACGCCATCGGAACCGCCAAAGTCTCTGATCTTGTTACCGTTAACCGGAAGAGGCAGGAGCCCCTTGGCCGACGCGAAGGCAATTGCGGGCGTGGTCCGGGACCGGTCCTTGAAAGCGGCCGGACCAGACTTGGCACCGGCATTGGCGCTGGCAGCCGCCTTCGCCTCGGCCTGCTTGGCCGCCTCGGCCGCCTTCTCAGCAGCCTTGGCGGCGCTTTGCAGATCCTGCTCCATCTTGGTGATCAGGCCCTGGAGATCACCGACCTGCTTTGACAGCATGATCGCGCGCGAATTCTCGGCGTCGAGGTCCTTTTCCCGCGCCGCCTGCTGGCGCTGCCGCTCGTCGACCAAAGCAGTGAGCCGGCTCTGGTCGTTGCGGACCCTGTCGCGGTCCAGGGCGAGCTGGTCGCGTTCGCTGGTGATGTTCTTGCGCAGCGCCACGAGCTCGCCGAGCTCGCCGGCGATCGCCTCGGCACGGCCGCGCAATTCCGGCACAACCGCACCGAGCAGCATCGCGGTGCGCAGGGATTGCAGCGCGTCTTCGGGACGCACCAGCAGCGCCGGTGGCGTGCGCCTGCCGGCGCGCTGCAAGGCGGCCAGCACTTCGACAATGTCGGCGCGGCGCGAATCGAGCGAGGCGCGCATCTGTTGCTCGCGGCCGTTGAGGTTTCGCAGCCGGGCTTCGGCTTCGTCGATCTTGGTCTCGACGGAGCGCACATTGGCGGCGGTGTCGATCAGCTGCTGATTGAGCTGAGTGCGGTCCTGACCGAGCGCGGTGATCTCGGCCTTGAGCTTGGCCTGCGCTTCCTCGGCGCTTTTCTGCCTGGCGCGGGCGGCCTCGAGCTCCTGCTCACGCTGCTTGATCGCATCGGGCGAGACGGCCGCGGTCTGCGGCGGCGTCGCCGTCTGAGCTTGCGCGAGGCTTACGCCGGCGAGGCCAGTGATCAGCAACAGGTTGAGGAGCGGCGCTCGCATCTTGTCGGCAAAGGTGCTCGTTATGACGCGCATCACGCGCGGTGATAGGGGTGGCCGGCCAGAATGGTGGCGGCCCGATAAAGCTGTTCCAGAAGCATGACGCGGACCATTTGGTGCGGCCAGGTCGCAGAGCCGAACGCGATCGCGAGCTTGGCCTTACGGCGCAATTCGGGCGAAAGTCCGTCCGCCCCTCCGATCACGAAGATAGTATGTCCGGCACCCTCGTCGCGCCAGCGCCCGAGATGCCGTGCGAATACGGTGGAATCCAGATTCTGGCCGCGCTCGTCCAGCGCCACCAGGATCGACTTTTCCGGAATATGCGCGCTTATCGCCGCGGCTTCTTCAGCCATCCGCGTCGCGGAGTCGCGCGCACGGCTTTCCGGGATTTCGTGGACGGTGAGCTCGCGGAATCCGAGCTTGCGGCCGGCCTCGTCGAACCGCTCGAAATAGCGGTCGGCAAGCTCCCGTTCGGGGCCCTGCTTCAGCCGGCCCACGGCAATGATGGCAACACGCATGATGGCTTCAGCGTCGTGTTTCAGGGTCGCGCGCATCAGGCGCGCGCACGACGCTACCATGCGCGTCAGCCGATTCGAAATCGGCTCAGTGAGCCTAGATCGCCTTCGCCGCCCCTGGGCCCTGCGTATACAATCGCTCGAGATTGTAGAACTCGCGGACCTCGGGTCTGAACACGTGCACGATCACATCGCCGGAATCGATCAGAACCCAGTCGCAATTGGGCAAGCCCTCGACATGGATGTTCCTGATGCCGTTTTCCTTGAGGCCCTTCGTGACGTTGTCCGCGATCGCGCCGACGTGCCGGTTCACCCGGCCGGTGGTGACGATCATGTAGTCGGAGTACGTCGATTTGCCGCGAAGGTCGATGGTGACCGTCTCTTCCGCCTTCATGTCCTCGAGGCGGGAGAGGATGAGGCTCAGCGTCTTGTCGGCGTCGGGTTGCGCCTTCAAGGCCGCAGCTTTGGTCGATGTTTTACGCGTAGGCTTAGCAACCTTGGGTAAAACAGACTTGGACAATACAGATGTGGCCAGGGACCATTCCTTTCACTGTATCGCGAACGCCGAATCCGACGCTCACTGGTTACACTACATCATGTGGGGTTAAGGCTTTCAATATGCCAGAGAGCCCCAAATCCACACACTCCGTCTCACTCCGTACCTTTTCTCACTTCGTACCTTTCCAGCTCCCGTCCGGGTTCCGCAGGCCCGTCGAGGAGAGATTCAGCTTCAATCCGGTCAAAAACACCCAGGCCGGCGCCGGCTGGTCCGCAAGCAGTGCTGCCTTGTCCTCGGGCAGGCGGTAGCGCGATAGCGCTTGGCCTGCGGGCGAGGCGAGGGCGCGAAAACTCTGCGGGGGGCGATCGATGACTGCCATCGGCACCTGGGCGGCGATGCGCCGCCAGTCCTGCCAACGGTGGAATTGAGCGAGGTTGTCGGCGCCCATAATCCAGACAAAGCGCAAGCCAGAGAAGCGGCGGCGCAAGATGTTGATCGTGTCGATAGTATAGCGGGTACGAATGACGGATTCGAGACAGCTTACCTCGATCCTGGGATCGTTGGCGACCTCGCGCGCCGCCTGCATGCGCGCGCCGAGCTCTTGCAATGCGCCGTTCTCCTTGAGCGGATTTCCCGGCGTCACCAGCCACCAGACGCGATCGAGCTGCAATCGCTTCAGCGCGAATTGGCTGATGGCGCGATGGGCCTGATGCGGCGGGTTGAACGAACCGCCGAGCAGGCCGATGCGCATGCCCTCCGTATGGGGTGGGACCGCTTGCGCCACGAAATGCGGCACGACGAATGTGTTGCTCAATACCCGCCCCGCGACGTTGCTTACGGCCGCGTCTGCCCGGTGCCGCGAACGCGATATTTGAAGCTCGTCAACTGTTCGGCGCCGACAGGGCCGCGGGCATGGAAGCGGCCGGTGGCGATGCCGATCTCGGCGCCGAAGCCGAACTCGCCGCCATCGGCGAACTGCGTCGAGGCGTTGTGCAGCACGATTGCGGAATCGACCTCGCTCAGGAATTTGTTTGCGGCGGTCTCATCCGCGCTCACGATGGCGTCGGTGTGATGCGAGCCGTGGTTCTGGATGTGCGCGATGGCGCCGTCGACGCCGTCGACCACTTTCGCTGCGATGATCGCATCGAGATATTCGGTGTCCCAATCGTCTTCGCTGGCAGGCTTTACGCGCGCATCGGTCTTCTGCACGGCATCGTCGCCGCGCACTTCGCAGCCCGCCTCGATCAGCATCTCCACCAGCGGCTTCAGGCTCTTTGCGGCTCCCGCGCGATCTACCAGCAGCGTCTCGGCGGCGCCGCAGACACCGGTGCGGCGCATCTTGGCGTTGAGCACGATCGACTTCGCCATGGCGAGGTCGGCGCTGCCGTCGACATAGACGTGGTTGACGCCTTCGAGATGTGCGAACACCGGCACGCGCGCTTCCTGCTCGACGCGCGCGACGAGGCTCTTGCCGCCGCGCGGCACGATCACGTCGATGGCGCCATTCAACCCTGATAGCATCATGCCGACCGCCGCACGGTCGCGCGTCGGCACCAGCGTGATCGAGGCTTCAGGCAGGTCCGCTTCGCGCAGGCCCTGCACCAGGCACTCATGGATGGCGCGGCAGGAACGAAAACTGTCGGAGCCGCCACGCAGGATCACGGCATTGCCGGACTTCAGGCACAACACGCCGGCGTCCGCCGCAACGTTCGGCCGGCTCTCGAAAATCACGCCGACGACGCCGAGCGGCACGCGCACGCGCTCGATGGTCATGCCGTTGGGCCGCTGCCAGCTTTCGGTGACGACACCGACCGGATCGGCAATGCCGCGCACGATGCCGATGCCCTCGGCCATCCCTTCGACGCGTGCCGGCGTCAGCGTCAGCCGGTCGATGAAGGCGGAGGTCGCATTGCCGGAGGCGCGGGCCTCGGCGACGTCCTCGGCGTTGGCGGCGAGGATCGCCGCCGCGTTGCCGCGGATCGCCCGCTCCATGGCTTCCAGCGCCCGGTTCTTCTGCTCCGGCGGCGCGAGCGCCAGCACTCGCGCGGCGGCGCGGGCCTTGGCGGCGAGATCGGACATCAGCGCCTGGAGATCGGCATTGCCGTCGACGGCTTTGAGGGGGGCGGCCATGGGGTCAACCTTCTGCTAAGGCGGTGTCCTAGCACGGAAATCCCGCGTCTGCGAAGGGCGGGGAGGGTATGGCTGGTTTCCCCGGTCGCGACGGGCTGGGTCGCGGGCCTACCCGGTCTCTTGCAAAAGGGCCGCTGCGGCCCTTACCCGCCCACCACGAGGTCGTCGCGGTGGATCATCTCCGACCGCCCGCTGATGCCGAGGATGGCCATCACGTCTGGGGAGGAGCGGCCCTTGATCCGCTCGGCGACCTCGGCGTCATAGGCGATCAGGCCACGCCCGACCTCGCTGGCGTCGGGACCGCGCACGATCACGGCATCACCGCGGGCAAACTGGCCCTCGACCTTGATCACGCCGGCCGGCAGCAGGCTGGCGCCGGCGCGCAGCGCCGTCACCGCGCCGGCATCGATGGTCAGCGTGCCCTTCGGCTCCAGCGTGCCGGCGATCCAGCGCTTTCGCGAGGTGATGGGATTGGCCGGCGTCAGGAACCAGGTGCAGCGGCCGCCATCGGCGATCGCCTGCAGCGGATGTTCGATCTTGCCGGAGGCGATCAGCATATGCGTGCCGCCTGTCGTGGCGATCTTGGCTGCCTCGACCTTCGTGCGCATGCCGCCGCGCGACAGCTCGGACTCGGCATCTCCGGCCACACCCTCGATCTCCGAGGAGATGCTCTCGACCACCGGAATCAGCTTTGCGTTCGGGTTGTTCTTGGGTGGGGCGTCGTAGAGGCCGTCAATGTCGGAGAGCAGCACCAGGAGGTCGGCGCTCGCCATGGTGGCGACGCGCGCGGCGAGGCGGTCATTGTCGCCGTAGCGGATCTCGTTAGTGGCGACCGTGTCGTTCTCGTTGATCACGGGAATCGCGCGCCACTCCAGCAGCTTGCCGATGGTGGAACGCGCATTGAGGTAACGGCGGCGCTCTTCGGTGTCCTGGAGCGTCACCAGGATCTGGCCGGCGCCGATGTCGTGCGCCCCGAGCACCTCCGACCAAATCCGCGCCAGCGCGATCTGGCCGACCGCGGCGGCGGCCTGGCTCTCCTCCAGCTTCAGCGGACCGCGCGGCAATTTGAGTCGGCTGCGGCCGAGCGCGATCGAGCCCGAGGAGACCACCAGCACGTCGCGGCCTTCGCGGTGCAGTTTTGCCATGTCGTCCGCCAGCGCAGCCAGCCAGGACGCCCGCACCTCGCCCCTGTCGGAATCGACCAGCAGCGCGGAGCCGACCTTGACGACGATACGGCGGAATTGACTGAGTTCGGGGCTGGCCATGTGTATTTGTGCTGGCGCTGGATGCGAATTGCTCGGGAAACGGCGGAGCGACGGCGGCGCCGATGAGTCCTGCTTTTGCAGCAGGACGGTGACCGGCGCAAGGCAGCCGGCATGGTAAACGGCGTATGTCGGCCTTGTCTCGGGCGTCCGCCTGGCTCTAATTGCCGCCAACCAAAATGGGCTGAAAGAGGAAACGAATGGATCGCCGCAAATTCATGGCCGGATGCTTGGGGCTGCCGCTGCTGGCGCAGGCGGGTGGGGCGCAAGCGCAGGCCGGGCTCACAAAGGTCATCTTCCCGTTCGCAGCGGGAGCTGGCGGCGACACGCTGTGCCGGCTGATCGCGCAGGAGATGGCGCCAGCGTTGCAACGGACCGTCGTCGTCGAGAACCGCACCGGCGGCGACGGCCTGATCGGCATCAAGGCGGTGAAGGGTGGCAGTCCCGACGGCAGCATGGTGCTGGTGACGACGGGGCCGACCATGTATCTGCTGCCGATGGTGGAGACGACACCGAGCTTCGACACGGCCAAGGACTTCATGCCGGTGTCGCTGCTGGCGCGGTTCGAATTTGCGCTGGTGATCAACCCGACTGTCGAGGCCGCTGATTTCAAGAGCTTCGTGGCCTGGCTCAAGGCGCATCCGGACAAGACCTCGTTTGGGGTGCCGAGTAATGGCACCATTCCGCATTTCATGGGCTCCAAGCTCGAGAAGGACCTCGGCATTCCCCTGACCCGCGTGCCCTATCGCGGCAGCGCGCCCATCCTCAACGACATCGTCGGCGGCCACATCTCGTTCGGCATCACGACATTGGCCGACGCTCTGCCGCAACATCGCGCCAAGGGTGTGAAGATCATCGCGGTCGCGAGCGCGGAACGATCGCCGTTTGCGCCAGACGTTCCGACGCTGAGGGAGAGCGGCATCGATCTCGTCGCGGACGCCTGGTACGGCATGTGGCTTCCGGCCGGCAGCCCGCCGGAGTTCGCCAGCAAGCTCGGCGCCGCCGCAAGCGCCGCGCTCGCGAAGCCCGAGGTGAAGGAGAAGCTCACCGCGATTGGGCTCATTCCGGTCGGGTCCACGCCGGAAGGATTGACGAAGGAGCTCGCAGCGAACATCGCCTTGTGGCAACCGATCGTGAAGGCGACGGGATACAAGATCGAGAATTGAGTCTTCTCCCTCTCCCCGCTTGCGGGGAGAGGCAAAGAGCGCCTCTACATCTTCGCGCGCTGTGCGATGCCATCCTTGATCGCCGCAAGCTCGGCTTCATCCCAGATGCCGATCAAAATGCCGCCCTTCACCTGCAGCTGGTTGTCCGCATAGGCCGCGATCTTCTCGCGCGGGGTGGTGATGTGGTCGTTCGGATGCAGCGCCCAGTCGAATAGCTCGGCCTGAAGCCGCGCGATGATGCCGGTGCATTCGGGGTCATCGCCGCGATCCAAATATTCGTCCGGATCGGTTTCGAGGTCGTACAGCATCGGACGGAAGCCGGAGGCGTGGATGTATTTCCAGCGGCCGTCGAACACCATGAACAGGCGGCAGCGTTCGATTGGCTGGTTCAGCTTCAGCCGCACATCCTGCATGGCATAGTCGTATTCGGAGAACGCCACCTTGCGCCAATCTGACGGCGTCGGGCCACGCAGCAGCGGCAGCAGCGAGCGCCCTTCGAGGATGTGGCCCGGCACCTTGCCGCCGAAATAGTCGACGAAGGTCGGTGCAAGATCGATCGCCTCGACCAGCGCATCGCTGCGCGTGCCGCGCGTGGTGTCGGCTTCCCTGGACGGATCGATGATGATCAGTGGAATCTTGGCTGACTGCTCGTGGAACAGGTCCTTCTCGCCCATCCAGTGATCGCCGAGATAGTCGCCGTGATCGGAGGTGAACACGATCATGGTTGTTTCCAAGAGGCCGCGCGCGTCCAGAAACTTCATCAGCACGCCCATCTGGTCGTCGATCTGGGTGATCAGGCCCATATAGGTCGGGATCACCTTCTCGCGGGCATCATCGCGCGCGATGTTGCGGGAGTAGCGCATGTCCATATAGGCGCCGAACACCGGATGCGGATTCTGCCGCTCACGCTCGGAGCGGATCACCGGGATCATGTCATCAGTCGAATACATGCTCGCATAGGGCTCGGGCGCGATATAGGGCCAGTGCGGCTTGATGTAGGACAGATGCAGGCACCACGGCCGGCCATCGGTCTCGGCCTCACTGATGAAGTCCATCGCGCGCCGCGTCATGTAGGGCGTCTCGGAGTGCTCGTCTGGCACGCGCGCGGCCTTGTCGGCATGCACCAGCAGCCACCCATTCTGCAAGCTACCGTCGTCCGCCGCGCCGGAATTGGCCCAATGCTCCCAGGGATTGGTGGCCTCAAAACCCTGCTGGCGCAGATACTCGTCGTATTTCGGCCGCGGCCGGCCGGTCGGATGCAGGCCGTCGTCACGCTCATAGGGCTCGAAGCCGCATTCGGCGACATGCACGCCGATGATCGATTCCGGGGGGATACCGAGCGCCTTCATGCCCTCGAGGTCGGGCGCCATATGGGTCTTGCCAACCAGCACGTTGCGCACGCCGATCTTGCCCAGGTGATCGCCGAGCGTCGGCTCGCCGACACGCAGCGGCCAGCCGTTCCAGTGCGAGCCGTGCGAGCGCATGTAGCGCCCGGTATAGAACGACATCCGCGACGGGCCGCAGATCGGCGACTGCACGTAAGCCTTGCTGAAAAGCACGCCACGCTTGGCCATGGCGTCGATGTTCGGCGTCTTCAGCGTGGGATGGCCGGTGCAGCCGAGATAGTCATAGCGAAGCTGGTCGCACATGATCCAGAGAACGTTCTTCGCGCGCGCCATGCGTCTCGCTCCGTACTTCGTTTGCCGGATATTGCGCTATTGATGGCGCGAAGAAAACCTCTCCCGAAGGGAGAGGTGTCGAGAGAGTGTCGTCTTACTACGCCGACCACGGCTCCGCTTCAGCGGCGCTTTTCGCCTTGGCGGAGACCGGGCTCTCGCCGATCACGCCGGCCAGCGCGCGCAGCGCTTCCTTGACGCCCTGGCCGGTCGCGCCGGACAGCAGCAGTGGCGTCTTCTTGGCGGCGCGCTTCAGGCGGTCCTTCTGCTTCTTCAATTCGTCCGGCTCGACCGCATCGATCTTGTTGAGCGCGACGATCTCGATCTTGTCGGTGAGCTGGCCGCCATAGGCCTCCAGCTCCGTCCGCACCGTCTTGTAGGCCTTGCCGGCGTGCTCGCTCGTCGCATCGACGAGATGCAGCAGCACGCGGCAGCGTTCGACATGGCCGAGGAAGCGGTCGCCGAGGCCGGCGCCTTCATGCGCGCCTTCGATGAGACCCGGAATGTCCGCCAGCACGAATTCGCGGCCGTCGGCATTCACGACGCCGAGCTGCGGATGCAGCGTGGTGAAGGGATAGTCGGCGATCTTCGGCTTTGCCGCGCTGACCTTGCTGAGGAAGGTCGACTTGCCGGCATTGGGCAGGCCGACGACGCCCGCATCCGCGATCAATTTCAGCCGCAGCCAGATCCAGCGCTCTTCGCCCACTTGGCCGGGATTGGCGTTGCGCGGCGCGCGGTTGGTCGACGATTTGAAATGCGCGTTGCCGAAGCCGCCATTGCCGCCCTCGGCCAGCACGAATTTTTCGCCGACCTTGGTGAAGTCGTGGATCAGCGTCTCGCGGTCTTCGTCGAAGATCTGCGTGCCGACCGGAACCTTCAGCACGATGTTCTTGCCGTTGGCGCCGTGGCGGTCCGAGCCCATGCCATTCTCGCCCTTCTGGGCCTTGAAATGCTGCTGGTAGCGGTAGTCGATCAGCGTGTTGAGGCCGTCGGCGACCTCGATGATCACATTGCCGCCGCGGCCGCCATTGCCGCCGGAGGGGCCGCCGAATTCGATGAACTTCTCGCGGCGGAACGCCACGCAGCCGTTCCCGCCGTCACCGGAGCGGATATAGACCTTTGCTTCGTCGAGGAATTTCATGGGCCATAGGTAGGCCAGCTCGCCCGGCCCGGCAACCCGAATTGACCCGTGCATCGGCGGAAATTCCGCGATTTTGGGGCGTGCTTAACCTGCGGGCCTTTTCCGGATCAGGAATTTCTGCGTGCCCTCCAGCACCAGCTCCTTGCGCTGGTTGAACACGGTGCTTTTGAGCGTGACAACACCGGTCGTGCGACCCGGCACCAGCTCGGTGACTTCGAGCGCGGGATAAAGGGTGTCGTCGGCGAACACGGGATTGAGAAACCGGCTTGACTGCTCGAGGAAGCCGACCAGGGATTCCTCGACCATGAACGGAAACAGGCCGGCACCGGGCGCGGTGTGGATCAAGGTCTGGAAGCCGTGGGCGAGCAGATGCGGCATGCCGCGGGCGCGACAATATTCCACGTCGTAGTGCACCGGATGGGTGTCGCCGCTTGCGGTCTGGAATGCCGCGAACACGGCGGAAGTCTGAGTGCGGCTCGGCAGCACGAAACGCTCGCCGAGGATGAAATCCTCAAACCAGCGTTGCGTTGGGATCATGCGATGCTGGGAGGGATCGAAATCGGTCATGCCGCGTCCTTTCGTCGGTATGAGTTCTATCGCTACCGCGATGCGAAGAGTGCGACAATCCGTTCAATTCGGCGCAAGTGGGCTTGTCCAGCGCGCCTGCGTCATTAAAACGACCGAAGCGACACTACTCGCCGTTTTTCGACGCTTCCTCCGCTCGTCATTGCGAGCGAAGCGAAGCGATCCAGACTGCTTCCGTGGAAACAGTCTGGATTGCTTCGTCGCAACAGCTCCTCGCAATGACGGGTCTTCCACGAACGACAGCAATGCCCTTCTTCAAGAATCTCTCCGCCTATGACGACCGCTCGGCACGGCTGGCCGGCATCGCCTTGATGGTGCTGTCGATCTTCATGTTCTCGTTCGGCGACGCCATGGGCAAGTTCCTGGTCGGCACCTATTCGGTGGGGCAGCTCTTGTTCCTGCGCGCCTGCGCGGCGCTGCTCTTGCTGTCGCCGCTGATCTGGCGGCAGCGTCACCACTTCCTGCAGCTGGAGCGGCCGCGCCTGCAGTTGTTTCGCGTCGTGCTGTCGACGCTGGAGGTGGCTGCCTTCTTCCTCGCGACCGTCTATCTGCCGCTCGCCGACGTCATCACCTATTATCTGGCCGGTCCGATCTTCGTCACCGCGATGTCGGCGATCTTTTTGGGCGAGAAGGTCGGCTGGCGGCGCTGGACCGCCATCCTGATCGGTTTCTGCGGCGTCTTGATCGCGCTGCGGCCGTCCGCGCAGACTGTCAGCCTGCCGGCACTGATCGCGCTCGGCGGCAGTCTCTCCTTCGCAACGCTGATGCTGATCACGCGCAGCCTGCGCAAGACGCCCGATATCGTGATGGCGTCCTCGCAATTCATCGGCACGTTTTCGCTGGGTGCCGTGCTCTCGGCATTTCACTGGGTGCCGCCGACATCGGGCAGCCTCGTGATCTTCGCGCTTGCGGGATGCGTCTCGGTCACCGCGCTGTTCTGCGTCAACCGCTCGCTGAAGCTCGCGCCGGCCAGTGTCGTGGTGCCCTACCAATATTCGATGATCGTCTGGGCGGTGATCTTCGGCTTCGTCGTGTTCGGCGACGTGCCTGAAGTCGCCACCATCGTCGGCGCCGCTATCATCATCGGCGCGGGATTCTATATTTACTTGCGGGAACGCGATTTGGGGCGTGAGAACGCCGAGGTGAATCCGCCCGCTTAGCTCTTACCCTCCCTGGAGGGCCCTGGAGGGGGGATGTCGCTCGCGCGCCGTGCGAGCGGGGTGACAGTCTTTTCGCGAAGATGGTGCTTGGATTGGCGGTGGTGGGTGAGACCATTGCTGTGGCTTCACCCCACCCCGCTGCGCATTCCGCTTCGCTGCATGCGCATCGACCCTCCCCCTCCAGGGGAGGGTGATCGGTGCACCTACCTCATCCGCCTCGCACTGCTCCAGCTCTTCAGCGACGCCCACACACCGCGTGACAGGCGGAAGCAATCGACGGGCGTGGACGATCCCAGCGCCAGGAAGCGGTGCAGCTGGACGCCGCTCCACTGGAAGCCGCACTTCTCCAGCACCTTGCGCGAGGCCGGGTTGGTGACGCGCGCGCCGGCATAGAGATGGTCGTCCTCGAACTCCTCGAAGAAGAAGTCGATCGCGCCGCGTGCGGCCTCGGTGGCAAAGCCCTGGCCCCAATGCTCGACGCCGAGCCAGTAGCCGAGCTCGGCATTGTCCGGCGTGGAGCAGTCGATGCCGACCATGCCGATCGGCCCGCTGTCGTGCTCGATCAGGAACACGGTCTCGCTGCCGAGCGCGGCGGTGGCGCGGATGAATTCAACGGCGTCGTCCTGCGAATAGGGATGCGGCAGGCGGCGGGTGTTTTCTGCGATGCGGCGGTCGTTGGCGAGCCGGGCGATGGTCCTGACGTCGGCGAGTGTCGGCCGCCGCAAGGTCAGCCGCTCGGTGGCGACGACACTCGGTCTCGCCTCCTGCAAGGTCACGCTCGAGAAATCCTGCAACATGTCCGGCTCCTGGAAAGTCACTAAGTCAAAGTGAGCAAGTCAAAGAAAAGGGGAGGCCGGTTTCCCGCCTCCCCTGGAGCCTTCGATCTCTATGATCTCTAGGACTCCGCCGGTTTGGTCAGGACCCGGCGGATTCCCATTTGATCCGCCGTCTATTCAGCCGCCTCTGCGATCGGGAGCACCGATACGAAGGTGCGGCCCTTGGCTTTGGCCTGGAACGAAACACGACCTTCGACCTTGGCGAACAAAGTGTGGTCCGTGCCCATGCCGACATTAAGGCCGGGGTGCCAGGTGGTGCCGCGCTGACGCGCAATGATGTTGCCGGGAGCGACGATCTCCCCGCCGAACGCCTTGATGCCGAGGCGCTTGCCCTTGGAATCGCGTCCGTTACGCGATGAACCGCCTGCTTTTTTGTGAGCCATGGCTCGTCTCCGAAATCCTACGTATGTCTAGATCAATTCCTTGACGGAATCATTTCACGATTTCTCACGCATCAATTCGTGAATTGGCGTGATCAAATCTCGTTATTCGGCGGCTTCCTTCGCGGCTTCCTTGGCCACCTTCTCCTTCTTCGGACGCGGGCCCTTGGTGGGCTTGGCGCCGTCGGTCAGGATCTCGCTGACACGCAGCACCGTGATCTCGTCGCGGTAGCCGCGCTTGCGGCGCGAGTTCTTGCGGCGGCGCTTCTTGAACGCGATGACCTTCGGTCCGCGCTTGTGGTCGAGCACCTCGACCGCAACGGACGCGCCTGCGACCGTCGGGACGCCCAGGACCGGCGTGTCGCCGCCGACCACCAGAACTTCATTCAACTGCACGATCGTGCCGACTTCGCCGGCGATCTTGCCTACTTCGAGAACATCATCCGGCACGACGCGGTATTGCTTGCCGCCGGTTTTGATGACTGCGAACATCTTTTTTTTCCTTCGTGTTCAATCCCGGCCTCGCGACAGTTTGTCGGGGCCGGCTTTTTGTCAGTCGCTACGGGTTTATGCGAGTTTTGTGCGGGCGGGAGTTATCCCTTTGAAAACCCACGCAAAAGCAAGCGGCGCGAGAAACGCCCCGCGCCGGCTGTGGGACTTATAGCCGCCGGACGCCGCAAGTCAAGGAAAAGCGAGCGAAAACGGTCAGGATTTGAAGGATTTGGACCCATTCCGGTGTATGGGCCGAATCTGCGGCCGACTTGAAACCAACGGGTTCCCTCCCCGTTGTGTCCTCGCAAATCGGACACGCGGGCAAGGGCTATCATGGCAGCAGACCAGCTGGTCAACACGACGGGCATCGCCCAGCACGGGGCGAGCCGCCTGCCGTCGGTCGACGTCGACAGCTTCAACATCGAGCTCAAGGACGACGAGGGCTTTCTGGGTGACCGCGCCAGCAAGGGCGCGTTCCGCGAGATCCTCGAAGAGTGGCGCAAACCGCTGCGCAAGAGCGGCGAGGATCCCTTCGGCGACGAGCCGTCCGACAAGATCAGCAAAAAGGCCCTCGATGCCGTTCTGGTCGGCGACGACACCGAGGCCACGGCCGTCGTGCATAGCGCGATCGAGGATTTCGCGCAGGAGCTCGCTTACGTCACGCGGCGGTTCCTCAAAACCAAGTCCTGGGCCAAGACCGACTGCATTGTGGTCGGCGGCGGCTTTCGCGCGAGCCGGCTCGGCGAAATTGCCATTGCCCGGGCCGAGATCATCCTCAAGTCGGAAGGCTTCCAGGTCGATCTGGTGCCAATCCGATTCGACCCTGACGATGCCGGCTTGATCGGAGCCCTGCACCTCGCGCCGTCCTGGATTTTCGAGGCCTATGACAGCATCCTCGCGGTCGACATCGGTGGAACCAACATCCGCTGCGGGATCGTGGAGACACGCTGGAAGAAGGCGCCCGATCTGTCCAAGGCCGCGGTCTTCAAATCCGATCTGTGGCGCCATGCCGATGATGAGCCGAGCCGCGAGGCCGCGGTGAAGCGGCTGGTCAAGATGCTCGAAGGGCTCATCGAGGATGCCGAAGCTGAAGGCTTCAAGCTCGCGCCGTTCATCGGCATCGCCTGTCCCGGCGTGATCGATGCGGACGGCTCCATCGAGAAAGGTGCGCAGAACCTGCCCGGCAATTGGGAGAGCAGTAAGTTCAACCTGCCGGCGAGCCTCGTCGAAGCCATCCCTGAGATCGGCGAGCACGACACCGCGGTCGTGATGCACAATGACGGCGTGGTTCAGGGCCTTGCGGAAGTGCCGTTCATGCAGCACGTCGATCGCTGGGGCGTGCTCACCATCGGCACCGGCCTTGGCAATGCGCGTTTCACCAACCGCCGCAAGGAGGGCGCCAACGGAAAAGACCGGGATTCCACGGAGAACGGCAAGAAAAAGGGCAAGAATGACAAGGAGTAACCTTGACCGGTTAGGTTAAGGGGCGGATTGCGTTGCGCGATGCGGGCTGCACGCTAGGGTCGAATCGTCGCTTCACTCGGCCGGCGAAGCCGCCCTTCCCGGTCAGTATTTCAATGAGCGGCAAGGGACCGCCAGTGTTTACCGCGTCTGGCGGTCCCACCCCGTTTTTCTGACGCTTGCTCCGCCTCTCCCGCTTGCAGGAGAGGCGGACGCGCCCCGCGCGATGCGAAGCATCGTCCCGCGCGCGGCGGGTGAGGGCTCTCGCCGCGTCGGGACGTCCTCAGCAATCCAACAATCCCATTGTGGAAACACCCTGTCCCCGACCTCTCCCGCAAGCGGGAGAGGGAGTGCACCTCCATCATCGCACGAGCTCCCCTTGATTCAGCTCCAGCCGATGCGCTGAAAGAACGCCGCGATCTCCACGGCCGCGCGATCCGGATCTTCCCGATGCGGGAAGTGCCCGACGTCCGGAAACATCGCCAGATCGAGTTCGCTGAAGGTTTCGCCGAGCCGATCGGTCCAGGCATAGGGAAACAACGGGTCGTGCTCGGCCCAGCGCACGCAGGTCGGCACGTTGATCGGCGGCAGGCGCGGCGCCTCACCCTTCATCATCGCGATGCGCCCGGCATGCGAGGCGCGATAATGCGCAAAGCCGCCGGCGAGATTGCCGTCCTTGAGGAAGTTGTCGGCGAAGGCGTCGAGCACGTCGTCGAAGGCATTTTTCCGGTGCGCCCAGCCTTTGAGGAAGTGGCTGATATAGAGCCGGCAGGTCTCGCGGCTGGCGCCGACCAGTGCCGGGGCCATCTCCATCTGCTGAAAGGACTGGTACCAGATGTGGTTGAGCCTATCGGGGGCCGCCATGCGCGGCCCGATGCCGGGATAGACGAAATCGAAGAAGAACAGCCCGGTGAGCCGTCCCGGTGCCTGCCGGGCCAGGGGCTGCATCACGGCGCCGCCGACGTCATGACCCACGACGCCGAATCGGTCGATGCCGAGCCCGTCCATCAGCGCCAGCATGTCCGCCGCATGGCCATCCGGCCCGTAAGGGCCATCGGGCTTGTCGCTGTCACCAAAGCCGCGCAAATCGGGCGCGATCAGCATGAAGCGATCCGAAAGCCTAGATATCACCGACTCCCAGGTCCGCCAGAATTCCGGCCAACCATGCAGCAAAAGCAGCGGTTTGCCCCGTCCTGCGCGAACCAGGTGGAAATCGGCGCCATTGGCCGCGATCGTCAGATGCTCCACGGCGGTTCCTTTCGGAATGAGAGGGAAGGGATGAAACAGGCGGCGGATTTTCGCCTTTCGCGCCTTGTCTGGCCGGCCATCCTCGCCTATTACACGCCCCGACCACAGGGGTTCCTACCTCTTATCGGCACCTTCAGGAGAGGTGGCAGAGTGGTTGAATGCACCGCACTCGAAATGCGGCATAGGTGCAAGCCTATCGGGGGTTCGAATCCCTCCCTCTCCGCCATTATCAAGTAGATCGCTCCGCTAGCACCGTCCTCGCCGTCGCCACAAACGCTTGCGCCGCCGGCGAGAGAGTTCGTCCCTGGCGCTGTAGCAGCGATACCGGGCGGGTGATGGCCGGGCGCACCAGCGGCTTCGCGATCAGCGTCGGGAATTGATCGGCCGGTAGCATCGTTGCGGGAAGGATGGCGAGGCCGAGGCCCTGCGCGGTCATGGCGAGCGCGGTGTTGATCAGCGTCACTTCATAGGTCGGCGAGAGGCGCTTGCCCTGCGCGCCCAATGCCTGATCGATCTGCATGCGGATCCGCGTCTCGCGCCGCATTGCAATCGTCGGGAGCTGTGACAGCTCATCCCATGTCAGCGCGCGCCGCGCAGCGAAGTCGGCGGTGCGGCGGCCGATTGCGCTCAGGCGACCGCGGGCCAGGGTCTCGACCGACATCTCCGCGATCTCGCCCTCCACGCTGCCGATCGCGAACTCTGCATCGGTTGCAATCATGCGCGGAACGAGATCGTCCGCGGCAACGTCGCGCATGTCGATCTCAATGTCCGGATAGCCTGCGCGGAATTTCGCTAACACCAAAGGCAGCAGCGCCGATGCGGCGCCGGCTGACGCGAGGAACACGACGCGACCTGCGCGCGCCTGCGCGAGGTCATGCATGCGCCGTGACAGTCCTTGTGCATCGCTGAGCATCCGTTCGGCGGCATGAAAAGCTTCGTCGGCGGCCAGCGTTGGCTGCACGGACCGCGTGGAGCGATCGAACAGCCTGACGCCAAGTTGGACCTCGAGCTGCTGGACCAAGAGGCTCGCCGCCGATTGCGTGATCCCGAGCTCGCGCGCGGCCCGCGTGATGCTGCGCGTCCGGTACACGCCGGTGAAGGCTTGCAGCTGCCTCAAGGTGACATTCATAGGCAATGCTCATGAATTGATGAGTTCTTTCTGGCTTATCTCATAAGCGACCCTGCAATAAAATGCATGCTGCGTGGACAGGGAATCCGCGGGTGAAGCATGGGATGGAAACGAGCATGAGGACACAGGTGCTGGTGGTGGGCGCCGGGCCCGTCGGATTGACCGCGGCGATGGATCTGGCCTCGCGCGGGATCGACGTCGTCGTCGCGGAGATCCGCCATGCCGGCGATCCGCCCAGCGTCAAATGCAATCACGTTTCGGCGCGCTCGATGGAGATCTTCCGCCGGCTCGGCGTCGCCGCAAAGCTGCGCGACGCAGGCCTGCCGGCCGACTTCCCGAACGATTGCTCCTACAGGACCACCGCGACCGGCATCGAACTTTGCCGCATCGACATCCCCTCCCGCGCGCGCCGTTACACCGCAACCGGCGGTCCCGACACCTGGTGGCCGACGCCCGAGCCGCCGCACCGGATCAACCAGGTCTATCTCGAGCCGATCTTGTTTGGCCATGCCGCCGCGCAGCCGCGCATCACCATTTTGGCGCGCACGGAAATTACGGACATCGAACAGAACGACGGCCCTGTGATCGCGATAGGTCGCAACCTCGACAGCGGAAACCCGCTCCGTATCGAAGCCAACTTCGTGATCGGGTGCGATGGCAGCCGTTCGCTCGTGCGGAAATCGATTGGCGCGAGCCTGTCCGGGACGCCGGTCATCCAGCGCGTGCAATCGACCTATATCGAAGCTCCGCAACTCAAGGAACTGATGGGAGCGCACAAGCCTGCCTGGATGGTGCTCTCGCTCAACCCGCGGCGCTCCGGCACCACGGTTGCGATCGATGGTCACGACCGCTGGCTGATCCACAATCACCTGAAGCCCGACGAGCCCGAGTTCGATTCGGTCGATCGCGACTGGGCGATCCGCGCCATTCTCGGCGTCGATGCGCGCTTCGAATACCGGGTCCTTAGCAAGGAGGACTGGGTCGGGCGCCGGCTGGTGGCCGATCGCTTCCGCGATCGCAGGGTCTTCATCTGCGGCGACGCCGCGCATTTGTGGATGCCCTATGCCGGCTACGGCATGAATGCGGGCATTGCCGACGCCGTCGACCTCTGCTGGCAATTGGCGGCGCATCTGAACGGGTGGGCGCCGGCTTCAATTCTCGACGCCTATGAAGCGGAGCGCCAGCCCATCACCGAACAGGTGTCGCGCTTTGCGATGGACCACGCGATGAAGATGATGGCCCAGCGCGGCGGCGTCTCAGCGGAGATCGAGGACGCCACGCCGCGCGGTCACGCGGCGCGCGCAGCGCTGGCCAGGGCGGCGTACGATCTGAACGTGCAGCAATATTGCTGCGCCGGCCTCAACTTCGGCTACTACTACGATGCCTCGCCGATTATCGCCTATGACGGTGAGACCCCGCCGGCTTACGCGATGGGAAGTTTTGCGCCTTCCACCGTACCCGGCGCCCGCGCGCCGCACCTCTTCCTGCGCGACGGCCGATCGCTCTACGATGCATTCGGGCCCGGCTATACATTGCTGCGGCTCGATCCGGCGATCGATGTGGCACGATTCAAGTCTGCCGCGGAGGAACGCGGTATGCCGCTCACGCTGGTCGACATCGCGCCGGACGAGGCGAACGGTGCCTATGCCGAGAAGCTGGTGCTGGTGCGGCCAGACCAGCACATCGCCTGGCGCGGGCAAGTCGCGCCCGACAATCCGCAAGGCTTGCTGGCACGCATCACCGGCGCGGCGGCGTAAGGCGACATCAAGCTGCCCGGCCGACCCGTCTGGTTGGGACTCACAAACAAGAACGGACTGAGGAGGGAAATGTGTTTCACGCTGCGAGGCGCCGCATTCTGGCCGTGCTGACGGCCGCGACTTTCGCCGTGCTGCCGCTGGGGGGCGTTGAAGCGGCCTATCCGGAGCAATTGATCAAGATCATCGTGACCTTCCCGCCCGGCGGCAGCGCCGATACCGTGATCCGCGCGCTCGAGCCGCTGGTCACCGCCGAACTCAAGCAAAGCCTGGTGATCGAGAACCGCGCCGGGGCAGGGGGCAACATCGGCATGGCCGCGGTCGCGCAAGCCAAGCCGGACGGCTATACGCTCGGTGTCGCGCCGGCAGGCAGCCTGACGGTGAATCCGCACCTCAATTCGTCAATGCCGTTCGATCCCAGGGATCTCGCGCCGATCACCCTGCTTGCGGAGATTCCCTTTGTGCTGGTGGCGTCTGCAAACGTGCCCGCGCACAATGCGGCGGAGACGATCGCGCTCGCCAAGGCAAAGCCAGGCGCGTTGTCGATCGGACATGGCGGCAACTCGACCGCCATGCATCTGACGGCAGCGCTGTTCGCGCAGAAGACGGGGATTAATATGGAGCTGGTACCCTATCGCGGGACCGCGCCGGCGACGGTCGATGTGCTCGCAGGGCACGTCCCGTTCGCTGTGCTGGATATCCCCGCATCGCGGCAGCTGATCCTCGAAGGCAAGCTCAACGCGATCGGCGTCTCCTCGGCGCGCCGTCTTGCATCCCTCCCTGACGTGCCGACTCTTGCCGAGAGCGGGATCGCGGGTTTCGAATCGGTCGGCTGGTTCGGTCTCGTTGCTCCGGCCGGGACGCCTGCGGATGTCGTCGGCCGACTGAACGAAGCCTTCACGAAGGCCCTGAAAGACCCGTCGGTGGTCGAGAAGATCCGCACCCTCGGCGCAGAGCCCGCGCCGACATCGCCTGAGCAGTTCGGCCGCTTCATTCAGGGCGAAAGTGCGAAATGGGGCAAGCTGATTGGCGAGGCCGGGATCAAGGCGAACTAAAGCGCGATGCGATGAGGATGAATCGTCATCGCGCTTTAGGTTGTTGTTTGAGCATGATCTTTTCGGAAAACCGCTGCGCACTTTGCGCTCACGCGGCCCTTCGGGTCCGGATCATGCTTTAACGCGCGGCGATGCCCGCGCTCTCGATCACCCGCTTGTAGCGTGCGGTCTCCTCGACGATGAACGGCTCCATCTCGGCCGGCCCCTTGTCGGCGATCGACACCTGGCCGTTGGTGGCGAGGTCCGCGACGATGGCGGGGTCGGCGAGCACGGCGGCCAGCGCCTCAGAGAGCCTGCCCACGATTCTCGGGTCGGTTCCGGCTGGGACCGAGACCCAGGTCGAGCCGACACTGACGGCGTCCGGGTAGCCGACCTCGAGCACCGTGGGCGCGCCGGGCAGCGCGGCCAGCCGCGCCGTGCCGGTGGTGCCGAGCACCTTGACCTTGCCGGTGTCGATCAGCGGCCTGAGCACGGTAAGGTAGTCGAAGGAGACGTCCAGGATGCCCGACATCATGTCGGTCATCTGGCTCGAGCCCGACTTGTAAGGCACGTGGGTCAGCTTGATGCCGGCGGCAGCCTGGAACATCTCGCCGGCGAGGTGCTGGGCGGTGCCGGGGCCGGGGGAGCCGAAATTTACCTTGCCCGGGTTGGCCTTCGCGTACGCGACGAACTCAGCCAGCGAGTTGTAGGGCGCTGCCGCGGTCGCGACGAGGATCTGGTTCGACGAGCTCACGCCGCGGACGTGGACGTAGCTCTTGAGCGGGTCGTAGTTGAGCTTCGCCAGCCCCAGGTTCGGCTGGATCGTCATAGGCCCGCCGGAGGCGTAGAGCACGGTGTAGCCGTCGGGCTGGGCCCGGGCAACGAACTCCGTCCCAATGGTCCCGCCAGCGCCGGGGCGGTTCTCCACCACCACGGGCTGCCCAAGCCGCGTCCGCAGCAACTCCGCGATCTTGCGCGAGACGAGGTCGGTGACGCCGCCGGCCCCGAACGGCACTACCCAGGTGATCGCGCGGTTCGGCCAGGATTCTGCGGCCGTCTGAGCCCCCGCGGCGCCCGCCTGGAGCGCCAGCGTCGTCGCGGCGACGAGGCACAAGAGCGCTCTCATCACCTTGGCGGCGATGCCTTCCATGGTTGCAGTTCTCCCTCGCTGCCGTGTGGCCGTTTATGGCCATGTTGACTGAAAGTTACAGCTGTGAGTCTCTTCCAACCATCGGCGCAATCTGAGCATCTCTTTTGCAGAATATGAAAAGATGGATGAATTGCCTTCAGGTCGTGGAACTGTTCGTCATCATGGGTCCGCGAGGGCAGCTTCTCGGCGGCGGCCCGCCGCGCCGGGCTCTCGCCGACCTTGGTGTCGCTACATCGGCGAGCTCGAAGCGCAGTTCGGCGTGCAGCTATTCAACTGCAGCATCTGATCGGACGCATCGGTCGCGATCTCTCGCCGGCTGCGCGCTTCAGCGCGGCATACTTGCGGGCGCTCAGCCGATCCGCGACCGCAAGCTCGCCGGCTGACGTGTCGTGCAGCAACCGTCTATGCCCTCTGCAGACAGTGCGGTCTTGAACCCGCCATCGGCGGAATCCGACCAAGCAACATCCCGCCGGCTGACTGGCGGCAGCCGCCCGCCGGCAGTTAGGTGATCCCAGACGATGTTCGACAAAACCTACCGGCAGCGCCTCGAAACCGATCTTGCGCAATGGGAGGCCGATGGCGTGATCGCGCCGGCGGTTGCCGCCTCCATCCGCAATGCACTGCCGCCGCTGCCGGCCGGCATCAACATCGCCGTGGTCGTCGCCATCGTCGGTGGTCTGTTGATCGCGGCGGCTTTCCTCGCCTTCGTCGCCGCGCACTGGACCGAGATCGCGCGGCTGTTGCGGTTCGTGATCCTGCTTGCCGGCATGGTCGTCGCAGGCGGTCTCGGGGCGTGGTTCGCCAGCGCGGGACGCACGGTTCTCGCCGATCTCTGTGCCAGCATTGGCGCGATCATCTTTGGCGCGGGCATCGCGCTGGTCGGCCAGATGTATCATCTCGGCGAGGACTTTGCCGGCGGCATGCTGCTGTGGTCGATCGGCGCATTTGCCGGGGCACTCTTGACCGGTTCGCGCGGTGCGCTCGCGGTCGGTCTCGTGGCCGCCTCGATCTGGACCTGCTTGCGGACTTACGACACGCCGGACGCCCTGCATCTTCCCTTTGTGGCAGTCTGGCTCATCGCCGCCGCGACGGCCTTCGCATGGAATTCTCGCGTGGCGGCGCATCTCGTCGCGATCGCGATGCTGCCGTGGTGGATCGCGACGTCGCTCCGCTTCGAACTCGATGGCGCGCAGCCATCATTCCTGCTTGCGAACGGCGCGGCGCTGTTGTTCGGCGCGGGGCTCGCGATCGCCGCATCGCCGTCGCCGAGGGCGCTCCGCCTCGGGAGCGTTCTGTCGATCTACGGGGCGTTTGCGTTGGCCGGCGTTGCCTTCCTCGAGGTGACGACAGTCGACGACATCGTTAGCTTCCGGACCGGCACGGTGCCAGCTCAACCGCTTTGGGCGATCCTGAGCGGGATTGCGGGTGCAATCCTTTCTCTCGCATCCGCCGGGATCACCAGGCGCGCCGGTGAAGTCCTGGCAGCATGCGCCATCGGGCTCGTGCTGCTCGCCGCGCCGATCTGGCCGGCATCTGCGGCCGGCGAGCCCTGGTTCGCCTATGCCGCGCTGCTCTGCGCCATGCTGTGCCTCGTCGTCTCCGGCATGCTCGATGAGGTGCGTCCGCGAATCGTTGCCGGCTGGCTCGGCATCGCCGGCGTAATCGCGGGCATCACCTGGGCCGTGAAGGGCTCGCTGCTGGGCCGCTCGGCCTTCCTTGCGGCGGCCGGAATCATCGCCGTCGGATTTGCGACCGCGCTCAATCGCATGCTGCCGAGGGCTGCGCGATGATCAAACTGGCCGCATCAGTCACAAAAATCTGGCAGCGCATTCCGAAAGCCGTGCTGTTCGGGGGCGCCGTCCTGCTTCAATGCGTGCTGCTGGTCCTGATGGTCGCCGATCGCATGCAGATCCTGCGCGAGGGCCATGAGGTGACCTTGCAGACGCAGCCGGTCGATCCCCGCGATCTCCTGCGCGGCGACTATGTCGTGCTCCGCTATGAAATCTCGCAAGTGCCGGCCGGCGCGCTCGCCGGCAAGCCGGCCGCCGAACGCAATGCCGTCGTGTTCGTCAAGCTCGCGCCCAATGCCAGCGGCCTTTACGAGGCCGTCTCGGTGCATGCCGAGCCTGTCCCGGTCACGGCGCCTGAAGTGCTGATCCGCGGCCGCGTCGGCTATTCGGGGGGCGCCTGCGGCACAAACGGCCGCACCTTCTGTGACAAGCTGACGATCAAATACGGTCTCGAAAGCTATTTCGTGCCCGAAGGCGAGGGCAAGAAGCTCGAGCAGGCCCGCAACCAGCAGAAGCTGCGGGTCGTTGCCGCGGTGCTGCCCTCGGGCCGCGCCGCCATCAAGCGGCTGCTGCTCGACGGCGAGCCGGTGTATGAGGAGTCTTGGTACTAGGCGTCTATCGTTCGGTGCCCGCCTTCAACGCCCGCCGCAGCACATCCCACATCCTGGGATCGCCCATCTGCGCCACGTTGAACCGCATGAAATTCGATGCCGTTTGCGACACGCTGAATACATTGCCCGGTGCCAGCACCACATCCTCTTCGAGTGCGGCGCGCGCGACGGCCGTGGCATCCTGGCCGCCCGGAAGACGGCACCAGAGGAAGAAGCCGCCGCGCGGCGTCAGCCACGGCTCGATGCCGAGCGCCTGAAGCTTGCGCGCGACGTCGCGCCGGGCGCGCATCAGCCGTTGCCTGAGCTCGTCCATGTGCTTGCGATAGCTGCCGCCGGCCAGCACCTTTGCGATGATCTCGGTCGCGACCGGGCTTGAGCCGCCGAAGCTGGTTGCGACCTGGAGATCGACGAGATGCTCGATCCAGTCGGCGCGCGCGGCGATATAGCCGCAGCGCACCGAGGCCGATAGCGTCTTGGAGAAGCTGCCGATGCGGATCACGCGGGCGAGACCGTCGAGCGCGGCAAGGCGCGGCGAGCGCTCCGGCTCGAAGTCGCCGAAAATATCGTCCTCGACGATCGTGAGGTCGTGCGCGGCGGCCGCGCTCAGCAGCCGATGCGCAGTCGGAAGCGACAGCGTCGCGCCGGTCGGATTGTGCAGCGCTGAATTGGTGATGTAGAGCCGCGGCCGTTCGCTGGCGAGGACCTGCTCGAAGCTTGCGACGTCCGGACCCGATGGCGTGTAGGGCACGCCGACGATCTTCGCCTGGTGCGCCCGCAGCAAGGCGCGAAAATTAAAGTAGCAGGGATCATCGACCAGCACGGTGTCGCCGGGACGGAGCAGGAAGCGGCAGACGAGATCGGCACTTTGCGTGCCCGAGCCCGTGAGCATGAGCTGGTCGACCGACACCTCGATCGCATCTTCCGCAAGACGCGTAAGCAGCAGCCGGCGCAGTGCCGGCGAACCGCGCGTGCCGCCGTAGTCCGCGAATAGAGTCGCATGGGTCCGCGCGAGCGCGCGGATAGCGCGTCGCAGCGCCGCCTCCGGCATCCACTCCGGCGGCAGCCAGCCGCAGCCGGGCTTCAGCGCGGTCGTGTCTGCATCGAGCGACTGCCGCGAGACCCAGAATGGATCGACCTCCCGGTCGCGGCGCGGCTCGACCTCGGCAAGCGTAAGCGGCGGCATGACCGTCGGCGAGACGTAGAAGCCCGAACCGCGACGGGCACGGATCAGCCCTTCCGCGGCCAGGCGGTCATAGGCCTCGACGATGGTGGAAGGCGAAACCCCCATCGTCGCCGCAAGGCTGCGGATCGATGGCAAGCGGTCGCCGGTATTGAGCGTGCGTCCGGCGACCTTGGCGCGGATCGCGCTCATCACGTCGGTGGTCCGCGTGCCGCCCCGTCCCTTCGTCTGCGTCTCGCCGTCCAAGCTGTATTGCCTTCCATACCCATACAGTTTTGTCGGATTGTACTGGATTGTCCCTGGTCTTGCCATCGCTGGAGGACGAGGGTCGTCACGCAAAAGGCGGGAATGGACATGCAATCTGCGGGCAGCGGCTGGGGCAATGGGCTTCTCGGCGTCATCATCTTCAGCGGCTCGCTGCCGGCGACGCGCGTGGCGGTCGGCGGCTTCTCCGCGCTGTTCCTGACGTCCACGCGCGCGGTCATTGCGGCGTTGATAGGCCTGGCCGTGCTTGGCTTGCTCCGTCAGGCGCGACCGGCGCGGCACGATCTCGCCTCACTCGCCATCGTCGCCATCGGCGTCGTGGTCGGCTTTCCCTTGCTGACCGCGCTCGCGCTCCAGCACATCACTTCGGCGCATTCGATCGTCTTCATCGGCCTCTTGCCGCTATCGACCGCGATCTTCGGCGTCTTGCGCGGCGGTGAGCGGCCGCAGCCGTTGTTCTGGCTGTTCGCCGTCCTCGGCAGTGCCACCGTCGCGGGCTTTGCTCTGTCGAATGACGGCTCAGCCTCGCTCAGCGGCGATCTCCTGATGGTGGCCGCGATCGTCTTATGCGGTCTCGGCTATGCCGAAGGCGCCGCGCTGTCGCGCCGCCTCGGCGGCTGGCAGGTGATCTCCTGGGCGCTGCTGCTGGCGCTGCCGCTGATGGTGCCCGTCGCGATTTGGACGTGGCCGCCGACATGGAGCGGCGTCAGCGCGCCCGCCTGGATTGGGCTCGCCTACGTCTCGATCTTCAGCATGTTCGTCGGCTTCATCTTCTGGTATCGCGGGCTTGCGCTCGGCGGCATTGCGCGTGTCGGCCAGTTGCAACAGCTCCAGCCATTCTTTGGCCTGGCGCTTGCCGGCCTGTTGCTGCGCGAGTCGGTTGCCTGGAGCATGATCGTCGCGACCGCGCTCGTGGTCGTCTGCGTCTTTTTCGCGCGGCGGTTTGCGTGATGATGGCCGGCTAGTCCTGCCTTCGGCACGGCAAGAGCGCGAGTGCTCGGACTGCCCAAGCAGGCCCGGCGAACGCGCGCGAGATCAATGATTCTCGCGCGCGCCCAGCGACGCACGAGCCGCGAACGAGCTCACTCCATCACGGTTTTCGTCAGCGTCGAGCGGGCGAATTTCTTCAGCGGCATCGGCTTGCCGAACAGAAAGCCCTGCACGAGATCGAAGCCGAGCTCGTTCGCGCCGACGAGGTCGGCGCGACTCTCGATGCCCTCGGCGACCACGCGCGCGCCGTAGCCCTGCGCAAGCTCGACGATGTGACGGCACACCGTGCGCTTCAGCCGGTCGCTGCCGCTGCCGGTGACGAAGTGCCGGTCGGCCTTCATCATGACGAAGGGAATCTTGTCCAGGCCCATCAGCGCCGGCCAGTTGGCGCCGAGATTGTCGATCGCGAGGCCAATATTGTGCAGCCCCACCTCGCGGGCGACCTCGGTCAGGAGATCGAGATCGCGGGTCGCTTCTTCGCTGTCGATCTCGATGGTCAGCCCGCCGAAGGCCGGATGCGTCGGCACGCGGCGACAGAGATCGCGCACCGCCTGCGGCGCCTTCAGATAGGACGCCGGCAGGTTGATCGAGAGATCGACCGGGCTCTGCTGCTCCAGCAGATAGTGCCAGTCCTGCATGGCGCGCTCGATCACGAATTCCGAGAGATCGCGCAGATGCGGATCGTGCTCCTCGGGAATGAAATAGGCCGGCGGCACGACGCCCCAGGTCGGATGGCGCATTCGCACCAGCGCCTCGGCGCCGCTGCGGATCAGCGTGCGCGCGTCGATCTTGGGCTGGTACCAGAGCTCCAGCCAGCCGGCATGCAAGGCCTCGCCGACATGCACGGCCGGGCTCGGCGCCGGCTCCTCCGGCAGCAGCATCGCGACACGCTCGCGCAGCGTCTCCGCGGCAAAGGGCGTGGTCAGCGGCGGCAGCATCGCAAGGCCATATTCTTCGCCGACCTGCCGCACGGCCCTGACGACGATCGATTCGCGGGCGCCGACCGCCAGAACCTTCCCAGCGAAGCCCTCACGCACCAAGACCTCGAGGAATCTCCCCGGCTCGATGCCGTCGGTGGCGACACCGAGCAGGATCAGATCCGGCAATTCGGTGGCGAGCACGGTTTGCAGCTCGTCCGCGCTGGCGCATTCGCAGGTAACGAAGCCAAGATCCTCGAGCACTTCGCTGAGGAAGGCGCGCAAGTGACGCTTGCTGTCGGCCACGCAGGCGCGCGGCGTCACCTTTCGCCGTCCGAAGGTTACAGGCCTTCGTCCGACGAGTTCAACAATCCCATCGTTCATCAACACCACTCCCGTTCCGTGACGGTTTCTTAAACGCGGAGCGTGGGTTCAAATAAGGAGAGCGTCACGTCGCTGTTGAATTATTTGAGTAACGTTAAGCCCTGCAATTCGAGCTAATTTGTCGACAGATTCTTCGAAAAGAATTCGCATACTCCGGCACCGCACGCGCAACAGCTGCCAGCGCATGCGGAATTTCTCCCGCGCGATCGATGAAGGTGCGGCTTGCCGACGCCAGGCATCGAGCGATGCGGTTGCGTGGCCCTTCGCTGCAATGACAGGACGATTGGAGAATTAATTTCCGGCGGCTTTTTCGTGTTGTGCGACGCCGACTGCCTTGTAGTCATAGGTCGGATAGAATTCGGTGCGATAAGATCCCCAGGCCGTGTCCTCGATGACGCGGTTGACCTCGCGCAGCCGCGACGCCGGCAGGCGCAGCGTGATCACCTGGCCAACGCCCATCATCACATACCAGCTCACGACTTCGACGCCGGCCGGCGGAAACGCCTTGTAGAAGCCCTGCGTCTCGAGTTGCGCATTCAGCTCGTGCAGCGGCCGGGATTGATCGTGCTTGAAGAAGACGGTCAGCAGCACCGCGTTGTCGGCAGTCGGCGCAGCATTGCCTTGCGGCGGCGTCGTCTGCGCCAACGTCGTCGATGTGAGCGCGAGCGCACTCACGAGCAACGTCACCATCGTCAGGGTCCGTCGGTTCGATCTCATCGCGACCTCCTGCGGCTTGTTCCTTCGCAGCATCGGAGGATAGGAGCGACAGCTACGGCCGCGGAACTCATTTTCGCGCGATGCGGGCATGTTCCATCTGCGCTCGTGACAGTTATGCGACGATGCGTCCGCGCCTGTCGGCGCAAATGTGAAACACATCACATGCGCACTGCTGCGCCTGCGCTATTGCTCCGCACAGCCGGTGGTGGGCTGTCGAGGATACAGCAATGACGATGCGGCGAATGATGTATTGGTGGTTCAGATTCGTGCTGTCGGGGCGATTTCTCGATCGCTTCCTGTGTCTGCCGCGCGCGCATTAGAGCATGATCCGGAAAAGTGTGAAGCGGTTTCCCGAAAAGATCATGCTCAAACAAAGACCTAAAGCGCGATGACGATTCAATTCGATCTCATCGCGCTTTAGGGCATGATCACTCACCGATAACGCGAAAGCCCCTCGCGCTTTGATGACTGCGCGATATCAGGTCTGCCCGATCAATTTGCGAAACGCCGCCGCGCCGTCCTGCATCGCGTCGCGTCCCTTCCAGGCGAGATAGGTCAACTTGCCGCCGAGCGTATCGTGGCTGCGCAGGCGGCGCGATCCGAGAATGTGGCCGACGTTGGCGGGGAAGCGGCTGACCTCGGCGGACACCAGTGCCGCGATCGCGTCCATCAATTGCTGGAGGCGGATGCCCCACTCGCAATGTTCGATGTCATCGATGCGGACCTTGAGCGCATATTCGATGTCGTAGATCTCGGCGAGCAGGTCGCGCGCGACCAGCACGCGGTTGTGCCGGAGTGCGACCCGAAGAGCGAGGCGCTTGTCGTCGAGCCGGTCGAGCACCATGGGAACGACACAGGCATAGGGCGCGGCGGCGACGTCGGCGGCGCTCTTGGTTGCGGCAGCCTTGGTGGCAAGGCGCACCAATTGCCAGGGCGTCTTCAGGCGCCTTGCCACCAGTGCCAATGCGAAAGGCAGCGCGCGGGGATGGGACTTCCTGAAGGCGTCGAGTTGCGAGGTGATCTGGGCCACCTGGTTGTCATCGAACTTCGCGATCTGCTCGGGCAGTTTTTCGTCGAACTTCGGCAGCGCGGCGCCGGCGCGCAGCACGTCGAGCATCTTCATGACGTCGTCGAAGGCGGTGCGCGATGCCGTGTACTGCGCGAGCTTGGCGCGTGCGAGCTCGGTGCTGTCCGCCGACGCCAGGGTGCTCTCGAGGACCTTGAGGACCTTGGTCTGGAAGGTCGACGCGGTCTTCTGCACTTCCTTCGGATTGTTGGCGGCGACCTGGTCGTTGATCGCCTTGATGTAGTCGCGTGCCATGGTCGGCAGCAGGTCGCGGCAGATCCATTCCCAGATCGGGGTGAGGGTGTTGCGCGAGATCCGCCCCGCATTGGCGTGCTCAGGCGCGCCGTCGATCAGAAGCAGCTCGAGCGGCGCGAAGAAATAGCGCGAGGGGCTGGTGGCGCGCGCCTGGGTCGATCCGTCCTTGCGAAACTCGGCGCGCAAGCGCGACTGGATGTCGGCCGAGCCCGGCATGTCGATGCCGCACAGCTCGAGCCGCTCGAGTTCGCTGAGCAGACAGCTGCGCGACAGCGGCGTCAGCCTCTGCAAGAATTCCGACAGCCGATCGATCTCGTTCATGGCACGCAATCTTTCGCAGCGTTTCCCGCAGGCTTGCGGGCCCAATGCGTGGAGGCATTTGCGCGCTCTCAATCTCCCTAGAGAAGCAAGTCGCCGTTAATTAATCCGTAAAATCCGGGGGGCGGGCACGACGGGCGGCAGGCTTCGAGGATCTGAGCCGGAATCTCAACCTCTACGCGCCCGGGAACCGACCCGCGCAAGCATAAATTGTGCCGATGCCGCGGATTTAGCGCAAAACTGCCGAAATCACCGTAGTCTTACGGAGCAAAAAGTTAACCACAGACCGGCCCCCGTTCCGCTAAATGAGTGACATGGCGTCACAGAATGATACGGCCACTGATTCGCGGCCGTCGGAATGGTACGAAAGCAGCGCTGCTCCAGCTGAAGAGCCCGATTTCGTCCGCCTGAACGCCGCCCGTGCCAAGGCCGCCGACGAAATGGCCGCCGCCATTGCCCGCGAGCTCAACGGCCCCCTGACTGCGCTCCTGCTCTACATGGGCGAGATCAAGCATCACAGCGATCAGCTCGCGCCCGTCACCGGCGACCGCGCCTATTTGCAGCGCGTGGTGGAGAATGCGCTGGCGCAGACCGAGCGCGTTTGCGGCCTCGTCAAGCAGCTTGCCGGTCCTCACAAGGGCGGCCTGCCGATCCCATCCGGAACCGAGAACGCCGAAGCGCGGACCCCCCGCGTGCCGCTGCCGCAGCGCGTGCCCAGCGCCGAATTGATTGGCCTGTCCGGCCAGAAGCGGCTGACCAAGCGGGAGCGCGAGGTGCTGAGGCTGATCAGCGAAGGCTATTCGAACAAGCAGGGCGCGCTTCGGATGCAGATCAGTCCGCGCACGTTCGAAAGCCACCGCGCCGAGGCAATGCGCAAGCTCGGTGCGCGCAACACTGCGGACCTCGTCCGTGCGGCGCTGCTGCACTCGATCGATTGAGATTGATTGTTGCATTCCGCCCGGCTGGCGGCGCGGATCCCGCTCAGAAATAGTCTTCGGCAAAGGGACGCGTGCGTGATGCGGGCCGCAGCGGCTTGGGCTCGTCCTTCGGTGCGTTCGGGATGATCGTGATGGTCCAGCGGGGAGGCATGCTCGATTCCTGCTCGAGCACCGAGCGCACGAAGCCAGTCACCGTCGACTCGCCAGACTTTACCGTCGCCATCCGGCCGTTGAACTGAGCGATGCGGAAGCGACGGACTTCCTTCTGGTCCGCAGTCTCATAGGTGAACATGGAAACCCTCCTGGTTTCCCGCGACTATCGCCAGCTATGATTAGCCATCTGTGAAAATCCCAAGCCGTAGAAGTACGGCGGGAATACACGCGCGGATGGGTTAGAGCGTTTTCGACAACCGAAATGGCTCTAAAGCGCGATGAGATTTGGATGAATCGTCATCGCGCTTTAGGCTGTTGTTTGAGCATGATCTTTTCGGAAAACCGCTGCGCACTTTTCCGGATCATGCTCTAGCATTTCGGCTCCTGCGCGCGCGCCGCGGCGTAGGCGTCGTCCATCAGGTCCAGGAGATCGCCGAGCTCGGTGTCGTGAAGCGTCTCTACGGACTTCTCCAGCCGCAGTGCCAGCGCCGCGAGCCTCGCATAGCCGAACGTCCCGGCCGCACTCTTCAACGAATGTGCTTCGCGCGCGATCCTGGCCTGATGCTGCTCGCGCGAGAGCGTGCGGAACAGTTGCAGGCGTGCGCAGGTCTCGCTCCAGAACACGGCGCGCACCTCGCTGGCCCCGTCCTCGCCGATCTCACGCACCAGCGCCGCATAAGCATTCGGGTCGCGCGCGGGCGCGCAATCGAGCACTTTCTGCGCCGGCGCGGCGGTCACTTCAAACATGGCTTTGCCTGCCTCGATCACACTTCGATGCCGCGCGGGCCGGTATCGGTGCGAGGCCAGCCGTGTCTACGGCATCTGGATTTCAGTTCCGGAAGCAGGACGGCTCGTGTTTGCGGGCCGGCATTAGCCGTCGGTTTACCACGCGTGCGGGGTCAGCGCTGGCCGAGCAGCCGGTCGTATTGCGCCTTCACGGTGGCGTAGCATTCGCACGCGGTCTGGCGCAGGCCGTCCAGATTCAGGATCTGGATGTGTCCGCGGCTGTAGTGGATGAAATTGGCCTGCTGCAAGGTGTTGGCGACCAGCGACACGCTGTTGCGCCGCGCCCCGATCATCTGTGCCATCGCCTCCTGGGTCAGCAGCAGCCGGTAGTCGCCCGACAGGTCATGGGTGTGCAGCAGGCAGCGCGACAGCCGCGACTCCACTGGATGGGCGGCGTTGCAGCCCGCGGTCTGCTGGACCTGCGCGTAAACCGCAAGACCGTGGCGCGTGAGCAAGGTCCGCAAGCTGCTGCTCTGGTCGGCCGCGACGCGCAGCCGGTCGAGATCCATCACTGACGCGACCCCGGGAACCAGCACGACGGCCGTGTTCAACGCGCTTGCATCGCCCATGGTCGAGAGTGTCCCGAGCAGGCTGTCGCGGCCGATCATCGCGACCTGCACATGCTCGCCCTTGGCGAGCTTCACCACCAGCGAGATCACGCCGCGGTGGGGAAAATAGGCGCGCTTGAGCGTTTCGCCGGCCTCGACCAGCACCGCCTCATGGGGCAGATCGATCGCGCGCAGGTACGGGCGGATCAGCTCATAATCGTCTGCCGACAGCGCGGACAGGAAACCGTTGGATGGGCGGCCCGTCGTTTCCAAAGCTGCCTCCCGCCTTCTGCATCAGCAAAGTCGCCGCCGGCGAAATCGCTTCTTGCGCGAGTAAGTTCCATCATGTTCACGCCGGGATATATTGGCAATTGGGACAAAATGTCCGGCCCAAGACAGTTTCCCTGACCATTTCAAGTACGAGGGCGCGGCAGATTGAAATCTGCCGCCTCGAGCATTTGCAGCAACTGGTTGGGCGGGTGGCCTCTCGCGGTCATGCGGGTCAATCCGGCGCGTTCGATGTTCCGATCGGCGCCGCGCCCCGTTCGTCATGCAGTTGCGCGGCGACAAAAATATATTGTATAGGTTGTAGCGCTGTCCATATACCCGTTACAGGGCAGACAGCCTGTGGCATTTGCGGCGGAAATAAAGAGCGGCGCGCTGATTCGCTCCTGAGTTGTGCGCCCGTCTGCGAGGGTTGCGCAGGAAAAAGCGGCAAGGGGCCTTCATGAGCCGGAAGCATTGCATCCGTGCTGCCATCGGACGCCGGTCGACCCGCGCAGTCTCGCCCGCGAGTGCTTTCAGCCATCCAGCATTGCTCCGAACCATGGTGCCGTGCGGCCGCAAATTTCGCGGCCATCGTCTCCGTTCTCCCGGCGCCGCCAACCATCTTAGCGACGATCCATTTCTCGATCGAAACCAGAGGAGAAAGGCGTGTCCCATGGCTCGATGATTGAATTGCCGAAACGAGAAGCTCAAACGGGGAGGGAAGATCTGCGCCATATTCTCGTTGTCGACGACCACCCGATGGTGTGCATGGCCATCGAGATCTATCTCCAGCGCAACAATTTTCGGGTGACGATCGCCGAGGGAGGTGAAGCTGGACTGCGGGCCCTCGCATACGAACAGTTCGATCTGATGATCATCGATATCTTCATGCCGCATATGCGTGGGTTCGAATCGATCCGGACCTTCCATGAGCGGGCGCCCGCCATTCCGTTGATCGCGATGTCGGGCTACGCTTTCGCAAATCTGAATTCGCCCGAACCCGATTTCCTCCGGATGGCGCTGGAGCTCGGCGCCGAACGGTGTCTGCGCAAGCCGTTCACGCCGCACGCACTGCTCGCCGCCATCAACGATTGCCTGGCGGAGCATCGGCCCGACGCCGAGATTGCCTCGGTAACGCAGCTGGGTTAGCGCGGCACGAGCCGGACTGGCGACAAGGTAACGGTTCGTTTACCGAAAACGCGAATTTTGCGGATCGCGGCACAGCACGAAACGACCATCGCGAGAGCGCCCGCAACCGCGGGCCGAGTCCGTTCAATTCCACTCAAGGCCGCGCCTATCGTCCTTCACGAACGGGATTTTCTCGCGCGTGCCATGCGCCGTTATCGACGCGTCTACCTCACTCCTCGCTCCGTCGCGGCGCGGTGCCGGTTTTGCCGAAGCGTGTAGCCGAACGGCAAACTTGTCTTCAATATCCGTATTAGCACGGAGGCCGAAATTAACGGGACCGTGAAAAGGGATGTCTAACGATCGAAAAGAGGGCTTCCGTCGATTCCAAGCGCGGCGCAACGCGTCGAAGCCCAGATCAGTAAGGCGTACCTCATGGATGATCTGTTGCGGGAGTTTTTGACGGAGACCAGCGAGAGCCTGGACACCGTCGACAATCAGCTGGTGAAGTTCGAGCAGGAGCCGAACAACGCCAAGATCCTGGATAACATCTTCCGCCTGGTCCACACCATCAAGGGCACCTGCGGCTTCCTCGGCCTGCCGCGGCTGGAAGCGCTGGCGCATGCCGGCGAGACGCTGATGGGCAAATTCCGCGACGGCATGCCGGTGACCGGGCAGGCGGTGACGGTGATCCTGTCCTCGATCGACCGCATCAAGGAGATTTTGGCTGGCCTGGAGGCGACCGAAGCCGAGCCGGAAGGCAACGACCGCGACCTCATCGACAAGCTGGAGGCGATGGTCGAGCAGGGCATGGCGGCGATGGCAGCAGATCATGCCGCTCCCGTCGCCGACGCGCCGCCGCTGGCGCCGGAAGCCCCCGCCGCTGCGCCCACCAAGGAGATGACCACGGGCACGCTGATCGAACAGACGCTGGAGCGCCCGTTGCGTCCCGGCGAAGTCTCGCTCGACGAGCTCGAGCGCGCCTTCCGCGAGACCGCGATCGAAGCGCCGGTGCCTGCGGCGCCCGTTGCCAAGGCTGAAGCCAAGGCCGAGCCCGCGCCGGCGGCTGAAGCCCCGGCTGCGAAGGAAGCCGCCAAGCAAAAGCCCGCGCCGAAGAAGTCGATGGCCGACGAAAGTGCCGGCGAAGGCGACCGCATCGCCAACCAGTCGATCCGCGTCAACGTGGATACGCTGGAGCACCTGATGACCATGGTCTCCGAGCTGGTGCTGACCCGCAACCAGCTGTTGGAGATCTCCCGCCGCAACGAGGACACCGAGTTCAAGGTGCCGCTGCAGCGGCTGTCCAACGTCACCGCCGAGCTGCAGGAGGGCGTCATGAAGACGCGCATGCAGCCGATCGGCAACGCCTGGCAGAAGCTGCCCCGCATCGTCCGCGATCTCTCGAGCGAACTCGGCAAGCAGATCGAGCTGGAGATGCACGGCGCCGACACCGAGCTCGACCGCCAGGTGCTCGACCTGATCAAGGACCCGCTCACCCACATGGTGCGCAACTCCGCCGATCATGGCCTGGAGACCCCCGCCGAGCGCTTGGCGGCCGGCAAGGGCGAGCAGGGCACCATTCGGCTGTCCGCCTATCACGAGGGCGGCCACATCATCATCTGCATCGCCGACAACGGCCGCGGCCTCAACACCGAGAAGATCAAGGCCAAGGCGCTCTCCTCAGGGTTGGTCACCGAGGCTGAGCTGGAGAAGATGAGCGAGGCCCAGATCCACAAGTTCATCTTCGCGCCGGGCTTCTCGACCGCGGCCGCCATCACCTCGGTCTCGGGCCGCGGCGTCGGCATGGACGTGGTCCGCACCAATATCGACCAGATCGGCGGCACCATCGACATCAAGAGCGTGGCCGGCGAGGGAAGCTCGGTCACCATCAAGATCCCGCTGACCTTGGCGATCGTCTCGGCCCTGATCGTCGAAGCCGCCGGCGACCGCTTTGCGATCCCGCAGCTCTCGGTGGTCGAGCTGGTGCGCGCCCGCGCCAACAGCGAGCACCGCATCGAGCGCATCAAGGACACCGCGGTCTTGCGCCTGCGCAACAAGCTGCTGCCGCTGATCCATCTGAAGAAGCTCTTGAAGATCGACGATGGCGCCGCGTCCGATCCCGAGAACGGCTTTATCGTGGTGACCCAGGTCGGCAGTCAGACCTTTGGCATCGTCGTCGACGGCGTGTTTCACACCGAAGAGATCGTGGTCAAGCCGATGTCGACCAAGCTGCGTCACATCGACATGTTCTCCGGCAACACCATTTTGGGCGATGGCGCCGTCATCATGATCATCGATCCCAACGGCATTGCCAAGGCGCTCGGCGCCGCCGGCTCCTCGGCCCATGACATGGCCGACGAGAATGCGGCGCATCACATCGGCAGTGGCGAGCAGACCACCTCGCTGCTGGTGTTCCGCGCCGGCTCGTCCCAGCCCAAGGCGGTCCCGCTCGGGCTCGTCACCCGCCTGGAGGAGCTGCCGGCCGACAAGATCGAGTTCAGTAACGGCCGCTACATGGTGCAGTACCGCGAGCAGCTGATGCCGCTGGTCGCGATGGAGGGCGTCACCATCGCCAGCCAGGGCGCCCAGCCGATCCTGGTGTTCGCCGATGACGGCCGCTCCATGGGCCTCGTCGTCGACGAGATCATCGACATCGTCGAGGAGCGGCTCAACATCGAGGTCGGCGGCTCCGGTTCGGGCATTCTGGGCTCGGCCGTGATCAAGGGCCAGGCCACCGAGGTGATCGACGTCGGCCACTTCCTGCCGATGGCGTTCGCCGACTGGTTCACCCGCAAGGAGATGAAGCCGTCGCTGCACGCGCAGTCGGTGCTGCTGGTCGACGACAGCGCCTTCTTCCGCAACATGCTGGCGCCGGTGCTGAAAGCGGCGGGCTACCGCGTCCGCACCGCGCCGACCGCGCAGGAGGGCCTCGCCGCGCTGCGCGCGCAGAGCTTCGACGTGGTCCTGACCGACATCGAGATGCCCGACATGAACGGGTTCGAGTTCGCCGAACTGATCCGCTCCGACAACAATCTGGGGTCGATGCCGATCATCGGCCTCTCCGCGCTGGTGTCGCCGGCGGCGATCGAGCGCGGCCGTCAGGCCGGCTTCCACGACTATGTCGCCAAGTTCGACCGTCCCGGTCTGATCGCGGCGCTGAAGGAGCAGACCGCGGGCGCCGCCGGCGCCTCCGAGCTGAGCCGGGCAGCGGCGTAAGGGCGACAAGGAGATAGATCGATGAGCCGCAAGACCCAGTCCACCGAGGGCGCCATGGTCGAATACGTCACCGCGATGATCGGCGGCCAGCTGTTCGGCCTGCCGATCTCCCGCGTCCAGGACGTGTTCATGCCCGAGCGCGTCACCCGCGTGCCGCTGTCCTCGCGCGAGATCGCCGGCGTCCTGAACCTGCGTGGCCGCATCGTCACCGTGGTCGACATGCGCGCCCGGCTCGGCCTGCCCAAGGCCGAAGACGGCAAGGTGCCGATGGCGGTCGGCGTCGACCTGCGCGGTGAATCCTATGGCCTCCTGATCGATCAGATCGGCGAGGTGCTGCGCCTGCCCGAGGACGGCAAGGAGGAAAACCCCGTCAACCTCGATCCGCGCATGGCCAAGCTCGCCGGCGGCGTCCACCGCCTCGACGGCCAGCTCATGGTCGTCCTCGACGTCGATCGCGTCCTCGAGCTCGAAACCAAAGTGCAAATGGCTGCGTGAGCCAACCGAAACATCGAAACCGGAGAACCAAAATGAAAACGTGTTTGGTGGTCGATGATTCCAGCGTCGTGCGCAAGATCGCGCGCCGGATTCTGGAAGGCCTGGAGTTCGAGGTCACCGAAGCCGAGGACGGCTCGAAGGCGCTCGAAATCTGCCAGCGCAAGCTTCCCGATGCGGTGCTGCTCGACTGGAACATGCCCGTGATGGATGGTTTCGAATTCATGGGCCACATGCGTCGCCTGCCCGGCGGCGACCAGCCCAAAGTGGTGTTCTGCACCACCGAGAACAACGTGGCTCATATCGCCCAGGCGCTCAGCGGCGGCGCCAACGAATACATCATGAAGCCCTTCGACAAGGACATTATCGCCGACAAATTCGCTGAAGTTGGGTTGATCCCGGTCGGACAAACCATGGTCTGAGTGTGTCTGGCCCAAAGTGTTTGGGCCAGAGTGTTCCAGTACAGTTTCGAAGAGGCCATCCGTGACCCCGACCGAGTACGAGTATCTGCGCAAGTTCCTAAAGGATAATTCCGGTCTCGACCTGTCCGCAGACAAGCAATATCTGATCGAAAGCCGCCTGCTGCCCCTCGCCCGCAAGACCGGGCTCTCCGGCATCGCCGAGCTTGTGCAGAAGCTGCAGGCCGGCTCGCGTCCGCTGATCACCGACGTGGTCGAAGCCATGACCACCAACGAGACCTTCTTCTTTCGCGACAAGGTGCCGTTCGAACATTTCCGCGACACGATCATGCCCGAGATCATCAAGGCGCGCGCCGGACGCCGCAGCGTGCGCATCTGGTGCGCCGCCGGCTCGACGGGGCAGGAGCCCTATTCGCTGGCGATGTGCCTGAAGGAGATGAGCGCGGCCCTCACCGGCTGGCGCATCGAGATCATCGCGACCGACCTGTCGCAGGAGGTGCTGGAAAAGGCCAAGGCCGGCGTCTACAGCCAGTTCGAGGTGCAGCGTGGCCTGCCGATCCAGATGCTGGTCAAATATTTCAAGCAGACCGGCGAGACCTGGCAGATCAATCCCGAATTGCGCGCGATGATCCAGCACCGGCAGCTCAATTTGCTGCACGATTTTGCCCAGCTCGGCACCTTCGACGTGATCTTCTGCCGCAACGTGCTGATCTATTTCGACCAGGACACCAAGATCAACATCTTCAATCGCATGGCGCGCCAGATCGAGCCCGACGGCTTCCTCGTGCTGGGTGCGGCCGAGACCGTGGTCGGATTGACCGAGACGTTCAGGCCGATTGCGGAGCGGCGCGGCCTCTACAAGCCGAACGATCCGCGCGCGGCGGCAGCCAAGCCGGCTCTCGCGGGCGTGGCCCCGCGCCTGGCGGTGATGGCAGGACGGTAAGCATGGCCGAGGATGGAAAAGGTGCGGAGCGCGTAACGTTCAGCCGCGGCTATGACGTCTGCATCATGGCGATCGACGGCACCTGGCGGCGCGACTGCAAGCTCAACGCGATCTCCGACACCGACGCCATCCTCACGGTGGAAGGCTCGATCCAGGGGCTGAACCTGAAAGAGTTCTTTCTGCTGCTGTCCTCAACCGGCCTTGCCTACCGCCGCTGCGAGCTGGTACGGGTCAACGGCGCCGAGATGGATATCCAATTCCTGCGCGGTAAGAACCGGAAGAAGCGCGGCGCGACCGGCGGCCATGACGCCGCGGCCTGATCGGCACGTGGCTGCCGCCGCACTTTCCGCCACGTTGCTTTATATTTGCTGAAACATCAGAACCAATTTGCCGTAGCCGCTTTACGTCGTCTAAGCGCGAGCCGTGTAACCATTGCTGGTCTCAATCTCAGGAATACCGGCAATGCCCAGAAGCTCTCTCTCCCCCATCTCGTCAAACCTGCCCGACGTCGCCGAGCGGCGTGCGCTTCAGCTCCTGGTCGTCGATGACGACGCCACGCAGCGCAGCCTGATCACGGTTGCCGCCAAGCAGGCCGGCCACGAAGTCACCGTGGCGCCCTCGGTGGCGGAAGCGATCGAGAAGCTCCGCGCCGCGCGCTTCGACTGCGTGACGCTCGATCTCGTGCTGGAGGATGGCGACGGCATCGACGTGCTGCGCGAGATGAAGGAAGCGAAATTCGCCGGCGCGGTGATCGTCATCAGCGGCATGGACGGCAAGCGCCGCAGTGCCGCCCGCAGCTTCGCCCGTTCCGTCGGGATCGAGCTCCAGAGCCTGCCGAAGCCGCTGGATCTGGCGGCCCTGCGCATCAGCCTCGCTAATCTCGGCAAGACTGCGATGGGCCTGCCGGCAATCCACACCTGGGGCGGTGTCGCCACCGACGCGATCGTGGAACGGCACCGCGCCTAAAGCAGGATCCGGACCCGAAGGCCGCGTTAGCGCAAAGTGCGCAGCGGTTCCGAAAAGATCATGCTCAAAACAACAGCCTAAAGCGCAATGACGATGCATCCTAATCTCGTCTAATCTCGTCGCGCTTTGGCTGCGGAGCTGCCATGCGATCGGATGTGCCGCCGCTGATCGCGATCCTACGCGTCGGTGGATTCCGACAGGCATTGCAGGGCGTGGCGAAGGCCCGCCCGGCAGGCGCCGAGGGCGGCGCTCGCGGTGGCATACTGGGGCGTGACGTCGTCGAGGATGAAGACGTCCGCGGAACTTTCCGCATCATTGCCGTGTTCTTGATCCATGGCTGCGGCGATCCGGCGCATGCTGGTCTCGATCTGTGCGATCAGCAAGCGAAGGTCAGCTGCAATCAGCTCACGGCTCTCGATTTCGGGCGTTGCGAGCAACGGTGTATCGGCTAAATTTAGCATGGATATTCTCCGTCTCCCGCAATTAGGCGCCATGCCGCTACTTGTGCGTTAAGTCTATGTCCCGTACAAATACGGGTGGGCCGAATCCGCGCCGAACGCCATAACGGTTGGCGCGGACGCGAGTCCTTCATGCCAACTGGATGTGGCACATGGCCGAACAAAGCTCTCGCGGTGAAATCTTCGTGGTCGACGACGACCCTGCTGTTCGCGACACCTTGTCGATGGTGTTGAAGGCGGCGGGCTATGAGGTGATCTGTTTTGCGGACGGCGCAGCGCTGCTCTCCGTCGCGCGGAACCGCACACCGGCTGCGATCCTGCTCGACGTGCATATTCCCGGAAAGTCAGGCCTCGACATTCTCAAGGAACTGCACGGCGAGGACTATCCGGCGCCGATCTTCATGATCTCCGGGCAGGGCGACATTGCGATGGCGGTCGGGGCGATCAAGAGCGGTGCGCTCGACTTCATCGAGAAGCCGTTCCGCGGCAGCGAGATCGTCGGCCGGCTCGACGAGGCGATCGGCGCCTATGCGCGCCGGCAGGCGGAGAATGCGTCGCCGAAATTCGGCTCGCTGCATTTCCCCGGACGTGAGCCGTTGACGCGCAGGGAGCGCGAGGTGCTCGAGCAGTTCGCCTCCGGTGCGTCCAACAAGGAAGCCGGCCGCACGCTCGGCATCAGCCCACGCACCATCGAGGACCACCGCGCCAACATCATGAAGAAGCTCGGCGCGCGCAACGCCGCCGACCTGATCCGCATCGTGATGACCGCGGCCCAGCGCGCGTCGTAGAATCGATCGGCGAGCCTTTGTAGCCCGGATGGAGCGCCAGCGAAATCCGGGACCGGTGCACGCAGCAAGAGACTTCCCGGATTGCGCTGCGCTCGATCCGGGCTACACGCGACCAGCTATGAAAGGCCTGCCTAAAAGGCCTGCGCCTCATCCCTGCAGTGCCCTGCGGATGATCCGCGCCAGATCCGATTTTCGATAGGGCTTGGCGAGCAGCAGAACCCCCGAATCCAGCCGGCCGTGATGGATGATCGCATTCTCGGTATAGCCGGACGTGTAGACCACCCTGAGATCGGGGCGGGTCTTCTGGATCTCGTCGGCGAGCTGACGTCCGTTCATCTTGCCGGGCATGATGACGTCGGTGAACAGGAGATCGAACGGCTTGCCGGCGGCGACGATCGCGAGCGCCTCCGCAGCGTTCGCGGCCTGCAAGGTGACGTATCCCAGCGAATGCAGCTGAGCCAGCACGTAGTCACGCACCAGGCGGTCGTCCTCGACCACCAGGATGGTCTCGTGTCCGCCCTCGATCGCCGCCGCCGTCACGCCCTCGCCGACCGCCGTCGGCGTCCTGCCCGGCGGCAGGTACATCTTGATCGTGGTGCCGTGGCCTTCCTCGCTGTAGATCTTGATGTGTCCTGCGGACTGCTTGATGAAGCCGTAAACCATTGAGAGTCCGAGTCCGGTGCCCTTGCCCGGGCCCTTCGAGGTGAAGAAGGGATCGAACACCCTGGCCAGCATGTTCGCGGGGATTCCGGTGCCGGTGTCGCTCACGGCGATCAGCACGTAGTGCCCCGGCGGCACATCGTTGGCGCTGGCATAGACCTCGTCGAGATAGGCGGCGCCCGTCTCCACGATCAGTTTGCCGCCGTTCGGCATGGCGTCGCGGGCATTGAGCGCGAGGTTGAGGATCGCGGTGGTGAGCTGGTTGGGATCGACGATCGCGACGCAGCTCTCGTCCTCGAACACCGATTCGATCTGGATCTGCTCGCCCAGCGTCGGCCGCAGCAGTTTCGCGGTGTCGATGATCAGCGAGTTGATGTCGATCTCGCGCGGCTGAAGCGGCTGCTTGCGCGCGAAGGCGAGCAGGTGCTGGGTCAGATCGGCGCCGCGCGCGGCCGCCTCGTCGATCATCTTGGTGATGGCCGCAAGCTGCGGCTCCTTCTCGACCGCCTCCGCGAGGATCTCGATGGTTCCGGTGATGACGGTGAGGATATTGTTGAAGTCGTGCGCCACGCCGCCGGTGAGCTGGCCGACCGCCTCCATCTTCTCGGCATGGCGGATGCGTTCCTCGGCCGCGATCTTGTCGGTGAGGTCGCGGTAGAAGACGTTGAACAGCAGGCCCTCGCGGCGCTTCAGCGCGGTGACGCTCAGCTCAGCCTTGAACTCCTTGCCGTCGCGGCGGCGGCACATCAGCTCGCGGCGGCGGTTCAGCGTCTTGTCGTCTTCGTTCGCGAGGAATTGCGTCAGGCCCGTTTTGACCCTCTCGCGTTCGCTCTCGGCGACGATGAGATCGATCGTGTTCTTGCCGAGCACCTCGTCGCGGCGCCAGCCGAACAGCCGCTCGGCTTGCGAATTCCAGTTCAGGATGCTGCCGGTCTCGTCGGTCTGCACGAAGGCGTCGAGCGAGGTCTCGACGATCTTGCGGGCAAGCCGTTCGCTCTCGCGCAGCGATTCCTGCGCGAGCCGCGCCTCCGTCATGTCGCGCCCGACGAAGAAGAACCGCTGCGCCGGCTCGGACCAGTTGCCGAGCCAGGACAGCCAGACCTGGTGTCCGTTCTTGTGGAAGCAGCGCGTATCACCGAGCTTTGGCCGCTCGCCGAGCCGCATCGCGCGCATGTTTTCGCGGGACTGCTCCAGATGGTCGGGATGAACGAAGTCGGCGCCGCTGCGGCCGATCATCTCCTCCGGCCGGTAGCCGAGAATGGTCTCGCTGCTCGGGCTGATCTGCACGACATGACCGCGCGCGTCCATGACCATGATCAGGTCCTGCGACGTCTCGAAGATCTGCCGGCGCTCTTCGAGCTGCTGCTGCAGCGCCCGCTCGGCCCGCCGCGCCTCGGTGAGGCTGCGCGCAGATCCGGAGGCTCCGACGATCTCGCCTGACGGTCCCCTGATCGGCGAGAGGCTGAGCGAGATCTCGACCGGCGTGCCGTCCTTGCGCAGGCGCACCGTCTCGAAGCGTTCGATCGGCTCGCCTGCCGCGATCCGCCGCAAGATGTTCTTGCCCTGGTCGCGGCGGTCGGCGGGTACGATGATGGCGGTGGATTTCCCGATCGCCTCGTCCGCCGAATAGCCGTAGAGGCGTTCGGCAGCCGGATTCCAGCCCGTGATGATGGCTTCGAGCGACTGCATCACGATCGCATCGTCGGATGATTCCACTGCGGCGCTGAACAAGCGCTCGCGCGCCGCATGATGGCTTCGAGCTGCCTCGGTGCGGCGATGCTCCTCGATCTCGCGTTGGAGCGCGGCCGTTTTCGCCCGAGTCTCCTCGACCATCTGGGCAAAGGCCCGTGCCAGCACGCCGGTCTCGCCGCTGGCATCGACGGGTATATCCGCTGGACGTCCGCTGCCGATGGCCTGCACCGCCTTGGTCAGGCGGCCGATCGGGCGCGTCAATGAGCGCGCCAGGAGCACCGCGAGTAAAGCCGCAGCGAGCACGGCAAGCACGCCGACGAGTAGGGACGTTCGTTGAATCGCTGCGGGCACGAGGCCGAACACCGGCGAGGGGATCGTCTCGATAATCGCAACCCAGTCCTTGCCCACGAGCAGCGCCGGCGCAATCGCCGCCCCGCTCGGCCGGCCCGACCCGTCGGTCATGAGCCGCGTGGATCCTTCCAGCGTCCCGGCCGAGGCCGCGAAATACGGAAAATCCTTGCGCCAGTCGTTGGGACGATCATGCCATGCGCCGAATTCCCGCATGCGATCGGGATGGACGAGATAGTCGCCGCGCAAATTCACGACATAGATCTCTCCGCCCGAGGTCACGGTGGAGCGGACGCGGTCGAGCGCCGGTCGCATGTCGATATTGGCGATGATGATGCCGAATGGCCTGCCGTCCGCCGTGAACAGCGGGGTTGCAACTCGTAACGTCGGAATGTGGGAGGTCGTGGTTCCCCCTTGGCGGGTGGCGAGATCGATGGCGGACACGTAGATCTCGCCCGGCGCCAGTCGGATGGTCTCCTGAAAGTAGGTTCGTTCACTCTTGCGCTCGAGTTCGTCGTTGGGAGCAACCCGCGCCTTTCCATTCGGGCCGGAGCGATCGACGCGGACCAGCTCGCGTTGGTCGTCGTCGAGACCGATGATGCGAAATTGCCCGTAACTGGGTTTGGCGTCGATCTCGGCTGCGAGCCGCGCTGCGATGCGCTCGCGCCAGGTTTGCTCCGACACGCCGTCGGATGCGTCGATGCCTCCACCGATGTGAGCGCGGATCAGGCCGTTGATGGCTGCGGCAGAGCGGTAGCCGAGCAGATCGCCGCGCGCGCCGGCGACGTAGGATTCGAGATTGGTCGCCAACAGCCGTGACTGGGCTTCGACGCGTTCCAGTACCCGCGGAATGACGGCCTGGGTGGTGTTGCGATAGCCCAGCCATCCGACTGCGGCCACGGTCACCGCCACCAGCAGGGTCATCGTGATGGCAAGCCGCGTTGCGAGCGTCATGGGGATATTCGCACCGGTTCCCGAATGGCCACGCCCGTTCTGGCCTGGAAAGGAATGAGGGTCCTTGTCATCGGTGGCCGGTGCTGACATCCGGATTCCCCAGCGATGCCGCCTGGGCCGTGCCAAGGCAGCCATCGACCGCCGCGAGCAGTGCGCCTGGTCGGAACGGCTTTTGCAAGCTTGCCACCGCGCCGAGCTTGGTTGCCATCTTCAGGAAATTCGGCTCCGCATAGGCGTCCGGCGCGGCCGAACGGCCGGAAATGACGATGATCGGGACGGTCGGGGCCAGCGCTCGGATATGGCGCATCGTCTCCAGCCCGTCCATGCCGGGCATGAAAATGTCGAGAAACAACAGGTCGAACGGGCTGGCCTCGAACAACGCAAGCCCCTCGTAGCCATCGCCGGCGACGGTGACGTGATGACCGGCCCGCTCCAGGAGCAGCCGGATCGTGATCTGCACGGCCGGGTCGTCATCCGCGATCAGGATGTTGGCCACGTCTGAGATCCTCCGGGGTCGGATGGGGATGCCCCAGCGACCGCAAATCAAGCCCATCAAAGAGGAAATTGTTGCGCGGTTTCAGCCCGGCCCGCAAGCACTTCGCGAGCGCCACCATCCGGTCGAGATTACCGAGCCTTGCCAACGCTATATGCACGCTCTCGTGCATAAGCCGGGTCAGCTCGGGTTCCCTCTTAGTCAGTCAGGTATTCGGGATAGCGGCTTCGGATCTTGTCCAGCTCGCTCAGCGTGCCCGACAGATGTTTGCGCAGATGCTGCTGCGCGGCCTCGGCATCTCCGGCCTCGATCGCGCGCGTGATCAGTCTGTGGTGACGGACGATGTTCTGGGCCTTGCCGGGTGAGGGCAAATGCAGCCGGCGCAGCCGGTCGATATGTCCGCTGCGGCTGCGCACCAGCGTCCAGAGCTCCTGCTTGCCGGCGGCCGCGTAGAGCTGGGCGTGAAAGTCGTTGTCGCCGGCGATGAAGCTCTCGAAATCTCCGGCCTTGGCGAATTGCTGTTGCAGCGTGATGGCGTGATCAAGGCTGATCACCAGGGACTGGTCGGGATTTGTTGCGAGCAGGCGCACGATCTCCAGCTCCAGTGCCTGACGCAGAAAATGGGCCTGCTGCGCGCGGTCGACGTCGATCCGGCTCACCACGGTCGCATGCTGCGGAAAGACGTCGACGAGGCCCTCTTCCTCCAGCCGCATCAGCGCGTCGCGCACCGGCGTCGAGCTGACGCCGAACTGGCCGGCAAGCTCGGCGCGCGACAAGGGAGCGCCGGGCGGCAGCTCCAGCGCGACAATCGCGTTGCGTAGCCGCTCGAACACCTGCGGCGCCGCCTGGCGGCCGCGGTCGAGCCGGGCGGAGCGTGGGGGCGCGCGCAGCGCGGTATGCGATGATTCCATGGCGGGTCCCGCGGGCTTGCGTTTGATGCACTAATATATTAGTGCATCAGCAGGGTCAACGCAGATCGACGCTGGCCGGAGGAAACACACAACAATGATCAAGCATCTTCGCGGCAAGCTCGTGGCCGCCACCGTGATCGCCGCGATCGCCTTCTCAATGTCAACGGCTCGCGCGCAGCAAAAGTCCGAGATCGCGCTGTCGCGCCAGCCCGGCATCTTCTACATGCCGAGCCACATCATGGAGAAGCTGAAGCTGATCGAGAAGCATGCGGCTTCCCTCGGCGTAACCGGTGTCACCACCAAATGGATCACCTTCTCCGGCGGCGGAGCGCAGACCGACGCCCTGCTCGCCGGCGGCGTCGACATCCTCAACACCGGCACCGGCAATCTGCTGCTGCTATGGGATCGCACCCGCGGCGGCGTGAAGGGCATCGTCGCCACCTCGGCGCAGCCGATGACGCTGATCAGCCGCGACGCCAACATCAAGTCGATCAGGGATTTCGGGCCGAGCGACAAGATCGCGGTGCCGACCGTGAAGGTCTCGACCCAGGCGATCGTGCTGCAGATCGCGGCCGCCGAGGCCTTTGGTGCCGACCAATGGTCGAAGCTGGATGCCAACACCGTGCAGCTCGGTCACCCCGACGCCTATGCGGCGCTGTCCAACCCGAAGCACGAGGTGCACAACCACTTCTCGATTCCGCCCTTCACGTTCCTGGAGTTGAAGAACGTGCCGGGTGCGCATGTGGTGCTGTCGTCGCCCGATGTGATGGGCGGCCCTCTCAGCCAGGCGCAATTCTTGACCACAACGAAGTTTGCCGACGCCAATCCAAAAGTCATCCAGGCCGTGCGCGACGCCACCAAGGAAGCGCAGGATCTGATCCGCAGCGACACTAAGCAGGCGGTCGAGATCTACAAGGAGATCACCGGCGACAAGACGTCGGTGGAAGAGCTGCTCGATCTCCTGAAAGAGCCCGGCATGATGGAGTGGAATCTCGAGCCGCAGGGCACGATGAAATTCGCCGCCCATCTCTACAAGACCGGAACGCTGAAGAATCAGCCCAAGGCCTGGACGGATTACTATCTCCCCGTCGCGCACGATCTGAAGGGCAACTGATGGCGCTGCTCGACGTCAGCTGCGTGACGCTGCGCTACAAGACCTCCAGCGCCGTCGTCACCGCCACGGAAAAAGTGAGCTTCACCGTCGACCGGTCCGACCGCTTCGTGCTGCTCGGGCCCTCCGGCTGCGGCAAGTCGACCCTGCTCAAGGCCGTCGGCGGCTACATGAGCCCGAGCGAAGGCAGCATGACCATCAACGGCCGCGAGATCCACGGGCCCGGCGCCGACCGCATGATGATCTTCCAGGAGTTCGACCAGCTCCTGCCCTGGAAGAGTGTGCTCGCCAACGTGATGTTCCCGCTGCTCACCGCGCGAAAGCTGTCGCGCAAGGACGCCGAGGCGAAGGCGCGCGCCTATATCGAGAAGGTCGGCCTCACCCGCGTGGTCGATGCCTATCCGCACACGCTCTCCGGCGGCATGAAGCAGCGCGTCGCGATCGCGCGCGGCATGGCGATGGAGCCGGATATCCTTCTCATGGACGAGCCGTTCGCCGCGCTCGACGCGCTGACGCGGCGGACCTGTCAGGATGAGTTGCTCCAGCTCTGGAGCGAGACCAAATTCACCGTGCTGTTCGTCACCCATTCGATCGCGGAAGCGATCCGCATCGGCAACCGCATCCTGCTGCTGTCGCCGCATCCCGGCCGCGTCAAGGCCGAGGTGATCGACGTCGACAAGGTTTCGAATGAGGATGGCAGCGCCGGTCGGCTCGAGAAGGAGATCCACGATCTCCTGTTCGCCTCCGAATCAACCGCGCATTGAGGGAGCCGTCATGGGCGAAGCCAGAATCTTGCTGCGTGACGCGCCGGTTGCCAGCACGGGAGGTGCAGGCGAGGTCGAGCGCAAGCTGGGTGTGCTTGAGCTATTGTGGAACGACGGCTTTGTCCGCAAGTCGGTCATCATCCTGTTTCTCGCGGCGGTCTGGGAGGCGTACGGGGTCACTCTCGACAATCCGCTGCTGTTTCCGACACTGCACGACACCTTCGTGACGCTGTTCGATCGCGTCAAGGACGGCACCATTCCGATGCGGGCCTGGACCTCGCTGAAGGTGCTGTTCATGGGCTATTCGGCCGGCATCGCACTGGCCGCGATCTTCACCGTGCTCGCGATCTCGACGCGCATCGGCACCGACTTCCTCGAGACCGTCACGGCGATGTTCAACCCGTTGCCGGCGATCGCGCTGTTGCCGCTGGCGCTGATCTGGTTCGGCCTCGGCAATGGCAGCCTGGTCTTCGTGCTGATCCATTCGGTGCTGTGGCCGGTCGCGCTCAACACCCACTCCGGCTTCAAGAGCGTGTCCAACACGCTGCGGATGGTCGGCCGCAATTACGGCCTGCGCGGATTGCCTTATGTGGCGAAGATCCTCATCCCCGCGGCCTTCGGCTCGATCCTCACCGGCCTCAAGATCGGCTGGGCCTTCGCCTGGCGCACGCTGATCGCGGCCGAGCTGGTGTTCGGCGTGTCCTCGGGCCAGGGCGGTCTCGGCTGGTTCATCTTCGAGAACCGCAATCTGCTCGACATACCTGCCGTCTTCGCCGGCCTCTTGACCGTGATCATCATCGGGCTCTTTGTCGAGAACCTGATCTTCCGCGCCATCGAGCGGAACACCGTCCAGAAATGGGGCACCCAATCATGACCAAGAACAAGAAGAAAACGCCTGACCAGCTCCGCAGCGCGCGCTGGTTCGCACCCGACGACCTTCGCTCGTTCGGCCACCGCTCCCGTACCATGCAGATGGGCTACGCGCCGGAGGAGTGGAAGGACCGGCCGATCATCGCGATCCTCAACACCTGGTCGGATGCACAGCCCTGCCACATGCACTTCAAGTCGCGGGTCGACGACGTCAAGCGCGGCATCCTGATGGCCGGCGGCTTGCCGCTGGAGCTGCCGGCATTGTCGCTGTCGGAATCGCTGCTCAAGCCCACCACCATGCTCTACCGCAATCTGCTGGCGATGGACGCCGAAGAATTGTTGCGCAGCCATCCCGTCGATGGCGTGGTGCTGATGGGCGGCTGCGACAAGACCACGCCGGCGCTGCTGCTAGGGGCCACCTCGATGAACATCCCGGCGATCTATCTGCCGGCGGGTCCCATGCTGCGCGGCAACTGGAAGGGCAAGACGCTGGGCTCCGGCTCCGACGGCTGGAAATACTGGGACGAGCGCCGCGCAGGAAAGATCTCCGACAAGGACTGGCTCGACATCGAGGCCGGCATCGCTCGCAGCTACGGCACCTGCATGACCATGGGCACGGCCTCGACCATGACCGCGATCGCCGAGGCGATCGGCATGACGCTGCCGGGCGCTTCCTCGATTCCCGCCGCGGACGCCAACCACATCCGCATGGCCTCCGAATGCGGCCGCCGCGTCGTCGAGATGGTGTGGGAGGATCTGACACCGAAGGCGATCCAGACCCGCAAGGCGTTCGAGAACGCGATCGCGGTGGCGATGGCGATGGGCTGCTCGACCAACGCGATCATCCATCTGATCGCGCAGGCACGCCGCGCCGGCCAGGACATCGGGCTCGACGATTTCGAGAAGGCCAGCCGCAAGGTGCCCGTGATCGCCAACGTGCGGCCGAGCGGTGATACGTATTTGATGGAGGATTTCTTCTATGCCGGCGGGCTGCCGGCGCTGATGAGCCAGATCAAGCCGCATCTGCATCTGGACTGCGTCACCGTCACCGGCAAGACGGTGGCTGAAAACATCGCGCACGCCGAAGTGCACAATGCCGACGTGATCCGCTCCGTCGACAATCCCATCTATAAGGAAGGCGCGCTTGCGGTGCTCAAAGGCAATCTCGCGCCCGACGGCTGCGTCATCAAACCTTCCGCTTGCGCACCGCGCTTCCTCAAGCACACCGGGCCGGCGCTGGTGTTCGACGATTATCCCGCGATGAAGAAGGCGGTCGACGATCCCAATCTCGACGTCACCGAAGATCATATCCTGATCTTGCGCAATGCCGGGCCGCAGGGCGGGCCGGGCATGCCGGAATGGGGCATGCTGCCCATTCCGACCAAACTCGTGAAGCAGGGCGTGCGCGACATGGTGCGCATCTCGGATGCGCGCATGAGCGGTACCAGCTATGGCGCCTGCATCCTGCACGTCTCGCCCGAGTCCTATATCGGCGGTCCGCTGGCGCTGGTGCAGAACGGCGATCGCATCACGCTCGACGTCGCCGCGCGCACCATCAATCTCAATGTGAGCGAAGCCGAGCTCGACAAGCGCCGCGCCGCCTGGAAGCAGCCCGAGCGCCGCTTCGAGCGGGGCTATGGCTGGATGTTCACCAAACACATCAAGCAGGCCAATGACGGCTGCGACTTCGACTTCCTGGAGACCGATTTCGGCGCGCCGATCGGCGAGCCTTCGATTTACTAGAGAGCACGACATGTCCAAACTTTCCGAAGCCACCCGCAACAAGCTCAAATCCGTCTCCACCGCCACCGTCGCCACCGCCCTGTTCAAGCGCGGCCTGCGCATCCAGATGGTCCAGGATGTGCACCCCTTAAGCCCCGATCAGCCGACCATGGTCGGCGAGGCCTTCACGCTGCGCTACATGCCGGCACGCGAAGATCTCAACACCATCGAGGTCTTTAGGGATCGCTCGCATCCGCAGCGCAAGGCGGTCGAGGATTGTCCGGCAGGCAGCGTGCTGGTGATGGACAGCCGCAAGGACGCGCGTGCGGCCTCGGCCGGCGCGATCCTGGTGACGCGCTTGATGAAGCGTGGCGTCGCCGGCGTCGTAACTGACGGCGGCTTTCGCGATTCCGCGGAGATCGCCAAGCTCGGCTTCCCGGCCTTTCACCACCGCCCGAGCGCGCCGACCAACCTCACGCTGCACCAGGCGATCGAGATCAACGTCCCGATCGGCTGCGGCGATGCGCCGGTGTTCCCCGGCGATGTCATCCTCGGTGACAGCGACGGCGTCATCGTGATCCCCGCGCATCTCGCAGATGAGATCGCGAACGAAACCTTTGAGATGACCGCGTTCGAGGACTTCGTCACAGAGGAAGTCGGCAAGGGCCGCGGCATCTTCGGCCTGTATCCCGCGACAGATCCGCAGACGCTCACCGACTTTGCCGAATGGCGCAAGAAGAACCGCCGCTAGGCCGAGAGCAAATCATGTCAAGGAACAGGCCGGCCGCATCAAGCGCCGGCCTTTTATCAAGCAGGGAGGATTACAATGAATTTCACGCGACGCAATCTGATGGCCGGCGCCGGCGCAGCAGTGGCATCCACGTTTCTCGCCCGCGCTGCCGGCGCCCAGTCGTTCGCGTTCACGCCCAATCAGCGCTACCCGGACCCGGCCGTCCAGATCCTCGACCCCAGCTTTGCAAAATACCGGCTCTGTTCCTCGACGGTCGAGCAGGTTGCAACCGGGATGCGCTGGGCTGAAGGCCCGGCTTATTTCCCCGAGGGCGGCTATCTCTTGTTCTCCGACATCCCCAACAACCGGATCATGAAGTTCGACGAGAAGACCGGCCAGACCAGCGTGTTTCGCGCCGATGCCAATTACGCCAACGGCAATGCGCGCGACCGCCAGGGCCGCCTCGTCACCTGCGAGCATTCGGTCACCCGCCGCATCACCCGCACCGAGAAGGACGGCAAGATCACAGTGCTCGCCGACAAGTTCGAGGGCAAGCGGCTGAACGCGCCTAACGACATCGTGGTGAAGTCCGACGACAGTATTTGGTTCACCGATCCGCTGTTCGGCATCAACGGCGAGTGGGAGGGCAAGAAGGAGAAGGCCGAGCAGGCCACCACCAACGTCTATCGCATCGCCAAGGACGGCAAGCTCAGCGCCGTCCTCACCGACCTCTTCAATCCCAACGGCCTCGCCTTCTCGCCGGACGAGAAGAAGCTCTACATCGTCGAGTGGAAGGGCACGCCAAACCGCAGCATCTGGAGCTACAATGTCGGCGAGGACGGTGCCTTAAGCGGCAAGACCAAGCTGATCGACGCCGCCGACCAGGGCTCGCTCGACGGCTTTCGCGTCGACCGCGACGGCAATCTCTGGTGTGGTTGGGGCTCGAACGGCGCGTTGCAATCCGAGCCGACCGAGATCGGCGGCCGCAAGGTGTTCCAGCTCAGGAGTAAGCCGGAAGATCTCGATGGCGTCATGGTGTTCAACCCGGAAGGCAAGCCGCTCGCCTTCATCAAGCTGCCGGAACGCTGCGCCAACCTCTGCTTCGGCGGGCCGAAGAACAATCGGCTGTACATGGCCAGCAGCCATTCGGTCTACGCGCTGTATGTCGAGGCGCACGGGGCGGTGTGAGTCTTCGCCTCTACCCGCTTGCGGGGAGAGGACGGATCGCATCGAAGATGCAATCCGGGTGAAGGGGAACTCTCCGCGAGTCCAACTGTCACCGTCCTTGCGGGGACTCCCCCTCACCCCGACCCTCTCCCCGCAAGCGGGGCGAGGGAGAAGGTCAGGCCTCCGCCATCCCCGCCGCCCACAGCGCAAACGCATAGACGATCGCGACTTCGTCGAGCCGATCGAACCGCCCTGAGGCGCCGCCATGGCCGGCGCCCATGTTGGTGCGGAGCAGAACCGGGCCGCCGCCGCGCATGATCGCGCGCAGGCGTGCGATCCATTTGGCGGGCTCCCAATAGGTGACGCGCGGATCGGTCAATCCGCCCATGGCGAGGATCGCCGGGTAGTCCTTCGCCGCGACATTGTCGTAGGGTGAGTAGGACAGGATGGTACGAAAATCCGTCTCGCTCTCGATCGGATTGCCCCATTCCGGCCATTCCGGCGGCGTCAGCGGCAGCGTGTCGTCGAGCATGGTGTTGAGCACGTCGACGAACGGCACTTCGGCCACGATTCCCGCGAACAATTCGCCGGCGCGATTGGCGACCGCGCCCATCAGCATGCCGCCGGCCGAGCCGCCATGGCCGACGATGCGCTTGGCGCTGGTGTATTTCGCTGCGATCAGCGCCCGCGCGCTGGCGGCAAAATCGTCGAACGAATTGGTCTTCTTCTCGCGCTTGCCGTCGAGATACCAGCCCCAGCCTTTGTCGGCGCCGCCGCGGATATGGGCGATGGCATAGACGAAGCCGCGATCGACCAGCGACAGCCGGTTGGCGCTGAACGAAGCGGGCATCGCCATGCCGTAGGAGCCGTAGCCGTAGAGCAGCAGCGGCGCCGAGCCGTCGAGCTTCAGCCCACGGCGATAGAGGATCGAGACCGGCACCTCGGCGCCGTCATGCGCCTTGGCCATGATGCGCGTGGTGACATAGTCGGCGGCGTCGTGCCCGGACGGAATCTCCTGGCGCTTGCGCAAGGTCCGCGTGCGCTTGACCATGTCGTAATCATAGACCTCCGACGGCGTCGTCATCGACGAATAGGCGAAACGCAAATTCGTCGTCTCGAATTCGTAGGAGCCCATCGTATCCAGCGAATAGGCGGCCTCGTCAAAAGCGATCGCATGTTCCTCGTTCGTGGCGAGATCGCGGATCACGATCGCCGGCAGCGCATTGGCGCGCTCGAGCCGCACCAGATGGCCGGCATAGAGATCGAGGTCGATGATGTAGATGCCGGGACGATACGGGATCACGTCGCGCCAGTTCGTGCGCTCGGGCGCGGCGAGCGGCGCCGTGACGATCTTGAAGTCGATGGCGTCGTCGGCATTGGTGAGGATGAACAGCTCGTCGCCGCGGTCGGCCAGCGAATATTGCACGCCTTCTTCGCGCGCTGCGACCAGGCGCGGCGGCGCTTCGGGGTTTGCGAGATCGATCAGCCGCTGCTCCGAGGTCTCGTGGTCGCCGCCAGCGATCACGCAGAAACGGCCGCTGGTGCTCTCGTGCAGATGGGTGAACCAACCGGCGTCCTGCTCCTCATAGACGAGCGTATCGTCGGCCTGCTTGGTGCCGAGCCTGTGCCGCCACACCTGCATCGGCCGGTGATTGTCGTCGAGCTTCACATAGAAGAAGCTCTTGCAATCCGCGGCCCAGACCATGCCGCCGTCGGTCTCCTCGACGATATCGTCAAGATCCTTGGCCGTAGACCAATCGCGCACGCGGATGCTGAAATATTCGGAGCCCTTGGTGTCGGCGCTCCAGGCCTGCAGCTTGTGATCATACGAGTGCCGGCTGCCGCCGAACTTGAAGTATTTGTGGTCCTTGGCGAGCGCATCGCCGTCGAGCACGATATGGCCGTCGCCGCCGTCGCGCGGCATGCGGCCGAACAGCTCGTGCTGCCCGCCCTCGCGAAACCGGCGGAAATAGGCGAAGGGACCGTCGGGCGAGGGTACGCTGGAATCGTCCTCCTTGATCCGCCCCCGCATCTCGCGCACCAGCGTCTTCTGGAGGGGGGCGGTGTGGCCGAGCAAGCTCTCGGTGTAGACGTTCTCTTCATCCAGATATTTGCGGATGTCCGGATCGAGCACGCTGGGATCGCGCAGCACCTCCTGCCATTTCTCGTCCTTCAGCCAGGAATAGTCGTCGGTCACGGTGATCCCGTGCCGCGTGAAGGAATGCGGCCGGCGCGGGGCGACGGGCGGGGTCTTGCTGGCGGTGTTGGGCAAGTCGATCCTCGGAGCTGGGATGTGTCTTGCCCCTATATCAGATCGAATGTGGAGGATTTAAAGAACTCAGAACTTCAATGTCGTCCCGGACAAGCGCGCCCCAAGCGCGCGCAGATCCGGGACCCATACTCCCAGGGCGGGGTTGTAGCGCGAGCTGCCAACTCCGAGTCTTCGTCAAACCACGTCCTGTGGCTATGGGTCCCGGATCAGCGCTCCGCCCTGACAACGCTATGCGTTGCCAGAGCTGCGCTTGTCCGGGACGACAGCGGAGTTTGTGGCAGCGCCCTACACCGCCACTTCCTCACCGAGATACGCGACCGCTGCCTCGAGCCCGCCCTTGCCATGCGGGATCTTCAGCGCGTTGAGCCCGATCTCGATCACGCCCAACGTGCCGAGCAGCATCGGCGCGTTGACATGGCCCATATGGGCGATGCGGAAGGCTTGGCCCGAGAGATCGCCGATGCCGGTGCCGAGCACGACGCCGCACTTCTCCTTGCAATAGCGTTGCAGCACGGCCGGGTCATGGCCGTTGCTCATGGTCACCGTGGTCACGGTGTTGGAGCGCTCGCTGGCTTCCGCGACGTTGAAGCCGAGCACCTGGCCTTCCGACCATGCGCCGACCGCGCGGCGCGCGGCTTCGCCGAGCAGGCTGTGGCGGCGGAAGGCGTTCTCCAGCCCTTCCTCGTGCAGGAGGTCGATCGCCTGGCGCAGCGCGAACAACAGATGCACCGGCGCGGTGCCGGCATATTTGCGATAGTGCTCGGTGCCCTCGCGCTCGCTCCAGCTCCAATAGGGCGTCGCCATGTTGGCTGTCTTGTGCACCTCGAGCGCACGCGCGTTGGCGGCGACGAAACCGAGGCCGGGCGGCGTCATCAGGCCCTTCTGCGAGCCGGACATCGCGACGTCGATGCCCCATTTATCCATCTCGAACGGCATGCAGCCGAGCGAAGCCACGGTATCGACCATGTACAGCGCGGGATGCCCGCTGGCCTTGATCGCCTTGCCGATCGCCTCGATGTCGTTCTGCACGCCCGAGGCCGTGTCGACCTGGACGACGACGACAGCCTTGATGGTGTGCTCCTTGTCGCGGCGCAGGCGCTCCTCGACCTCGTGCGGCCGCACCGCGCGGCGCCAGTCGCCCTTGAGCACCTCGACCTCGGCGCCCATCAGCGCCGCCGCATTGCCCCAGCCGATCGCAAAGCGCCCGCTCTCCAGCACCAGCACCTTGTCGCCGCGCGACAGCACGTTGCTCAGCGCCGCTTCCCAGGCGCCGTGGCCGTTGGCGATGTAGATGTAGGACTTGCCCTTGGTCGAAAACAGCTTCGAGATGTCACGGAGCAGCCCCTCGGTCAGATCGGTCATCTGCCTGGAGTAGATGTCGATCGCCGGACGATGCATCGCCTGCAGCACCTCGTCGGGCATCGTGGTGGGCCCGGGGATGGCCAGAAATTCCCGGCCCGCGCGAACGGTCATTGCTGTTGGTCCTTGTGTCGTGAGAACGGACTGGTGGGTCGCTGAAACACACTTTTACGCGGCGCCGGGGTTTGAGAAAAGCGCTCAAAACGCAGGTCTGAGGTGGGTTATCGCTTCGTCTCGCGGCAGCCCGCGGCCTCCGCCTCTTCCACCGAACAGAACCAGCGGGTGCCTTTGCTGATCTTCATCTTGATCTGGGTGTACCAGCGGCTGGTCGGCTGGTGGTAGATGCATTCGCCGGCGCTGTTGACGTTGCCCTTGATGGTGCAATCAGGCGACGGCGCGACCGGTCCCGAGGCCGAGGCGAGCAGCACCGCATGCGCCCCATCTGGCGGCTTGGTGGCGCCGAGGATGGCAGTCTTCTTGTTGCGGACCCGCCAGTCCCAGGGCGCGATGAAGGCGCCCTGCCACATCCCGGCCTTGGCCTCCCGCGCGGCGGCTTCGTCCGCCTCGTAATCATGGGACATGCGAGTGTAGGCCAGCGCCCAGCCGCTGCGCACCAGCCATTTCTGGATGTCCTCGCCGCCGACCTCGCAACGCGCCACGGTGCGGCCGCGCCGGTCGATCGCGCGGGTATGGCACACCCAATTCTTGCCATCGGCATATTTGGCGAGCTCGTCGCGCGCGGCGACGCCACAGGTCCAGCGTTCGGTCTTGGTGTTGAGGCAAAGCTGGTCGACTGCCGGCGCGTCGATGCCGCCGAGCCGCACCCGCGTGTTGCCGATCACCACGGTATCGCCGGCGCGCACTTTTGCCATGCCGGTGATGTCGGCGGCGTCAGCCAGCGACGGGAGGGCGATGAAAGCCAGCGCAATCAGGACTTTTCGCAACATGCCGGTCCGCAAGTTCCAGGAAAATCTCGATAGACCCCGCGATTGTGGTCAGCTTTTGGCCACTCGACCAGCGCCTGCCTAACAGATGAGCTTTCAACTTCCCGTCATTGCATGGCGCTCCTTCACCCTCCCCTGGAGGGGGAGGGTCGGCATGCGATCGAGCGAAGCGAGATTGCGTGACGGGGTGGGGTGATCTCTCCACTCGGGCACTGTTCGTCGCGGAGGGACCGTCACCCCATCCCGCTCGCGCTGCGCGCGATCGACCCTCCCCCTCCAGGGGAGGGTGAAGAGCTACCCCCGCCCTGCCATCGTTCGCCGGGCCACCGCCAGTCCCATCAGCACGAACGCCGACGTCACCTCGGGCCCGCCGACCAGAATCCGCGTCGGTGTCTTCATCTTGTTCCATTCATAGGCACGGAACGGGCCGCGGCGGCCGCCTTCGCCGATGGCATCGACGATCACGTTCAGCGCCGGCGCGAAGGCGCGTGGGTCGGCGCCGAGATGGCCGAGCGCGATCAGCGCCAGCGCGGCGTCGAACACATTCATCTCCGCGGCCATCAGCTCGCCCTTGACGTAGGATAGCACGCGGTGGCGGATGAAATCGAAATCGCCGTCGGGATCGATTGCGGCTTGCGCTGCCAGCGGCAGCGCCAGGAAGGCGGCATAACAACGGCCGAAATAGGCGCTGTAGAGCTCCGGCAGGTAATAGATGTGCGAGCGCGGATTGGCGAAAGCACCGCTCGCGGCTAATCGCTTCTGGAAGCCGATGATGCGATGCACGGTGGCGAGCCGCGATGGCGTCTCCAGAATCTTCCAGCGTGCCAGGTTGCGGAAGCTGACTTCGAGAATGTCGAGATTGAGCGTCGGATCGAGATCGTTGCCGTAAGGACGCTCGCCCGCGAGATTATCGATCCAGGTCGCAACGCCGCCCTCATAGTCGATATGGTCGTTGAGCGGCACCGTCACGCGCGGCGCGTTGACGCCGGCGCGGACCTGGTAGCCGGCGTAGAAATCCAGCAGCGGCTGGTCGATGATCTCATCGGTGCAGCCGGCCTGCGTCGCTGCCGAGATCGAGCAGGCCGTAGTGTCGCAATCCGGCACGTAGATCCCGAAGCCGAGATCCTGCTTGATCTGGGCGAAGAAGCGGGAGAAGCGCGGATGCGGCGCCGGCGCGAGCGCGGTGATGACGTTGAACCGCGCGCCGTCGATGCCCTCGACCTCCTCGCGGCTGATGTTGACGCAGAAATCCACCATGTCGGCGATCGCACGCTCCGCCGCGATCTTGTCGGCGGGTAAGGCGAGCCCGGTCTCGATATAGCCCAGCAGCGCCTCGATGAAGAACGCATCGTAATAGGCCGAACGGTGGCGGATCTGCACCGGCTCCCACATCGGCTCGGCAACCCCTCGCCACGGCGGATGCACCACGGCGCGCGCCGGCGAGCGCGCGATGAAGACGCGGGCGAGGTTGAACAGCAGCGAGGAATTCTTGTAGCCGCGCGCGTTCAGCCCGGTGAGCGCCATGATCAGCTCGCGTCCGCGGCAATCGGGATCGCCGATCAGGTTGAAGGCGGCATAGGTCGGCAGAAAACCGTTTCGGCGATACGAGCCGAGCAGGTGCTGCGCGCAGTCGCGGATCACGCCGTCGATCTGCGATTGTTGCGGCGCCTTGCCGACGAACACGGCCGGCGGCGGCCTGGGATGGTCGAGCGCGATGCTGTCGAGGAGATCGGCCACGGGCTGGCCGACGGCCGCCCAGTCGGGCTCCGCCTCGTCGCGGGCACGGGCGAGCGCCTGGCGCAGCGCCGCCAATCGGGCCTCGTCGCGCAACTCGGGCAATCCGGCCCGCCGCAGCAGCACCCGCAGCGCGGGATTGCCGAGCGCGGTCTTGTAGAATTTGGCGAGATGCGGATCGCCGCCGGCCTGACCCGCCAGCACGGGATCGCAGACCTCGTAAAGCGAGGGGCCGTCCTTCCGCGCCGTCAGCGCCCGGCAGGCGGCGCCGGCAAAATATTGAAAGCTCATGAAATACCTGGTCGCGGGGCATTGGCCGGGGGCCGGCCGACACGCTCCCAGCCGCGTGCCACCCCCTGCAAGTCGTTGAAAAAGCTACCCGGATTCGCAGGAAATACAAATGTGATGGGAGTCACGGAAAAAGTCGGCACGAGGGCTGCATGATGAGGCCCCGGAAGCCTCCGGGGGAACCCAAAGCGGAGAAAATCGGGCCGGAGAATTATCTAACATCTTCAGCTGCTTAGCTCAAATATTGGGCGAACTATTGCCGGGGAGGCGATATCCGGTTAAAGGTTTGTCTGGTGCGGCGCCGCAAATTGCGCGCAATTCGGGGGCACATCCCCGGCCAATCCCTCAAACCTAAAGACGCTATCGCGCTACTCAAACAGTGTGCGCGCGCTTGGCTGGTCTTTGGCACAGGAACGAACCGAGATGAATGTAAGGCAGCTCGACCTTTCCCGACGCACGATTGCCGTCGCCGCCGCCCTCATCGGCACGGTGTCCCTCGTGATCGGCGCCCATGCTGCCCTCAACATGCGCGCGATCGACGCCGCCAAGGCCGTCTCGACCGACCAGATCACCGGCTCGATCGGCCATGCCACGCGTCTGGCGCTGGTCATCGGCAATGGACATTACCCAGACGCCAACGCGCCCCTGACGCAGTCGATCAATGATGCACGCGCGCTCTCTTCGTCCCTGCGCAAGAGCGGCTTTGACGTCGACATGGTGGAAGACGCGACCAAGGACGACATGGTCCGCGCCGTCAACCGCCTGAAGTCCCGGATCAAGCACGACAGCGTCGTCATGCTGTTCTTCGGCGGCTATGGCGTGCAGGCCGGCCGCGAGAGCTACATGCTGCCGGTCGATGCCGTGATCTGGAAAGAAAGCGACGTCCGCCGCCACGGCGTCTCCATCGAGGGCGTGCTCGACATGATGAAGGAGCAAGGCGCCAAGGCCAAGCTCGTCGTCGTCGACGCCTCCCGCCGTAACCCCTACGAGCGCCGCTTCCGCTCCTACAGCCACGGTCTCGCGCCGATCAGCGCGTCCGACAATGCGCTGATCCTCACCTCGGCCTCGCCCGGCAAGGTCGTCGATGACGGCAAGGGCGAGCACAGCGTGCTGGTCAGCGAGCTCCTCAACAACCTCAATGCGCAAGGCAGCAGCGCCGAAAGCGTCTTCAACAAGACCCGCGTCGCCATCTCCCGCGCCAGCGAAGGCGACCAGGTCCCGAGCGTCTCGTCGTCATTGCTCGAGGACGTCCGTTTCGGCGAAGCCGGCGGCTAGTTTTTTTTAAGGTCATACGAGCACTCGTAGGGTGGGCAAAGGCGCAAAGCGCCGTGCCCACCATTCTCTCCAACATTTCGAAAGACGTGGGCACGCGGAGCCTGTCATCGGGCGCGCGTTTCGCGCGACCCGGTGGCTTTGCCCACCCTACGATAGCCGTGCCTGAGCGCACGTCTGTCGCCACCTCGTCATTGCGAGGAGCTCTTGCGACGAAGCAATCCAGAAATCTCTCCGTGGAGGGACTCTGGATTGCTTCGCGGAGCCTGTCATCGGGCCGCGCTACGCGCGGACCCGTTGGCTCGCAATGACGACGGCGATATCTACTTCGCCGCTTCCGCGCTCGCCATCACCGGGCGCACCGGATCGCCCTCGCGCAGCAGCGCGCCGGCGCGGGCGACGATGACGTCGCCATCGTTGAGGCCGTCGCGGACCTCGATATTGCCGCCCGACATCAATCCGATCTCGACGCGCTTGGTCTCGACGCGATTGCGGCGGATCACCTGCACCACGGTGCCGGCCGAGGAATATTGCACGGCCGTCAGCGGCACCGCGACGTTGCAGCTCTGCCCGGTCTTGATCAGCGCGCGCCCGCTCGCGTTGAGCAACAGGCGCTTCTGCGAGGAGATGCCGATATAGACCATGCCCTGCTGGATGTTTTGCTCGACGGTCGGCCCGATGCGGCGAATCTTGCCGTCGATGTCGCCGGCGCCGGCGATGCGCACGGTCGCTTGCTGATTGACGGCGAGCTTGCGCATGTCGGTGGTCGCGACCAGACCGACCAGATCATATTCGCTGCGCGCCACGATCGTGAACAGGGCCTCGCCCTTGGCCGAGGCGAAATTGCCGATCTGCGCGGTCGACGTGGCGATCACGCCCGCCACCGGCGCGGTGACCTGAAGCGTGCCGCCTTCCGGCAGCGCCAGCCGCGCCAGCACCTGGCCGGCAGTGATGGTCTGGCCGGCTTCGGCCAGCACCTCGGTTACCTTCAAGCTGGGACGTTCGGGCCGCACCGAGGTCTCCTCGCGCGCGATGATCGTGCCGGTGGCCTCGACGATGTCGGAGAAGCAGGATTTCGCGACCTTCAGCACCGTGACCGCCGGCCCCTTGGGGGCATCGTCCTCGGCGGCTCCAGCCTGATATGGGCCGAGAGCGAACACGCCAGCGATAGCTGCGGGAAACAGGCTTCGGGCAACGGCACGGGGCAAATGACGCATCGAAAATTCCACGGGTTCAAGCCCTTCAATCGATAGCAGATGGCAACGGGCCGGACTACGGCAGCGTTGTCCCATGGCGGGATGCCACGCCGGCGCGGGCCGCGGTGGCAAGTCTTTGATTAGTCGCGCGATTGGAGATCAGGTTCGCTCCCGCCGGACGGGGAGGTCGCAGCGGGGCTGGCGGGCCGTCAGCTCCGGCGGTCACCCAGCAGCTTGCCGGTGGCGCGATCGATCAGGTGCAGGCGCGTACAGGCCTGACACGGCACGGAAACATGCGTCCGATCGGTTGGCTCGTCGCCAAGCCGATATTGCACATTCATGCCGGTCTGGGGGCACTTGAAGACAATTTGACGGTCCATGCCCGATGATATCGCGCCAAGGCGGGCCTCGCGAAATTACGGATGATTACGTAGGCCGGCCGCGCGTCCCTCACGGCAGGCTCAGAAACTCCACCCAGTTCGGCTTCTTGCCGGTGGGATAGGATTTCAGCTTGGCGAGCGCGCCGCTGCTCTGGTTGATCGCATAGACCGTCATGCCGTCGGAGAGTTCGCCGACCGCGGCGAGATAGCGCCCAGAGGGATCGATGTTGAAGCCGCGGGGCTGCTTCTCGGTCGGCACGCTGCCGATCGTGGTCAGCTTGCCGCTTGTTGCATCGACCTTGTAGGCGGTGAGCGTGTTCGTGGTGCGCTCGGAGGCGTAGAGGAAGCGCCCGTCGGGCGTGATGTGGATGTCGGCGGCCCAAGGTTTTTTATCGGAGGCTTTGCCGTTGAACCCTTCGGGCAGTGCGCTGGTGCGCTGGATCTCGGTCCAGGCGCCGCTCTTGGCGTCATAGCTGAACGCCGCGACGTCGCCGTTCAGCTCGTGAACGAGATAGACGAACTTGCCACCCGGGTGGAATACGAAGTGCCGCGGCCCGGATTTTTCCGGCAGCTTGTGTGCCGGCGGATCGCTCGGCGTCAGCGTGCCGGTCGTGGCGTCGAACGCAAAGCTCAGCACCTGGTCGGAGCCGAGATTGGTCGCGAACGCGAAGCGGTTGTCGGGCGAGGACACGACGGCGTGCGCGTTCAGCCCGGTCGGGATCACCTGCTTCGGCTCACCGACGACGCCGTTGGCTTGAAGCGGATTCAGCGCGACCTTGTTGCCGCCATAGGAGGCACTGAACAGGAACTTGCCGCTGCGATCGATGGCGATATTGGCCATGCTGTCGGCGAGCGGTCCGTTGCCGATATGACTGAGCTGGCCCGTCTTGGGGTTGATCGCGAAGCTCACCGCGAGGTATGGCTGCGAGCGGATTCCGGCGATCAGCACGCGCTTGTCGGGGGTGATCGCGAGCGGCGTCGAGGATCCCGGCTTTTCGACGCCGGTGAAGGCGGCCGTCTGCACCGGCATCATCTCGCCGCTCTCGGCCATCTTGAACACGCTGATGTCGTTGCTGTCGGCGTTGCCGACATAAGCGAAGGTTTCGGCCATGCCGGCACGGACTCCAGGGATGAGGGCGAGAAAGGCGAGGGTGGTGGCGATCGCAACGTGCGGCAGGCGCGATGCGATGCGTCGGGTCGGTCTCAACATGGTCTCCTCCTCAAAGCCGGTGCGGCATTGTCGTTTTGCCGTCGAGGATAGCGGGAGGCGCGCCGTCGTACCAAATTCCAGTTGGGATTGATCGATGCCGTAATTGTATCGGTCGCCCGGAGGCTACCGCACCGCCGCCACGCTGCGGGAGGGCAAATGGGGGCCGGGCGGGTAATTGGGCGGACCGAGCACGGTCCATACGGTGACCGCAAGCAGCCCGCAGGTCAGGATGGTCCAGGCGATCAGTCGTCTCCGCATCAGGCCTAATCCGCCGGTCGAATCTCGATGCCTCGGGCAACGATCGTGCACCGCAAACCGCGGCGATCCTATGACCTCGTTCACAATGCGAACCAATGCCGCGCCAGCGCATTGAAGCATCATGCCCCGTGAAAACGATCTCGAAGGCAAGCCCGACATGGGCGGCAAGCATGGCGGTCAGCAAGGCCAGCCCAAGCCGCCGCCGCGCCCGCATCAGGGCGAGCGCGACGAGGACGTCGTGGCAAAGCGCCACACCGGTCAAACCGGTCGCAGCGCCCCGCCGACCAAGAATAGCCCCGCATGCGCACCGGGAACGGCAGCCTCGCCTTGCCGTTACCCTGATCCCGCGGGCGGAGGAGATCGAGACGGAGGCTGGCACGTGTTTTGGATCTATTGGGACACCGCCTGGTCGCTGATCATCAGCGGCATCATGTTTGCGACCATCGTCAGCCATCCCGACGCCGAGATCGCCGAAGTGCGTGCCGCAAAAGGCATGATGTAGACTTTCTGTCGTGCGGCAAAGCGCGATGAGATCGGGTGATCGTCATCGCGCTTCGGTTCGCGCTGAGCATGATCCTTAAACCGCAGCAGACTTTGCGCCAACGCGGCCCGTCAGGTTCGGATCATGCTTTCTAGCGGTCAGTAGTCCCAGAACGCCGGCACCCAGCGAAAGTGGTCGCCGTCGACCGCCACCCGGCCGACCGATGGGAACGGCATGTGAGTGGCGACGAGGAGCTCTTCGTTCGCCGCCAGCTCCCGCAGGAGACGGACACGAACGCGGGCCGCCTCTTCGGGATCGTGCTCGAAGCCGTTGTGCCACTCGGGGTGATCGAATCCGACGGTGAACACGGCGTCGCCGGCGAATGTCAACCGATCGCCGCCGGATGCCAGGCGGACCACGCTGTGCCCGGGGGTGTGGCCGCCGGTGCGCGTGACCACCACGCCCGGCGCCACCTCGTGCTCGTCCTCGAAGGTGCGCAGCTGGTTATGGTACTCTTTCGCGAATCGCTTGGCGGTTGCCCGAAGCGCATCCGGAAATCCCGGCGGCATCGCGACGTGGGAGAAATCGGGCGCCTCCCAGAATTTGACCTCGGCGGCTGCCACGTGGATGCGCAGGTCCGCGCGCAACCGGTCCCTGACCTCGTCGACGAGCAGGCCGCCAATGTGGTCCATGTGCATATGCGTCAGCACCACGTCGGTCACGGACCCAAGATCGATGCCGGCGGCTTCCAGTCGCTTGCTCAACTGCCCGGCCCGCGGCAGGTGCAAGTCAGGGTCGGACCCTAGTCCAGCGTCGACGAGGATGGTCTGGCCGCCGCTGCGCACCACGACCACGTTCAGCGCCCAATCGAAAGCATCCGGCGGCAGGAACATGTCCTTCAGCCAGGCCGCGCGGACGGCCGGGTCGGCGTTGTGGGCCAGCATCGCACCTGGCAGCGTCAGCACCCCATCGCTGATCACCAGCACGTCGATCTCGCCGATCCGCAGCGCGTACCGCGACGGGACCAGCTCTTCGGGGCCTCTGCCGAGATGTGCAGTGTCGTGCAAGTTCATGTTCGTCTTCTCCTGGGTGTTGCGGATCGTCTGATTCATTGTTGAAAGCTCCTGCGCTCTGTCTTGACGTTCAGTTTGGGAAAAGACCGCGCGTCTTCCGTGGGCGGCGCGGTCAATGCTGGTGAGATGTTCGGAGATTGGTGGCGCGCTCATTGCTGGTGCTGTCCCGTGATGATTTATCGAACGCGACGTGCGAGTGCCCCAGAGCGATTGCCGTCGCTATAGGGTGATTGCTGCCAACGCATGCGGGCAGCTATGCCAGTCCCAAGCCGCCATCGATCGCGACCACCTGGCCCGTCACCCATTCTGAGGCGGGGCCGGCAAGCCGGACGATCCATTCTGCGACATCGTCCGGAACGCCGCGCCGCCCGAGCGGTATGCGCGCGCGCTCCTGCTCCTTGATTGCGGCAGCCTGCTCCAGGGACAGCCCCATCATGCCAGTCAGAGCGCCGGATTCCGTGGGCCCCGCAGCGACCGCGTTCACGCGTATACCGACCGGTGCGAGCTCCAGCGCCCAGCAGCGAGTCAAGTGCTCCAATGCCGCCTTGCTGGCTGCGTAATGCGACAGGGCGCCCGCCGGCCTGTGACCGAAAGTGCTCGAGACATTGACGATTGCGCCCTGTGTTGCCCTGAGGTGAGGCAGAGCAGCAGCGGCGAGCAGACTTGGGCCGATCACATTCACGGAGAAGATGTCCATGATCCGATCGGCCGTCGCGTCGACCAGCGGAAGAATTGCGCCTGCGCCTGCGTTGTTCACCAAGGCATCGACCTTGCCCCAGGTATCGACCGCCTTGGCAATTGTGCGCCTGGCATCTTCGGCGGAGGCGACATCGGCAACCAGGCCGGCAATGTTTGCATGCTCGGCAACCGTTTCTTCGATAGGGCCGGGACGGCGGCCGGTCACGAGCACCTTGTCGCCTTGTCTGGCGAAACGTAGTGCCGCCGCGCGCCCGATGCCCGAGCTGCCTCCCGTCACGATGACGACATTTTCACTTTTCATGTTCGATCTCCTTCTTTGCTGACAGCGCAGTCCAGCCACGATCGATTGAGACCGCGTGTGGAGGCGTGGCCGATGTCGTGTGAGTGCTTAGAGGTCAGTCACGCGCTCCGGATCGGCCGAGGCCAGCGCGACGGCACGTTCGGCGCGCGGCGGGTAGATCCAGACGGTGTTGATCTCGCGTTTCGTCTTCTTGGCGACCTCGCCGACGATCTCCACGTTGCGCTCCCAGCCGCGCGTGAACAGCGCGCCGGCTTCGCCGAGATCGAGGCATGTGACATAGGCCTTCTGGTGATAGGGCCTGGTCGGCAGGCCCAGCAGCTCCGCGGCCGCATTGTTGCCGGCGAAGGCGCCCATGCGCGTGGCGTGCTGGCACGACATCAGCGCGTAATTGCCCTCGTCGTCGCAGGCGGCACGCGCCGCATCGCCGGCCGCGAATACGCCCTGGACGCCTGGCACCTGCAAGCAGCGGTCGACCAGCAAGCGGCCGAAACTGTCGCGCTCGGCGGGGATCTGTGCGGTCAAAGGCGCGGCACGAATGCCCGCCGCCCAGATCACCGTCTCGGTCTCGATGTGTTCGCCGCTGGACAGGGTGACGCCGGACTCGTCGAGCGAGGTGACGCCGGCACCGAGGCGGGTTTGAACACCGAGCTTGTGAAGGGCGTCCTCGATGACGGGTCGAGGGCCTGCGCCCATGTCGGGCGCGATCGCATTGTTGCGCTCGACGATGATGACGCGGGACTTCGCGTTGGTACCGAGGATGTCGCGAAGCCGTGCCGGCATTTCGGTGGCGGCCTCGATGCCGGTGAAGCCGCCGCCGGCGACGACGACCGTGTCGCGCCCGTTCGTGGCCGGCCGCTTGGCGAGGCCATGCAGGTGCTTGTCGAGCGCAATCGCATCGTCGAGCGAATCGACGCTGAAGCCATGGCCGGCAAGACCCGGAATGTTCGGACGGAACAGCCGGCTGCCGGTGGTCACGACGAGGCGGTCGTAAGAGAGTGTCTTCTTCGTGCCCTTCGCGGTGGCGATCTTTACCATGCAGGATTTGGTGTCGACCGTCTCGGCGATGCCCTGCACATAGGTGACGTCGATGGCCTCGAGCACGTCGAGCAGGGGCGCCGTCAGGGTCTCGGGCTTCGGTTCGTAGAGCCGCGGGCGAACCACGAGCGTCGGCTCGGGGGCCACCAGCGCGATCTCGAGCGCCTCCGGCGAGACGCCCTGAATCTCGCGCAGGCGGGCTGCGGAAAGGGCGGCGTACATGCCGGCGAAGCCGGCGCCGATGATGACTAATCGCATGGGGTTGCTCCTTGGTAGGCAGTTTCGAAAGTCCGTGCGCGAGCCGTCGCTGCTCCGTCGAGGGCCGCGTTCGGCGACGGCACGAAGAGATGAGAAGGGATGAAGTGAATCGCTGGTCTTAAGGCGCTACGCAGCGCGACAGCTGCGAACTCGATGGCCAGCCTCGGCGAAAGATGACCGACTGAGCCGCCCTCGGGCTCCAGTCCTGGTAAGGAAGGCCGGAGCCGTCCCGGGTCATGATCGACATCAGCGGGTAGGCTCGGTGCAGGGCCTGCGCGGGAATCTCCACCTCCTCGCCCGTCGCGGACGTGAAGCGAACGGCCAGCGAGAGTCCGTACAAGGTTGCAGTCGCAAGGCCTCGGCGGCGCGAGGCGATCACCCTCCGGCTGATGAAGTTTTTCCAGGTCATCTTTTTCCAGGTCATCTTCGGTCTCCGTCGATTGGTCTGGGCATGGTGATGGTTTAGCGGATCGGATCTGCCGCTGCGCCAGAGCGATTGCCGTGATTGCAGCGCGATTGCTGCTAACGCTGGCGCCTGCGCCAATCGCTCGGGCTCTCGCCGGTCAGCTTCCTGAAGGCGGCTGCGAATGCCGTCTGCGAGGAATAGCCAAGCGCGGCTGCGATCGAGACCACCGCATCGTCACTGTCGCGCAGCATCTTCATGGCCTGCTCCAGCCGGTGCTGGCGGAGCCAGGCATGCGGCGACAACCCGGTGCTTTCCTTGAAGGCGCGGCAGAAGTGAAAGCGCGACAGACCGGCATCGGACGCCAGCGCATCGAGCGAGACGTCCGCATCACTGTCAGACCGCAATCGTTCGATCGCACGGAGCAGGACTTTCGGCGACAGCCCGCCCATGGTCGGCTGCAACGTGGTCGGCGAGCCTGAATGGGCCGCCAGAACGCGCGTGGCCAGAAGATCCGTCAGCTGATGCCGGAACAGATTATCCAGCGCGCCATGGCCCTCCAGCGCGTCCGCCGCGCTCAAGAGCAGTCGGGACGTGATGGGATCGGGATGCGCCGTTCGCTCCAGCAGGTCGGCCGGTCCGGTGGTTCCGGCCTCGTCGGCAATGCGCTTCAGCGTCGCATCGGGAAGATAGAGCTGAACCACGTCGACGGGCTTCGGAATGTCCCACCTGGAGCTCGATCCTTCCGGAATGATGATCAGGACCCCGGGGCGAAACGTACCGATCGCAACCGATCGTCCCGAGCGCCGCTCCATGCGCTGCATCACGCCGTTGTAGGCCATGATCACGTGGTGGCTCATGGGCTCGACGACGTCGTGCAGTGGATCGTGTCTCCAGTGCGCGATGCCGGCGCCGGAGGCATCCAGCGCCATGCGAAATGGCTCGGTCCTGAGCACGCGCGCCATCTCCGCACCGGCGGCGCGCCGGTCGGAATGCGAGTTGTCCTCCCCCTGTCCGCCAAGTGCAGGTGGCAAGCCCTGCTGCGGGGGATCGCGCATGGGAGCGGAGTTTCCGGTCATAGTTGCGCCTCCTGATCAGTCGAACTTCAAATCAGTCGCCCGTATTTGTACGGGCCGGTGCGCGTTCTATGGCTGTGAGTGCCCAGCGTATTGCCTGAAGCGGCCACGCTTTGTCCGATCCTGCTCCAAGCAGGCGCGGGGTTTCGCGAACGCACGATGGGCGGAGGGGGAGGGAAACGCTTTATGACAAAAGGCGTGACAGGCGGTCGCGTGCCATCAGTTCAACCGCATCACGAGCCCTTCGGTGCCGATCGTCTCGGACACCGCGGATGGAGCGGCAGTCATGAGCGCGCGGCTCAAGCCGCCGCGGCCTGCGCCGACAAGAGCTGTTTCAGTTTCGCCGCGGGCACCGCGGGGCTGAACAGCCAGCCCTGCATCTGGCTGCATCCGAGCTGGCGCAGCACCTCGCGCTGGGCCTCGGTCTCGACGCCTTCGGCGGTCGTCGCCATGCGGCGGGCGGCGGCCATGTGCACCACGGCCTGCACGATCGGCGAGGAATCCTCGGGCTCGCCGATGTCGCTGATGAAGCTGCGATCGATCTTGATCTTGTCGAACGGGAAGCGGTGCAGATAGCTCAGCGACGAATAGCCGGTGCCGAAATCGTCGAGCGCGATTCGTACGCCGAGCTCGCGCAGCTGCTGGAGGATGGTCAGCGCCTCCTCGTCATCGCGAATGAGCACGGTCTCGGTGATCTCGAGCTCGAGCCGTTCCGGCGCCAGCCCCGACTCCGCGAGCGCGGCGGCGACCTTGAGCGCGAGCGTTCGCGATCGGAACTGCACCGGCGACACGTTCACCGCAACGTGGATCTGGCCGGGCCAGCTCGCGGCCTCGGTACAGGCCTGCTTCAGCACCCATTCGCCGATCTCGCCGATCAGGCCGGTCTCTTCCGCAACCGGAATGAAGTCTGCGGGCGAAACCATGCCGCGTTCCGGGTGGCGCCAGCGCAGCAGCGCCTCGCAGCCGGTGACGACATTGGCCGCGAGGTCGACCAGCGGCTGGTAGTGCACCTCGAACTCGCTGCGCGCGAGCGCCTGCCGCAGATCGAGCTCGAGCTGCCGGCGCGCCTTCGCCTTGGCGTCGTATTCGGGTGAGAAGACGCGGAAGGTGCGGCGCCCTTCCGACTTCGCGGCGTACATAGCGAGATCGGCGCGCTTGAGCAGGTCGTCGATATTGTCGCCATGGTCGGGCGCGATCGCGATGCCGATGCTGGCATCGGTCGGGATCTCCTGGCCCTTGCAGTTCACGGGTGTGCGCAGGGCATTCAAGATCGTTTCCGCCAGCGTGGTCAGCTGGGCCTCATCGTTGGTGCCGGCCTTGATGATGGCGAATTCGTCGCCGCCGAGCCGTGCCACCATGTCGTTGCCGCTGACGCAGGCGCGCAGACGGTTCGCGACCTGGCGCAGCAGCTCGTCGCCGACCTCGTGTCCGAGCGAATCGTTGACGCCCTTGAACTCGTCGACATCGATATAGAGGATCGCGAACGGCTTGCCTTGGGCAAGCTCGGCGACGCGGCGCTCCAGATGCCCGCGCATCAGCACGCGGTTGGGCAGGTCGGTCAACGCGTCGTAATGCGCCATATGGGCGATACGCTCATCGGCGCGGATGCGCGCGGTGACGTCGTCATGGGTGGCGAGCCAGCCGCCGGCCGCGCCCGGCTGGTTCTTGATCTCGATCAGCCGGCCGTCGGCGGTCTCGACGATGGTGCTCTGGGTGCGCCCGACATTGTTCAGGATGTCGTCGCAATAGGACGAGACGTCGCCGTGGAACGAGCCGGTGTCGTGGCGATGCTGGATCACGTCGCGGAAATGGGCGCCGGGCTTCACCACCTCGCTCGACAGAGCGTACATCTCGATATAGCGCCGGTTACAGACGATCAGCCGCTCGTCCTGATCGAACATCAACAGGCCCTGCGTCATGGTGTTCATGGCGGTGTCGAGCCGCTGCTTCTCCAGCGAGAGCCGGTGCGTCACCTGGCGGAAGATCAGATAGAGCGTGAGCACGAGCAGGCCGATCGACAGCACGGCCACCGTGACGAAGAACTTCGTCTGCGTGCGCCAGGTGGCGAGCGTCGCATCCAGCGACTTGGTCGCAATCACGACCAGCGGCTCGCCGGTGAGGAGGCGCGAAGCGACGATGCGGTCCTTGCCGTCGATCGGGCTTGCGAGCTTCGTGGTGACGAAGGTGCGCTCGAACACCGCCATCTGCTCGGGCGTGCCCTTGCGGTAGTTCTGCCCGATCATCGCATCGACATGCGGGATGCGCGCGAGCAGCTGGCCGTTCTGGTGATGCATCGCGATCGAGGATTCTTCGCCCAGCCCAGTCGAGGCGAAGAAGGATTCGAGCTGCTCCGGCGCGATCGCGCGCGAGACGAGCCCAAGGAATTCGCCGTGCGGGCCGGAGACGCGCCGGGCGAACACGATCGCCGGTCCGTTACCGAGGCGGCCCTTTACGACCTCGATCTCTTCCTGCGCGGCCGGATCGTTCTTGAGCCGATTGAAATAGCCGCGGTCGGCCACCGATATCTCGGCGACCGGCCAGCGCCGCGACGAGTTGATCAGCACGCCCTTGGAATCGAACACGTTGGCGCCGGCGACGTCGGACCAGCCGCTGGCCTTTGCGCGCAGCACCTCGTGCATGGCGAGCGTGCCCATCTCGCTGCGGAACACCTCGGCGGATTCGATGCCGCGGCTTTCGAGCTCGGCGATGATGCTCTTCTGGAGCACCGCAAAGTCCTCGAACTCGCGGTCGAAATGCCGCGCCAGCATGCGGACGGAGTTTTCCAGGCTGTCGCGGCCGCTCTCGATCGCGTTCTGCCGGAAGCGGTCGACGGTGAGCGCGGTGCCGATGGCGGTCGCGGCCATCAGCACGAAGCCGCCGACGATCAGCCATGTCAGCGGTGCCCCGCGCAAGCGGCGCAGCAACGCGCGCATCCGCGCGGTCCATCGGATCGATGTGCCCATCCAGCCCTCCCGTGGGGCGCAAGATGCAGCAAAACCGACAAGACCCCGTTACCAGCAAGGGTTACGAAAATATGAATCGGAACGGAATCAGGGGGTTGTTCCCCGGCGTCACCGCCGGATCTCCCACCTCAAGGCTTCCGCATTCGCCTTGGCGAACATCGCCGGCACGTCGAAGGTCCCGGACTTGAGATCATAGCGACAGCGCCAGTCGGCGAGGCCCTTCATGGCGACGTTCTTCGGGTGCTTGTCCATTTCGCCCGACAGCGAGATCACGAGGTAACGGTTGTCGGGCCATTTCACGCCGAGCCCGCGATAGGCCTCTTCCGTGCCTTTCACGAGATTGGCCGAGATGTGGTAGTCGAGCTTCATCTTCCGCGTGTCCGGCCGGCTGTGGAAATAGGCCCAGGCGAGATCGCTGAGCGAATGCTTCGTCGCGCTCACGAAGGCGCCCTTCTCGACATGGTAGAGAAAGAGGTCCTGCTCGCCCGAGCCGGTCTTCTGCATCCGCACCAGCCATTGCGAGTCGCTGGTGAAGCGGAAGCCGGCGCCATAACCTTGCTCGGGCTTCAGCTCGGTCATCTGCTCGCCGCGCCGGGCCCAGACCTGCCATTTGACGTCGAAATCGCCGCCGTCCTTCATGTACTGCTCGAGCTTGGTGGCACCGTCGGGCGAGGTGAAGGCGAGGTCGGCATTGTCGGTGAGGACGAAACCCGGCGGCGGGCCGGATGCGGCCAATGCGGGCGATGCGGCCAGCGTCAGGACAAGCGCCAGCCATGGTGCGGGGCGGCAAAATGCGTTCACGGGGAAAATCCTTAAAAAAATTGGGCGCAATGCGGTCTCGTTGATTTGACGCCGACAGGGCCCTGCCGGTTCATCTCGGGCGCGGCTGCGCATCATCCCAACGATCGTCTTGCTGCCGCAGCGAAAACGGCGCAATTTGCTGCCCTCGGCTGATTTGCGTCCCAAGGTTCATTTCCGATGATCACCGCATCCAAGGCCTTCATTGCCTTCTGTCTGCTCGCGGTGGGCGGCACCGTGCTGGTGATCGGCCCCACCGAACTGCGCCGCCTGCTGCCGGGCGAGGCGAAGACCGAAGTCGCCGCCAAGCCGGAGGCCAAGGCCGAAGCCAAAGTCGATGCCAAGATCGAGCCCAAGTCCGAACCGAAGGTCGAAACCAAGCCCGCGCTGAAGCCGGAACCCAAGCCGGAAGAGCAAAAGCTTGGCGCCAGCGCGCCGCCGGCACCGGCCGCATCGCCGGCGCCCGAGCCGAAGGCGGGCGCGCTGGCCGAGACGCAGAAGCAGGTCACGGCACTGGCGGATCTCGCGCCGGTCAAGCCGCTGCCGGCCGCAAGCGATGCGGGTCCCCGTTTCGACGTCGCGCGCATCGACGATCATGGCGAGGCGGCGGTGATCGCCGGCCAGGCCACGCCGGGTGCGAAGGTGGAGTTGCTGCGCGACGGCAAGCCGCTCGACACCGTCACGGCCGATGCGTCGGGCCAGTTCGTGATGACCCCGCCGCAGCTTCCCGCCGGTTCCTATGAGCTGACCCTGCGGGCGAAATCGACCGACGGGACCGTCACGCAATCCAGCCGCAGCATGCCGGTGACGATCGCCGAGGCCGCGCCGCCGCCGGCACCCGCCGCGCGGCAAGAAGCGAAACAAGAGGCGAAGCGGGCCGAGAAGACCGACGACAAGCCTGAAGTCGTGGCCTCCTTGCCCTCGGCGTCGCCACACTTGGCCTCAGCGCCCGACAGGCCCGCGGCTCGGCCCAGATTGATGGGTGCTCCGAAGCCGAAGGTAATGACCCGGGCAGCGGGGACGGCTGTCGCATCGGCTTCCCCCGCGGACGCACTCAGTGGCACACCTGCGGAAGCGGGTGGCAGCCGTGTGATCTCCCGCGGCGACAGCCTGTGGGCGCTCAGCAAGCTCGCCTATGGTGACGGCGCCCGCTACGCCGTGATCTTCAACGCCAACCGCAACAAGATCCACAATCCCAATTTGATCTATCCCGGCCAGACCTTCGTGATGCCGCCAAAGGCGCAGTGACGGGCACGGTCTTCCCCTCCCTCTCGCCACAAAGCGGTCCGCAAGCAGGGAGAGATAAGCGGCATTAGGTAGCAAACTCGAAAATCGCGATCGCCAAGAGGTAGTCGCGGATTGGCAGCTTACGGCTGGCGAAGATCGTGCCCGACGTGACGCTGAATTGGTGGTTGCAACCCTTGCACTTGAAAAGCCTGCGGGTTTGGTAGGTGTAAACAGCGACACAGCCGCACTTGGGGCAAAACGGCTCGCCGTTAGTGACGGCCCAGCGGATCAGTTTGAAGGTCTGATAGGCTTCCTCGTCCGACAAACGGGCGACTTTCGCTAAACTTAGCGACCTCGCCTTACGAAAAACAGCGCGGCATCGTCGTGCCGCGCTAGCTAATTTTATATCGAACTGCTATTTTATAGTGACCGATCGGAAGAATGGTGGACCGGTTGGGGATTGGACCCAAGCTTGCACAGGTGGAAATCCGGCGAGCGGCACCAGCCCCGGCCCGTCCGAGAAGCTACCAGCCACGCTGCAACGTGACGGATAGCCTCTCCCGCGTACTCGATAGCTCTATGTTGTCATGTACCACCTACCTTTCGAGCCGCCCCTAGCGGCTTCCACACTTGGTTAGACTGCGATCTACCGGGGCCTTGCGGCCCCGGATTTCGTTGAATCCTACTTCTCCCAACTCGCGTATTCTTCGGCCACAGCGTCATGGTCCTCCGCAGTTGGGTACAGAGGTTCCACAGGAAGCGATTGCCTCGGCTTCTTTACGTTCGGATACCAGGCGAGCAGCCCAAATTGGCCGTTCGGCAGCTTGTGAAACAGCGCCGTATTCTTAGCGAGCGAATTGCGAAGGGACTTCTGTGCAATGTCGTCTGACTTGGTATCGAATTCATAGCCCCCCTTAGTAAGGGCCTCGAATATCTCCTTGATGGTCGCCGCCCCTAGATTTTGAGCGCGGCGCATCTCCAGAATCGTCCGCACTGATCCCGCAAGCGGCTGGCCATAGAATTGATCCGACCGAATCTGCGTCGGTACTGCCGACGAGGCGACCTCAAGTGCATACGCGGGCGGCCTGCCCACCGCGCCGCAGAGCGTATTGACCGTTTCCTTCTTCTTACGAAGCGCGGCCTCGTCCGAGGTGATCTCGGCAGCAAGCTCGCTAATGACCTGATCAACAGTCTTGGACATGGCGTCCGTTTCCGGGGTTGCGATTTCCCCTAGGTACACGATGTCGGGTTCCGTTGCAAACTAGACTTCTAGGTCTTTCATGGCTATTCACACTCTTGGTGTTGTTGCGATTTCTACAACAAATTCCGTATATTGATTGTCAACGTAGTTTTGAACCTCGGATTAGACCGACTCCCTAGAGTCAAAAGCCCGCTTCTAGGCGGGCTGATTCGGCAACCTGATTCTTGGTTTTGGTGAGTTTGCTACCTAATGCCGGCGATAAGCTCGCCCGCGACGCTTTGCCCTGTGTCGCTCCGGAACTATCGGTTCCCCCGCGCGTCATTGTGATGCGACGCAGTGCGCGCTTGGCGTTGGGAGGAGGCCGAGGTGGTCAGGTCAGTTTTCATGTCCGGACGCATGGGACTGGCGCTGGCGGGCGCTGTCCTCATGTTTGGGGCAGTGCTGCTGCCTGACAAGGCCGAGGCCCAGTTCGGATTGCGCGGCGGTCCGCTCGGCGTGGCACGTTTTGCCGTCGGCCACATGATCGGCCTGTCGCGCTTGCGCCAAGCCCGCATGGCGGTGCGCGGCGGCCGATACCGCTCGGCCGCGCTGAGGTCGCAGGATCCCCGCGGCGCCGAGCGCGGCCAGCCGGCCAACCCTTACGTCCTGCGTGCGGCGCTCACCGCGCAGGCCGCGCTGTCGGGCTGGCAGGGCGGTCGCCGTCCGCAGGGCTGGTGGCGCCATCCCGATGGCAGCTATGGCTGGGTCGGCCCGGTGTTCTGGCCGTTCGCGCATGACGATCTCACCACCGCGATCATCTTCGGCGACACTACCAGCCTCTCGCTCTATGGCTATGGCGACATCTATGCCGCGATCTTCACGCCTTATGCGGCCACGGAGCTTGCCGCCTACACTGCACCGCAAGGCCGGCGCGCGCGGCGCACCCCGTCCGCGGAGACTCTTTGCGAAACCAGCGACACCGGCGGTCTGCCCGTCGAACGCATCACTGCCGCCGTAGCGCCGAACGAATCGCAGCGCACCGCGCTCGACGAGCTCGCATCCGCCTGGAACGCTGCGCGCGACACCATCCGGGCCGCCTGCCCGGCGCAGGCCCCGGACACGGCCGCCGAGCGCCTCGGCCTGATGCGCGAGCGGCTCGAGGCCATGATCAAGGCAATTGACGCGGTCGCGCCGCCGCTTGCGAAATTCGTCGGCCTCCTCAAGGACGACCAGAAAGCCAGACTCAATGCGCTCGGCAATGAGCGTCGCGCCGCGCTTGCCGCGGCTCAGCCCAAGGACGCGCAGGCGGCCGCCGCGTGCAAGCCGGGCTACGATCCCCGCTACGATGAAAAGGCGCAGCGCCAATACGAGCAGCTGGTGCAGCAACAATGGCCCGCGAATGACATCGCTTCCACGCTCAAGCTCGACGAGACCGCCCGCGCCCGCTTTGAGGTGCTCCAGGATACCACGCTGCGCACCATGGAGACGCTGAGCGCCTGCCCGGCGGAAACCGCCGCGACACCGCAGGCCCGCCTCGCCGCCGTGAAAGCGCGGCTGGAGACGATGCTGCAAGCGGTCGGCGGCATCAGCGATGCGCTCGACGATTTCGAGGCGGACTTGAGCGATGAACAGAAGGCCGGGTTTGAGGCGATTGGGCCGAAGCGGGGGGCGTGATCACCCGCACGCCCAGTCGAACTTCATATCCCTGAAGTCGAGCTGCGCATTGCCGCCGCCAAAATTGTAGCCGCCGAAATATTCCTCGAACTCGATGTAGAACGGGCTCATCTCCGGCGCCGCCTGGCACGGCCGCATGGTGCCGCCGAGATGGTTGTGGGCGTGGTCCTTGCTCCAGTCGTGCAGGCGGAAATTGTCGCGGCCCGGCACGCCGCCGACGTAATAGTAGTAGGGCTGATAGCCGGTCGGCGCCTTCTCGCGTGTGTGCTCATCCTGCGGGCCCTTGCCGGCGTTCGGATCGCTCGCGCGCGGCGTCAAGGCAATCGCGCGATTTTCAATGAGAGCAGCGCGCGGAGCGCTGGCGAACATCTTCTGCCCGTAAGGCGGCGCGGCCTCGAAGAAGGCGCTGGCGCCGCCGACGTCGAGCCAGCGCGGCCGCTCGGCCGTCGCAAGTGCAATCGGCGCCGGCGGGCTCGCGAACGCGCCCTCATATTCGGCCTTGGTGAGCAGCAGCGCGGCATATTCATAGTCGAGGATGTCGGTCATCCGCGACAGCCGCGGATGCGCTGATAGCGCCAGCACGGCCTCGCGGATTTCGGGATCATCAGGCGCGCCGCCGTCATTGTGATCGGGCGCGGTGGCAAAGAACGACACCGCGGCGATGTCTTCGCCATGCACGCGATAATCCTCCGGCAGCAGAAGCGTAAAACCGTGCATCAGCGGATAGCCGCTGACCGGATCGAGCGGCCATTGCTCGGATGTGATGCCCGGCGGCAGCCCATAGACCCAGCCATGATCGCGCGCGCGGTCGGCGGGACGGTCCAGCATCTGCAAATCATAAGCACGCGAAGGCAAGGCAAACGCCACAGGTCGTCTCCATCCGGATTTTCGCGAAGCGAGGATTGGTCGCAGGGACGCGGGATATGGTTCGTGGGAGGGTGAATTGCGCGAGATCCTCGGCTTCGCCGGCGCGCCTCCCAAGACGAAGGCATCGGCTGCAGGCCTCTTGAGGAGAAATGATATCCGTTTTATGATATACAGTAGCTGATGTATATCATGGAGGGTCCCGTGCTCGTTTCCAAATGGGGAAATAGCTTGGCGGTTCGCCTGCCCAAGGCGCTTGTCGAGGCTCTGAATCTTTCGCCCGGCGACGAGCTCAACGTGGTGGAGGCCTCGAAGGGCCGGCTCGCAGTAGAGAAGATCGACAAGCGAGCGGAATTTCTCAGGCAGGTGGAGCAGTTCCAGTTTCCCCTGCCCGAAGGCTACAAGTTCGATCGCGATGAGGCGAACGAGCGGTGAGCGCCTTCTTCGACAGCAATATTCTGATCTACGCCTATTCGACCGACACAAAGCGCCAGCGAGCGCTGAACACGATTGCTGGCGGTGGTGTCATCAGCGCGCAGGTGCTCAACGAGTTCACCAACGTGTTGCGTAAGAAGCAGAAGCAGGATTGGCCAATGATCGAGGCAGCTGTGCAGTCCCTCCGCTTTCGCTTTCCCGACATCTTGCCGCTGACATCACACACGCACGCCGCGGCGCTTGCGCTTGCCAGCGGTCACACCCTTGCCTTTTATGATGCGCTGATCGTCGCTGCGGCGGTCGAGGCCGGCTGCGACACGCTCTACAGCGAAGACCTGCAACACGGCCGCAGCATCGGCGGGCTCACCATCGTCAATCCGTTTCTCGGGAGCGCACCGTGAACGCCCAGACTCACGTCGCCAAGATCTGGAATTTTACGCATCTGCGCGATCAGCCTGAGCGCCCGATCATGTCAAATCACGCCAGCACCCGCGCGAGACCCGTCTAACTCATTGATCTCACAGACCCCACCTACTGTGCATGGGGTTGTTTTTCGACTTTTTTGTTTTGGCTAGCCTCGCCGCCGCGCCGCCGCGGCATCCACCACGTTCGCCATCTCCTCGCGCCAGTTCAAAATCTCCATCGCCAGCACGGGGTGATTGAAGCCCTTGAGCTGGAGGTCGTCGAGCGCGCGGGCTTCGACCCACGGTTCGACCATGCCGTAGACGCGGCGGCTCACCACGATCTGGTTGGGCTTGGCCTCGCCGCAGAGGCGGGAGGCGAGGTTGGTGACGCTGCCGATCGCGGCATATTCCAGCCGCTGCTCGAAGCCGACCTGGCCGAGCGTCGCGTAGCCGAGCGCAATGCCGATGCCGAAGCCGAGGCTATGTCCGCGGTTGCGCCAGCGCTCGGTCAGCGGGCCGATGGTGTCGCGCATCTCCACCGCCATCTTCACCGCGCGCTGGATGTGGTCCTCGAATTGAATCGGCGCGTTGAACAGGATCATCACGCCGTCGCCGGCATATTTGTCGAGCGTGCCCTCATATTTGAAGATCAGCTTGCCGAGTGCTGCGTGATATTCGCGCAGCACGTTCATCGCCTCTTCCGGCTCGGTCGCTTCCGTGAACGCGGTGAAGCCGCGCAGGTCGCAGAACACCACGGTCACCTCGCGGCGTTGGCTGGTGAGCAGCCCCTCGGGGCTGTCGGAGGAGGCGATCAGCTGCGCGACCTGCGGCGCCAGGAAACGCTCGAGCTTGCGGATGCGCTCGATCTCGCCGAGCTGGGTCTTGACGCGCGCCTCCAGCGACTTGTTCCAGTCCTTGAGCTGCTCGGTCTGCTCGCGCAGCTTGTCGGCCTGGGCGCGCACGGTCTCGTTCGCCGTCTCCAGCGCGTGGCTCTTGTGGTCGACCTCGGTGAACAGCCGCGCATTGCGCATCGCCAGCACCGCCTGGTTGGCGAAGGTACGCATCAGGCCGATGATGCTGGGGGCGAATGCGCCGCTGGCACGGCGCAGCACCACCAGCGAGCCGAGCGTGCCCTGCTGGTCGACCAGCGGCACCACCAGCACGGAATGGAAGCCGGCATTGACGGCAGCGTCGCGCAGCGGCTGCTCGGTGGCATCGTCGAGATCGGCCAGCGCGATCGGCTCGCCGCTCCCTGCCGAATCGCTCAGGATGTT